>CAYZMS010000001.1:0-81188 GCA_964479625.1 uncultured Saprospiraceae bacterium
TATTGTTCAAAATTAATGAAACCGCCCAGTACGTGAAACGTACGCTGGGTGGTGTTAGAGGACGAAACGAGCGATGGATTATCCATCGCTCGTTTCTCCTACTCGATTGCACTTTATCCCATTGCGTTTTTGCGAGGTACTTTCTTAAACTCCAGGGTTCCCTGCCAGTTGCAGTCTATTAGTTTCCTTACCGAATTTTGTACTCCGCCCTCCAATTATGGTACCTAATATTAGGTATTCCCTTCATTCGAGAATTATTAAAACTAGGTATTTATTTGTATTCAGTCTAAATAAGCGTTGTTTTTTTTAACCCCATTCTCTAAATTGCCCCAGAAATGAAAAAGAGAATAATGAGAACGACACTTTTACTTACCATGCTTTTCTGGGGTACCATTTCAGGAAAGGCGCAATTTGAAGTGCTTTCCATGGGCCCAAATTATGAGAACCCTTTCTTTTACGATATCGAAAATGGAACCGTTACTACTTTTTCCTATTCTGATTGGGATATTGCTTTCGCAGTTCAAAACCAGCGGGACCTGGGCATATTTGTGAACGAGGGCGTATCCAGTTCCAGCGAAAACCCAGAAGGGGAGGTATCGCTTTTTGTCACCGCAAGTAGGGATTTTGAAACAACTGATACTACAGGAATGGAGCGCATCTACAATGATGATGTTTCATGGGACCTTGGAGCTTTTAATCACGTGGCTTCTCCTGGTGATCCCTTCGACTTTGGGTGGGGAAGTTACGACCCCGTTTCCCACAACGTTTTGGGTACCCGGGTTTTTATTATACAGTTGCGGGACGGCTCTTTCAGAAAGCTCAAGGTGGAGTCTTTGATCCGAGGCACCTACACCTTTACTTATGCCAACCTAGATGGTAGCGGGTTGAGGACCCAAACATTGAATAAAGGCGATTTTGAAGGGAAAACCCTGGGGTATTTTTCCTTTGCAAAAGAATCCGTTGTGGATCTGGAGCCAGTGGGCTGGGACCTGCTTTTTACCCGCTATGTTGCCTCTGTTCCTTTCGATGATGGCTCTGGCGAGACTTTGGATTATGTGGTGACTGGTACACTTAGCAATCGTGGCCTGCAGGTGGCCCAGGTGGATAGGATAGATGTCGGGACGGTTAAGTACGAAGATTACCTTGAGCAGTTCTCAGATACGGTAAGTATCATCGGCTATGATTGGAAGGAATTTGACATCAACACCTTTCAATGGTCATTGCCGACCGATCGGGTTTATTTCCTGCAAAATGATTCTGGAGAAGTATGGAAAATTCAATTCATTGATTTCGAAGGCTCCCTTACAGGTGGCTTTACTTTCGAGAAAAACTTTGAAGGGGTAGTTACTTCGGTGACTGACCTTGCCCGCAACTTTAAATCTTTTCAGCTTGGACCGAATCCGGTAGTTGATCAGTTGGAAGTGCAGGTTGAGCTAAAAACCGCTGCTCGGTCAGGTACCCTAGGGATAGTTAACAACTTCGGGCAGCTCCTTTGGCAGACCCCCATTGAAATAGGAAAGGGTCAGCAAAGCGAGTATGTCCCGGTAGGTAATCTGCCGGCAGGCCTGTATTTTTTAAGTATTCGGTCGGGTGCAGACTTCGTTAGTCGACCCTTTGTTAAACAGTAGTTCACCTTATTTAGAATAACATGCTAACTCATTTTGTATATCGATTTGGGATATTGCTGCTTGCACTTTCCCTGTATGCTTGTCAGCCGGCAAGTACGGAGGAAATACCAGAGCAAAGGGAAAGAGCACCACGGATTATTTCCCTAAGTGGTTTTCTTTCAGAATTACTTTTCGAGTTGGAACAAGGAGCGTATATGGTTGGCCGGGACGTCACCACCAGTTATCCGCCTGAAGCTTATGCTCTGCCCAATCTTGGGCATATCAGTCAACTTAATCCAGAGGCTATCCTCGAATTGTCTCCCGATTATATTTTCATAGAGGAAGAGCAGGTGGGACAAACAGAAGCCTTGGCGCAGTTGCAACAGTCCGGTATTGAAGTAGTTGCCGTTCCAACTCGCCCAAGCCTCGATAATGCCCTCCATGCTTCAAAAGTCATTGGTAAGTATCTGGAGGTTCCTGGTTCTGCTGTTCAGATCATGGCACAAAAGATCGAAAAGGATAGCCTAAGGCTTGCAGAACAAATTGCGAACAAGACTACCAAACCCAGCGTACTGTTCATTTATGCTCGCGGTGCGGGCCGCTTAATGGTTGGCGGAAGAAATACAGACGCAGCGGTTATGATCGAAAAAGCAGGTGGAAAAAACGCCATGCAGTCCTTTGATGATTACCGGGTACTTACCGCAGAAGGATTGCTGGAAGCTGCTCCCGAAGTAATTTTGATGTTCAAGAGTGGACTGGAAAGCCTGGACGGAAAGGCAGGTCTAGCTCAGATTCCGGGTATTCAACAAACCCCAGCCTGGAAAAATGACCGGATCATTACTATGGATGGACACTTACTGACGGCTTTTGGTCCAAGGGCTGGGGAAGCTGCTTTAGAGCTGGAAGAAGCCCTGAGGGTTGCCCCTCAATAAGCCGGGATTTTTACAGAATAATTAGTTAGAAAGATGAACGCAGCCATAAAGGATACACTTTTTTCTTTGCCGGTATTAGGGGCATTGCTATTGTTGAGTTTGTTGAGTGCTTTGTTTTTTGGAGCTTACAGGTTGAGCGCTACGGAGATCCTTCAAACAATTCTCAAGCAGTCGGAAAGTCCTACTTCCTTCTTGATCTTGCATATTCGTCTGCCCAGGGTGTTACTGGCTGCATTGGTTGGTGCTGGTCTGGCGATCTCCGGTGCGTCGATCCAGGGTTTGTTCCGCAACCCGCTAGCAGACCAAACCCTGATTGGCGTAACCAGCGGAGCAATGCTTTTTGCCGTTACCGCCATTATGTTAATGGGATGGGGTTTACTGGCTTTTCCAGAGGTCGTGGTGCCCTTTGTAGTAACAGTGGCTGCCTTTGTCGGTGGGCTTTTAACGACTTTCCTAGTGTATCGCTTATCAAAACAAGGTGGTAAAACTAACGTGATGACCATGCTCTTGGCAGGAATTGCTATTTCTGCCTTTGCCGCCGCGGCAGCCGGAATATTTATTTACTTGTCGGATGATCAACGCCTTCGGGACATTACCTTTTGGAGCCTGGGTAGTTTTAATGGTTCGGGTTGGCTACAGTTGATCATTGCTGGCCCTATCATCCTGGGGGGAATCTTGTTGGTATTACCTTATAGTAAAGCCCTTAATGCTATTCTCCTTGGTGAGGCCGAAGCTCAATACCTGGGGATACGGGTAGAAATAGTGAAGACAAGAGTGATACTGCTGACCGCCCTAATGGTAGGGGTCAGCATCGCTATGAGTGGTATCATTGGGTTTGTTGGGCTCATTATTCCACACTTTTTACGATTACTTAAAGGAGCAGATTATCGTTATTTACTTAGAAGCTCCGCTTTAGCCGGTGCCATCTTCCTGGTTGTTACCGATACCCTAAGCCGAACGGTAATTGCACCTGCTGAACTACCCATCGGTATTCTAACCTCCATGATCGGGGCACCATTCTTTCTTTGGCTACTGTTGCGAACAAGAAAAGAACACCGTATCACATGATCGATGTACAAGCCATATCAGTTGAGAAGGGAAAAAAACGTATCGTTAAGCAGGTCAGCTTCAAGATTCGACCCGGTCAAATCTCTGTTGTCTTGGGTAAAAATGGCGCTGGTAAGTCTTCTTTGATGGAAGTGCTTACAGGGCTTTATCCGCCAAGTGAAGGTAGGATAAAGTGGGAAGGTATAGCCCTAAAGACAATGGATTTGAGTAAACTGGCCAAGCGTCGAGCTGTTCTGTCGCAACAGGTACAAGTGGCCTTCGCCCTTAGGGTGCAGGAATTACTGGAAATGGGTACTTATGTGACCCAACAACCCTTAAGGCCTCTATACACCAAAAGGCTAATCGAAGAGGCATTGGAGGAAGTTCGACTTCCCGGTATCGAAAAGCGGTTTTTTCACACCCTTTCCGGAGGAGAGCAAAAGCGGGTTCTTCTAGCCAAATGTATTGTTCAACTAAACGCATGTTCCGATGCAGCGTATACGAAATACCTTTTCCTGGACGAGCCTACGGCCGGTCTGGATATCGAACAACAGTGCCATTTTATTGGGATTATAAAGGATTGGGTCAAAAAACGGGGAGCAGGGGTCTTCACTATTTTGCACGATATAAATCTGGCTGCACAAGTAGCCGATGAGATCATCCTTTTAAAAGAAGGGGTTTTGATCGATAAGGGGAGCCCAGAAGAGGTCTTAAATTCTGCGCTAATAGAAAAGGTGTTTGATATTCAAGCAATTGTAAGGCCTCATCCCGTATTGGGTTCTCCGCATATTATCCCTTTGCCCAGGTCACTGGGCAGGCAGGTGGGGCAATTATCACTGGACGTTCAAAATCAGTCAATATGAAGAACATTTATCAACTAAGACGACAACTGGCGGAGTTGAAATCAACAGAACCCAGATTACGGAATCGGGACCTGGCTGGTCGACTGAGCATCAGTGAGGCCGAATTACTGAGCCTCCACTTGGGTGAAGGAGTAACCTTGCTACAAACCGATACCACCCCGGATAAGGTCAACTGGAAAGCCCTTATCTCTTCAATTCATGAAATGGGCTATGTAATGGCCCTGACCCGTAATGAGCATTGCGTGCATGAACGCAAAGGGGTATATGATAATATCGAATTCTACCAGGGCGCTCATAATATGGGAGTAGCAGTGAATCCTGATATTGACCTGCGCTTTTTTATGAATGAATGGTTGTATGGTCTGGCCGTTGAAATGCCGAGAGGCAATACCAATCTTTATTCTTTTCAATTTTTCAACAGTCGGGGGGAAGCCGTACACAAGATCTTTTCGACCTCTAAGTCGAATATAGAAGCTTATCATCGACTTGTCGAACGCTTCAAAGCAAAGGAGCAGTTGCCCTTGACAGATGTTGACCCTTCCCCATATGCACGGAAAACCCAAACTCCCGATAGGGCAATAGATATTATCGGGTTTCAGGATGCCTGGCTCAACCTGAAAGATACGCACGACTTCTTCGGGATGTTACGAAAATATAAGGTATCCCGCACTCAGGGCTTGCGGTTAGCACCTGAAGGGTTTACGGAAAAGGTGGACAATAAATCAGTGATTCGAATGCTGGAACTGGCTGCAGAGCGGGAAGTATCCATAATGTGTTTCCTGCATAGCCGGGGTTGTGTCCAGATCCATAGTGGTCCTGTCAAAAACCTCAACGCCTATGGCGATTGGTATAACGTAATGGATCCCAAGTTCAATTTACACCTTAATATGCAGGGCGTTGCGGATACCTGGATCGTCAAAAAGCCGACCTCTGATGGTATCGTGACCAGTCTGGAGCTGTTCGATGCGGAGGGCAACCTGATCGTTTATTTCTTTGGTGCCCGAAAACCGGGAATCCCAGAGTTGGAAAGCTGGCGGGAGGTAGTCCGGGATTTAAAAGAGGTACCTCAACAGACAGAAATGTAGGTCTGTTTCAAAAAAGAAGAAATGGTTTTTTTTAGAGCCTTGGTATTATTAAGCCTTGGGCTATGGGTAACCTATTGCCCTATTAAAGCGCAATCTGTAGATTCCGTTTGGCGTTATGTGAATCTGGAAGATGTGGTGGTGACCGCTCAATATGCCCCGACAGATTCGAGGAATGCCCTTTACCGTGTACAAATTCTCAAGAAAGAAGAAATACAACGGCAAGGGCAGTATAATCTGGCAGATTTGTTGAGTAATCAGTTGAACATGCAGGTCAATCCGGATCCTATCCTCGGTAGCGGCCTGCAAATGCAAGGCATTGGAGGGCAGAACATCCAGATAATGATCGATGGTGTTCCTGTTATCGGCCGTCTAGGAGGTAATATTGACTTGTCTCAGATCAACCTGGCCGATATAGAGCGGGTAGAGATCATCGAGGGGGCAATGTCTGCTCAATATGGAAGTAATGCCTCTGGGGGAGTGATCAATCTGATCTCCAAAAAGTCGCAATTGGAAGGGTTTAGGGTGGAAAGCCAAAATCAGTATGAAACCGTAGGTATCTGGAATAATGCACTAAGCCTTGGAGCTTCATTGGAGAAGCTTTATGTGGGTCTGACGGGAAGCAGGGCTGAATTTCAGTTTGAAGATGAAGAAGCCCTACGGGAGTA
This sequence comes from uncultured Saprospiraceae bacterium, assembly GCA_964479625.1. Lineage (GTDB taxonomy): Bacteria > Bacteroidota > Bacteroidia > Chitinophagales > Saprospiraceae > CAYZMS01. Next base: position 6,200 of record CAYZMS010000001.1, read on the forward strand.
TGAAACTAATGAAACAGCGGATGGCAATACCTTCCGTACTCGGGTAAACCCCTGGAACCCCAAATTACAGTATGGTTTAAATGGAACTCTAGCTTACCGCTTTTCAGATTCCCTGAAAGCTACTTACCAATACCGCCATTTTGATGAAACCTTGCAGATTTATGGGGAGCGGAGGCGCCCCCAATTTGAGCCTTATGCCTTTGATGAAACCTTTGTCACTAAACGGCAGGATCATAACCTGCAGTTGGAAGGCTACCTCAATAAAACCATTTACCTGAATACCAGTACTGCTTTTAATACCTTTCACCGCAGGAATTGGATGGAGCGACTGGAATTTGAAAGTGGATCCCGAAGGCAGCTGAATGGCAGTCAGGATACCACCGAATTTACCGGGCTTTTGCATCGAACAAGCCTCAGTACTACAAAAGACAGTCGTTTAAATGGAACCTTGGGTCTAGAGTACCTACACGAAACGGGAGCAGGGGACCGGATCATCGATAGCACTAGTAATCCTGTCAATACGTCGCAACTCACCAATTACGCCATTTGGCTAGGTAGTTTATATGATTTTGGTGGTGGCTTGGAAGCTGCTGCGAATGTGCGAATCGGTTACAACAGTAGGTTCGATCACCCGGTGGTGCCATCTGCTCATCTGAAGTACCAGCCAAACCAGAATTGGAGGCTCCGTTTTAGTGCTGCCAGGGGCTTTCGAGCACCAAGCTTGAAGGAATTGTACAATAGTTTTATTGATGTTAACCATTTTATTGTAGGAAATTCAAGCCTGAAACCTGAGAAATCCCTCAACTTCTCTATTTCTGTAGAGCACGATCTGTTATCGGCCTCTTCCCATACTTTGACCAGCGAGGTGGTCCTATTTTACAATTCGATAGAAGATCGTATTGTCCTCGCTGAGTTTGAACCCGCTCGCTTCAATTATCAAAATCTGGATCGGTTCAAGACCAATGGAATTAACCTGGGATTGGAATACCGAAATCCTTCAGGGCTAAAACTGAAAGGAGGAATGGCATATACCCGCTTATTCAATAATCTTTCCGAAACGTACGATACGGATACCTATACCGGTTTATTCGAGTTGCAAAGCGAATTATTGGTGCCTTTCTGGACTCTGGACTTCAATCTAACCCATCACTACTTTGGCCGGCAATTGCGTTATTTCGAAAATGCAGAAGGACAACTGGCAGAAGGCTTCATCGGAGCCTATCACTTATTGAATGCTTCACTAAGTCGGACTTTTTGGGAACAGCGAATATTCCTATCACTCGGGGCAAAAAATATTCTGAACACCGAGTCTATTCCCGTAAGCGGTCAAGTGGGTGGGGGAGCTCATGCCTCCTCTAACAACTCCCGGCTAATAGGGTGGGGCAGAAGTTTTTTTATAAAAGTAGATTTGCGATTTGTTGATTGAGTCTTTTATACCTTTTCCCACCCGTTCTTCCGGCTTCCCTTTGTGGTTAAAAGTTGTTTCCTATTCCTAAAGAAGTAGAAAAACGATCCGAAAAAGCAGTACAAATGTTAAAAAAATAAATACATACGGGAGATATTGCCACTTTCAAAGAAGTTCAAAAATCAGAAAAAGAGTCAACGTGCTTGGTTAAAAGCATGAAAATCATAGAGTTAAGCTTTTTTAGATTTAATTGGCGAATCCAGAGGAGATCAAAAAAGTACTTCAGGTAGGGAAAAAAATAGTTGACATTTGTATTGTCAGCGGGAAGAAAAAGATCCAACCGGTTAAATAAGAAACATCAACTATTCAATAAAGATTTTCCAGGATGTCGAAAGAGATATCCTGTTTGGTATGTAGATAGCCTCTCAAAGCTCTTTTGAATACCGGTTAGGTTTCCTAGCCGGTTTTTTTATTTGTACCTTCGACTGCAAAATACATTTAATCGCCGCAATATTCAAGTCTAATCCGGTAAATTTCCAAAAGAATGAACAGGCATTTGCTCGCTCCTTCCCTGTTGGCAGCTGACTTTAGCCGCCTTTCGGAGGAGGTACAACTGGTTAATGAAAGCCAAGCGGATTGGTTGCATCTGGATGTGATGGATGGTCGCTTTGTCCCCAATATCTCCTTTGGCCCTTTTATAATTGAAGCTATACGGACCTTAACCAGCAAACCGCTGGACGTTCATTTGATGATCGAAGAACCAGAGCGGTATATTGACCTCTTTCGCAAAGCTGGTGCTGATGTGATCACCGTTCACTACGAAGCTTGCCCCCATTTACACAGGGTATTGCAGCAAATTCGGGAATCGGGCGCTAAGGCTGGAGTAGCCATTAACCCGCATACCCCGCCGGAAGTCCTGGAGGACGTGCTCGAATCTATGGATCTGGCATTGGTGATGTCGGTTAATCCAGGCTTTGGCGGGCAACAGTTTATTTATCGAACCATTCCCAAATTGCGCAGATTAAAGGCGATGATCGAAATCCAGAATGCTGCTGTGCAAATTGAGGTGGACGGTGGTGTAGGTTTGCAAAATGCAGAAGCTATTTTACAAGCAGGAACTGATGTACTCGTCGCGGGCAGCAGTGTTTTTAAGTCAGAAGATCCACAAAAAGCCATTCAGTCCTTTAAAGACATTGGTGCCAATACCGGACGGTTTTTATAGGTACCTTGCTATACTTTTCTTTTGATTTTGCTGTTTTCTCCTTGTTGAAACTCACCGCCGGGAAACCACCGGCCAATGCTTGTGCGAATGAGATCATATTTCCTTGCATTTTTCCTTTTTTTTCTGAGCGGATCGGTATTTACCCAGGAAGCAGTGATCACTGGTTTGGTTACGGATGCTGTAACCGAATCCCCGATTGAGCTGGCGCTGGTGTATGTACAGGATTCGAATCAGGTGGTGGAGACCGCTGTAAACGGGCGTTATAGTATAGAGGTGCCTGCTGAGACACTATTGGTGATCATCTTTTCCCGTATTGGATATAAAGAGGCTCGGGTAGAAGTAGCGCCCATGCCCTTTGGGAGCAGCCGGCAACTGGATGTGGCTCTGGCTCCAAGCAACAGCGACCTGGAGGTGGTAGTACGTGGAAGTAAGCTCGAAGAAAGCGGAATGATCCGCGAGGAGTTGGAACAATTCAAATTGATCCCGACAACAACAGGTAATCTGGAGAGCCTGCTGCCCTCTATTGCCCTGGGCGTAAGTGGAGGTACCGGTGGAGAGTTGAGCTCTCAGTACCAGGTCCGTGGAGGTAATTACGACGAAAACCTGGTTTATGTTAATGACTTCGAGATCTACCGCCCCCAGCTTATCCGGGCAGGCCAGCAGGAAGGGCTGAGTTTTGCCAATATAGACCTGGTCCGAAATTTATCTTTCTCCTCCGGTGGCTTTGAAGCCCGCTACGGGGACAAGCTTTCCTCTGTTCTTGATATTAAGTATAAAAGACCCGACAGTCTTCGGGCTTCCCTTGGAGCAAGCTTTCTGGGGGGGTCTGCTCATGTGGAAGGAGCCATGAAGGTTGGCAGGGACGAGTATCGAAAATTTCGTTATTTGGCAGGTGTTCGTTATAAAACGACCCGCTATTTATTGGGTAGCCTCGATGTAGAAGGAGAATACATACCGAATTTTACGGATTTCCAGACCTATTTGACTTATGATCTCAGCCGGGACTTTCAATTGGCCTTCCTAGGCAATTACAACCGGGCTGTTTATGATTTTCAACCTACAGAACGCAACACAGGTCTTGGATTGATCGACTTTGCCCTGCAGTTGAACAGTGTGTTCCAGGGGCAGGAAACCGACGATTTTACCCAGGCCATGGGAGGCCTTTCCCTAACCTATTTGCCCGAGCGGGATAAAAACCCGCTTTTTTTGAAATTCCTGGCTTCTACCTACCGCTCCGATGAAAATGAACGCTTCGATATTATCGGGCGATATAGCCTCAGACAAATCGAAAGTGGGTTGGGGAGCGATGATTTTGGAGAGGTGTTGGCAGAACTGGGGGCCGGGACCCAACATGAGTACGTTCGAAACTTCCTGGACCTTCAGGTGAGCAACCTGGAACTACGCGGTGGGGTCGAACTACAGGGAGACCCTCCTTCCAATATCACCAAAACCCATTTTCTACAGTGGAGCGCTAAATACCAACGAGAAGAAATTGACGACCAGATCAACGAATGGGAACGCCTTGATTCAGCTGGTTACAGCCTTCCTTACGACCCGGAACAGGTGCTTGTATTTGATGTGCTGAAATCCAATAACCAATTGAACTCTAACCGCTTTTCTACCTTTTTTCAGGATACTTATACCTGGCGGGATGACGATAAGGCAGAATGGCGGATTTCGGCAGGTGTTCGGGCTACCTATTGGGACCTGAACGAAGAACTGGTGATCAGCCCAAGGGCCCAGTTACTTTTCAAGCCACTGGGTGGGAAAGCCGATATTTCCTACCGACTGGCAGGGGGGCTTTATGCTCAACCTCCTTTCTATCGGGAAATGCGCCGTCCGGATGGTACGGTAAACACCGATCTGAAGTCCCAAAAATCTTTTCATATCGTTGGGGGGATGACCTGGGATTTCTACTTTGGAAAGAATAACCCCAAAAAATTCCGCTTTATCGCGGAGGCCTATTACAAAAAACTTTGGGACCTGGTATCCTACGATATCGAGAACGTCCGTATTCGTTATTCAGGAGAAAATGATGCTACCGGGTACGTAACGGGTATAGATATGCGGTTAAACGGCGAATTTGTACCCGGAGCAGAATCCTGGATCAACCTATCCTTTTTGCGGGCTCGCGAAGCCCTGGACGGGGTGCAGCATTTGGTACGAGAAGTAGGAGAAGAGGAAGGGACCCCGGTGGATGATGTTCCCCGCCCAACAGACCAGTTCATGACCCTTTCCATTTTCTTCCAGGATTACCTGCCCCAGAACGAAAACTTTAAAATGAACCTCAACTTTACCCTGGGTACAGGGCTTCCGTTCGGTATTCCCGAAAACAATACCATTTACCGGAATACCTATCGGTTTGATCCCTATCACCGGGTGGATATCGGCTTTGCCTGGCAGATGTGGGATGCATCCCGCAGAGCGGAAAATCCCAACCATATTTTGGGGTTCTCCCGAGCCAGTTGGCTTAGCCTGGAGGTCTTCAATCTATTACAGGTGCAAAACCAGGCCGGGAATACATGGATAAAAACTATTTTCGAGCAGCAATATGCCATTCCTAATTATCTTACTTCCAGGAGGATTAACCTCCGGTTAAGGTTTGAGTTTTAGATATTATGGATGAACATCGACCCAAAAAATTACTTCCCAGCTGGGAGCGTTTCCTGTTGATCCTTGCCTTGATCATTTTATTGATTTTTGTTTTGGACCGGATCGGCCTGAAGATGACCTCCCGCTCCGATGATACCGAGATCATTGACCGACCACACCAGGTGGAATAAACAAAGAAGCCCCTGCTGCAGCGCATCAAGGGCTTCTTCTACCGAAAAGAATGCGGCCCACCGGGGGCCAGCTGAAATGATTATTCCTCTTTCTTTTCTTCCTCTGCAGCAGGTTCTTCTACCGGCTCCTCAGCCACTGCAACTTCAGCTTCCGGTGCTTCCGCATTTTCTGCTTCTGCAACTGGCGCTTCCTCCTCCTGAGCACTTTCCTCAACCTCCTCTTCTACAGCTTGCTGAATTACTCTTGGTGTACCCGAAATGCGCTCATTATAAGCAGCTATTTCTTCAGCAGTTTGCTGGAAGCGTGCGGCGATTTTCTCTTCCTTGGCTTCCACCCATTCGTTGTATTTGGAATCGGCTTCTTCCTGTGTCATTGCTCCTTTGGTAACTCCGCGCTGCAGGTGCTTACGAAAATAAACCCCTTTAAAGCGGAGAATTGCGCGGGCCGTGTCAGAAGGTTGTGCACCCTTCATGATCCAATCAAAAGCTTTGTCGTGATCCAACTCAATGGTAGCGGGCTTTGTCATGGGGTTGTAGGAGCCAAGTCGCTCAATAAACTTACCATCTCTGGGAGCCCGGTGGTCAGCAACCACAATGTGATAGAACGGACGTTTTTTACGCCCTTTACGCTGCAATCTAATGCGTACAGCCATTTAATCTTCTTTTTAGATTAAACCATGACTCGCTTACCTTGCAAAGCAAGCGGCGAGCCTTTTTTTACAATGGGCGCAAAGATAAGAGGTTTAAGGCACAAAAGCAATGGATCTTTTTGAGCTTTATTCAAAATAAACCCTTACTTTTGTCTATACGATTGTGAAAATAGCGGGTTTTTTCCAAAAAAAATAACCCTAGACAATCGTCCAACCTGGTAGCGCCGGAAAGATGCGCTACCAGGTTTGTATTTATAATATACACCGGGTCAGGTTCTGAGCCGGCTTTTACAGGCAGATCAAAAAACAACTGGATTAGGATCGGTTTTCAAAAAGCCAAACCAGCGTCCTTTCTATGTTGTCTGAAATTGAACTGCTACTCAAAAAACATATCATGGTAGAACCACAAGAGCAATACCTCAGCCGACTGGAAGAGATTGCCGCTGAGATCCAGGCATCACAAGAACTTTCCACCTATCTGGAAAATGAAGAAGAAGAGGATTACAATAGCCTTAAGGAGCTATTTGAACCGCGTATCGGGAAAGTTTATGAGGAGGTAGCAGAAAACCATCCCCTACAATTGATGTCGTTGGAGTTGGTTTTACTTGACCCCTTATTCGAAGGCCTTTATTTACCAAGGGTGCTTGGTTACTCCGTACTTAGAGGGGAAGTAGACGAAAGCTACAAATACAAGCGCCCTCAACACCATTTTCGGGAAGTCTTACTGGCAATTTGCAATTCCGCTAATTTCGATCTGTTAAAAAAACGGATCGGACAATCTATACAAGTAGGTTTTTTCCTAAGTAGCGATATCTGGATCACCAATCTCTTTGCAGAGATCACCAATAAAAGAGTACGCTTTTTCCTGCAAAGTCAAAAACAGGATCGTTATCGCGACCCAAAGGAAAGACAAAGGGGGTATCGTCGATATGCAAAGCAATTCCGGAACGACAATTTTATGTCGGCAGAGTTTCCTGAAACCTTGAAGGACCTTCCCATCATGGCTTCCCAATTGAAGGCATTTTTACTATACCGGGTAGAGCAAACGCATAATAATGAAAGTCTGATCGAACCCTTAAAAGACTTTGTCGGTCGCAAGGAATTCCAAGGGAAACGGGAGCACCTGGAAGTAATGACCTTATTTGCTATGTTTTTCGAACTAAACGAGGAAGACCAACAATTCCTTGGCAAGGAGTTCAACAAGGTTCGAAAAAACATGGAGCAATTCGATGAGCTTTACCTGGAATACCTGAAGGAACTGCATCACCGACCCGACGTTCAAATACGCGCGGAGCAGGATGAACGCATCTATGCCCTCTTAGACCTTAAACAAAAAGGAGCCCTGACCGAATATTACGAGCTGACGCACATCATTCACACTAAAGGTTACCTGGATGAAGAAGCCCAGGAGGCGGTAAAGCTTTTTTACAACAGGCGCGGTGGGCTGTCCACGATCAATGAATGTTTGCGCCAGACCATCCTTCGGTATTTTGATCAATTTATGGAGCCTCTTCAGGAAACGGGTTATCATCAGTTTTTCGAGATCGCCAAGATCTTTCCTCCCTATATGGGGATCTTTGCTAATCAGGAGTTTAATCAGCACCTGAAACACTTGTCTATGGCCTATGTGAAAAAATTGTTGAGGACTTACACGGATAAGCGGGGCAGGGATTACCAGGATATTAAAAAATTCGTTTCCACCACCTTCCAGGATTTCGGTTTCCTCAGGGAAAAAGAAGTGGTAGAGTTATTTAAAACCCGGCGAAAAAAGAAAAAGGCAGAGCAATAGCTATTTGTGGTAGACCCATTGGGGAAGTTTTTTAGCCTCGAAAAGGGCAATACAACCTGCTACGGAGACGCATTATGGCAAAATTGAGGGTTCTGAAGCACTTGTTGAAATGACAAGCTGCCGTAAATCCCCTTCCTAAAAGTCTACCCATCTAATTTGGGAAGCTAGGGCATTCCTTCTATATTTAGGAAAAGTTCGATAAGCAACCCAAAGCCCGAAAAAATGTCCCGACTAGTTATTGTTTCCAACCGATTGCCCATCACCATTGATAAGCAGGAGGGAGGAGAATTAATTTACCATCCAAGCGCAGGCGGGTTAGCCACTGGCTTAAATTCACTGGATGACACTGTTGATCGTATTTGGGTAGGCTGGCCCGGTAAGGAAATAGACAATGAATGGGAGCAAGAATCGGTGCGCCTGGACTTATTGGAAAAGGGGCTGATACCAGTCTTCCTTACACAGGAAGAGATTCGATTGTATTACGAAGGATTCAGCAACCGCACCCTATGGCCTCATTTCCACTATTTCACTCAATTTACCCGCTATAGTGAAACCTATTGGGAAGCTTACCAGCATGTCAATCGAAAATTCGCCAATGTCATTCTTCCCATGCTTCGGAAGGATGACCTGGTTTGGGTGCACGACTATCAATTGATGTTATTGCCAGCGATGATACGAGATATTCACCCGGATCTTTCCATCGGTTTTTTTCTCCACATACCTTTCCCCTCTTATGAGATCTTCCGGGTTTTGCCCTGGCGGCGGGAGTTGTTGCAAGGGGTTCTGGGCGCTGACCAGATCGGATTTCACACCTTCAACTATATGCGGCATTTTTTGAGTGCTGCCTATCGGATCACTGGCCATGAGCATCAGTTTGGGCGCTTATCGGTTGGTCGACGGATCGTAAATGTGGACGTATTCCCCATGGGGATCGATTATGAAAAGTACGCCAAACCGGAGCTGAATTTGGAGGCGGAAGATGAAGCCGGTAAAATTTATGAATTGGCCTCTGAGACCAGGCTGATCATATCCATTGACCGTCTGGATTATTCAAAGGGAATCCCCCAACGGGTCAGGGCCTTTCGCCGGTTCCTGAATTTGGCGCCTGAATATCATGGGAAGGTAACCCTCCTTATGATCGTTGTGCCTTCGAGGGGAAATGTGACACAATACAAGGAGTTAAAAGAGGAGATTGATACTCTTGTAGGTAAGATCAATGCCGAATATGGTGCATTCGATTGGATACCTATTCGCTATTTTTATAGATCCTTGAATTTCAACGAGCTGAGTGCGTTATACCGGGTTTCCGAAGTAGCCCTGATCACTCCACTGCGAGATGGTATGAACCTGGTTGCCAAAGAGTTTGTAGCTTCCAAGGATTCCGATAAAAAGGGTGTCCTCATCCTCAGTGAAATGGCTGGTGCCTCTAATGAATTGTCAGATGCCCTGCTGGTTAACCCCCAGGATCAGTACGATATTGTTCGGGCTTTGAAGGCTGCACTGGAAATGGATGAAAAAGAACAAAGAACCAGGTTGGAAAGCATTCAGAATCGCCTCAAAAAGTATACCGTAAAACACTGGGTAAACTCTTTTCTGAACGAGCAACGAAAACATATGGAACGACAAGTACGATTAAATATCAGCCGGCTGGATGAGCAGGAGCGGGGGAAAATGTTTGAAACCTACCAAAAAGCGAGTAATCGCCTGATTATTCTGGATTACGACGGCACACTCATGGATTTTCATAAAGATCCTCAGGCGGTACAACCGGATGCGGATTTACTTCAGATCCTGGAACAACTTCGGGATGGCCAGGGTAATAAATTGTTGGTTAACAGCGGTCGTGACCGAAACACCCTCCAAAAATGGCTGGGCCACCTTGGGTTTGATATGGCCGCGGAACACGGCGTCTGGCTTCGAAAAAACGGAGAATGGTCTATGAACGGAAATCTAGCCTCCAGTTGGAAGGCTGACGTCAGACATGTCCTGGAAGATCTCGTCGAAAGAACACCGGGATCCTTTATTGAAGAAAAGGACTACTCTATTGCGTGGCACTACCGTTCCATTGATCGAGACTTTGGGCAAAAGCGGGTACGGGAATTTCGGGATGTCCTTCTTTACCTCACTGCTAACCTTGACCTCCAGGTTCTGGAAGGGAATAAGGTAGTTGAAATTAAAAATGCAGGGGTAAACAAAGGAAAAGCAACCATGGAATGGCTAGGAGAACGAGAGTGGGACTTTATAATGGCTATTGGCGATGACCACACCGATGAGGATACCTTTAAGGCCTTGCCGGAGGATGCCTATACCGTGAAAGTAGGAGTAGAAAAATCAGTAGCGCGGTACAATGTTGTTTCTGTCAAAGAAGTTCGTAGCCTGTTACGCGAGTTTGCAGCTGTAGATCTTTAATAGTACAGGACCGAAAAAGAGTCCAACCCATTTTATTCTGAAAAATGGGTTGGAGGCAGCCCCAAAACAAGCCTAAAGCCTTTTGCGCAAGCCGATTTGTAACCCGGCTGTGAAGTATTGTTGATCAAGAGCGTAATCTTCGGAGGTAACCGAGTGGGGGTACGTTCGAACCTGAGGTTCGAGTAGGATTTGCCAGTCGGGTGTGAGTTCATAGCCGAGGGAAGCGCTTCCGATAAATCCAACTCCTAGACGATTTTTAAACGCCGGATAATCCCCTCCCTCTGAGGAAAAGTCAACAATGGTATTATTGTCTGCAGCCAGGAAAGTCCCTTTTTGATTAAAAACCATATTGAATTGTACCCCTGCGTTTACCGACCAATTCAGGCGCCCGGAAACGGGAGCTTCATAACCAACAGTCAGAGGGATATCAATAGTAGTCAGGCGATTATTACTTTGATAAGCTACGTCGCGGTACTGAAAGATGGTGTCAATATCCGTGATGTTACCATTGGGATCACGGAAGATCTGAATTTGCGAACCGGCAATTTCTTGGTGAATGGTTTTGAATTGCTCGTTTATTTGCGAATAGCTCAGGCCACTTCGAACGGCAATACCCGATGGGGATACTGAAGAAAGGCGTATCTGGGCGGTAAAACCGTTTTGAATTTCCTCCATATTTGCCCGGTTGGCACGATATTGATCGAATTCCGAATCCTTGGCTTCCAGGCTGCGCTGAACCCAATCGGGACCAGCCATGAAATCCACATACACCTTCCAGGATTTGTCTACAAAACTGGCACATTGTACATCATCTCCCGGAGACCTGGCCATCTGCGAGGCTACTTCAGTTTGGGCCATGTCTGGCAGGGGGGTAAAGGATTTTATTTCCTTGCGGTCAAAGGCCAACTCTGTTGAAAGGGAGGGATGGTCCAGTACCACTTCCTCAGAAAGGCGGCTAGCAAGCAGCGCAACAGGTTCTGTTGTCTTCTGATGTTTGAATAATGGAAGATTACTTTCCTTTGCCCGGGAAGAAGGAGGGGGAGATTGGACGGGTGGTACCATTGGAGGAGTTGTATGACCATTAGAAAGTTGGTCAGTTGGTAACTGCTCCTGGCTTTGATCTTCCAGCCCAATAGGAAAAGAGGCCCGCTCGGGCTCCTTTTGCAGAAGCGGGACTTTGCTTTGCGAATAATTGAACAGAATTAGACCAGTTGTAATTAGCAAGCTTATTCCCAATACTAAAGGTAAAAGGTAGCCTACAGCATTCTTTTTGGTAGTTTTCTGCTCCCACTCGGCTTCAATACGTCTCCACAGATATTCCGGAGCGTCCAGGCTATAGTTTTCCAGCCCGTGTCGGAATAACCGATCAACATGGTGATTGCGGTTCATGCCGTTGTTTTTTGCGAATCTAAAAGTAATGCTTGCAACATTTTGCGAGCTTTCGCTAATTGGGAACGAGAGGTGCTGGCTTGAATACCCAGCATTTCTGCAATTTCATCGTGACTGTAGCCTTCAATAGCATACAGGTTGAAAACGATTCGGTACCCCTCCGGTAAACTGGCTACAATATTTAGTAAATCAGCCTCATTAAACTGCTGATAAACCAAGGGGGGCGCGCTAGGATGCAAATAATCCGCTTCTCCGAGAGGCTCTTCATTTTGCCGACTTTTGCGTTCTAACTTTTTTAACGCCGTATTAACTACGATTTTTCGCATCCAGCCTTCGAAGGAACCTTTAAAGCGGTATTGCTTAATATTTTCAAAGACCTTTACAAATGCCTCCTGCAAAATATCTTCAGCCTCCATTCGATTACCAGCGTACCGGAGGCACACCGCTAGGAGTTTTCCGGAGTACCGGAAAAACAATTCTCGTTGGCTTTGATGATTCTGCCGAACACAACCTTTTATAAGATCCCTGTCTGTCACTAGGCTAAGAAAATAGTACAAGCCTAATTTAGAATATTTTGAAGAAAAAAACCGATTTGAAAGGTCATTCCATCAAAATTTTCTATATGTCTTTGAATGCGCCCAAGGTTTTTAGTGAAATTCTATTGGGCACGCGAAATTTCGTAAAATGTAAGCAGAATACAAATACGCTGCAACTCAATGAGGGGACCTGGAGGGAGGTTTTTTTAAAAATGTGATTTTTTTATCTATATTTATTTAGTTTATGTTTTAAAAGTTAGATATTTGATTCAACTTAGGAGATTAAACAAGCCTATTTCCGTTTTTGTAGAGTTTCAAATCTTTAGAATCACTAAGGTGAAACTCTATCGCCATTTAGTTTCATAGCCTTCCCTTAGTTCGGTTTACGCTGTTTACTTTTGTACCAAATTTGAAACAAAGAGGTAACCGTGATATGGAAAAAATTATTATCTATCTCTTTAATTCTAGGGATAAAAGCGATGATTTTTTTCTACGGTACTAATTTATTTTTCCACATTTCCGTTTCGGCTTACTTTCGAAGAAGGTAATGGGACGGGAAAGCCACAATGGTTCGGACTGAAATTAGGCTACTTGGGGAGATCGTAAGATTTAGCTGTTTTTGAACAGTTCGGTTCGTAAAAGAGGAGGTTTTATGAGAGCAATTTTTACATGCTGTCTTCTGATAAGCTGTTTAGTAGTATCGGCTCAAACCGATTTCAATTTGTATTTGAAGTCTGGTATAGAGCGCGCTGCTGCGCTGCCTGGTCCCGAGGAGATTCCATTGGAGAATCTTCGTATTGCTCGATACAACGGCTACTATTATGCGGTCCTGCAATTTGGGAGTGTCCTGGATGTTAGTGGAAGAGCTGCTTTGAAAAATCAGGGCGTGGAGCTATTCCGTTACATTCCAAATTATGCCTACGTTGGGCGCTTCCCGGATGATCTAGATCCCAGGAGCTTGCCTGTTCGGTCTATTTTTGTACTCAACGCCATCCATAAGCTGGATCCCGGCTTTACCGGTCAGGCTCCCTTCCCTTCTCACGCAGTTGAAGCTCGTGGTGTTTCCCTTTTTATCACTTCCTTTCCCAATGTGGATAGTACGCAGGTATTGAATGAGTTGCGCTCCTTTGATCCTGCGGTAGTTTTTGAAACTGGTGTTTACAAGTTGACGGTTCCCTCTAGCCAACTTACTGCTTTGGCCTCCCTGCCTATGATACTCTATGTAGAGCCGAGTACACCGGATCCACAGACAGAAGGTGTGGAGGCCCGTGGTCAACAGCGACTCAATGGGCTGTTGCGACCGGATGGCGGAGCCTTAACAGGCAAAGGGGTACGAATGGCCATAGGAGATGATGGATCAGTAGACCACCTTGATCTGGCCGGAAGGGTAACTGATTTTGTTGGCGAATCAGGGGGCCGACACGGAGATATGACCGTTGGCATAGCAGCAGGAGCGGGTAACCTCAACCCCCTGGCCATGGGAATGGCCCCGGAAGCAGAAATCGATCTCTACCCAATAAAAGGGTACAAGCATATCTTTTCGGCTCCTTCCAACTACCTGCAGCGACAGGTAGTAATAACCTCTACTTCCTACAGAGATGGCTGCGGGGGAACGTACACTACCGGAGCTCAATTTGTGGATGATCAGGTCAATGATTTCCCTGATCTGCTGCACGTTTTTTCAGCAGGGAATGACGCTGCTAATCCTTGTTCTAACAGCTATGGAAAGGTGCTGACGGGTTCTGGTCAGTTCTACGGTACCATCACAGGTGGAATGAAGGCTGCAAAGAACGTACTATCCATTGGAAATGTAGATGGAGATGACCTTTTAAATGCAACCAGTAGCTGGGGCCCCTCGGCCGACGGACGTATAAAACCTGAACTGTGTGCAAAGGGAGAGGGTAATTTTACAACAGATGAAGAAAATGGGTACCAAAATGGAAGCGGTACTTCTGCTGCGGCTCCCTCGGTGGCTGGTACAGCTACCCTGTTCTATGAGTTTTACCGGCAACAACATTTCGGGGAAAATCCACCCGTAGCCCTTTTAAAGGCTTTGTTCCTTAATGGAGCAGATGATCTTTATCTGCCCGGGCCTGATTATCGTACGGGCTGGGGCCGTATCAATGCTCGTCGTTCTATGGAAATGTTGAAAAATCAGCAGTTTCGATTGGGATCTGTAGGGCATAACCGTAGTCAGAGTCATCAAATAAGTGTTCCTTCCGGCGTTGCTAATATCAAGGTTATGTTGGTCTGGACCGATCCGGCCGCTTCCATATTAACCAACAAGGCTTTAGTTAACGACCTTGACCTGGTATTGCGCGATCCAGGTGGGGCGCAGGTTTTACCCTGGCGGCTTTCCTCCGCTGCTCATCTGGATAGTCTGAACAGCCCCGCCCAGCGAGGTCGGGACCGTGTGAATAATGTGGAACAAGTTAGTATTACTACGCCAAAACCAGGAACTTATACCATTCAGGTAGAGGGGACGAATGTTCCCCTTGGACCACAGTCTTATTACGTAGTTTATTCTTTTGAACGAGAAGGGATCACTATTACCAGGCCTGCTGGAGGAGAGAGTTTGCTGCCAGGGGAACCTGCCACTATCTACTGGGATGCAGTTGGTAATACGGGAGAATTTACCTTGGAGTATTCCATAAATAACGGGTCTACCTGGAATCCCATTGCACAAAGGGTTGCCGGAAACCTACGATCTTACGAATGGTTGGTTCCCAAAGTCTTTACCGGGCGGGGAAAAATCCGTATCCGAAGAGGCAATAGCCGGGCGGAGTCTCCATCTACCTTTTCCATTGTGGAATCCCCCATCCCGGAAATTACATTTATAAATAATAACACGGCTCGAATGAGCTGGAAGGCAGTACCCGGAGCGGACACTTATGAGATCTACCGCATGGGGGAGCAACGCATGGAACTTATTGGGAATGCCAGCAACCCCCAATTTGATCTTACCGGTCTGGTTCCCTGGGAAGAACAATGGTATGCCATACGGGCTCGAAATAATCGAACCGGGATGCTTGGGATGCGTTCAAGGGCAACCAGTTATATTCACAAATCCTGTGAGACCAGTGTAAAGATCCGTTTGCAATTCGACCGGTATCCTGGGGATATATATTGGGAATTGGTCAACGAAGAAGCAATCGTATTAGCCTCCGGAGGAGGATATGGGGGGGAGTTGGCCAACCAACTCATCGAGATCGAGGAATGCGTTCCCTCCGGTTGTGTGGAATTTCGAATAGAGGATCGCTTCTCGGATGGGCTTTGCTGCGCTAACGGCCAGGGCTACTATGAAGTTTTGAATGATGATGAACAAGTGGTGCGGCGGGGCACTCAATTCAGCATGGAGACCACTACCATTTGTCAAAATGTAGACTCTGATCTGGAAGCCAACCTAAACGTGGACACGACCATTTTATGTGCCGGGGAGCAATCTGGGGCCCTGAGTGTTCTGGTAAGCGGGGGTAGTGGCAATTATACCTACCAATGGAATACCGGCGCTACAGGGCCTAAGTTGACCGGGCTAGGATCGGGACCCTATAGTGTTACCGTTTCCGATGGGAATGTAGAGGTGGTTCTTATGGTCATCTTGGAAGAACCAGCCCCTCTTGAAGGCGAGATCCAATATCGAAATAACGCCTGTGCGGACCTATTAGACTCGGAAGCATTCGTAAACATTGGAGGAGGCCAGCCCCCTTATAACTACCAATGGTCGAATGGAAGCCGAACCAACCTGATCCAGAATATGGCGCCGGGGACATATTCTGTTACGGTAACAGATGCGAATGGTTGTACCTGGACAGAATCAGTAGACATCTTTTCTCCCGCTCCACTAAACCTTCGATTAACCAAACAGGACGTGGACTGTTTTGGAGAATCCACCGGAAGATTACAGGCCGATGTAAAAGGAGGAGCGGGGGGCTACTCCTTTCGCTGGTCCAACGGAAGTAGAGCGGCGGTTAATTCGAACCTTTCTGCCGATGTCTATAGCCTCACCGTAACCGATGCCAATCAATGTACCGTCATCGCTATGGAGCGTATAACACAACCTTCCCCACTGTTAATAAGCTTCCCGGAAGAAGAAACCAACTGTGAGGCGGCTACCGTTGATATTGCTCCTCAGGTAAAAGGGGGGGAGCAGCCCTACCAATACCTTTGGAACACGGGCGCAACTTCTCCTGAACTTGTTCAGGTGCCTGCCGGAACCTATAGCCTGACTGTTACAGATGCAAATGGTTGTGTAAAAACAGCTACCCATTCCAGTGTTACTGGCAAAGAGCTTTCCCTGCAGATCTCCGGTTCAGACGTAAGTTGCCCCGGTGGAATGGATGGCAGTGCCCGGGTAGATATTCTTTCGGGTATTCCTCCCTTTAATTTTGAATGGGAGACCGGAGCGACCTCTTCCCGCATTTCAGGCCTTTCAAGAGGTTGGTACCGGGTAACGGTTACAGATGCACAGGCTTGCCCAAGGGTAGATAGTATTCGAATAGATGCTCCCGACGAACTGTACTTCCGGGCTGAAATTCTCCACCCTATTTGTGCAGGGGAGACAGGAAGCATTATCTTAAATCCCATTGGAGGAACGCCACCCTACAATTATCAATGGCCAGACGGTAGTACCGGCCCCATTTTAGATAACCTCAACCCAGACGCCTACGACCTGACTATCACAGACGCAGCCGGATGTACAAAAGATACTACTATAGTTCTCGAATCCCCCTCCACTATCCAAGTGGAAAAGAATTCCCAACCCGTTTCCTGTTTTGGAGAGGCTGATGGGGTAATTTCTTTATTGGTTTCCGGAGGAGTAACCCCAATAAACGTCCTCTGGGGTGATGGCGAATCTGGCATACAGCGTTCGGGCCTCCTTGCCGATTTATATCATTTTACAATAACCGATGCCAATGCCTGTACTGTAGAAGATAGTGTGGAGATCCAAAGCCCGGAGGAATTGGAATTAGTCGCAGATATTCAAGCAATTTCCTGTCATGATGAGCAGGACGGAGGAATCGCGATCACCCCGCAGGAAGGGCTTGCCCCCTATGCTTATGTTTGGGAAAACGGAGCGGCAACTTCCTCAAGAACAGGATTGGGCTCTGGTAATTATTCGGTAACGGTGACGGACGCTAACGGGTGTACGGCCTCCCAATCTTTTAGTCTTTCTAGGCCTGCAGCGCTTTCTCTTAATTCAAGCATACAGGAGATTAGTTGTGCCGGGCAAAACGACGGTGGAATTCAGGTAATAGCGGGTGGAGGATTTCCCCCTTATGCATTCCAATGGAGTAGCGGACAAACCAGTTCTCAATTGGAAAACCTGGGCGAGGGGGAGTATACTCTAACGCTTACCGATACGGCAGGGTGTAGCATGGTCGAAACCTACAGTCTTTCAGATCCATTGCCGCTTAGCTACGATATTGAATCAAATGATCCAAATTGTGAGGGAGGATTTGATGGTCGGATCCGGGTCACTCCGAAGGAAGGGTCAGGGCCTTATATGATCGAGTGGAGTACGGGGCAAACAGGCATGGAAATTTCCGGCCTCCAGGAAGGGAATTATGCCTTTACCCTCACAGATAGTCGCTCCTGTAGCCAGATCGGTCTGCTTACGCTGACCGATCCGAAGGGTATGGAAATCAGTATTTCTGTGACCGAAGCATCAAATGGTGATGACGGAGCCCTTAGCTTGATGGTGGAGAATGGTACTCCGCCCTACTCCTACCTTTGGTCTACGGGAAGTAGGGAACGGGATATCAGCGATCTCGAACCTGGGATGTATACGGTGACTGTTACTGATAGCAATGGCTGTCAAGCATCGGCAGCCGCTACGATTCCCGGGGATGGAAGTGCCGGCTACTGTGAGGTCGGCCACCAAAGTACGGAGTTCGAATGGATTGAACAGGTACAATTTGGTAGTCAAAACTTCCGATCCGGAAATGACAATGGGTACGGAGATTATTCCAATGAAGTATTTACCTTACAGAGTGGAGCTTCGAACGCTTTTGTCCTATCACCCGGCCAACGCCTGGTTAACACTCCGGAAAACTGGTATATCTGGATCGATTATAACCGGGATGGTGATTTTGATGATCCCGGCGAATTGGTCTACCAAAAATCAAGCCATCCGGGTAACCTTTCCGATGCCTTTGAAACACCCCTGGTCGGCAATACCTATCAAACCCGAATGCGTATTGCCATGCGGTACCTGGCTAACGATCTTCCCTGTGGGAATTTACCCTATGGAGAAGCTGAAGATTATACGGTCCGCCTGACAGAAGGGGTCGCTTATTGTAATGCCTTTGGGTCGGAATCTCGTTTCGAATGGATCAAGCGGGTAAGCATAGACGGACAAAAATTCGAAACGGGAAATGATAATGGATACCGTGATTATACCGCAACCGAGATTCCACTGCAAGCAGGGGCAAGCGTTCCGGTAGAACTGGAAGTTGGCTTACGAGGTAGCGCACGTGATGAAGGCTGGTCGGTTTGGGCAGACTGGAACCAGGATGCAGTCTTTCAATCAAATGAGTTGGTATTCACCCGTGTTTCTGATCAGACAGTCCTTAAATTCGACCTCTCCATTCCTTCCAATGTAGAACCCGGTAAGGTGCGCCTTCGAATTAGCCTGCAGTGGGGGGCGGCGAATACAGATCCCTGTGCAATGATCTTCTATGGAGAAGTGGAAGATTATACGCTTCAAATAGGTAATTCGCCTTCTGTAAAGCAACCCACTTTTTCTCCAGCGGTAAACCCCGGGGGAGGTCCATTAGAGTATGACCTGATCTTGTTCCCGAACCCCGGGAAAGGGCCTGTACAGGTCAGCATAGTAACTACCCTTACCGAAGAAAGTATCGATTTTCTAAGTGTTCTGGACTTACGGGGAAGAATCGTCCATAAAGAGCAACTTTGGGTCTATCCAGGGGAAAACAACTGGAGCCTTGATTTGAGCCATTTACCTAACGGGCCTTATCAAATCCTGTTGGGTAATCAAAGCAAGCGTTGGATTAAACAATAAAAAGTAAAACCTATTTGGCGGGCACTCAGCGACAAAAGCGTTTTGTGTCGGCCTTCCGCTCTTTACTGAAAAATGCCATCCCGGAAAAAGAACGCCACCAGGCCACTGATGGTATGTGGGTGTTCGAAGGTTCCCTGTTTCAGCATTCGCCTTACTTCTGGCACAGGATAAAGGACCACTTCTATATCTTCCCCAGGATCCAAACGGGGCTGATGAGTAAGTTGAACATCCAGGGCCAATAAGTGATGGATATAGCTATCCAGAAATACCGGGTTAGAGGCGATCTTACCCAATACACTCCACTGCTCACTGGTATAACCCGTTTCTTCCTGTAATTCCCGCTGAGCAGCAGGCATAACGGCCTCTCCACCTTCGATCAAGCCACCTGGCAACTCTAGCGTTTCTGTTTTAGTGCCAAATCGAAACTGTCTTACCAGTATTATTTCCTGATCACCGGTAAGGGCAACCACGTTCGCTGCATCCCGGGACTCCAGGATGATCATGGGTTCGATCGCTCCGTTCCTGGGGTTCTCCATGATGTCAAACCGGGAGGCGAACAGCTTGAGGTCATACCCCGGTCTGGTGTCAACAACTCGCCAAGTCTTTTTGCTCATTCAAAGGTTTTTTAGGAAGATTTTCCTGTTTCCAGGTGACCTTAAAAAAGTAAGTCCGTCAAAAGGTTGAAAATGATGGAAAACGGCTATAATTTACCACTTTCTTGCCAATGGCGGCCGTTCACTCAAGCTTCCCTTTCCTAGTACAACTTTGAATCAAACATAATAAAACTGTGCCATTCCATGAGAGGCTATCTACTCCTGGCGTCCATGCTGTTGATCAGTCTGGTTGCAAAAACCCAATCTGTTTCTACGGTAAAAACCGGGAACTGGTCCGATCCTTCTGTTTGGTCCACCGGTAGCGTACCGAATATCTCCGCCTGGCCCGGAGCAAAGGTAACCATCCTTCACGCGATTACCCGGTCGGGAAATTTAAACATGGCCCAACAGGCTGCTATTTCGGTTGGGGAAAGCGGATCCCTAGACATCTCAGGTGATTTTACTATCGCCTCTTCGAATAGTGGGAATTTCGCTGTGGCAGCAGGCGGTTCCTTTTCCTGCGACCAGTTAGACTTTAAATCCGGCAGCACTGTTTTTGATATTTCTGGTGCGATTTCGGCAACTTCCGCTGAATTTAGTAATGCGAAGGTCAAATCTTCCGGCCAATACTCTTTCGATGATTTAACCATAGGAGGATCTGCTGGTTTTACCCTCGAAAACGGCTCCCTGGATGTAGAGGGCGATGTTAACATAAGTGGTGGTGGCCCAGGTATTAAGTGGACTAACTCGGTGATAACCATCGGAGGTGACCTGATCCGGAAAAGTGTGACCCTCGAAATTGAGAATTCCGAGGTAGAAATAGACGGAGACCTGACCCTTTCAGCCGGTGGAAATATCGTCCTGGATGGAGTAGACCTAACAGTGGGTAACGAACTTAGTGTCTCCGAAGGGGTGAGTATAGAAGCGGTAGGTTCGGGAGGAAGCCTTTCATTTGGGGCCATCTCCCTGAGTGGAGGAGCCTCCATTCTATGTGCGGAAAATTGTTCTTATGGCCCGGGTGATTCACCGATCTCTCCAATCGACTTGAGCGGTGGTGCCTTCCGTAGTCTGCCTGTTACCTTTTCTGCTTTCCATGCCGAAGACCTGGGGGATGGAGGTGTATCCATTCAATGGGCAACCAGCAGTGAGCTCAATAATGACTTTTTCACCATAGAGCGTTCGTCTGACGGAATAAAGTGGTCGGAAATGGGCCGATTAAAAGGAGCAGGGACTACTACCAGGGTGCAAACCTACAACTGGATAGATGAAATGCCCCTGCGTGGGAATGCTTACTACCGAATTAAACAAACTGATTTCGATGGAACCACCGATTATTCCTGGGTTATCGTTTACAGCAACAACAGGGGAGGGACAGCGGTTGAGCCCATGGTTTTCCCCAACCCAGCAAAGGACGTGCTGTACTTCAGCATCGAAAATGTCGCTGCAGCAGAATTTATGGGAAGCAATGGTCAATTCTTCTCCTTACAAATCGAAAACAGGGGTTCTGAGGGACTAAATATCCCTGTAGGACTGGCTGCTGGTTTATACCAGCTTCGCATTCATACAACGGATGGCCAAGTTTATCATGAAAAGGTGATCGTTCAAAAATAAGAGCAAGTGGAATACAAATTTGGATGCCTCAAAGCGAAGAAAAGACCTTGAGGTATCCTTGGTTTATTTTTTATCATCTTCGTCATCAATGATGGCATCATCAATGATGTCGTCTCCGTCTTCGTCCCGGTCTTCAAACCCGTGGGATTTTCCACTTTTTTCTTTTTCTTCATGTGTAGGATCCTCGGAAATGCGGATGGAGCCTTCTCCCTCGTTGTGGTAATCTCCTTCAGCGAAGCGTTTTGCCCGGTCAAAAAAGCTGTCGGTTCCTTCCAGGGTGCTTTTTTCAGCATCTTTAAGGCTATCGGTAAACATGCGATCCCGGTCCCGGGCCTTTTCTTCTATCTCCTTTCCCGCTTTTTCTGCCTTGTCGAACAGGCTTTCTTTGCCCTCAGCTTCTTTAGCTGCCTTTTCCTTTGCAGCTTCCGCATCGGCCTTGTCCATCAATTCGTCCAACCTGGTCTTTGCCTTATCGTACAGTTTACCGCCTTCCTCCAGGATCTTACCACCAACCTTTTCGGAGGTTTCTCCAAATTTATCCATGAATTTTTCACCGGTATCCAGTACTTTGTCACCAACCTGCTCGGCTACTTCTCCAGCCTTGCGCCCCGCTTCGTTTAGCCCTTCTTTCCATTTTTCGGACCGTTCACTTTTGGGTTCAGAGCCCCGCTCCTGAGGTTGATCAATAGCCTCGAAATTGAAATTGCGGTCAGCATCATCTGGTGAATCGGCCAGGCCAGTATTCTGAAGGTTTTGGGAACCTTCCGGTCTTGGCCTTGGGGGGTGTTCCGGAACGAGCTCGTCCGCTTCTTTTGAATCCGGCCCTAAATCAAAGATCTCCTCTGCCTTATCTTTGGCAAGATCGAAGAAATCCTCTGCTTTATCTTTGGCCTTGTCGAATGCTTCCTTCGAATGTTCGCTGATATCCCGGGCGGCCTCCTTACCTGTATTTACCGCTTTATTGGCGGTCGATTTAGTAACCGACTGGACACCAAATAGTACTTTTTTGATCTCGCTGAAAAATCCCATGGGTGATTTGTTGGTTTTGTGAGAAAATGTAAATGCATTTTTGGACGTCCAGGACGGCCTCAATGAAAAACGCTGCCAAAAGATAAGGAGAAAGTAGGGGAATGTAAAGGTGTATTGTACCTTAGTAAGCAGCATGGTCCAACAAGCTCGGCAATTGAATGCAATACTTCTCAGTACTTAGGTCATAGGCTTCGGGCAAATAGCCTGATCGATTCCAATTTTGGGAGGACATATTGAACAGTTCGAACAAAAACCCTGGTGAGCAGCTAAATCCAATCCCAAACCATTAGGAATAAAGTTTAATGAATCTCCAAAAACTTCAAGCGGCTTTTTCAGGCTTCAAGAAATGGTTAACAGGCCCGGAGGCAGCTGTTCGCCTGCATCTTTGGGAATCGCAAGCGCACTTTCAGCAACATTGGGATCTGGGCGCAACCGATGGCGCTGCCATGTATGATCGCAGTTTACAAAACTCCAGGACAAGGCGTTTATGGAAAAGAGAGCAATTCGAGCCCAAGCGGGTCATGCTGCTCTTTTGGCAACAGTTTCCGGACTTTACCCGGCAGGCCTTTCGGGACCTGTTCGACGAAAGTAAGGCTGTTGACAGCCGTATGGATCGTTTTGTGTTTTATTGTGATCAGTTGCTGGAACAATACCGGGAAAGCAAACCCCATTCCATTGAGAATAACCACTATCACAACAATGATCATCGGATGAGCTCGGTTTACCTGGCCTTCCGGTAC
Organism: uncultured Saprospiraceae bacterium; assembly: GCA_964479625.1. GTDB lineage: Bacteria > Bacteroidota > Bacteroidia > Chitinophagales > Saprospiraceae > CAYZMS01. The sequence continues at coordinate 29,377 of CAYZMS010000001.1, forward strand.
CCGGAGCAGTATACCCTTTATGATTTCGATTTGTTTATAGCCAGCCTGCAGCAACTGGGGGTTGCCAATTTGCCGAAGGCCAATGAGCTCGAACGCTTTTTTAAGGTATCCAGAACCATTTTCAAATTGATGAGCCGCGACGAAGAACTGTTCGAATTGCATGAAAACAGGCTTCAGAAAAACTTACATTATGGGGGAACTTCTTTGCTGTTGGTTTATGATTTTTGCTGCTGGTTAAGTGGCTTAAAGTTAGAGTAGTAATGCTAAAGCCCTGAATGAACAACAACGGCTACAAATAGGCTTGTTCATTTGGTTTAGCCACAGGCGGCTATTCGTCATTCCACTTTTACCAATTCTAACCTGGTATTGATCCAACTTGTACCCAATTCGGAGGAAGTCATTATGCCGTTTTCATAGAACAGGATATTATTTTTTTTACCCTGTCGGTGTAATTCGTATTCAGCCGGGCCTTTTGCTTCAATTGTTTGCCAATTCCCAAATTGTTCAGATAGGACCATTTGGTCATTTTGGGGCTCGTTAAAATATAAATTAATAGCAGTAGCCTTGATAGGCCCCTTAATTTGGGTTTCCTGGCCGCTTTTTTCGGTCATGATACAGGCCGCACCTTTGCATTCAATGCGCGTTTTCTCCCGCAGGTTGCCATTTACGTGGACAGTGACCAAGGACGATTCAAGTTGGTCGTTTCGAAAAACGGCAACCAGCTCGTGATCCACATTGAAGGTAGCTATCCGGGATATCTTCGTGCTATTTTTACTATGATATTCGGTAAGTTCTCCCTGCTGCTTTTTGCTGATCACCAGAGTACCGATGTTTTTTTCATTGTTCAGCACATTGTAATGCAGGGTAGTGGCCTGGGCTTTTGCCTGGGTTGGGCTTGCCAAAAGTAGCACCAGTGTTAAGAGTATATTCATCATTTTTAATTTAGAATTAACGCAAGGCAAGTTCCTGGCTTCTGAAAGGAGGGTAATTTTAAAGATCAATCCTTTTATTTACTTAAGCACATTCACCTCATGAAGTTACCTTTAGTTTTTGTTTTTATAATCATTTCTTTCTTAACTCAGGCTCAGTCCGATATGTTGGAATCTGGGCCGATGTTAGGGTATGTTGAAATGCGGGAAGCCCTGTTGTGGGTCCAAACCAAAGAGCCTGCAGCGGTGCAGATTTCTTGGCAAGCCAGGGATGTAAAAACTGCTCCTGAGCAATCTCCTGTTATTAGAACAGAAAAAACCATGGCTTGTATTGCCAAATTTGCATTGCCTTACCTCGAACCAGGAACAAGCTATCGATACGATGTACTGGTAAATGGGCAAAAAGTGGAGCTGGACTATCCCACCGAGTTCACCACCCAGCCCCTTTGGCAATACCGGGAGGACCCTCCTGAATTTACGGTGGCCACTGGGAGTTGTTTTTATGTAAACGAAGAGCCATACGATCGTCTCGGTGCTGCTTATGGGGGGGCTTACCGGATTTTCGAGCAGATCCATCAACGCGACCCGGACCTCATGTTATGGTTGGGAGACAACACTTATCTGCGCGAAGTTGATTGGTTCTCTCGTTCAGGTATTCTCCATCGGTACACTCATACCCGGGCTGTGGAAGAATTGCAACCCCTTTTGGCCAGTGCCCACCATTATGCGATCTGGGATGACCACGATTTTGGACCGAATAATTCGGATCGCTCCTATATTCACAAGAATCTTACCCGCGAAGCTTTCGAATTATTTTGGGGAAATCCAAGTTATGGCCTGGATGGGAAGCATGGGATCACCACCTTCTTTCAATATGGGGATATTGACTTTTTTTTAATGGATAACCGCTACTTCCGTGCACCAAACGAACGGGAATCGACTGACCGAACTATGCTGGGAAAGGAACAACTGGAATGGTTAATCGATGCACTTACCACCAGCAGGGCTCCTTTCAAGGTAGTTGTAATCGGAGGACAGGTCCTCAACACCCATGAGCAATATGAAACTTACGCCAACCTTTACCCCGAGGAGCGACAATACCTGCTCAACCGGATCAGAGAAGAAGAAATCTACAATGTTTTTTTTCTAGATGGCGATCGGCACCATACGGAATTTTCCAAACTGCAACTGGATAATGGCATTATGGTGCATGATATGACCTGCTCTCCTCTGACCTCTGGAGCGCATACCAATGTGCAGGAAAATAATCAGCTGCGCGTGGAAGGAACTTTAGTGGAAGAACGCAATTTTGCCATGTTGACCTTTTCTGGCCCCAGGGATTCCCGTAAACTTCAGATCGAGGTATTCGATGCGGATGGTAAGCTACTCTGGGAGCAACGATTACGCTCTCAAAAACCAGATTAAGGAATAGGTCTGAAGTAGGTGTTCAATGCCCTTGTATCTTTCTTCGCTTTTTGGGGATACCCAGGCAGGATACTCGCCATTACCTTGTTTGATGCATCCCTCAGGGATTTCCAGTCAAGGCTTGAAAGGGTGATTTTACTACTTTTCAGGGAAGGGCAGGTAAAATAAAGGGATGAGAAGGCTGGATTTTGAACCGCTTTCGGTTCTAAGGCGTATTTATGGTTTGAATCCCAAAGCCTGTTACAGGACTTTCTCCAGGTGGGGAAGGTCTAAAAACGTATAGAGCATGAAGCACATTCGTACTACTTTTTTCTGGGGTAGCCTGATCGGTTTACTTTTCGGTTGTAGTGAATCACCCCCGGCTTCCGGGTCGGCAGATAAGCCAGAGGAAGAAAACCCTGCTCAAAGGATCATTGATCAGGCTATTGCAGCGCACGGGCTGGAGGGGGTGGTTAGTAGTGAATTGCAGTTTACCTTTCGCGATCGGGACTACCTGGCGGTTCGTCAGGATGGGACCTACACTTACGAACGCCGTTTTCTGGATACCACTGGTGCAGCTTTCAAGGATGTATTAACCAACAAGGACTTCATTCGAACCATAAACGGCGATACGGCTACCTTGACCGAAGAACGAAAAACGGCTTATTCAAGCTCCGTTAATTCTGTGATTTACTTTGCCCTACTTCCCTGGTTTCTCAATGACCCTGCCGTTCAGAAGGAATACCTTGGAACAAGCAGGCTGAAGGGAGAACCATATGACAAAATTAAGGTAACTTTCTGGCAAGAAGACGGGGGTAAAGACCACGAGGATGAATTTGTTTACTGGTTCCATAGCAAGCAGCATACCATGGATTACCTTGCCTATAATTACCTTACCGACGGCGGTGGCGCCCGATTTCGCCAAGCTTATAATATTCGCTCCATCAATGGTACCCGCTTTGCCGATTACATCAATTATAAACCGACGGATCCCGAAGAGCGCAGGGTCGAACGCTTCGACGCCCTTTTTGAATCTGGTGCCATGGAGGAATTGTCGCGGATAGACCTGCGAAATATAGAGTATAAATTATTGGATAAGCGGTAAATAAGGTCCCGGATCAAACCTAAGGTTAAGTCCTCCAAGCGCATAAGTGGAGTTTCTTCAAGTGTAAAGTAGTTCTTAAAGAAAAACCTTAATATTGGGGCTGCTTGATACTCCATACTAAGTCCTTTGTACTCCATGAAAATCCTCTTGCTTCGTTTTTCCTCTATTGGTGATATCGTCCTGACCAGTCCGGTGATCAGGGGGTTAAAATTGCAGACAGGAGCGGAGATCCACTTTTTGACCAAGCAAACTTTTTCGGCCATTCCGGAAGCCAACCCCTACGTCGATCGTACCTGGACCATCGGGCCCGGAGATATAGGAGAGGTGTTACCCGATTTAAAGAAAGAGAAGTTTGACTATTTGATCGATCTGCATAAAAACCTTAGGACTGCCCGGGTTCGCCTGGCACTGGGGGTTAGGACTTTTACCTTCCGGAAACTGAACCTGGAAAAATGGTTACTGGTCAACCTTAAAATAGACCACCTGCCCAATATCCATGTGGTGGAGCGTTATATGGAAACCGTAAAAAAACTGGGGGTAAACTATGATGCCAAGGGTTTGGATTACTTTATTCCAGAGGAGGATCAGCTTGGGGCAGAAGCTTTAGCCAAAAACTTTCCGTTGGAATATAAAGAACAAATAGAAAAGGGTAATTTTCTTGCCATCGTTGTGGGAGCGGCCCATGCCACAAAGCAGATCCCTGAGGATATGTTAATCCAGTTTGGCATGGCCTGCCCAAAACCCATGATACTGCTTGGTGGGCCTGGGGACAAAAGGAGAGGGGCCAAAATTGCGGAAGCTGTGGGTACAAAGGTTTGGAATGCTTGTGGAAGCTTGAGATTGCACCAATCCGCTTCCGTAATTGCCTTGTCAGAGCAAGTGGTGACACCGGATACCGGTTTGATGCATATCGCTGCGGCCCTGCGCAAGCCAGTAGTGAGTATTTGGGGAAATACAACCCCCCGGTTTGGTATGTATCCCTTTTATCCGGATGGCTTTTCGGGAGAGAACCGCTATGAAGTGAGCGCGCTTAGCTGCAGGCCTTGTTCGAAAATCGGTTATCCGGAATGTCCCAGAGGGCATTTTAAGTGTATGTACGAGCAGGATTTGGAAAAAATGTTAAATGATTTGGCCCCTGCGGCTGATAAGGCCTAATTTCCCGTGGTTTTGAGGAAAAGAATTATCTTTCAGAGCGTAGTTAGCATCCTCCCTAAATTCTACTTTATGAGATCAGGTTTTTTACCTTTAATTCTTCTTGCTTTTTTTTGCCTTCCTGGCCAGGCACAGGATATTCATTTCACGATGTACGATATGTCGCCATTAACCCTGAACCCAGCCCATACCGGGGCCTTTAGTGGTACAGTGCGGATTGGAGGGATCTACCGGGATCAATGGGCTAGCGTTATCGACCGGCAATATCAGACTCCCTCCTTCTATGCTGATGCACCAATTTTACCTGGTTTCCGGCAGCAGGACTGGATCGGTGTAGGCTTGACCTTCCTGACAGATCGGGCCGGTTCTGCCAATTTGCGAAACAATGCTTCCATGCTTTCGGCTTCCTATCATTTCGCTTTCGATGCCGATCGAAAAACGGTTTTGACGCTTGGGGTGCAGGGAGGAACGACCTCCAGGAGACTGGACATTCTTTCTACCGATCTGAAGTTTGCGGATGAGATTGATGCTGGCCTTGGAGGTGGTGGTCTGGGAGCCGGGAATAGTCCAGACCGGGAAACGAACGATGAGACCTCCGCTTTGGATATTAATGCCGGCTTAATGCTGCGCCAGCGCCTGGGAGGGAATGATCATTTCGAACTGGGGTTTGCTATGCACCATATCAATAACCCGGAATATAACTTCCTTTCTAATGCAGGAGGTTCGAATAATAATAATGACGAGAACAATCGACCGGCCAGAACTACTATACACGGGCGCTATTACACGGAGTTGACGGACATTTTTAGCCTGACGCCTTCCTTCTTGTTCCAGAGTACAGCCGGAACCAGCGAAATTGCCCTTCAGGCTCTGGGCGGTATGAAAATTAATGAGGATTTCACCTTACAGTTTGGTCCAGGTTACCGTTTTGAGGACGCCGTTCAGGTTATGGCGGGTGTGAAATACAAGAACCTTACCGTTCGTTTGGCATATGATATCAACACTTCTCCCCTGAGCGGGGTTTCAAATGGGCAGGGAGGCTTTGAGATCGCAGCCAATTATATTATCAAGATCAATAAGGATCCCGAAGTGCCGACCGCTACTTTATGCCCTGCCTTATAGGGAGTTTAACAGCCTATTAATGTATAAGCCGGTCGTTTTGACGTTAACCAGAAAAAAGAATCAACTTATGATACGCGCTCTAATTATTGTTGCTTTGATGGTTTGCTCATGCTGGGTGAATATCCATGCTCAGCCGCTGAGAGGAGCTGCGCAATATGAAACCCAAATCAAGGTAGCTCAGCAGAAACTGGAAGAGGGGGATTACTACAATGCTTTAGAGTGGTACGAAAAAGCCTATGAGACCAGGCAGGAGGAAAGTCTGATCCCCATAATTGCTGATCTGCACCTTAAGTTGCGGGATTATTCCAGTGCCCAACGAATGTATAGTCGGGTGTTGCGCCGGGACGAGGAGGGAAAGTATACCCATCTTACTGCCGACTACGGAAGGGCTTTCAAAATGTATGGAAAATACGACGAGGCTATTGAGCAATTCCAGAAATTTCTTGAATTCACGGATGACCCCACCGAAAAACAACTGATCCAGAATGAAATTGCCGGGGCAGAACTGGCCAAACAAATGGAAGACCAAAAATTGAAGGTGGAGCCGGAGCGCCTGGATCGGAGTGTAAACGGAGGCTATTCCGAGTACGGACCAGTCTGGGGTCGAGATGGGAGTTTATATTTTTCTACTTTCCAGTTGGGCGAAGAAATATTGGATGATGTGGGTTATGAAGGGGCCTACTCCAGGATCTTTCAGGTAAAGGAGGGTGAACGCGGATGGGATGATCCGCTAGCTCTGGATGAGATCATTAATCGCCCTGAATTTCACACCAGCAACCCGGCCTTCTCTGCTGATGGAAACCGCATGTATTTCACCCGGCAGACCCTTTCTGGTAATGAAGTGGTTACCAGTCAGATCTATTACAGCATTGGAGGTGATGGCGCCTGGGGCGCAGCCAATGAGGTGGTAGGGGTCAATGGGGAATATCTTGCAAAACACCCTGCGGTGGGAGAATTATTTGGCCGGGAGGTACTATTCTTCTCTTCTGACATGGAGGGCGGCGAAGGTGGTTTTGACCTGTACTATGCTTCCTCAAAGGGAGAAGGTGTTTACGGTGACCCCGTTAATCTGGGGCCGAAGATCAACACCCCCAGAGATGAAATTACCCCTTTTTATTTCGACGGGACGCTGTATTTCAGTTCCGATGGCCATGTAAGCATGGGCGGAAAGGATGTTTTCTACACCGTCTGGGATGGGGAAACCTGGAGTACTCCCAAAAATATGGGTCCCGGTTTCAATACCAGCCAGGATGACCAACACCTTTCTCTGGATAACACAGGCTATCGGGGCGCAATGACCTCTAACCGGCCGGGAGGACGTTCAGTTGGTGGCAGGACTTGCTGCGATGACATTTATACCTTTGCCATCGAAAAAATTACCGCAGACCTTGTCGTAGGTACCTTTAACGCAGAGCGGAAACCCCTGAAAGGAGCAACTGTTTCCCTGGTAAATATGCAAAATGGAAAACCCATCGGGTCCCCCATGGCACAAACTTCGCAACAGGGCAATCGCTTTGACTTCGGCCTGGACCTGGATCAGGCCTACAAGGTGGTGGCTAAAAGAGAAGGGTTCTATCCCGATTCCGTTACGTTTAATACGGTAGGATTGGAGGAGTCGAAATCTTTTGAACATCGCTTTTATTTGAAGCCATTGCCAAAACCTGAACCCGAGCCGGAGTATGATACCGTAACTATTGAACAAGCCATTGTGCTGGAAAATATTCTGTATGCCTTTAACCGGGCAGATATCCTCCCTGAGGCGGAAACAGACCTGCAGGTGGTGCTGGAGTTGATGGATCAATATCCGGATATGGTCATTGAGCTGGGTGCCCATACGGATAATCGCGGTAATGATGAGTACAATCGAAATTTATCTCAGCGTCGTGCCGAATCTGCCCGTCAATGGCTGGTCGACCGGGGAGTTGCCCCGGAACGAGTCGTTGCCAAAGGGTATGGAGAATCCCAGCCCAAAGAGGTCAATCAACGCATAGTCGACAATAACACTTTCCTGCGGCTTGGGGATGTATTAACCGGCGAGTTTATCGATGAATTACCCACAGAAGAAGAACAGGAGGCCGCTCACCAGATCAACCGACGCACTGAATTCAGAATATTGGAAGGCCCCCAAACTATCACCATAAAACGGACCCGGAAGGTACAAAAAGAAGGGAATGACCGGAAATCACTCCCTGCCTTGAAAATGGATTCCCTGAAGGTGAGTGAACTGTCCAGCCTGCATGGGACAGAAGACCTTTCCGGTTTGCCCATCATGCAGTTCGAAGAACGGGTAATTGACTTTGGTCTGGTGAAAAAAGGTGAAAAACGGGAATACACGTACCGGTTTACTAATATGGGAGAAGCGCCCTTGCGCATTTCTATTGTCTCAGCATGTGATTGTACGACCGCAACTTATGAAGAAGAACCGGTGCTGCCTGGAGACAAAGGGGAAATTAATATTGTTTTTGACAGTGCTGAAAAAGAAGAATCCGAAATCATTGACATTGATATCATTCTGGAAAATGAGGATCACAGGGGCGTTCCGATCATTGAGCGGTTGCAATATTCTTTTGAATTGGAAAACTAGGTTTTCAGAAGCCCTTTCCAAAGCTATTTGGGAGCTTTTTTGTAGAGAAACCTTTTAAAGGTGGAAAATAGACCATACTATTTATCCCCTTTACAATTATTAAAGTACCTAGGGCCAATAATGGTAGGTAAGGGAAATAAACAGGCAAACTCATTCGCCTAAGATCATGTCTGCTGCTTTTTCAGCGATCATAAAGGTCGGAGCATTTGTATTGCCGGCAACAATAGTCGGCATTATAGAGGCATCTACTACTCTCAGGTGCTTTAAACCGTGGACCTTTAGTTGTTCATCGACCACGGCCATCTCATCATTCCCCATTTTGCAGGTACCCACCGGGTGGTATACAGTTTCCACTGTCCGTTTGATATGTTGGATGATGGCCTCTTCTGAATCTCGTACTGAGGGTTGTCCGTATGATTTAATGATCTTTTTAAAGGGGGGCTGTTCCAATAATTCTATGGCTAATTTTGATCCTTTTACCATTAGCTCCAGGTCCTCTTTTTCCTTGAAAAAATTAGGTTGTATGACAGGGGGTACATTGGGGTCTTTAGATCGTAACCCAAGGTAACCTCTGCTCTTGGGGTGCAGTAAGGTGGGCAGGATCGTGAATCCATCCACTTTTGGGTAGCTGTTTAAATTGTAAACATCATATTCAGTTCCATTTCCCAGCCAGATGGGAGTAAAGTGTAATTGTAAGTTGACGGGGCCCTCTTTTTCTTCTGTATTCCAGAAAGCTACCCCTTCAATCGGACCTATATTGAAAGCACCTTTCCCGTGGACCAAATAATCCCAGCCCGCTCTTAACTGATTTAAAAAGGGGATGTAGTGATTGACCCCCTCCTGGGTATTTGCTTCGCAACTAAAGGGAAGGAATAAGTGATCCTGAAGGTTTTTTCCGACACCTTTCAATTCATGGAGGCAATCAATACCCTTAGACTTAAGTTCGTTTCCATCGCCGACCCCGGAGAGCATTAGTAGCTGTGGAGATTGAAAGGCGCCCGCAGAAAGAATGATCTCTTTTTCGGCGTAAGCCTTTTCCTTTTTATTTTTTCTTACATATTCTACTCCTATTGCTTGTTGCCCTTCGAAAATAATTTTGGTCACCTGTGCGTGGGTAAAGGCCGTCAGGTTTTTCCGTTCTAATGCCGGTTTGAGAAAGGCTACGGCCCCACTGCAGCGTTTTCCGTTCTTGATGGTAGATTGGACTAAGCCCGCTCCTTTTTGCTGGGCCCCGTTGTAATCCGGGTTCATTGGAATACCTACTTTGGAACAGGACTGGAGAAAGGCATCGACGTAAGGTGTCCTAAATCGTATGGGCAGGGTAATATTGAGCTCGCCCTTTGTCCCGTGGTAACCCTCATCCATCTGTTCGGCTTGTTCGTGGTGCTCTGAACGGAGGAAAAACGGTAATATTTCTTCATAACTCCAGCCTTTGTTCCCCAAGGCTGCCCAGCCGTCGTAATCGGAGCGATTTCCCCTTACATAGATCATGGCGTTGGTGGAGCTGCAGCCGCCCAGTACTTTTCCTCTGGGGAGGTAGATCTTTCGGTTTAGGACATGTTCCTGTGGTTCTGTCCAAAAACCCCAGTCATATTTACTTTTATGTAGTTTAGTATAGGCCCCGGGAGTATGAATATTTAAATGAGTATCCTGGCCGCCGGCTTCCAGCAGCAAGACCTTATGCCGTTCCTTTTTTGACAAGCGGTTAGCTAAAACACAACCAGCTGAGCCTGCACCGATGATAATATAATCGTATTGCGTCATTAAAAGATTTGTCGATTTTGATAAATGGTTCTCTCATGCTAAGGCTTCACCCATTCTTGTTGCTCGGTATTGATCTATTTTCCAGTGCATTAACCAAAACCAAATTGGCGGAACCAGGGACAGAAGCATCATCCCAGGATAACCAGTTGGCATTTGGGGGCTTTCGTCGAAATGCCGGAGCAATTGATATTTTCTGTTGGCGATATAATGATGGTCAGAATGACGAGAAAGCTCAAATAACAACAACCTGCCCAACGGGTGGTTGGAATTCCAGGAATGAATAGGAAGGGTACGTTCATAAATACCTCTCCTTTTTTTTCTCCTTAAGCCGTAGTGCTCAATATAATTTACTGTCTCCAAGAGTAAGAATCCAACAGTTGCTCCACATAAAAAGAATAGTAGGGTTTGCAAACCCCAAAAGACGAATATAGCAAGAACTAATAAAAGCTGGACGAGTTGGAAAACCAGCATTTCATTCTGCAAGCTAAAAATAGCAGCGTCGACTCTTTTCAATCGTTCAAATTCTAACTTCCACGCAGAGATCCACCCTCCAAGGGAGGAACGTAGCCAGAAGGCATATACCCATTCTCCGCGGCGGCTGGAGGCAGGGTCTTTATCCGTTGACACACGCCTGTGATGTCCCCGGTTGTGTTCGATAAAAAAGTGCATGTAAAGAGAGGTGAGTAACAGCAGTTTACTCATCAATTGTTCGTGTTTTGTACTGCGGTGACCCAATTCGTGGGCTACATTAATACCCAGCACTCCACAGGAAACCCCATAGGCCAGGGTCATCCCAACTTTCTCATGAGTTTCCAAACCAGGGGCATTTATCCTGTAAAGAAAAAAAAGCAGTATGGCATATTGGATGGGCAGCATACTGTACAATAGGAAATCATAGAACCTGTCCTCTTTTGCAACCGCTTCTTCTATGGAGGTTAGATTGTCTTTAGATGGCTTTAGAAAAAGCTCCAGGACCGGAATGAATCCGAATATAAAGAGAATGGCTCCGAAAGAGTAGTAACCTCCAATTGCTATAGATAAAACAACCACTACTGGTATTACATAGGCAGCTATATACTTCAATCTTTGTTTTTCCATTGCGGTAAATTCGGTGATTTTTGTTTTGGTAAAATTAAATTCCAGGAAAGAAATTTTTTAGACGCTACCGTATAATATCGCTTAATGGTGTTTACCCCTTTTAATGCTCTCCACCATAGTTATAATTTCCTGAAAGTAATCAGTTAGCCATTCTGGATTCAAATGCTCTCTGGTGACTCTCATGTAAAAATTATCCACTACCAGACCAAGCAGAGCTTGAGCGATATAATGCTGCCTATCAAGGTGTAATGCCTTGGCCCATATTCCCAGGAAGGCTTCTTCTACCGGGCGGTGAAAACTTTCCATAACATTGGTATAATTTGGTAGGTGCCGGTTAATCCTGACCTGACGATGAAAGAAAAGATCCTCCTTGTATGTTAAAATGACATTCAGCAGACCGGGGACCATACTCTCACAAGCTGCTGCAGCCTCATAAACCAGGCTGGACCGCTCCAGGTGGTATTCGAATAGCATTGAAATGAAAAGATCAAGGTCGGCAAAATGATGATAGAAAGAGGATTTGCTCTTACCGACTATACGGGCAAGTTGTTCGATCTTTAGACCATTTGGGCCCTGTTGGGCAAACAACGTATATCCTGACGTTATCCATATTTGTTGCCTTGGTGACTCCATCGGTTTTTGGATTTTTTGATCATCCACCCAGCTTTTAAAACTGACCGAACTGAAAGAGAACCCCATCATTAAAGAGCGGGAGGCGCAGTTAACTAATTAAAATACTTTATTTATCAAGCTAATTTAAAATTTACCATGCTTTATCTAGAAATAGCCGCCGTACTGGCAGGCTTAGCGTACGTACTACTGGCTGCACGGGAAAAAATATTGTGCTGGCCGTTTGGTATTTTAAATGCAGGTTTGAGTATTGTCCTTTTCTTTAAAACCGGCTTATACGCAGAATCAATGCTCTATTTTTATTATGTGCTGGCGGGTATTTACGGATGGGTAAGTTGGAACAAAGGCCAAGGTGGAGAAGCGAAGGCGCTGCCCATTACAGAATGGCCCTGGAGTCAACATCTGCTTTGGATCACACTGGGGATAGGCTTTTCGCTCGCCCTGGCTTGGGGGCTAAAGGAGTATACTAATGCACAAATGCCTTTGATTGACGCCCATACCACAATTTTTAGTTTCATCGCTACTTATATGGTTACTCGCAAGATCCTCAGCAACTGGATCTATTGGATCTTGATCGACCTTTTTTCCATTGGATTGTATTACAGTCGTGATCTTCCTATTTATGCAGGCCTTATGGCCCTGTATACTATCATTGCCTGTTATGGCTGGTACTCCTGGAACCGTCTGCGGTCACAGCACCTGTAGAAGTGAAGAGCAGTAAGTTGGGTTATGGAATTTCCCGAACTCAAACCTCCTTTAAGCGTTGAGCTCGATATAGAAGGTAGAGAGTCGAGAGGGAGAGGATCTTCAAAGTTGTTTGGATTGAGTCTAAATAATTTGTACACTTTAAGAATAAAAAAGGGCACAGCGGTTTTGAATTAAAAGGTTTATATATTTGCACCAACTTTTGAAGAGCTGGTCCCTGATCTACAGACACAGGCCAGACCGCCTTCCTTAATAACCATAGAAACAGTCTGATGAACAAAACAAAAGGCATATTTCTACTTCTCACCCTTGTATTTTCCGCCGATTTTCTTTTGGCTCAGAGTGAAGGCTCCGGTACTACTTATTTCACCTACATCCTTTTGGCTGTGGTAGTGGTCATTTTCTTCGGAGCGCTGGTACAGGTATCGGATAATTTATTGGCTTTTGAAGAAAAAAAACTGGGTATCAACTCCCCTGAAGATGAAGCACGTGGACCCAGCCGGGGAGGGCTTTTTTCACCAAAACTGCCCAACTATGCCATGGAACACCCGGTAACGGTTTTAAAAAAAGGATATGATATTCATTTAGAGGGTGAAATTGAGCAAACGACTATTGAAGATCGTTACCCCTCCCGGGTTGCTGTTCAGCCCCAAAATTTTCTGGGCCTGATGCCTATCCCAAAAATGTTGATCGAGGAGGGTGCCGTGGTTAAGGCGGGAGATTCGCTTTTTTTCGATAAAAAAATGCCGGATATCAAATTTGCGGCACCGGTAAGTGGAGAGGTCGTTTCGATCACCCGTGGTGCAAAACGGGCTATTACCGAAGTAGTGATTCTGGCAGATAAAGAACAACAATACCGAGATTTCGAATCCTTTGACCTGGAAGCAAATAGCCGGGAAGAACTGGTGTCGTACCTGCTGGAGTCCGGCTTATGGCCTATGTTCAGGCAGCGTCCTTTTAATGTTCCAGCGGACCCAAAGGTAACTCCCAGAGATATATTCGTTTCCACCTTTGATACTGCGCCTCTGGCACCGGATAACAACCTGGTAGTGGCAGGAAGAGAGAGCGATTTTCAAAAGGGGCTGGATATTTTGAATAAGCTGACCACCGGAAAGGTTTACCTCAGTCTGGATGCGCGCTCCGAAGCGGAGCCAGCACCTGCTTTTTTCAATGCGGAAGAGGTAGAGAAGCGTTTTTTTCACGGCAAGCATCCAGCAGGAAATGTTGGCGTGCAAATCCACCACATCCGTCCTATCGCGCATGGTGAGGTGGTATGGACCATGGGTGTTCAGGAAGTGCTATCCCTGGGCGCTCTTTTTACCAAACAGCAATTTGACGGGGTCCGTGTGGTCGGGCTCACCGGATCAAACCTCAAAGAACCCAAATATATTCGTACGTATATAGGGGCAAATATCGGTGAATTGGTCGGAAGAGAGATAGAGGGGGACTCCGTAAGGATCATTTCAGGAGATGTTTTGAGTGGACAGACAAAAACAACCGATGGGTTCCTCAATTTTTTTGACGATCAAATTACCATAATTAAGGAAGGCAACTACTACGAATTGTTCGGTTGGTTGTTACCTGGTAAAATGCGTCCTACTACTTCCCGGACTTTCCCCAACTTTCTTTTTCCCAAGCTGGAGTTGGAAGCAGATACCAATACTCACGGGGAAAAACGGGCCTTTGTAGTAACCGGGCAGTATGAACGGATGCTACCTATGGATGTTCACGTACAGGCACTCATGAAGTCTATTCTGATCAATGACGTAGAACGCATGGAGGGCCTGGGGATAAATGAGTTAGTGGAGGAGGATGTTGCACTTGCAGAGTTTTCCTGTACTTCTAAGCAGCCTCTCCAGCAAATTCTTCGCCAGGGGTTGGATATTATGCGTGCAGAAAGCTAGAAGGTTTTATTGGTTTTACCCTTGAGCGGTTTAGCCTGACAAAACCGAATGAAAAATATTTTTAGAAAAGATTTGCCCAGAAAGCAGAACTAATAATGAAAAACGCGCTGATCAACTTTTTCCATCGTATAGAGCCAAATAAAGAAAAGCAACCCTTTTTACATACGGCCTATGATGCATTCTTCACCTTTGCCTTCACTCCAAATACTACCACTACCTCAGGGGTGCACATTCGGGACCGAATGGACCTGAAGCGCCTTATGGTGCATGTGGTGCTTGCACTGCAGTTGTGCTATTTGTTTGGGTCTTACAATATCGGACACCAGCATTTCCTTGCTTTAGGCGAGTATCCGGCCTTGTTACAAGGGTTCCACCTGAAGCTGTTTTATGGGCTGGTACAGATCATTCCGATCTTCGTTGTTACCCATCTCGTTGGCTTGGGTATTGAATTTTTCTATGCAGCTAAGAAAGGGCATGCGGTTGAAGAGGGGTTCCTTGTTTCCGGTGCCCTGATCCCATTGATCATGCCGCCTGATATTCCACTTTGGATCCTGGCCCTTTCGGTAGCTTTTGCAGTCATCATTGGTAAGGAAGCCTTTGGAGGCACTGGAATGAATGTTTTCAATATTGCGTTGCTGGCCAGGGTGTTCGTATTTTTTGCCTATCCATTGGATATTTCCGGAGATGATGTCTGGGTTTCCGGCTTGGCCTCTATTCAACCCGGTGGAGCAGTAGACTATAATTGGTTCCATACCGGTGTTTTGAACCCCATGTTTGAAGCCTTTGGCTGGTCCACTTTCGACAGTTCCTTATCAGTGGTGGATGGGTATACTGGAGCCACCCCCCTGAGCCTTGCTTTTCAAGGAGGATGGGAAAACGTAGCGGCTACCTATACTGAAAGCCAAATGTGGTGGGGAACGATCCCCGGTTCGATCGGTGAGACCAGCAAACCACTCATTTTATTAGGGGCCCTTTTCCTGATCCTTACCGGAGTTGCCAGTTGGCGAATAATGGTGGGGATGGTTCTTGGTGGGGTTACGATGACTTTACTTTTGAACGCCTGGGGAGCTACTCCATTTATGAATGTTCCCTGGTATTTCCAGTTCTATATGGGAAGTTTCTTTTTTGCCATGGCTTTTATGGCAACAGATCCTGTTACTGCTTCTTCTACCAATATCGGTAAGTGGATCTACGGGTTTTTGATCGGATTTATCGGGATGATCGTTCGGGTACTGAACCCAGCTTATCCGGAAGGCTGGATGCTGGCCATCTTATTTATGAATGTGTTCGCTCCGCTGATCGATCACTATGTATTGCAATCGAATATGAAGCGACGGGCCAAATTAGCTGCCAAAACAGCTGCTAGTAATGCGTAAAGCATTCAAACGATACACCCTTTTGGTTGTTTAATTACAAAAAAGAAAACGCGAAAAGCTGTGGAAAAAAATAGCTATATCATCACCTTCATTCTGATCCTTACGGCCTCTGTTGCCGTTCTGCTTACAGGACTTCGGGAGGTCACCAAGGAAAAAGCGGCCCTAAATGAAGAGATCTTTAACAAAAGGGCTATTCTTTCTGCCGTGAATGATCACCTGGGGGAAGGCGTAACTGTCGGGACCCTTTCCGATGAAGAAGTTGCCCAAATTTTCGAAAATAAGGTCGAACAGCGTGTACTGGATATGGATGGGAATGTCCTGGAAGGCATACAGGCTGATGAGGTCGATATGGCCAAAGAACGCAAGAAGCCTGAACTAGACCGGAAATTGCCCCTCTATGTTTACGAAAATGAGGAAGAAAAGTATTACATCTTATCGGTCCGTGGTAACGGACTATGGGATGAGATCTGGGGTAGTATCGCCCTGGAAGATGATTTAAATACCATCACGGGTGTAGCTTTCGATCACAAGGGAGAAACGCCTGGTCTGGGAGCAGAGATTAAAGACAACCCCGCTTTCCCTGCTCAGTTCAAGGGAAAACAGATTTATGAAGAAGGGGCTTTCGTAGGGATCACTGTTGTTAAAAATGGAGTGAAAAACCCCAATCACGAGGTGGATGGAATCTCCGGTGCCACCATCACCAGTGATGGAGTCACAGAGATGGTGAAACGGGGCCTGCAATATTACGAGCCCTACCTGGACCAGTTGAAGCAAAGTTCCATGCTCTTGCAATAAGGTGCCTACTTTGCAACCTACGATAAAGCACAAAAAAGACCTTTAAATAATAGATATCAAGTCCTGGTTTACACAGGTACAAAATACCTTAAAAATGGCCGAAACAAAAGTTCAAGAAACGAGTACGGTAGTTCAGCAAGAACGGGCGCCTCTCTTTGGTAAGGAAGAACGCCATCTCCTGACAGACCCCTTAAACGATAATAACCCGATCACCGTACAGGTGCTGGGGATTTGTAGTGCGCTGGCGGTCACCTCCCTGGTCGCGCCCTCTTTGGTGATGGCTGTAGCAGTTGTTTTTGTTACTGCTTTTTCGAGTTTGTTCACCTCCCTGCTTCGGAATTACATTCCCAAGTCTGTGCGGATGATCGTCCAGTTGGTAATTATTGCCTCCCTCGTTACCGTGGTAGAGTTGACCCTAAAGTACCTGAACTATCCGATCTATAAGCAACTATCTGTTTATATCGGTTTGATCATTACCAACTGTATAGTGATGGGACGTCTGGAGGCTTTTGCCATGGCTAATAAGCCCTGGAGAGCTCTGCTGGACGGGATCGGAAATGGATTGGGTTATGGTTTGATCCTGGTCGCAGTGGCCATTCTTCGGGAATTATTCGGTAAAGGTTCCTTGTTTGCTGGTACGGGAGTAGAAATGAAAATTATCGGCCCAACAGCTGATTACTGGATCAACACCGATGTTAACCCCTTCTTCGGCTGGTACGTGAATAACAACCTGATGGTATTACCAGCTGCGGCTATGTTCATTATCGGTATTTTTATATGGATCCAGCGAAGCTATAACCAGAAGCTGGTAGATGTATCCTAATTTGACCATTCCAAAAAAAGCAAAATAGCCATGGGCGAATTTTTCAATGTATTCATGAAGGCCGCGTTCATCGAGAATCTTGTTCTGGCCTACTTTCTGGGAATGTGCTCCTACCTGGCAGTTTCCAAAACGGTCAAAACAGCTTTCGGTCTGGGTTTGGCGGTAATCTTTGTATTGGGTATTACCATGCCCATCAATTGGTTGATCAATACCTATCTATTGAGTGAAGCGGGATTGTTTGGAATGGATTTAACCTTCTTGCGGTTTATCCTTTTCATTGCCGTGATCGCGAGCATGGTACAATTAGTAGAAATGGTAGTAGAGAAATATTCTCCCTCCCTCTACAATGCATTGGGTATCTTCTTGCCCTTGATCACTGTAAACTGTGCTATTCTCGGAGGTTCCTTATTTATGGTATCCCGGGAATACAATTTGTCGAACTCCATTGCTTTTGGCTTGGGAGGTGGCTTTGGTTGGTTCCTGGCGGTGATCGCCATTGCGGCTATCCGGGAACGCATTCGATACTCGAATGTCCCTCCCGCCCTACGTGGCCTGGGGATGGCGTTTATTATTACCGGCTTGATGGGAATCGCATTTATGAGCCTGATGGGAATTGATCCGGCTGCTTTTGCCAATAAATAAAAACGACGTTCAGGGTATAGTTCCTGTTCGAATTTAAAATAAACAATTGTCATGATCATTTTAGCTATCAGCCTACAGACTATCCTAATGGCCGTTGCTGTTTTTAGCGTGGTCATCTTAGCCCTGTCTTTCATGCTGATCTCCGCCCGCAAGCGCCTGGTGCCTCAGGGCGATGTAAAGATTATCATTAATGGAGATAAGGAAAACCCATTGATCGTCCAACCGGGTTCTTCCCTGTTATCCGCTTTGTCTAATAAAAGTGTATTTCTACCCTCTGCCTGCGGAGGTGGTGGTACCTGCGCCATGTGCGAATGCCATGTGGATGCCGGTGGTGGAGATGTATTACCCACCGAATTAAACCACCTTACGCGCCGGGAAGTTTCGGAAAATAAGCGTTTGGCCTGTCAGGTGAAAGTTCGGGAAGATATGCAGATCCGTATTCCTGAGGAGATCTTTGGGATCAAAAAGTGGGATTGCGAAGTGGTTTCCAATTATAACGTCGCTACCTTCATCAAGGAGTTTGTGGTCAAGTTGCCGGAAGGGGAGCACCTGGAGTTTGAATCCGGAGGATACATTCAGATTGATGTACCCAAGGTGGAAGTGGCTTTCAAGGATTTTGATATTACTGCTCACCCCCGAATGGGTAAGAAAGATTTCCAGGCCGATTGGGATAAATTCCAGATGTGGGGCCTGAAAATGAAAAATGACGAGGAACAGTTCCGCGCATATTCTATGGCGAATCACCCCGCAGAAGGGAATATTGTCATGCTGAATATTCGCATTGCTACTCCCCCGTGGGATCGAAAAGCCAATGCCTGGATGCCGGTTAATCCAGGTGTTTGTTCAAGCTATGTTTTTGCACAAGAACCCGGAGACAAGGTTACCATTTCAGGTCCCTACGGTGAATTCTTCATCAAACCTACCGACAAGGAAATGATCTACATTGGTGGTGGTGCAGGTATGGCGCCCTTGCGGTCCCATATTTTCCACCTGTTCCATACTTTAAAAACAGACCGTAAGGTTTCTTACTGGTACGGTGGCCGCTCTGTCAAGGAATTGTTCTACCTGGATGATTTTGCAGATATTGAAAAGAATTTCCCCAACTTCTCTTTTCATGTTGCCCTTTCCGATCCATTGCCCGAAGACAACTGGGAGGGCCCTACCGGCTTCATTCACCAGGTAGTGTTGGAGAATTACCTGAAGAGCCATCCAGAACCCGAAGAGTGTGAGTATTATCTTTGCGGTCCACCACTGATGCTATCTGCAGTCCAAAAAATGTTGGACGATCTTGGAGTGCCTGAAGAAAATATCGCTTTCGATGATTTTGGAAGCTAGAAAAATGAAGTAACTATTAAAAAGGGTTTTCCGGCCAGGCTGAAAAACCCTTTTTTAATTGGTGAATAATGAGGGAATGTTCTGGAAATTTATTTTTTTTAGATTTTCAAGACCCAAGCTGTCCAATGAAAACAACACTTTCCTTCTTTCCATTTATTCTTGTAGTGCAGATGCTGCAAGCGCAATCCTATACTTTCTACTGGCAAAACCAGTACGGCAGCCAGGGGGTTTTTTTGACTGGAGCGGTGGTAGCGAGTAATTCGGATTACTCTTCGGCAATTTACAACCCGGCAGCACTACCGATCGTAGAAGAAAAGGGTGTTTCCCTCTCCTTTCTGGCTGGTGGCCTTAGTAATTTAAAGCTGGAGGGTACTTTTTTGGATGAGTCGGATATTGATGACTCGGGTGTTTTTATTCTACCCAAGTTTTTAGCAGTGGGGGATATATTTAAACGGACAAACCTCGTTTTTTTAGTTTACCATCGTAGCTTTCCCGCGCTAAGTACTACCATACGGGAGGTGGATGTTGATCCGGAGGATCCATCCCTATTACTAGTGGAGAATTTTCATTATGATAACGCCTTTAATGAGGTTGTTGCTGGCCTGGCGTATGGTGTCAACATTGCTCCAACCTTTAATGCGGGCGTTTCTGTAATCTTCCCAAGTCGCTCTCACTCCGGCAGTTTTAATTCCAGAAGTGAAAGGCAGTCTATTACGGACCCGGTAACCCTTATTACGAGTACGGTGACAGATGTCGAATTTAACATGGTCCACACAGGAGTACAGTTCAAAACGGGCTTACATTGGATGCCCTGGGAGCGGTTAAAGCTTGGGTTTACCGTCACTACTCCCTCTGTTTTAAGTCTTTTTAATAGCGGCGACTATTCTTATCGATTTGTAAATGCTCCGGACCCTGACAGTCCTATCACCATTGATGAAACCAGTAATATTGACGTAGAGACCATGGTGAAGTACCCCTGGGCATTCGGAGCCGGGTTTGAATTGAATGGAGATCATTGGAATTTACATTTTTCGACCGAACATTTCACTGCCATAGATCCTTATGTTATGCTTCCGGATACAGATGACCCCTATGATGGGCTTTCCCCCGGGTATAACAGGACGCCCCGTGATTTGTCTACTTCGGCAAAAAGTGTTACCAACTTTGCGGTTGCCGCAACCTATACCATTAACGAAGATCTGCGATTACTTGGGGGGTTCCAAACCGACCAAAATTATTACATACCTTTAGAAGAAGGCATTGATATTCAACCCATTTCCGGGGACTGGAACAACTATTACCTATCCTTTGGAGTAGACTTCCGCTTAAATCGGAACCGTTTTGCTGTGGGGGCGCGTTATGGTTTTACTGGAGAACAGGAGGTAAGTACCAATTTCCGCCCACCCTTTGGGGATAGTGGCGGGATGAGTGAGGAAACCAAACCGACCGTCCGGTATAGCACTTTGAACTTTGCGGTGACCTATAGCTTTGGCGGAAAAGAATAAAAGCAATGAGTAAGCAACAACTTCTTTTTGCGGGTATTCTTACCATTGCTTCCATTATTCCCATATTTATAGCTGGTTATTTGGGGAAGATGGTTTTAGGGGCCATTGTGAGTTTGGCTATGATTTTAAACTTCCTGGTATGTGTTTCGCACGGTCTTAAAATTGGGAATTTAAGCCTGGTGCTTTTCCCCATTGTGGGGGTAGCAGCGGTAGCTGTTCACAGTACAGGGTCTGTTGGGGTTGTTTTGTTATTCCTTGCAGTTCTATGTGGGATGACCATATTCTTTGCTTCCAAGGGGTACATCAATGCCGGGCGTCAACCCTTGTTGTTGGCTATACTGCTTTTATTGGGACCCGAAATGCCCATGAAGGCATGGCTGCCCTTAGGTGTTTTATTAGCTATAGGAGCAGCCTCCGCCCTTGGGGTTAGTACTTTACTTTTGAAAGGAAGGGTTCCTTCCCTTCAGATCCCCACTCCCAGGGGATTACGGATTTTTAGCTTTTGGTTGTTGATCTTTTGTTTGGGAGGTGCAGCTTTTGTACATCTGGAGCACCTGGAATACGGCCAATGGTTTCTCCTCCCTTTGGTCATGGATGCCAATCCATTTCCAGGGGTTTCCCGAATGCGGTTTCGGGAACGACTACTTGGCACCATAGCCGGAGCATTATTGGCAATGGTTCTGATCGCCATCCTGCCGGAGGGCGGTCTAATGGAGGTAGCCCTGGTGGTACTTCTGTTCTTTCTTTTTTATGTAAGTAATCAGGGCTTTTCGGAAATTATCTTCTTCTTAACTCCACTGGCCATCCTTATTGCGCATTTCAATGCTCCCTATGACTCGCCGACTTTGGCCTGGATGCGGCTGCTCTACGTGGTCGGAGCCTTTATTATTGGGTTTTTGGTAAGTCTGTTGTACCAGAAACCCCCAAAGGAACTCCGTATTCAACAGTAAGGGAAGGGAAAAGGACTTGGGCTATATTAGAGGCTGAAGCTTTTAAGGCGGAGACTATCTCAAGGAGAATGAAGATCCGAGGTAGCCTCCACCTTCGAATGGGACTCTTTTTACTACTTATTTACGCGTACCGTTTTCGGAGTAATGGTAACAATGCCCGTAATGATACCAATGATCACGTCAACTACCGTATGCTCCGTAGTGATGGTGTAATCTTCAGCACCCGCTGCCAACTCCTTGCTGTCCACTTCCTTCAAGGGAACCAACCCAAAGAGAATGTACCAGGCGCATTCTTCTACTTCCTGTCCACCTTGAGCACCTTCACCTACTACATGTTCCATGGTATAGCAAGAGCTCAACATCAGGCTTACCATTAGGAATACCATTGTTTTCTTTAATAGCTTCATTTATTAGAGGATTTAAGAGGTTATAAACTTGTTCTTCAGATATTACGAATATCCGTTATAAACCTTTGATACTTCCGATGGAGGATTCCAATAATTTGGCAGTATTTTCCGTGTACATACTTTTGGGGATGAAATAGTCCAGTTGGACTGCTTCTCCACGACCGGTCGGGACAAACAACCGGAATTGAATGGCAACTGGTCCCTGAGCAAAGAGTTGAGTCACGGGCAATCCATTAATGGAAAAATTGCTAACCTGAACCTGCTCGCCGTCCTGGAAGGCAATTAACTCCAGGGATGCGCGTATGCTATCTAGCCTTTCTGGCGAAAGCTCAGGACAGTACCCAATAGTCAAATTAGCACCTTCATCAGTTGCCTCATAATTCTGTAATAAAGTGTAAGGATAGTGCAACAGGCTATCCAGGCCAAGCTGAACAAGTTGAAGTGCAGAGTCGGTACTCGGCGACCACTGTTTCGGAGGGCGAACAGAAAAAGAAAGCGCTCTGCTTTCAAATGGAGCGGCCAGCAATTCCTCCTTTACCTCGAATTGCATATCAGAACTACTGGTCAACGAATTAGAATCCTGACAGCCTGAACCAGCCAGGATAAGCCCAAACGCCAGAGAAAGCATCTTTAACGCACCCTTTCGAAAATTGGGAGGCGAACATATCATAGGATGACCTTTGAATTAAATCGTTCATTGTTTAAAGAGTACTTCATGTATTTCGCCGGAGCTAATATACTACCAATCAAATTACCTTTCCTTGAAAGGTAAACCCTTTTTTGATTCAAAGGATATTGAGCCTTAAAGTAGAGTGTTTTAAGTTGAACGGGTGCCCCACTTATTGAACCAATTTGGTGGATGGCTAGGCTCCTCCTCCTTGCAGCCCCAATGGAATTCAAGGTAAAAAGATTGCTCAATTCCTTTATTTTCAAGGAGAATTAGCAGTACTTTTATCTTAACAAGCGAATAGAGATAAGCCCCGAAAAACCCAAAAGACCATGCGTAGACAATTAGACAAAATCCTGCGCCCTCAATCCTTAGCGATTGTTGGTGCCTCTGGCCGTGAAGGCTCTGTCGGTTTCGCCCTGCTGCACAATATGAAAGAAGCCGGATTTGAAGGAGCCCTGTATCCCGTCAATCCAAAACGGGGCGAAGTCCAACAGATAAAGGCCTATAAATCGGTTGCCGATATTCCCACCAGAGTAGATTTGTGTGTTATTTGTACACCGGCTAAGACGGTTCCCGCTATTGTGGAAGAATGTGGTAAAGCGGGCGTAGGCGGCTTGATCATTATTTCTGCTGGCTTTGCAGAGGCTGGGGCAGAGGGGAAAAGAATGTTCAACCAGATATCTGAAACCTGTCGGCATTATGGTATGCGGGTAATAGGCCCTAATTGCCTGGGCTTGATCAGCCCTCCAATGAAGGTCAATGCAAGTTTCGCAGCTAAAATGGCAAGATCCGGTAATTTGGCACTCATTTCCCAAAGCGGTGCCTTACTGACTTCGATTTTAGACTGGTCGGTGGATCAAAAGGTAGGGTTCAGCAATTTTGTATCCATTGGTTCCATGATGGATATCGATTTTACGGATCTCATCGACTACTTTGGTACGGATGAACATACTTCCTGCATCCTGATCTATATGGAGAGCCTGAAGGATGCTCACCGGTTTATGTCCGCGGCCCGGGCCTTTTCCCGAAATAAACCCATTATTGTATTAAAAGCCGGCCGGAGCGAGGAGGGGGGCAAGGCCACTATGTCGCATACCGGTTCCCTGGCGGGAAATGATGCTGTATACGATGCTGCCTTTCGAAGAGCCGGGACTATTCGGGTCGATACTATTGCCCAGTTATTCAATATTGCTCAGGCTTTGGCCATGCAGCCGCGTCCATTAGGTAACCGCCTGGCCATTGTTACTAATGCCGGTGGACCGGGCGTTCTTTCAACGGATTTCCTGATCAGGAGAGGTGGTAAACTGGCGGAATTATCCGAGAAAAGTATGAAAACCCTGGATGGGTTCCTACCTCCCGCCTGGAGCCACAATAATCCCATAGATGTTTTGGGGGATGCCGGGGCGGATAAATATGAAAAAGCAGTCCGGGTATGCCTCCAAGATACAGGTGTAGACGGCGTACTTGTGATCCTGACTCCTCAATCCATGACCTATCCCGTGGAGATCGCACAAGGGGTCGTGAAAGCGGCAGCAGGAGCCCGTAAACCTGTTTTTGCTGCCTGGATGGGGGAGTCAGACGTGCAACAGGGACGAGAAGTACTGGAGACTGGCCGGGTACCCAACTACCGTTATCCGGAAAGCGCTGTTGATGCTTTCGTTAGAATGTTCCACTACAATGAGGACCTTAAATTATTATATGAAGCACCGCCGGCTATCCCAGTTGATTTCGAAATAAACCGGGAGAAGGCCCTGGAAATAATTGAACGGGTTTACGAAGAGAACCGGAGCATCCTATTGGAAGCTGAAGCAAAGGATTTGATGGGTTGTTACGGTATCCCGGTCAGTCGTAACAAAGTCTGTGGTACTCCTGAGGAAGCGATAGCCTTTGCCGATTCCATCGGTTATCCAGTGGTCATGAAGATTGCCTCCAGAGATATCAGCCATAAGACAGATGCCGGAGGGGTAATATTGAATGTTCGAAATTCAGAAGATGTCCATCGAAGATATGAAGAGATCATTTCGAATGTGCGATCTTATAAAGCGGATGCCCGGATCGACGGCATCCTGGTCGAAAAAATGATAACAGGAGGGCATGAGCTACTCATCGGTGCTATTAAAGACCCCATTTTCGGGCCGGTGATCGTCTTTGGCCGGGGAGGGGTGGCCGTTGAAGTATTTAAAGATACCAAAATGGGCCTACCTCCGTTAAACCTTGCCCTGGCCAACCGATTGATCCAGAATATCCAGATGTATCCGCTACTGGAAGGCTACCGGGGAATGCCCGGGGCCGATCTGGAAGAATTAGCGCTTGTACTGTATAAGTTCTCCTACCTACTGGTAGATTTTCCGCAGATCAAAGAGGTAGATATTAATCCTTTCGTCGCTGATGAACATGGGGGGTTGGTGCTGGATGCCCGGGTTGCACTGGATATGGATGCCCGTGAAAACGTTAGGAATTACAAGCACCTGGTTATTACGCCTTACCCCGGTCGGCAATATTCCAAAACGACCTCTATTAAGGATGCTCCTTCGGTTTTCCTACGGCCCATTCGACCGGAGGATGAACCGGCTTTGGAAAATATGTTGTTGGATGTTTCCGCTGATTCGATGTACATGCGCTTTTTTGGTTACATTCCTAAAGTGACCCATCAGTGGTTGACCCGCTTCACCCATATCGATTATGATCGGGAGATCGCCATTGTAGCAGAAGTGGGCCAGGAAGGAGAGCGGGAGATGATCGGTGTAGTGCGTCTGATCGAGGATGCCTGGCGCGAAACTGCGGAGTATTCGATTTTAGTTGCTGATAAATGGCAAGGAAAAGGCCTGGGTAACCAATTAACGGATTATATCATCGAAATTGCCCGCCAGCGAGGCATCCGGAAAATTGTAGCATCTGTACTGCCGGCCAATACCAACATGATCCATATGTTCGAGAATCGAGGTTTTAAGTTTGACCGCTCCGATATGGAGATTTTCGATGTAGAATTAGAATTGGAAGGAATTGCCCAGAATAAATAAAAAGTTCCAGGCTGACAGGCCTGGAACTGCAAACTTTCGATACTTAAATATCTGAAGGGCAACTGTATACTTGTAAAGATACAGGAGAAAAGTTACAAACACAATAAAACGTACGTTTTTTTAACTTAAGCGTCTGCATCTGCTGAGAAAACGGCAGATAAATACTCCCGATTCATCCGGGCAATGTGTTCTACAGAGATGCCCTTCGGACATTCCGCCTCACAAGCGGTGATGTTGGAACAGTTCCCGAAACCTTCCAAATCCATTTGCTTTACCATTTTCTGGGCCCTGCGCTGCGTTTCCACCTTACCCTGTGGTAATACGGCCAAATGGGAAACCTTGGCTCCCACAAATAACATAGCCGAGGCATTGGGGCAGGCCGCTACGCAGGCACCGCAGCCAATACACTGAGCGGCATCCATAGCTTCTGCGGCGACATCTTTTTCGATCGGAATAGCGTTGCCATCCTGTGCCTGACCAGTATTGACAGACACGTAGCCGCCCGCCTGGATGATCCGGTCAAAGGAGGATCGATCTACTACCAGGTCACGGACTACAGGAAAGGCTTTTGCCCGGAATGGTTCGATGGTGATGGTTTGTCCGTCTTTGAAATGCCGCATGTGCAACTGGCAGGCTGTGGTACCCTGCATCAACCCATGAGGGTGACCGTCGATCACCATGCTACAGGTTCCGCAAATACCCTCCCGGCAGTCATGGTCGAAATAAACCGGGGTCTCTTTTTCGTGGATGAGCTGCTCATTGAGCACGTCCAGCATTTCCAGAAAGGACATGTGTTCGCTGACATTGTCCAGTTGATAAGTTTCGAATTTACCTTTTTTATATTCTCCGCCTTGGCGCCAGATTTTTAGTGTGAGTTTCATGGTTAAGTATTTAGTATTCAGTACTAAGTACTGAGTTCTATTTATACGATCGCGTTTTCAATTCTACATTTTCGAATTCCAGTTCCTCTTTGTGAAGGATCGGTTCCTGGTCAGGACCGGGATAAGCCCATGCCGAAACATAGGCGTAATGCTCATCATCGCGTAATGCTTCGCCGTTTTCGGTTTGATATTCTTCACGGAAGTGACCGCCGCAGGATTCGTTGCGATCCAGGGCGTCTACCATCATGAGCTCGCCAAGTTCCATATAGTCGGCTACCCGGAGGGCTTTTTCCAGTTCCGGGTTGTACTCGTTGGCCTGCCCGGGAACAAATACGTCCCTGTAGAACTCTTCCCGGAGCTCCTGGATCATTTTACGAGCTTTCTTTAACCCTTCTGCGTTACGAGACATACCGCAGTATTCCCAAACGATCTTGCCCAGTCTGCGGTGGAAGCTTTCTACGGATTGATTTCCTTTTACAGCCATAAACTGATCAATTCGCGTTTGAACATCACGCTCAGCTTGCTCAAATGCTTCCTGGTCAGGATTGATTTTGGGGGTACGGATCTCTTCTGAGAGGAATTGTCCGATGGTATAAGGAATAACAAAGTAACCATCCGCAAGTCCCTGCATCAGGGCCGAAGCTCCCAGACGGTTTGCTCCGTGATCGGAAAAGTTGCATTCCCCCAGGGCAAAAAGGCCGGGGATATTGGTTTCGAGATTGTAATCCACCCATAGGCCACCCATAGTGTAATGCACAGCGGGGTAGATCATCATTGGAGTAGTATAGGGGTCCTCTCCTTTGATCTTCTCGTACATTTCGAACAGATTACCGTACTTCTCTGAAATTACTTCGCGGCCAAGGCGGGTAATGGTTGCATCATCCGGGTTCGCAATACCCTCCGACCTTGCTCTGGATTCTCCGTAACGTTCAATGGCGGAGGCAAAATCCAGGTATACCGCTAATCCGGTAGGGGCAACGCCGAGGCCATCGTCACAAACCACCTTGGCCGCTCTGGAGGCGACATCCCGTGGGACGAGATTGCCAAAAGCAGGGTAGCGGCGTTCCAGGTAGTAATCCCGGTCTTCTTCCTTGATATCATTGGCGGTTTTTCGACCTTCACGGATCGCCTGAGCATCTTCTTTGTGCTTTGGGACCCATACCCGTCCGTCGTTCCTTAGGGATTCGGACATCAAGGTCAATTTCGATTGATAATCTCCCGAAACGGGGATACAGGTCGGGTGAATTTGCGTAAAACAAGGATTGGCCATCAATGCTCCTCGCCGTACTGCACGCCAGGCAGCAGAGCTGTTGGAGCTCATGGCATTGGTGGAGAGGTAGAACACATTCCCGTAACCTCCGGTAGCAAGAACTACGCAGTGGGCCGCGTGTCGTTCCAACTTCCCATTCAGCAGGTTTCTGGCGATAATGCCACGGGCTTTTCCATCTAATAGAACGACATCTAGCATTTCATGCCGGTTGAAGAGTTCCACATTGCCAAGGGATACCTGCCGGGACAGCCCCTGGTAAGCGCCAAGCAATAACTGCTGCCCTGTCTGACCGCGGGCATAAAAGGTGCGACTTACCTGTACCCCTCCAAAGGAACGGTTGGCCAAAAGCCCGCCGTATTCGCGGGCAAAGGGTACCCCCTGGGCAACTGCCTGATCAATTATATTAGTACTGACCTCCGCCAGCCGGTATACATTGCCTTCACGGGAGCGGTAATCTCCTCCTTTTATGGTATCATAGAACAGCCGATAAACACTATCCCCGTCATTTTGATAGTTCTTGGCAGCATTGATCCCCCCCTGAGCAGCAATGGAGTGTGCCCGGCGAGGACTATCGTGAAAGGTGAATACTTTTACATTGTATCCCAGCTCACCAAGGGTAGAGGCAGCTGAAGCACCTGCCAAACCAGTGCCCACAACGATGACGTCGATACGCCTTTTGTTGTTGGGTGCTACCAGGTTCATGGAACCTCGGTAATTAGTCCATTTATCTGAAAGCGGGCTGGGAGGAATTTTCGCATCAAGTTTCATATCTGATTATTGGTCGTTTTTCGAATATGGTTTAAGAAAACAGCTTTACCACCAGCCCTGAGACTGTCCGAACATGACAATAGGGATAATGGCGAATCCAAGCGGAAGAAGAATGGAAACCAGCTGCCCCGTTATCCGGATCAAACCGTTGTATTTTTCATGATTGATCCCAAGGGTCTGGAAAGAACTGGCGAATCCATGATTCAGGTGGAAGGCCACAGCTAGCATGCTGATGACATAAATAACCACATAGACCGGGTTTGAAAATGCGGCCTTTACAGGGGTGTAGAGGTCCTTAGCCATTATCTCTTTCCCCAGGTAATTGGCTTCCACATTTGCGGGGAAAACACCCAATTTCATTTGTAGCCAAAACTGCCACATATGGAGCGCAATGAAAATAAAAATGATGGTTCCCAAAGACGCCATATTGCTGGCTGCAAAACCATTCGTGCTGGCCACCCGGTTTACTTTGACGGCATATTTGTTATTACCTCGCGCTACTCGGTTTTGGCGCCAAATGATCCAACCCTGAATCGCGTGCAATAAAATGCTAAAATAAAGTAAGTAGGAAATGGCTTTGATCACTGGAAAGTGCGTCATGAAATAGGCATATTCATTGAACTTATATCCCCCATCGGGTATTAAAAGCTTAAGATTACCTATGAGGTGTACTACCAAGAAAGAAACCAGGAATAAGCCCGTAAGGCTCATGACGAGTTTCTTGCCAATAGAGGAAGTTAGAAAACGTCCAAACCATCCGAAGGCTGGCGCAGGAACAGCTGCGGTTGATTGACTCATGGTTTTTTGTTTTATGCTTGTTTGATTCGTTATTTGACCATTTCTTATCAGTACCTTGGCCGATAGAAAAGGTTCAAAAAAAACCTTATATGCTTAGCAAAACTATGAGTAAAAGCTTATAACCCCAACGGAAGTTTTGTTTTACTTTTTCTTTACAGATTATTTAGAATCAATTCAAATAAGGTCAAAATTACCATTTATGGACAACCAGCCCTCGGGTCGTTTTGCGTTATTTCTCCGATTTTTTCCGGTCCTCCCCCTTCCTCAGCAACTCACCGAGGAAGGCCAGGTAGATTTTTCCAAGGGTAACGAGATCCTGCCAGGTGATCTGATCGAAGCCTTTATCTTGCCAGCTGAAGAGGAAAATCCTGATGACCTGACGGAATTTGTCCCCTGCTTTCAAATTGGAGAAACCAAGGATTTCCATGCGGTCATTTATTGGAAGGCGGAGCTTATGAGCTATCAATACAGGCTGGTAACCTATGATCATCAGGGAAAAATCATTACTAGCCGGGTAATTGCAGGAACTTATTCAGATGGGGAAACGTTAATACAATCAATGGCTATTATAGAACCCGACTGGGAAATCATTGTGGTTTCCGGTGCTAAAACAAAAGCCGATCCTGCCTTTGACGCATCCACCAGCACAACGTACAGCCTGGAGCTCCTTCCGGATGGGAAAATTATCAATCAAATTTTCGAATGAAAAACGAGTATTTATCGAGTAGCAAAATGCTAGCTTAAAGAAGTGCTTTAAACAAAAACAATGTTCAAAAAAACCAAACAAAAAATAAAAGGTAAAAAACTAAGCTCCAAGCAACTCCAATCGGCCATCCTGAAGCTGTTTCGTAGGCATTCTAAAAATCGAATGAATCCCAAGCAGGTTGCAGCAAAGCTTAAAGTAAGTAATAATCGGGATTCGGTTCAATATGCTATTGAGCAACTGGTAGAACAACGCCTGCTGGAAACGGTGGGTTCTCATCAGTACAAGGTGAGCTCTCGGGCTTTTGATCAGCATTCGGGGGGAAATGGCCAATCCGGTCGGGCGGAACTGGAGGGCATAGTCGACATGACCCGAACCGGTTCAGGCTATGTTGTGGTGGAAGGCCGGGATGAAGATATACACGTGGCAGCTAAGAACATGAATACGGCCCAACATGGCGACAAGGTCAAAATCCGAACCTGGACTCCACGGGGAAGGCGCCGTCCCGAAGGAGAGGTTATCGAAGTGCTCGAACGGGCAACCATGCATTATATCGGCACCTATTTCCAATATGCCAGAAATGGCCAGGTCGTAACGGGGGGAAGAGGAGCCCTGGATATACACATCAAGTTTGAAGATGCCAAAGGTGCCGTCGAGGGGGATAAGGTAGTCGCTCAAATCACCGGCTGGTCAAAAGACCGCGAACCTACCGCTTTTGGAAAGATCACCGCCGTCCTGGGGCAGGCCGGAAGCAATGAGGTCGAAATGCAATCCATTTTGATCAGCAATGGCTTCCAACTGGAATTCAATGCTGATACCCTGGCGGAGTCAGAAGCTCTACCTGAAACGATCTCAAAGGAAGAAATTGAAAACCGCCTGGATATTCGGAATATCACCACCTTCACCATTGACCCCGATACAGCCAAGGATTTTGACGATGCCCTTTCCCTGCGTTGGCTGGATAAGGGGGAATATGAAATCGGGGTGCATATTGCGGATGTGACGCATTATTTGCGGCCAGACACCGCCCTGGATAAGGAAGCCCTGGAACGTTCTACCTCAGTCTACTTGGTTGACCGGGTGCTACCCATGCTTCCTGAAAAATTGTCCAACCACCTTTGTTCCCTAATCCCTCATGAAGATCGTTTGGCTTTTTCAGCCATCTTTACCTTCGATACGTCCGATGTGATCAAAAAGCGTTGGTTCGGGCGAACGATCATCCATTCCGATCGCCGCTTCACTTATGAAGAAGCACAGGAGGTGCTGGATACGAAAGAAGGGGAATTTGTAAATGAACTGCAAGAACTCAACAGGGTGGCCAAGGTTCTTCGGAAGCGGCGTTTTCGAAAGGGCTCAATTGATTTCGACTCCGATGAGGTGAAATTCAAATTGGATGAGAATGGAGTCCCGGTAGAGGTCTACCTCAAAGAGCGTAAGGAGACCCATATGTTGATCGAGGATTTCATGTTGCTGGCAAACCGTGAGGTTGCTACTTACATCCTTAAGAAAGGAGAACGCGAGGAAGAGATCCCTTTTGTCTATCGTGTTCATGATGAACCCGACCCTGAAAAGGTAGAGAACTTTGCCGCCTTCGCCCGGGAGATGGGGCTTGACCTTGATGTCAGTACCCCAGGCAAGATCGCCACTGCTTACAATCGCATGGCGGAAGCAATTGAAAAGAAACCTCGTCTTTCCATACTCGAACCCATCGCCATTCGTACCATGGCAAAAGCTATTTATACGACAGAGAATATCGGCCACTATGGCCTGGGCTTTGATAATTACACCCACTTTACCTCTCCCATTCGGCGTTATGCTGATGTTTTAGTGCACCGCCTTCTGCACCTTAACTTGATCGGGTCCCACCGGGAAGACAAGGCTGCCCTGGAGGAAAAATGTGGCCATATTTCCCGACAGGAACGACGGGCTATGGATGCAGAAAGGGAATCGGTGAAGTATAAGCAGGTGGAATATATGTCCAACCATATCGGAGAGGTTTTCCCCGGGATCATTAACGGCATTATCGATCGTGGCTTTTTCGTGGAGCTGACCGAAAGCCGCTGCGAAGGCATGGTTGGCTTCGACACCATGGACGAACCCTTCGAAGTAGAAGAGGGGCGCCTGCGCATGCGCGGCCGCATTACCGGTCAGGAACTTCGAATGGGGCAGGAGATACTCGTGCAGATCGTGCGTACGGATCTGCTTAAGCGACAGATCGAAATGGTGAAAGTAGAAGAAGCCGAAGATAAGAGCGCAAGGGTGTTTGAATAAAAAAAGAGCGCCGACTCTGTTGAATCGGCGCCCCTTTTGCATTGAAGGAAAACTCGGTGTTAGATCACTTCGTGTTGGTCATTTGCTATTAAGACCCGGCGAGTTACCAAAATGCTGCCTGAGGGATAAAAAAAATTCAATAACCTCCTCAAATAATAAAAGCTGGACCGAGCTTTGTGATTCGGACTTAGCAATCGACCGAAGGTAAAGCCCGCCCGTCCAAATAAAAAGAACGGTGGGAAGAATGGACTGCCAACCGATTTGCAAGGGAAATCAAATCTTCACCACCCAGATCAAAGGTTTTGACCTGGAAGCGGTCATTAAGGATGAATAGGGTAGCGAAGTTTTGAAACGCCCCGATTTTAGCCAATAAATTTATAGCCCACACCCCGGACACTCAAAAAAAACTCTGGATTCCGGGGATCCTTTTCAAAATACTTTCGAAAAGAAAGAATGAAGTTGTCAATAGTCCGGGTAGAAGGGTATACATCATAACCCCAGACGCTCTGAAGGATTTGTTGCCTGGATACCACTTCTCCTTTTCGATCTATCAATAACTTCAACAGCATGGCTTCCTTCTTGGTAAGGGTAAAATGCCCGGGATTGCCCTCTGCTTCATAAGTGCGAAAGTCGATCTGATTGTCTCCAAACTGATACCATTCGGTATTGGAGTCTTCTTTCTTGCTGGTCCGCTTTATAAGGTTGTTAACCCGCAGTAACAACTCCTCTAAGACGAAAGGCTTGGTCAGGTAATCGTCGGCACCGCGCTTCAGACCGGCAATACGATCGGTAGAGGTGTCTTTTGCCGTCAAAAAAATGATGGGGACCTCCATATTGGTCAAACGGATCTGCTCACAAACCTGGTAGCCATCTACTTCGGGTAACATGATATCGAGGATGATCAGGTCAAAATGCTGTTCCCTGAAGTGTTTGGTGGCTTCCTTTCCATCCTTGGCAGTAACCACTTCATACTCCTCCATTTCAAGATTTAACTTGACGGCTTCACGTATATTTTCTTCGTCTTCGACTAACAGGATACGGAACATGTTATGGGATTTTAAACTTCTAATGGCTGGGGAACGAGATTTGCTTTTTTACTTTCTTGCATTGGAAATTTAATGGTAAACACGGTTCCGGCGGGTTTGTTATCCTGCACTGTAATTTTTCCGTCATGGGCCAGTACAATTTGGTGTACGATATATAATCCCAGCCCTGTCCCTTTGGTCCGTCGGACATTTTCATTGCCAACCCGGTAAAATTTATCAAAAATGCGCTTTTTTTCTTTTTTGGGAATTCCCAAACCCTGATCAGCAACGCAAAGTACAACCTGATGGGTTTCTCTTTTTAGTTGAACCTGTATAGCCGCAAGGTCGGGGGCAGGGGAGTACTTTACTGCATTTTCGAGTAAATTTAGAATGATGGAGGTGATCCCGTTGACATCCCCGTTGAATAGTGGTAGGTCATCACTGCACTCAAAGCGAATGGAAGCCTTGGGATGTTTGTCTTGCATGTAATCGACTTGCTCCCGTATGAGTTCCTGAAGGTTTAGGGATTCGAACTGGGGTTCGTAGGCGGTTTCCAGCCGGGCAGACAACAATAAGTCATTTACAAGGCGGTGGAGTCGTTCGGTATCGCCCAAACTGTTTTGCAGGAGTTTCTCGCGCTGTTCGGTTCTAAGATTACTACGCCGGAGGAGGGTTTCCAAAACCAAACGGATCGCTGCGATAGGTGATTTCAACTCATGGGTGATCGAAAGGAGGAAATTGCGCCGCTGCTGGGCAGCCCGCATTTCCCGGAGATAACCCCGGTTGATCAAGTACATACCAATGAGCAGGATAATGGTAAATACGATCACCTCTCCGAAGATCATTTCCTCCTGGCGGAGGTACTGTGCTTTCAATGCTTTATACCGCGGATGGTTCTCAAAGTTTGCGGCATCAACTGGTATCCCCTCGGCTACCATCCCGATGCGCAGTAACTCCCGCTTGGCCTGAAAGGCATCTTGGTTTTTGGTGTACAGCAAGACGGACCACCATCCGAAGGCCATCAACATGTAGGCAATGACCACATAGGAAAGCAAGCGAAGCCGAAGGTTAGGCGTCGAATCCATAATTAAAGGGTCTTAATAAATTCGTCTATTCTGAAAACAGCAATAGCTGATTTAGGTTAAGTTAGTTCCGCAATCTTTTTTTACCATTATACTGATTTTTGTTTTGGAGGCAATAAGTGATTGGTTTTGAACGTATTCGTTCCCCACTCCATGCTCATGAGGGAAAACACACCTCCAGTGCTTCTTCCATTAAACCGGTAGCTTCTTCCAAATCAGCTTGGGTGTGAGCAGCAGACACAAAGCCCACCTCATAACCGGATGGCCCCAGGTAAACCCCTCTCATCAATAATTCGTGGTGCAGGGTCTTGAACAGCTCCATACTGGCCGGGTCGATCTGATCTGCTCGCATGATCCGTTGGTTCGAAAAAGCCAGCCAGAAGATGGAACCTATCTGTTGTAAGTGAAAAGGCAGGCCTTTTCGATCTGCGAAAGTCTGCAAGCGCCCTGCCAGGTAATTGGTCTTTTCTTCCAGCGCTTCGTAAAATCCAGGTTTTAAAAGCTCCCGTACGGTGGCAAGGCCGGCAGCCATGGCAACGGGGTTGGCAGAAAGGGTGCCCGCCTGGTAAACCGGTCCTTCCGGAGCTATATGGCTCATGATATCCCTGCTACCTGCATAGGCACCTACCGGCATCCCCCCGCCAATGATCTTTCCATAGGTAAGAATGTCCGGTTGGATGCCATAATACCCAGCGGCACCTTCGAAACCCACTCGGAAACCAGAAATCACTTCATCGAAAATTAGCAGTACATCGTATTTCCAGGCTTTTATCCGCAGACACTCTAAAAAGGAAGGGTCCTGCAGGAGTAAACCGTTATTGGCCGGAATGGGTTCGACTATGATGCAGGCTATGTCATCGGCATATTTTTGCAAGGTATTGTCAAGCGCTTTACGATCATTGAGGGGTAAAACGATGGTTTCCCTAGCAAAGGGTTCCGGGATACCTGCAGAGGTGCTCACCCCAAAAGTAGCTAAACCCGAACCTGCCTTTACCAGCAGGGAGTCTACGTGCCCGTGGTAACAGCCTTCAAACTTGATCACCTTGCTTTTACCCGTTATTCCGCGGGCAAGGCGAAGGGCTGACATTACCGCCTCGGTCCCCGAGCTCACAAAGCGCATACGTTCAATAAAACGATGGTTGTCAATAATAGCAGCTCCCAACTCATTGCCCAGACGGGTGGGAGTGCCAAATGAGGTTCCCTTTGACACCGTATTAACGATCATTTCCCGAACAGCCGCATGATTGTGGCCGAGGATCAAAGGACCCCAGCTACAACAAAAATCAATGAACTGATTGTCGTCCTCATCCGTGATCCGGCTGCCATTGCCTTCTTTGACAAAAAGAGGAGGGCCGATAACGGATTTGAAAGCACGAACCGGAGAGTTTACGCCACCGGGAAAATATGTTTTTGCCTTTTCGAATAATTGGGCAGATACGTTACGTTGAAGGGTTTTTCTTGTCATAAGACGGGTTTATTCATAACAAAAAACAGGAATAATTCTGGTCGGTGCTTGCCCTGTTCGGCCCAAGCTGTTGTTTTGAAAAAATAGAAAACACCTAACAAGGTTTAAAGTTACGCAAAAACCACCGCCTCCATAAAGGCGGGGGTCAGGGCTGCGTAAAGATCTGGGACTTCTGTAAGTTGGGGGTATTCACTATTTTTGTAGGGTAAAGGAATAATTTAAAAGGATTCGAGTACGATCGGGCTATCTGCCTTTTCGGTTTTCGATTTCCAACAGCTTTAAACCAGGTACGGAATGGAGATTAATGTGGGGGCCTACATCGCGGACTTAATGTACAAGCATGACCGGGTGGCAATTCCCGGCCTGGGAGCCTTTGAAGGCAATTATAAGTCAACGGTGGTAGATTATATCAAGGGAGAAGTTAGCCCTCCCAGAAAGGGCATCCAATTTAATCCTTACCTGGGGGTGAACGACGGTATTCTGGTCAATTATATAGCCGAAAAGCACCACCTCAGCCCGGATCAGGCACTAGAGGCCGTTTATGCTTATGTGGATGAGGCGAAAGCTGCCATCGAACGAAAGGAGATCGTTACCTTCCCCGGTATCGGGCGGCTGTACAAGGACTTTGAGAATAAGTTTCAACTTTTACCGGAGGAAAAAGATTTTAACCCGGAGACACAAGGTTTGCCCAACTTGAATTACCATCCCCTGGCTTCGGAAACGAACACCCCAGCCCCGCTTGCACCAGCCACCCAAACAAACAACTATCCTGTATCACCGGCTCCTGAGCCAGCAATTAAGCAACAGGAAAGGGGGGCCATAGCCCGCTTTGCAGACTGGATTCGAGCCAATTGGGTATACCTGGTAACCAGTTTTGCAATTGTCGCCCTGGTCAGCGCTATTTTTGCACTGTGGGATCGTTTAAATGAGAACGGTTTACAACCAAAAGCTGATACTACAGTTTATCCTGAAGAGGAACGAACCAATATTCCACCTGCTTATCCGAATGAGGAAGATGATCCTATCCTCGACTTCCCGGTAGAAGGCAACCAGGAGGGGTCAACAAGTGAGGAGGAAGACCGGGCGAATGAATTTCCAAAAATTCCAGATGCCTTACCAGGAGAGGAGTTGCCCGTTATGGAACCAGAGGAGGATTCCACCACAGATAGCCCAACTGCCAGGCCTGGGCAAAAATATGCAGTTATTGGCATTGGAGTGTTTGGAAATGAAGAAAATGTGAAACGACTAACTGCCCGGCTTTATGATGCCGGTTTCGAACCTTACCTGGAAGACCTGGGGGGGAATACCCGGGTGGGTGCCCAACTGACCTATGAGAACGAACAGGAAATACGCACCGCCCTTAGGTATATCCAACAGGAATTTGAACCCAAGGCCTTCATCCTGAAATTAGGAGAAAATTAAATGGATTCGATCAGCGGGAGAAAAATGCTCCATTACAAAACTTACGAATTAGATAGGAAAGCCGATTGGCTGATCTTCATCCATGGTGCCGGCGGTAGTATAGTAACCTGGAAATACCAGGTGGAATTCTTCAAACCGTATTTCAATTTATTGTTGTTAGACCTGCGCGATCACGGTAAATCCAAAAATCTGGAACCGGCCTTTTCGAATTACGACTTCGAGATCGTAACCGATGACATTCTACGGGTAACTGATCACCTGGGTATTCAGCGGGCGCATTTCATGTCCATGTCCCTGGGGAGCGTCATTCTTCAGAAACTGGATGAAAAAAGACCCGACTTGATCGACAAAATGATCATGGCCGGTGGAGTCTTTCGGGCTACCGTCACTATCAAGCTTTTTGTGCATTCCGCCAAATTCCTCAGTTATTTTTTGCCTTACCGGATTATGTATAACCTGTTCTCCTTCATCGTTCTACCAAGGGAGAATCACCGACAGTCGCGTCGGATTTTTCGTCTGCAATCCCAAAAACTGTCACAGGAAGAGTTTGTCAAATGGGTAGGCCTGTACAAGGATTTTTTCCGTTTACTAAAAAACTTTTTCAACAGGGAATTGCAGTCCATCAGCCTGGTCGTTATGGGAGCAGAAGATCATGTCTTTTATAAAGCGGCAAAGCGATTTGTCGATCGACATCAGAAAGCCAGTATAGTCGTTTT
Source organism: uncultured Saprospiraceae bacterium (assembly GCA_964479625.1). Taxonomy (GTDB): domain Bacteria; phylum Bacteroidota; class Bacteroidia; order Chitinophagales; family Saprospiraceae; genus CAYZMS01. Next base: position 67,698 of record CAYZMS010000001.1, read on the forward strand.
CGATAAGTGTGGGCATGTTTGTAATATTGAACAGTACGAAGCTTTCAACCAAACCGCTCTGGATTTTCTTACCCCCTCTTCCGGGTTTGAATAAGCCTCCCTTAGAAAAGGAAATTACTACTTGATTCTGGCATATTCCATTAGAAAGACTTATCTTTGCATCCGTTTTTAAGAAGCGATATTAGAATACAAATGGAAGTTACGAAGGCATAAGCTGCTTAGAACTTTCCAAAACGTTCTTTAACATGGATGCTTTAGCGCCCTATTCCATTCCCATAAAGGGGTTGGGGAATGGGATGCATGAGTTTCAGTTTGAGCTGAATCAGTCCTTCTTTCAACTATTTGAAGATAGTCCGGTCGAAATAGCTGACTTGAACGTAAAACTGGAACTAGACAAGCATTCCAATTTGATGGACCTACGGTTTTTGATCGCGGGAAATATCGGAACGGAATGTGATCGTTGTCTGGCCGTAATCCACCTGCCTGTGGAAGATGAACAACGTCTGCTGGTAAAATACAGCGAAACAACGGAAAGCAATGAGGAAGCAGATGTAGTGTATTTGCATCCCGATGCACCTTCTTTCAGTGTCGCCCAGTATTTGTACGAGTTCAGCGTGTTGGCTATTCCCCTGATCAAGGCATACGATTGCGATCAGGTCGAGCCCCGACCTTGTGATACGGAAATGCTGGACCGCCTTTCTGAATCACAGCAACCAGGCAATGATAATAACCCTTTTGCAGAAGCATTAAAAAAATTAAATAACTAAATGCTTTACCCTGATAGTGAAGCGGATAAATAAAGACTATTATGGCACATCCCAAGAGTCGGATCTCCAAGCAACGCAAACGCAAACGCAGAACGCACTACAAGACCGTAGCGCCTCAATACAGCGTATGCAAAACTACCGGAGAAGCGCACCAGCGCCACCGCGCCTATTATGATGCGGAAGGTAACTTGTACTACCGAGGTAAATTGATGATTAAGAACGACGAAGAATTTTAGGTTTTTTCGGGGACAATATTCTTCCTTTGTGGATCCCTATCTTTTTCTGGTAGTTCATCTTGGATAAACGTTGCGACTGAATGCGTTCAGTCGCAACGTTTATTATTATACCTCCATACTTCTGTCTATATTCGCCCAGCGAAAATGGGAATCAAAATACCTTTACTCCAATGAAAAAGATCGTCAAAACTGCGAGCGCTCCTGCTCCCGTCGGGCCTTACAATCAAGCCATCATCCATAATCACATGCTGTTTGCTTCCGGCCAGGTAGCCCTGGACCCTGTAACAAGAGAGATGGTTCAGGATTCGATAGAGAACGAAACCCGCCGGGTTATGGAAAACATCGGTGCTATCCTTAAAGAAGCCGGGCTGGCTTTTGACGATGTTATTAAATGCACCATTTTTGTGACGGATATAAAAAATTACGGCGCTATTAACGGGGTGTATGCCGAATTCTTTAACGAAGCTATTGCTCCTGCCCGCGAACTGGTTCAGGTAGTAGCCTTGCCCAAGGGGGGGAATGTAGAGATCTCGGCCATAGCTGCCTTCCGTTAACGGGGGACCTAAGGAATGGGGGAACACTGCTTGACAAGTGGCCCAAATTCACTCCTTCGAAGATCTGCAAATTTACAAGTCCATGGAGAAGCGCGTTCTTTCCTGTATTCAACCTACCGGAGACATGCATTTCGGCAATTACTTCGGTGCTATTAAAAATTGGGTGCATTTGCAGGAAACCTATCGGTGTTTTTACGGGGTGGTAGACTACCACGCCATGACCATGCCCTATAATCCTAAAAAACTGCGGGAAAATACCTGGGAACTGATCTTCAATTTACTGGCGACCGGGATTAAATCGGACTACTTGTTCATTCAGTCGCTTGTGCCCGAGCATGCCGAACTAAGCTGGATTCTCAATTGCTTTACCTCCTATGGGCAATTAACCCGAATGACCCAATTCAAGGATAAAAGCAGGGACAGTCAGGAAAAGGGAGGAGAAGGTTTTATATCAGCCGGCCTATTGGATTACCCGGTTCTTCAGGCTGCAGACATCCTCATTTATCGGGCTGATTTCGTACCGGTCGGTAAAGATCAGGAGCAACACCTGGAATTGACCCGGAACATTGCACAACGGTTCAACCAACAGGTTGGTAAGGAGTATTTTGTTTTACCGGAACCATTATTTACGGAGGTTCCAAAGGTGATGTCAACGGCTGATCCGACTCGAAAGATGAGTAAAAGCGCAGGGGAAAAACACTACATCAATATCTTTGCCGAAGAAGCGCGCATTCGAAAACAAGTGCGTTCTGCAGTAACCGATTTAGGGGAAACAGCAGCAAGGGAAATGAGCCCGGGGGTGCAAAACCTGTTCGAATTACTGAAAGCCGGAGAACGATTAGATCTGCACGATAGCCTGTTGAAAGATTACCAAAATGGAGACCTTCGGTATGTCGACCTTAAGGATGCCGTTGCGGATACCCTGACTGCCATTAGTGCACAGGTACGGGGCCGAAAAGAGGAGATACTGGCAAACAAAAAGGAGGTGAAACAACAGATCAAAGCATCTTCAGCGGCGATTCGAAAAGAAGCTCAGGAAACGATTAGGGAAGTTAAAGATCTTGCAGGGCTCATAAACGTGCGATTTTAAATTATGAAGATCATTTGCATAGGACGAAACTATGTGGACCACGCCAAGGAACTGAATAACCCGGTCCCCGAGGAACCGGTGGTATTCATGAAGCCGCCCTCGGCTCTGCTGGTCAACAATAAGCCTTTATACTATCCCGAGTTTACAAAGGACCTCCATTTCGAGGTCGAATTAGTCCTAAAGATCGGAAAGAACGGTCGCCATGTCCAACCGGAATTTGCTTCCCGTTACTATCCTGAGCTAGGCCTGGGTATAGATTTTACCGCTCGGGACTTGCAATCTGCGCTCAAATCAAAGGGACACCCCTGGGAAGTAGCTAAGGGTTTTGACGGTGCCGCTGTAATTAGTGATTTCCTGACTGTAGAGCAATTGAACCGGGAGGCCATCGCTTTCGAACTACGGAAAAATGGAGCTGTGGTGCAATCGGGTAACTCAAAAGACATGATCTTCTCCTTCGATGACATCATCGTGTACGTATCCAAATTTTTTAAACTGCAAATGGGTGATCTGATCTTTACAGGTACGCCAGCTGGAGTAGGTCCTGTAAAGATCGGGGATCAATTAGAAGGGTTTTTGCACACCAAGACAGAAGTTGTCCCTATGTTTAGCTGTGAGATCCGTTAAGGCTTTGGATTTCGACCCTAATTTCTATTTTTGCCAGACCATTGTCAGGCAGGTACGACACCCCGAAAAAATAAATAGCATATGCCTTATCTTTTTACCTCTGAATCTGTAAGTGAGGGACATCCCGACAAGATCGCCGATCAAATTTCCGATGCCCTGGTAGATCATTTTCTGGCCTTTGATCCTAGTTCGAAAGTGGCTTGCGAAACGCTGGTCACTACCGGGCAAGTGGTATTGGCTGGTGAAGTTAAATCCAGTACCTACCTGGATGTACAGCAGATAGCCAGGGATGTGATCAAACACATCGGCTACACTAAGTCGGAGTATATGTTCGAAGCCCACTCCTGTGGGGTGTTATCGGCCATTCATGAACAATCTCCCGACATCAACCAAGGTGTTGAACGCGAAAAGCCCGAAGATCAAGGGGCAGGTGACCAGGGGATGATGTTTGGCTACGCTACCAATGAAACTGAAAACTATATGCCACTGGCCCTCGACCTATCTCACCGGATCCTGAAGGAGCTGGCAAGCATACGCCGGGAGGGTCGCGAAATGACTTACCTGCGACCCGATGCAAAGGCACAGGTAACGATTGAATATTCGGATGATAATCAGCCTCAACGTATTGATGCGATCGTTGTCTCTACCCAACACGATCCCTTCGATAATTCCGATAAGATAATGCTGGATAAGATCCGGCATGATGTAATCCAGATTGTCCTGCCAAGGGTAAAAAGCCAGTTGCACCCCAGCTTGCAAAAACTGTTCACGGACCATATCACTTATCATATCAATCCTACCGGAAAATTTGTAATCGGAGGACCACATGGCGATACCGGCCTAACCGGTCGAAAGATCATCGTGGATACCTATGGAGGAAAGGGTGCCCATGGTGGGGGGGCCTTCTCCGGTAAGGATCCTTCTAAAGTGGATCGTTCAGCGGCTTATGCTACGCGTCATATTGCTAAAAACCTCGTGGCTGCAGGCATCTGTAATGAAGTATTGGTCCAAGTTTCCTACGCCATTGGAGTAGCCAAACCCACCAATATTTATATTCACACCTATGGAAGCGCAAAAGTAGATATGCCAGATAGTGAAATTGCAGAAAAGGTATACGACATTTTCGATATGCGCCCCTACGCGATTGAACAGCGATTAAAATTACGCCAACCCATTTATTCGGATTCGGCAGCCTACGGGCATATGGGGCGTACCCCGCAAGTGAAATCAGTCTCCTTCACCGACGGTTCGGGAAATACCATTTCGAAGGAAATTGAAACTTTTACCTGGGAGAAGCTGGATTATGTAGATAAGGTGAAGGCCGCTTTTGGGATATAAATACCTTTTGGGTGTTCCTCTTTCCAAAACCGGGTGATTGGTACCATGAAAGGGGGCTATGTTGAAGGGGAAAAACTTTTCCTTACAACATAGCCTCTATACAAACTGATTTATCTATTTCTTCCTGTTTTTTCGCATTTCCTTAAGGATGCCCTTAATTTGAGTGAGTTGCTCAGGTGTGAAAATTTCAGCCAGGGCAGCTTGTTCCTTAGCTAACATATTTTTTAGTTCTTTACGCTTCTCCTTATTGCTAAGCCCACTGGATTTCAAGGTTTGGGCTTCTTTACTAAATTCGACCATATTTTGTTTAAAAGCGACAGCCTGTTCATCAGTGATATTTAGCTCCTTTTTCACTCGTTCGATATTAGCTTCTACTTTTTTGAGTTTAGCTTCCACTTTGTTTTCAAACTCGGTCACCATTTGGTCTAACATCTCCATCTGTTCTGGAGTAAGAATACCTTCTACATCAGACATAAAGCCATCCCAAGCTGCTTTCCCTTTAGCCATTTTTTGCTCCTTATTCATATCGGAGCTTTTAATTTCTTTTAAGGAGGCTTCCAGGCCATCAGAAAGCTGTTCGATTTGAGCAGTTTGATCTGCACTTAACTCCAATTTTTCGGAGGCTTCCATTAAATAATCAGCAGAAGGTTGGTGTTTTTGGGCTTTTAGACTTGTGATGGCGAACAGAGCTAGTCCAAGGCTTAATAAGATCGTTTTCATAAGGAAATGGGTTTTTATAAATAAGTAAATAATTTACCATCCCCCTCCTAATGCCCGGTAGATATCGACCAAAGCATCAAGGCGTCTGCGTTGGGTAATCGAAAGTTGTAGCTGAGCATCGAATAAGGAGTTTTCCTGCACGAGGACCTCAAGGTAGTCGGTATAACCAAAATCGTAACGGGCCCGAGATAAGGTAAAAGCCTCCGTTGCGGCATCGACCTGTATTTGACGTTGCGCAAGCTCTTCTTCGAGTCTTTGGCGGGCATTCAGCGCGTTTTCCACTTCTGACAAGGCAATGAGTAAGGTTTGCTGGTACTCCTGCACCAGGGCTTCGGTAAAGGCTTTTTCTACTTCCACTGCCTTTTTATTTCGACCGAATTCGAATATGGGGCCTGCCAGGCCGGCGAAGGCATTGGCGTAGGCAGCTTTATCACTGATGAAGCCGCTTAATTCGGGGCTTGCCAACCCAAGGAGCCCGGTAAGAGTCAAGGTGGGATATCGGTTGGCTTCGGCAATGCCGATGCGTTCATTTTGGGCAGCCAGTACATTCTCTGAGGCCCGCAGATCCGGTCTGCGAGAGAGCAATTGAGACGGGAGACCGGAAGGGACCTCCAAAGGGATAGACTGATCGAATAAAGCCTCTCCCCTGGCGATCCTGCCGGGAGGTCTTCCCAATAGTACCCGAAGGGCATTTTCAACTTCTACGATCTGGCGTTGAAGGGAAGGAATTCTGGAACCGGCAAGGGCTTCTTGCTGAGTAGCCTGTAGTACATCTACCTTTGATATATATCCGGTATCAAAGCGTTCTGTCAGGATATTGGTTGTCTCATGTCGGCTTTCGAAGGTGGTCTGGGCAATATCCAGCCGGTTATCCAAATCGCAGAGCAGGAAATAAAGAGAGGCTACTTCAGAAACCAAACTAAGTTGTAAGGCTGCGCGGTTCTCAGCTGCTGCCAGGTACTCCAGTTGTGCTGCCCGGGTGGATCGTCTCAGTTTGCCCCAAAGGTCAATTTCCCAATTGATGGTACCCTGGGCTTTGAGTAGCTCATTGTCAATACCCGATGCACTGGTGACGGCGTTGATGCCGGCAACACCTCCTCCGAAGGTTCCGTCATATCGAAAAGAGGGTAACTGGAAGGTCTTAACAATACCTGCCTGTATCCGGGCGGCCTCCACGCGGCTGGAGATTGTCAAGAGGTCTTTATTGTTCTCCAGTGCTTCAATAATGAGGTTTTGCAAAACGGTATCCTGGAAGACATCAAACCACTCCAAAATAGTGGAAGTATCCGAAGACAAGCTAAATTCAAAAGTTTCCGGAGCTGCTATTTCCGGACGCTCGTAATTGGGGCCAACCTTACATTGCATCAGCCCCAGGGCACCCAGCAACACAAAAAGACTGTAGCGGAGGTTGCTTGCAAGTTTAGTCTTCATGGGATTCTGCGGTTTCATGGTCTAAATCGTTTTCTTCCTTTGGTTTATTCTTTCGGGCGATCAGGGTATACAAAGCAGGAGTTAGTAAAACCCCAAAAGTGGTGGCCACCAGCATACCGCTGAATACGCTCATGCCCATTACCTTTCGGGCTTCAGCACCTGCGCCAGTTGCTGTTACGAGGGGTACTACGCCCAGGATGAAGGCAAAGGAGGTCATCAGGATCGGGCGGAATCGCAGGCGGGCGGCTTCCATCGCAGCTTCCAGCGGAGAAAGGCCATCCTGCTCCTGTTTCATCTTTGCAAACTCCACGATTAGAATGGCATTCTTGGCGTTCAAGCCAATTAGCATAACCAGTCCGATCTGGGCGAAGACGTTATTGACGTAGGAGGGGGATGACAAGCCAGCCAAGAATAATCCTAGAAAGGCTCCCAAAACTGCCCAGGGCGTACCCAATAAAACGCTAAAGGGCAAACTCCAGCTTTCATATTGAGCAGCCAGGATGAGGAAGACGAATAGCAGGGCCATCAGGAATACAGTTGCCCCTTGTCCTTCTGCGGCTTTTTCCTGGTAAGACATATTGCTCCAGGCATAGCTCATATTTGAGGAGAGGACCGCCTCGGCGGTTTCTTCCAGGGCTTTCAAGCATTGGATTGAACTATAGCCCGGAGCCGGCTGCCCGGCTACTTCTGCAGCCCGATAAACGTTAAAGCGATTGGTGAATTGCGGGCCAGCTGTTTCTTCTACCCGAGCCAGGGTACTGAGGTTGACCATATCTCCCTGAGCATTTCGAACAAAAAATAAAGACAAATCCTCCGGGGCCATTCGAAAAGGAGCATCAGCCTGAATATAGGCACGATATTGGCGGCCAAAAGCATTGAAATTATTTATAAAGGCTCCTCCCAGAAGGGTAGAAATCGTATTGTTTACATCCGATAAGCGGACCCCCAGTTTTTGCGCTTTTTCACGATCTACGATGATCTGTTTTTGGGGCACATTGGCCCTGAATAAGGAGAAGGCCCTTCCAACCTCTGGTCTTTTAGATGCCTCTTCGATAAACTTTTGGGTTTGTTGGGCTAAGAATTCTGGAGATTGCCCGGAGCGATCCTGCAACATCAGGGTGAACCCGGAAGAGTTACCCAGGCCGGGAATAGGCGGTGGCCCAAATGCGATGGCCGTTGCTTCGGTGATGTTTTTCACCAGCAGACGATTGGTCTTGTCGATGAGTGTCTTGGCATCGTCCTCTCGTTCTCCCCAATCCTCCAGGGTTATAAAGAAGGTTGCAGCATTGGAATTGGCGGTGCCGGTTTGAAGGCTATAGCCATTGACCGTGGTAATTGCACGAATACCTTCCAACTGACCCAGTATTTTTTCAACTTTCCTGGTGACGACGTCTGTGCGCTCCAGAGAGGCTGCATCTGGTAACTGAACGAGCATCATGAAATAGCCTTCGTCCTCCTCGGGCACAAAGCCGGCCGGTACCCGGCTAGCGAAAAAACCAGCTGCCAATACGATCAGGATCAAGGCCACTATCGGTATCAGACGATTCGAAGCCAGTAGCCGGGCCAGACTGACATAGGCATTGGTGAATCGTTCGAAGACCCGGTTAAACCAGTCAAAAAACCGGAATAATAGCCCCTTTCGGTTTTCCCTGGGCGGTTTAAGTAAAATAGCAGAAAGTGCAGGGCTTAAGGTAAGCGCATTCAAGGCCGAGAACAATACGGAAATGGCGATGGTGATGGCAAATTGTTGGTACAACAAGCCTGTAATCCCTGCTGTGAGCGCCACTGGAATAAACACTGCCGCAAGAATGATCGCAATGGCGACCACCGCCCCAGATACCTCTTTCATAGCCTTTCGGGTAGCGGCTACAGGAGATAAACCATGTTCCATATGGTGAATAACGGCCTCCACTACTACAATGGCGTCATCTACTACCAGACCAATCGCCAATACCAATCCTAAAAGTGATAATGTATTAACAGAAAACCCGAGTAAGGGAAAGATAATAAAGGTACTGATGAGCGATACGGGAACGGTAAGGAGAGGGATAAAAGTAGCCCGGACGTTTTGGAGAAAGATGAAAACAACCAATATTACCAGAAGTACCGCTTCGAATAGCGTGTGTTCGATCTCTTCGATCCCTACAGTGATCGCTTCAGTTGTATCCAGTGAAACAAAATATTCCAGTTCTTGCGGAAAACGCTCTTCCAGTTCGGCCATTTTCTCCTCTACCGCCTTTGCGATCTCAAGGCCGTTTGAACCAGGAACCTGATAAATAGCAATGGCAGCACTTTCCTTTCCGTTGAGCCGACTGTTCAATCCATAGATCTGATTTCCCAATTCTATCCGGGCAACATCTTCCAGGAAGATCTGCCCTCCGTTTACATTGGTTTTTAAAAGGATCTTACCGAACTCTTCCTCTGTCACCAACCGACGCTGAAGCTGGACGGTGTAGGTGTTCTGGGTGCCCGGTACGGCAGGGTCTGCTCCTAATTGACCACCAGGAACAACGAGGTTTTGCTCCTGAACTGCTCCGATCACTTCTATTGCAGTGAGGCCGTAAGCGGCTAACTTGTCGGGTTGTAACCAGATGCGCATAGCATACTCGGATCCTCCTAATAAGCTGGCATCACCTACGTCGGGTATCCGTTTTATTTCATCCAGAATGTTGAGAAGGACATAATTGTTGATGAAAGTATTGTCGTAGGTATTATCCGGTGAAAAGAGAGATACGACCAAGAGTGGAAAGGTGAGGGATTTTTTTACGTTAACTCCTAATTCATTGACTTCAGGAGGAAGGAATGGCGTTGCTGTAGAAACCCGGTTCTGGGTGAGCATGTTGGCGTTATCCAGATCTGTCCCCACCTTAAAGGAAACCTGGAGGTTAGTGGTACCATTATTAGCGTTGGTGGATTTCATGTAGATCATTTCCTCAACACCATTCACCTGCTGCTCAATAGGTGTCGCTACAGCCTGCTCCATGTCCAGGGAACTTGCTCCGTTATAGGCCGCAGAAATTTGCACCATAGGTGGAGTGATCTCCGGGTACTTGGATACCGGAATCCCCAACAAGGTCAAAGCCCCGAGAATGACCATCAGGATGGAAGTCACCATCGCAAAGATGGGGCGATTGATAAAAAAGGAACTCATAAAGCAAGGGATTTAATGAGGTTATTGTTGGGAGGCTTGTTCGTAGTTCCATTCCATGGTAACCGGGTTGATAATGCTACCTGGTTTCACTGCGGCATTACCAATAATAGCCAGCTTCTCTTTCCCCGTAAGCCCTTCTTCGATCACCCAGTTATTGCCTATCCGTGGACCGGTTTGTACCTGTTGAGGTACCACCTTGTTGGAATCATTGACAATAAAAACCCTGTAGATATTTTGTAATTGGATAATGGCTTGTTGTGGAACCATAACCGCATCCTCCAGTTCCTGGACGGTGAGGTGGATTTTTACGTATTGCCCTGGCTTTAATAACTTTTGAGCGTTCTGGAAATAGGCCTGGACCGTAATAGAGCCGGTCAGTGGATCTATCTGGCGGTCGACCAGGTCAAGGCGTCCCTTTTCTGTATAAATGGTGCCGTCACTAAGCTCTAGCTCCATAGGGAAGGATAAGTTTCTGCCACTCTCTCCAGCTTTTGCAAAAGTCAGATAATCCTCTTCCCTTACTGAAAAACGCACCCGTACGGAATCTGTAGAGGAGATCATATTGAGTGGTTCTGTTTGCAGCCTGCCTACATAATCACCAACCTGAACATTAGAAATCCCAATGGTTCCGCTTATGGGAGCTTTCACCCGGGTGTAATCGAGTTGAATATTGACATTTGCTAATCCAGCCTTTGATGCCTCTACTTCAAAAGCTGCGGCTTGTTCATTAGCTATGGCGGCATCCAGTTCCCGTCGACTTAGTGCATTCATTTCCGTTAAGGGGCGAACCCGGTCTAATTCGGATTTTGCCTGAATGTATTGGGTGTTGGCCTGGGCCAGGCGGGCCTTGGCCTCGCTAATGGAGTTTTGGATGGGCTGATCGTCCAGTGTATAAAGCAATTGTCCTTTCCGAACCCGGCTGCCTTCACGGAAATGCATGGATTCTACCCAGCCGTCTATCCGGGCTTGAACTGCTACATCGGACTCACCAAATGTCTGTCCTACAAATTCCTGGATAATGGGAACAGTTCCCTGGCCCGCAGGTACTACGTTGACATCAAGTGGAGCAGGAGCAGCTTCCCCTTTTTGTTCTGATTGGCAGGAAAATAGCATCAGGGATGTTACGGATATCCCTAGCATTGCAGTTAGGATTCTTTTCATTAGCTTTTTGGGTTAAATCATTTCAAATCTACAAATACTAATTTAAAACCGTATACATTATTTGTGCAAACCTTTAAACCATATTGATTTTCTGCAAAAACTCTTCTTCGGTCCAAATCTTAATGGTGCCCAGTTCCTTAGCTTTTTTTAGTTTAGAACCTGCTTTTTCCCCTACCACTAATATGTTCAATTTTGAACTGACAGCACTTACCGTTCTGGCCCCTGCGGCAATGGCTTTTTCCTGTGCTTCCTTTCGGCCCATTTGTTCGAGCGTACCGGTAAATAATATAGATTGCCCGAATAAGGGACCGGATGCTGTTTTTTTGGTGGGGCGGTCCTCTTCAGTTTGGCTCAGGTTGACGCCCAGGCTTTCAAGTTCCCTTAGCATTTCAATATTGGCCTCCTTTTGAAAGAACGCCATGATGTTTTCGGCAACAATGGGCCCAACGTCTTTAATGTTGGTATAGTCTTCCTGGGTCCAATTTTGGAGATCGAGTACGTGCTCGATCTCGGCGGCGATCAGACGAGAGGCTTTCTTCCCCAGGTGATGGATACTCAAACTATGCAATAGTCGATGGATAGGGTTACTCTTGGCTTTTTCTATCGAGGCTTTCATATTCGAGGCGGACTTTTCCCCAAAGCCGTCCAGTTCGGCAATTTGATTATAATCCAGGCGATAGATATCCGGAATACTTTTTACCCAGCCCAACTCGAAAAAGCGTTCAATTATAGACTTACCCAGTCCATCGATATCCATGGCCGGTTTCGAAACATGGAAGATGATCCGTTGCAGATCCTGCGCTCCACAAATACAGGTGGGGCAGCGCCAGGCGGCCTCATCGACTTCCCGAACCAGTTCCACGGGCTGTTCGGTGTCATTAATGGGGCAGTTTTTGGGGAATGCTATGGGTTGCTCATCACCGGTTCGCAAGTCAGCCATGGCTTTGACAATGTAAGGAATAACGTCCCCGGCTCTTTCGACCAGTACCATATCTCCGATCCTCAGGTCTTTACTGGTAATAAAATCCTCATTATGGAGGGAAACCGAAGAAACAGTAACTCCGGCGAGTTGCACGGGTTCCAGTTTAGCAACAGGGGTGATGGAACCCACCTTCCCAACCTGATACTCTACGCTCAACAGGCGGGTAGTAGCCTGTTTTGCGGCAAATTTAAAAGCCATGGCCCAGCGGGGGTGGTGACTGGTATACCCGCTTCGATCCTGCAACTCCCTGCTATCGAGTTTTACCACCATCCCATCAATTTCGTAGGGGTAATTTTCTCGTTTGGCCTGCCAGTCTTCGCAGAAGTTAATAACTTCCTGAATATTGGCGCAACGTTTGCGTTCCAGGCCGTCACGCGGTACTTTAAAGCCGAGTTGATCCAGCAGGTTCAGACTATTGTAATGGGTATCCAGTTGGGGCAGGTCCGCGCCTCCCTCGGTGTACCCGAAGGTATACACGAATGCTTCTAGTTTTCGTTTGGCGACTTCTGCGGGGTCTTTCATTCTAAGCCCACCGGTAGCCGTGTTGCGGGCATTGGCAAAAAGAGATAGGTCTTGGGCAGCGCGTTCCTTGTTGATCTCGGTAAATCGATCCTTTCGAATGAGCACTTCTCCACGAAGCTCCACCTTATGCAAGCCATATTTCGAAAATTCCGCTGTTAATGGAATGGAGCGAATGACCCGGGCGTTGGCCGTGATCTCTTCTCCCAACCGACCATTCCCCCGGGTTGCTCCTCTCACCAGGTTATTGTTCTCGTATACCAGTGCAATACTTCCCCCGTCAAACTTGGGTTCGACAGCATATACAAGGTCATTATCGGCGGGTAAATTAAGTAGGCGTTTGAGTTGCTCATCCCAATCTTTTAGGTCCTCGGCATTATAGGAATTGGCCAGGGAAAGCATGGGATTCAAATGGGCCACAGATGGAAAGTCATTGGTCAGGTCGGTAGAAACCCGCTGAGTAGGGGAATCAGCAGTGATCAGGTCAGGGCGATCTGCCTCCAGAGCTTCCAATTGTTTGTAAAGCTGGTCGTACTCAAAATCACTGATGACCGGGTCGTTTAGAATGTAATACCGCCACTCATGATATCGGATCAACTGCCTTAGATCAGCTAGGTGTATATCTGCAGATTGCTGATCCAGTCCCAGCTCCTTGAGGTAGAGCTGAGTGCGTGTTACGAGGGCTTGTTGTTCTTCAGGACTGTACATGTTTTCAAGCTTTGAGACATAGATGGAGCAAGAGGATTATGTATGGCACTGGTCTGGGACGCCTTTCAAAACGAAGACCTGGCGGGTGCAATTTACGTTTTCCTGAGCTATACCTGCTGAAGCTATTTTTTGAATGGTAGATAGTCTGGTCCAGATTTTTTTCTTATGTTAATAGGCTACACAAAATTTTGGATTATGAGTTATAGCATA
>CAYZMS010000001.1:81288-202670 GCA_964479625.1 uncultured Saprospiraceae bacterium
AAACAAAGGCCCCCTTTTTCGAAGAGATCGAAAAAATAACAAATAGCCAGGCCCGGAAAGGCCTGGAAAGTATTGCTGTCGAAGAAGACCTGGAAGAGACCATCCACGACATTCGAAAGCGTTGCAAGAAAATAAGAGCGGTCTGGCGTTTGACCCGCGATGATCTGGGGGCAAAAGAGTTTACCAACCGAAATGAATATTACCGGGATACCGGTCGTTTGTTGAGTGATTTCAGGGACGCTTCCGCAGTAATTGAATCTTTGGATAAACTGGAAGTTCAATATAAGGATGCAGTGTATGAATCTATTTTTAAAGAAGTCAGAAGGGCATTGGAAGCTCGCCGGGATGAGCTGATCCCGGATGCCGGTCGGAAGTCGGCCCTGTTTAAGCAGGTGAAGAAAAGAATCAAAATGGGAATAGAGCTGGTAAATCCTACGGATCAGGTCTTCAGTGGCTGGGAAGGGACGGTAAACAGCCTCAAAAGAACCTATAGTCGCGCCTATTCCTTACACCGGAAACTGAAAAAAGACCCCTCACCCGAAAACGTGCACCAATGGCGTAAGCGTACTAAATACCTGCGGTATGAGTTACGTTTACTCAAAAGGGTCTGGCCACAGCTTTTCAATCCCTGGCGCAAGGAGCTACACCGCCTGAGCGACTTTCAGGGGGATCATCACGACCTGCATGAGTTAAAGAAAATCCTGGCGGACCTGAAAGGGGTTTCGAAAGAAACTAAAAAAGCCCTTTTCGCTCTGGCGAATCAACATCAGGAGCAGTGTTATCTGGAGGCCATGGCTCTTGGAAGTCGATTGTACGTTGAAAAATCCAAACCCTTTGCCAGGCGCATGGCTGGATACCTGGAAAGTTGGGGAGAGCAGCCCAAAAGGGCTAATGCAAAACTGGCGGCTACCGCTTTTTAGTAAGGTTATATTCAGTGCTTTTTTGTCTTCTGGCAGTTTGCCATTCCAGCCGGGCTAAAAAGAAGATGATCAGGATCTCGCCTGTAAAATAAAGGAAATCCCAGGTGGTCACCCGGGCACGCCAGTATAGCATAAGCCCAAGGGTAAGGCAGGAGTACAGCAGGTTGGCCACAGCAATTATTCTTAGATATTTCTTGTGGTCTTTTTTTAACCAGAGCCAGCAAGTGGAGGAGTAAATAAAAAAAACAAAAGCAATTAGCGCCAATTTGTATAAAACGGCCTGGGGCATGTGAAAGTATTGATCCAAGTTTACCAGGACAATTCCCAAAAGGAAGGCAGAAAAAAGAGCACCAATACTGTCAAGCAGGAAAAGTCGTTTTGGTGGAAGGTAGGGGAGTTGCATGGATGTTGGTTTCCTGTATGCTAATCAAATCGAATGCGTATGCCAAGTTCGCCCTGGATAGGGGGTGCGTATCCGGCACCAGTATTTTTTTGGTAAATAGACCGGATGTCTTCATTGTATAGCCGTACCGCTGACCGTTGAAATGAACCGGAGATAATCTGTAGCAGTATCCCGGCACCAAAACTGTAGGCACCCCAACGCACCAAATTTGAACTTATTTGTGCATCCTCTTCCGCCACCAGTATACCACTCATTAGGAATACACCGCCCAAGCCATAGCCGGTAATGCTTAGTTGATTAGTAACAGTAGCGGTGCGAATATGATCTTTTGCGGCAGGGTGATCCGACATAAACCAGTCCATCACGGGTAATCCCATCCTTTTTCCGTCCAAATAGTAAGTAGGCCCAAGTGTCCCTTTTTTTATGACGATGGTGTCCTGGGCGAGGGCATGGAATGTTTTTTGCCCCCTGGCGGCAGATAGCCCCAGCAGGAAGGCAATTAGTAAAACGGGGTATAATTTGGGTTTCAAACGCATTTTATCTAATGAAGAAAAAAATTTGCCTTTCAAAGTATAACATCTTCATTCTGGAAGCGATGATCTACAAATTTAAAATGAACTGCCCTGATAAAATCACCTTTCTGCAAACAAATTTTGAATGGGCATTTTCCATGCAGCAAAGTTTTTTGAAGGTGCTTTTTCCTTATGACTCCTCGCCGGACTACTTCGTCGCAAGCCGGTGATGCTGCTTTTAAAAAGTGCCTGGTGGCAAATAACTTATCGGTACTGATCCGGAAAAATACCCTGGAAGTAGAGGTTGCTTTAGTGTCAATCATTTAAAGGTTCTGCGGCATACCGGCTTACGGCAGAGGTGTGCAGCCGACCATATCGAATGACCACCACCTGCCGCAAGATCTCGTCATCCCTGATAACGCTGAGAACGAATTTTCCCCTGTCGAATACGCGGAAATTAAAATCACGGGCATAGTTATTCTGTTCATTAAAACGACTTTGATAAAGAACTGGCCCGTGTAATTGGTTGAGCCGCACTTCCGTAGCCTCCCCTTTAAGGTTATCAATGGTAACCCTTAAGATGCCGGGAAGGGTGATCTCTGAGTCAATATTTATAGAACTAGGAGATTCCAAGCGGGTGAATTGGGCACTTTGTCCATAGCATAAAGCCGGAATAAGCAACAAGCTTAGAAATAGTAGCAGATGGTATTTCATTCGGTATAAGTTTTAGAAAACATCGGTGATTTTTTGAAAAGCCACAAGGTTGAATATTTGGGCAAATCGAATTCTCCTGTTTCCTTATTTGGAGCAATTAATTTAATCAAAACTATTCTTGCAACTTGATCTGGGGGAGAAAGTTTTAGTTTTTTCCCGTCAAAATCAGTTTTTAAATTAAGTTCTAAAATAGTTGCGGTATTAGAGACTTTGTTCTAATTTTAGTTGGATTAAACGAGAAACAGATTGAGCGCTACCAAAGAAAAGATACTGGAGGCAGCCTTGCAACTTTATAATGATAAAGGTGCAGCCAATGTGACTATGCGTATTATTGCGGGCGACGTGGGTATCAGCTCAGGTAATTTGGCTTACCATTACAAGAACCAGGATTATATTATACAAGCGCTTTTCTGGAAAATGGAAGCCGAACGGGACCGGATTTTGTCAGGGGTACAGGAAGTGCCTTCTTTCGAAAATATCAATGCTCAAATCCTTCCCCTTCTTGAATTGGCTAACCGGTATCGGTTTTTTCATATAGACAGGATCCACATCCTACGGTCGTATCCAAGAATTGCCGAATTACAGCAAGCTTATTTCGAGCGCTCCATTGCCTATATTCGGGCAGTAATCGATCTGTCGGAGAGCAAGGGCAATCTATCCCCCCGCCTAACAGCTGGGCAACGGGACCGTCTGGCCCATACGGTCTGGATGGTCATGACCTTCTGGTTGGAACAACTCATTATGCGGGGGATCGATTCTTTGAAGATCAAGGATCTGCGGCAAAGTGTATGGGATCTGGTCCTTCCACACCTAACCGAAAAGGGAAGAAAACAATTTGAGCAACTTTACCAGAATGAGTATGCGTCCTTTAAATTCGAAGATTAATATACGTTCGGCGGAGTTTTCCCAGCGTAGAACGGCCATGTTGGCATTATTGGAAGAGTTGGGCGAATACCTGGAGCAGAGCCGGTTCCAGGGGAAAGAACGGCATTTGAAAAAAGCTCGTGCTCAGGGAAAGTTACTGGCCCGAGAACGCCTGGAGTTGTTATTGGATGAACACAGTCCGTTTCTGGAGTTGTTACCCTTGGCTGGGCTCGGAGGTAAAGGCTTCGGGCCGGGAGGGACTACCGTTGGTGGTATCGGCCTGGTGGAGGGACGCCTTTGCATGGTAATCTCAAACGTTGGCACAAATAAAGGAGGGGCAGTAGACTATGCTACCTTACAAAAGAGCCTTCGACTTGGGGAGATAGCTTTTGAGAATGCCCTGCCGGTCATTAACCTGGTCGAATCGGCCGGAGCAAATTTGCCCGAGCAGCACCAGATCTTTAACTATGGGGGAGCCAGCTTTCGAGATATCACCCGGCGCTCCAAAGCCGGGTTAACGACTATCTCTGTGGTTTTCGGTAATGCGACTGCTGGTGGAGCTTATGTGCCCGGGATGTCAGATTACAGCATTTTCGTTAAAGGGCAGGCAAAGGTATTTCTGGCTGGCCCGCCCCTGGTGAAAATGGCCACGCAGGAAGTTACCGATGACGAAACCTTGGGGGGAGCAGAAATGCATGCCCGGACCTCAGGAGTTGCCGATTACCTGGCCGAAACGGAGCTGGAAGGCCTCCAGCTTGCCCGGGAGATCATTGGAAATCTAAAGCCTGCCCAATCAGGCTTACACCCGACAAGCCCCGTGGAGCCTCCGCTTTATGAGCCGGACGAGCTCTGCGGTCTTATTCCGGTTGATTTAAAACAGGGTTTCGACATGCGGGAAGTTATTGCCAGAGTTGTCGATGGTTCCCGTTTCAGTGAATTTAAACCAGAATGGGGGTCCACCCTCGTTACCGGCTTTGCCAGGGTGCATGGTTACCGGGTGGGCATACTGGCAAACAACGGTGTATTATTTTCTGAAGCCGCAAATAAAGGAGCCCATTTTATTCAGCTTTGTAACCGGGAAGAGACCCCCCTTTTATTTTTCCAGAATATTACCGGCTTCATGGTGGGGAAGGATTACGAACAAGGGGGCATTATTAAGCACGGGGCCAAAATGATCAATGCTGTTTCCAACAGTGAGGTACCCGCCATTACCATTATGATGGGGGCTTCCTACGGAGCCGGTAACTATGCAATGATGGGCAGGGCTTATCAATCCCGGTTTTTATTCACTTACCCTGCTTCGAAAATAGCTGTAATGGGCCCCAAACAGCTTTCAGGGGTTATGGAGATCATCCAGCGGGATGCCGCCCGGAAAAATGGGCTGGAATTTGACGAAATGCAGGCGAAAATGCTGCGCGATCACATGATAAAGGAAGTGGATGATAAGTCTACAGCCTGGTACTCCACAGGTCACCTGTGGGACGACGGTGTCATTGACCCCCGGGAAACCCGTAATTACCTGGGCTTTTGCCTGGCGGTAGTACACAACCAATCGTTCAAGACTGATAATCGATACGGTGTATTTCGAATGTAAGCGGGAACTCCCCCACAACAAATACCCGGGTAGTTCATCGGGCAGAAAATTAAACCTTAAAGCAAAACGTACTTGGTCGCCCCCTCTTTGGTTTTTGGAGGAGAACGACCTTAAAAAAAGCAATCATGAAAAGCGTATGCGTAATCGGAGCTGGCTGTTCGGGAATTACAGCCGTAAAGAACCTGCTACAGGCAGGCCTTGAAGAGGTAGTTTGCTATGAGCAAAACGATCAGGTGGGCGGGAATTGGATATACAGCCCAAAGGCTTCCCACTCCAGTGTTTGCGAAACTACCCATATCATCAGTTCGAAAAAACTGTCGGAGTATATGGATTTCTCCATGCCCGTGGATTATCCCGATTACCCTTCTCATGAGCAGGTCTTGGCCTATTTTCAATCCTATGCGGAGCATTTCAACCTGTTGCCGTATATTCAGTTCAATACCCGGGTAGAACGCGTGGAGCAATTACCTGGTGGTCGCTGGAAAGTGCTTACCAGTGAAGGGGATAGTAGGACATTTGATTTCCTTTTCGTTTCCAATGGCCACCACTCCGTGCCGCGCCACCCCCAGCTACCTGGGAATTTTACCGGACAATATCTGCATGCCCATGATTATAAAAACAATCGCTCTTTCGAGGACGAACGGGTATTGGTGATCGGAGCCGGGAATTCGGGTTGCGATTGTGCGGTGGAGGTCAGCCGGGTGGCCCGGCAGGCATCTATCAGTTTACGTTCTTCCCAATACATCATTCCCAAGTTTTTTCTGGGAAAGCCAGCCGATACGTTCAATGCTGGTATGGAATGGTTGCCAAACTGGCTGGCAGAGCGTATTCGAAAGCTCAGCCTGCGTATTCAATTGGGTCGTTACCAGGATTACGGTCTCCCCGAGCCTGATTTCCCGGTTACCAAGAGCCATCCCACCCTCAATTCTGAATTGCTTTACAAGATCAGGCACGGCAAGGTACACGTTCGAAAGGGGATACAGGCCGTGGAGGGAAAGACCATAACGTTCAAAGATGGCAAGCAGGAAGAGTACGATACCATCATCGCCGCGACTGGCTACAAGATCGCCTTTCCATTTTTCGAAAAGAGCTTTATCAATTACGAGGAGGCAGATCGGATTGAGTTGTACCTTCGGATGTTCCACCCCGAGTTTCCCAGCCTGGTTTTTATTGGCCTGTTCCAACCCCAGGGAGCCATCTGGCCCTTAAGTGACTATCAGGCTAAGTTGGCTGCAAATTATGTAATGGGGCGCTGGCAGTTACCTGCAAATATCGCTGAGTTGGCCAGCAAAGAGGCTGACACCATCAGCAAGCAATTCTTGAAAGCCAAACGCCACAGCATTGAGGTGCATTATCATCCCTTCCTCCGGCAATTGGAGCAAGAGATCCCGGTTGACGCTCCGGAATGGTCACAAAGGCACCAGCAACAACTATCCCCTAGAACATGACAATGATCCGGAAAATACTGATCGCCAACCGTGGAGAGATCGCCCGCCGCATTCAACGAAGTTGTCGAAAAATGGGTATTGGCGTTGTGGCTGTTTATTCCGAAGCCGATGCCGGGGCGCCTTTCGTCAAAGAGGCAGAGGAGGCTGTCTGCATAGGGGGAGCTGCTGCAGTTGACTCCTATCTGAACATTGACAAACTGATCCGGGCGGCTCGTCAAACAAAGGCGGATGCCATACATCCCGGTTATGGGTTTTTGGCAGAAAGGGCTGAGTTTGCCATACGGGTAAGGGAGGCGGGATTGATCTGGATCGGCCCTCACCCAGAGGCCATAGAGGCTATGGGATCAAAATCCAGGGCTAAGGCGATAATGGAGGAGGCTGGCGTCCCGGTTATCCCAGGGTACAGCGGAAAGGATCAAAGTGTAGATCGCCTCAGGTCAGAAGCGCTGAAAATCGGATTCCCGGTTTTGCTAAAGGCGGTTGCCGGAGGAGGGGGGAAGGGTATGCGAATTGTCGAAAGGGAGGCCGACCTGGAAAACGCGATCCAAAGTGCTCGAAGGGAAGCGGATAGTGCTTTTGGCGATGCCAATTTGCTGATCGAAAAATTCTTCCCGAATGCCCGTCATGTTGAGTTCCAGATCTTCGGAGATCAGCATGGTAAGGTGATCCACCTGATGGAAAGAGAATGCAGCATTCAACGCCGGTACCAAAAAATCCTGGAAGAAAGCCCTTCCCCGGTCCTTAGCGCCACTTTGCGCAATACCATGGGAGCAGCAGCCGTAGAAGCGGCACGGGCAATTGGTTATGACAATGCAGGTACCATAGAATTTATTTATACCGATGGAGGTGTATTCTATTTTCTGGAGGTAAACACCCGTCTTCAGGTTGAACATCCCGTAACGGAGGCAATAACGGGCCTTGATCTGGTGCAATGGCAGATCGAAATAGCGGAAGGTAAGCCCTTGCCACTGGAGCAGCAGGAGGTTAAGGCTAATGGCTATGCCCTGGAGTGTCGATTGTATGCCGAGGATCCTGAAGAGAATTATTTGCCGGCGACTGGGGAAATTTTGCAATGGAAAGTACCTGATATGGAAGGCTTGCGGGTTGACAGTGGGGTGGAAACCGGTTCGATCATTTCCATCCACTACGATCCCATGATCGCTAAGTTGATCGTTCAGGCCTCTGAACGGGAAACAGCCTTCCGCCGGATGACTTATGTGCTCCGGCATTTGCAGTGCTTGGGAATCGTCACTAACCAGGCTTTTTTATTGTCCTTACTGCAGCGGGAAGAGGTGCTGCTTGGCCAGTATTCCACCCGTTTCCTGGAAAAAGAAAAGTTCACTCCTTCCAAACCGGGTTTTGATTCGATAGGGATCAGTCTGGTGGCGCTTACTTTATTCCGGATGGAAAAAAGCCTGAGGAACCGACAAGTATTAAAAGGCTTGCCTCCTGGGTGGCGCAATAACCCTTACCAGCCCCAGGAAGTATCCTATCAGATCGGGGAGGAGGTGTATTCCCCTATGTATACCTTTCGAAAAGATCAAATGGAGGGTCGTTTGGGTAAAGTTCCGTTCAAGGCAAAAATGCTTTGGAAAACAGCAGACAGTATTCGCGTACAATTTAATGAACGGCAATCTACTATACAACTGGTGGGAAGGGAAGCAGACTGGTATCTTCACAGTCCGACCTATGGAAGCTATAAGGTGAGCCTATTACCGCGTTTCCCGAAGGTTGATAAAGAAAAGATGCCCGGTGGGTACCTTGCTCCTATGCCTGGCTCCGTGGTAGAGGTATGGGTGGAACCAGGAGCGCTAGTGGAGGAAGGAGCCAAACTGGTTACCCTTTCTTCCATGAAAATGGAAAATACCCTGGTAGCCGATGAGGCTGGAAAGGTAAAAGCCGTATTTGTAACTACCGGAGACCAGGTGGAAGCCGAGACCGTCCTTTTGCAGATCCAATCGGAAGAACCTAATGAAAATCCCAAAGCATGAATTATTCCTTAGAACAGGTCCAGGAAATCCCAAGCCATACTTTTGCCTTTCTCGAAATAGAGGAGGTTGACCGGGTGTTAACCATTCGATTGAATCGACCGGAGAAAAAAAATGCCCTGCACCCGATTATGGTCAATGAATTGGCCTTTGCACTTCGTTATGCGCGCTATGCTGAATCGGTCTGGCTGGTCGTGCTGGAAGCAAAAGGAGATGTTTTTTGTTCGGGTGCTGACTTAAAGGCATTTGCTGAAGAAAGGCAGTCTACGAACTCCACTATCCCTGCACCAAAGGGTGAGGTGCTCATCGGTGAATTGTTCCACCAACTGTATAAACCCAGTATTGCCAAAGTCCAGGGCGATGTATATGCGGGAGGGTTTTTACTGTTGGCAGGTTGCAACTTTGTAGTCGCACGGAATGATATAAAACTGGGGCTGCCAGAAGTGAAAAGAGGGTTGTTCCCCTTCCAGGTTTTGGCCAGCTTATGTGAAGTGATGCCTCCTCGAAAGGTGCTGAACTGGTGTATCCGGGGACATAATCTGGAGGTAGAACGCGCTCATGAATGGGGCTTGATCACTCATCCTACTATCGAAGAGGAAGTAGAAAAGGTCACCAAACGATTGATCGAAGACATAAAATCGAATTCCCCTACTGCAATCCATATGGGGTTAAAGGCTTTCGATCATCTGCGGAAGCATCCGGATGAAAATAAGCACAAGTACTTACGAGGCATGCTGATGCAAACGCTACAGAAAAAGGATGCCCGGGAAGGGATCACCGCGTATAAAGAAAAACGAGTACCCAGATGGGAATTGGATTTATAAAACAGCTTAGAAAAGCGTTTGAAGCGCTGGTCAAAATTTAAAATACATGAAATCCATTGTTACTGCCGCCCTTACAGGGGTCCTTGCTACCCGAAGCCAGTCTCCGAATATTCCCTACACCCCTGAAGAAATTGCGGAGGAAGGGCGACGAGCTGTAGAGGCCGGTGCGTCAATTTTGCATATCCACGCGCGCCAGGATAATGGCATGCCTGCCTTTGATGTGGAAACCTACTCCCGAATTGATAAAGTGGTAAAAGATAAATGCCCGGGGGTGATTATCAACTATTCGACAGGGGCGATTGGCATTTCCAATGAAGAACGTATTCACCATATCGATGCGTTGAAACCCGATATGGCCGCCCTGAATATGGGATCGATGAACTATGCCATTTATTCGAAAAAAGCCAAATCCTTTTATCACGATCATATCTTTGCCAATCCGTTCAGGGATATCTGTTTTTTTCTGGAAAGGATGAAATCGGCAGGGACCCGACCGGAAATGGAGTGTTTCGATACGGGGCACATCAATAATGCCCATCCCCTGATTGACATGGGGTTGTTGGAGGCCCCCTTCCAGTTTAGTCTGATCATGGGAGTCCTGGGGGGCATCCCAGCGACTACGGAAAACTTGCTGCACCAGGTCAGGCAATTGCCGCGGGCTGCACATTGGCAGGTGATCGGGATCGGTCGAAAACAATGGCGAATGGTCGCCGCTGCCGCAAGCATGGGCGGTAATATCCGGGTAGGCTTGGAAGATAATCTCTATTTACCGGATGGGTCCTTATCACCCTCTAATGGGGCAAGTGTTGCCGAGGCGGTAAAGTTGATCCGGATGATCGGCCAGGAGCCGGCTTCCATAGGGGAAGCCCGGGAGATATTGGGTCTGATGAAAACAAAGTCTGCTACGTCTCAATAAATAAAAATATGGAAGCATATATCTACGACGCCCTGCGCACGGTGCGGGGCAAAGGCAACAAAAAAGGTGCGCTGATGGGGGTCACGCCTACTCAATTGACCGTTAACCTGCTGGACACCTTAAAGGAAAGATATCAGTTGGATACTACTCAGGTGGAAGACCTCATCCTGGGCTGTGTCACGCAGGTGATGGATCAGGGGGCCAATGTTGCAAAGACAGCAGCCCAGCAGTCGGGCTATGGGGATCACCTCTGCGGAGTAACCCTTAATCGATTTTGTGGTAGCGGTCTGGAGGCAGTGAACCAGGCTGCCGCTTATGTAAAGGCAGGATTCAAAGACCTGGTCCTCGCTGGTGGGGTTGAATCCATGTCCAGAGTGAAAATGGGTTCTGATGGGGGCGCAATGGCTATGGACCCCTCCGTTGCTTTGCCGGGGCACTTTGTGCCACAGGGGATTTCAGCAGACCTGATAGCCAGTAAATACGGTTATAGTCGTTCGGATGCCGACCAGTTTGCGGTCATTTCACAACAACGTGCCGCCAAAGCCGAGCAAGCTGGCTACTTTAATTGCTCTCGTATTCCGGTTAAAGATATTAATGGCTTCACCATTTTGGATCGGGATGAAAATATTCGGCCGGGCACAACGCCCGAAACCCTGGCCAGCCTGGAGCCCAGTTTTTCCATGATCGGAGCTATGGGAGGGTTTGATGCCGTTGCTATCGACCGTTACCCAGAGGTAGAAACTATTGATCATGTTCATCATGCCGGCAACTCCAGTGCTATTGTAGATGGTGCTGCCCTGGCCCTGATAGGTAGTAAGGCGATCGGTGAAAAACTGGATCTTAAAGCGCGTGCCCGTATTCGGTCGGTTGCAGTTTGGGGTACCGACCCTACTATTATGTTGGTAGGCCCGGCCCCGGCCAGCAGGATTGCATTACAAAAAGCAGGAATGGAGAAAACGGATATTGATCTTTTTGAGGTCAATGAAGCATTTGCAGCCGTCCCCCTGCGCTTCATGGATGACCTGGGGGTTCCCCACGATAAGGTGAATGTGAATGGAGGAGCTATAGCTATGGGGCATCCTCTGGGGGCTACCGGCTGTATGTTGCTCGGCACCTTACTGGACGAACTTGAACGCCGCGATCTTGCCACTGGCCTGGTTACCCTTTGCATCGGTGGTGGTATGGGTATTGCCACCATTCTGGAGCGGGTGTAAAGGCTAGATAAGCCTAATTCGATCCAGAAGCCAAAGGAGTGCCGCGAACATTTATCTTCTAAACTTTTCATCTTATCAATATGGATATTGCTGTTTCAAACGTATTATCAACCAGGATAGAGGAGGGTATCGCTCACCTTACCATTGATATGCAAGAAGCCCCGACCAATCTTTTCAGTATGGATTTTGTCCAGGCTTATGTACAAACCGCCAGAATGCTCGTGGAAAAGCCCGAGGTCAATGGGGTGGTGGTTTCTTCTGCCCGAAAGGACTTCATGGCTGGAGCTGACTTGAAATTCATTAGCAACCCGCCGGAAGATCGGAAAAAGTTGTTCGGGGACCTGCTCGAAATGCACCGGCAATTCAGGGAGTTGGAAAAAGCAGGGAAACCTTTTGTTGCAGCCATTAACGGTAATGCTCTTGGCGGAGGCTACGAACTGGCCCTGACCTGTCACTATCGGATAGCCCTTAATGATCCAAAGATCAGGATCGGGTTGCCCGAGGTAAACCTTGGTCTGTTTCCCGGCGGAGGGGGAACACAACGACTAACTTACCTGATCGGGCTTCAAAATGCCATGACCATCATCTTGCAGGGGCAACAATTGAGCCCCCAGAATGCTCTTAAACAAGGCTTGATAGATCAATTGGCAGACCGTCCGGAAGAATTGATACAGGCGTCGGTGGATTGGATAAACCAAAACAGGAAGGCAATACAGCCCTGGGATGATCGCAAGCACAAAATACCGGGTGGCGGCCTTATGTCTCCTAACGGGGCGCAGATCATGATCGGGACCATTGGTAATGTTCGAAAAAAAACCCACGGAAATTACCCGGGGGCGCAATACGCCCTGGCAGCAATCCATGATGGTATCCAATTACCCATAGACCGGGGGCTCGAAGTAGAGGCGCGGTACTTTATCAAGGCTTTTTATTCGAAAGAAGCACAAAACCTCATTCGGACTGGATTCTTCACGATGAATGAAGCCAAAAAAGGCAAGGCAAAACCAAAAGGCTATGATGATTACAAAGTCGAAAGGTTGGGCATATTGGGAGCCGGGATGATGGGGGCTGGCATCGCCTATGTGTCTGCAAGGGCTGGTATGCAGGTCGTTTTAAAGGATGTATCCGAAGAGACTGCCCAAAACGGAAAACAGTACGCTGAGCAATTGCTGAAAAAGCGGGTTCAAAAGGGAAAGATGGATGAAAACAGTATGCAGTCTTTTCTAAGCAGGATAAAGCCGACAACAGATCCGACAGCACTTGCTGGTTGCGATCTGGTGATCGAAGCCGTTTTCGAGAATCCCCAATTAAAAGCCAGGGTTACAAGGGAAACGGAAGCGGTTCTGGAGGAAGATAAAATTTTTGCTTCCAATACTTCGACCCTGCCCATAACCCGCCTGGCCCAGGCTTCAAAGCGCCCTGAACACTTCATTGGCATTCACTTTTTCTCACCGGTTGAGAAAATGCCCCTGGTAGAAATCATTGTTGGAGAAAAGACATCAGATCGAACCATTGCTGCAGCCATCGATTACGTAACCCATATCGGGAAGGTCCCTATTGTGGTGAATGACAGTCAGGGCTTTTTCACGTCTCGGGTATTTGGAACCTTTACAGGAGAAGGTGCCCTTTTGCTGGAAGAAGGCGTGCCTGCTGCTATGATCGAGAACGTAGCTAAAAAAGCAGGAATGCCCGTAGGCCCGTTGGCCGTAACGGATGAGGTTAGCCTTAGCCTGGCCGTACATGTCATGGACAATATGCCTGAAAAGCCGGAAAACACCCAGAGGATATATGAATTGTATAAGAAAATGATCGAAGAGTACGGTCGAACAGGGAAAAAAGCAGGTAAAGGTTTTTACGACTACCCTGAAGGCGGTAAAAAACAACTTTGGAAAGAGCTCGAAAACCTGTTCCCGGCTGATCCTGAAACCTTGGATCAGGGTATGGTCGGTAAGCGTTTATTGCACATTATGGCCCTGGAAAGTTATCGCTGTCTCGAAGAAGGCGTTTTGCGGTCAACCTCAGATGGCGACCTGGGATCTCTCCTGGGCTTTGGGTTCCCGCCTTACACCGGGGGCGTATTTTCCTACATCGATTATATAGGCTTGCCCAACTTTGTAGCGGAATGCGACGATTTTGCCAAACGCTTCGGACCGCGTTTTTTAGTGCCGGACTCCCTTCGGAATAGAGCTGAAAAGAGCATCCCCTTTTATTCAAAACCGAATGGATGAAGGTACTGGAAGGAATAGTAGTGCTCGATTTTTCACGTTTACTACCAGGCCCTTTAGCCACAAAGGTATTGATGGGCCTTGGAGCCCGGGTGATCCGCGTGGAACATCCGGAATATTCAGATATGGCCCGGAGCCAACCACCCTTCGAAAAAGGGGAAAGCACGCTGTTTCGAACACTCAATAGCGGAAAAGAAAGCCTGGTGCTGAATTACACCAGCCCAGAGGGTCGAGCTACCTTATTCGAATGGGTTGCTAAGGTGGATATAGTGGTCGAGCAATTTCGACCTGGTCGTATGTCGGAATGGGGCCTGGGCTATAGCGACCTTAAAGCCTACAAACCAGATTTGATCTATGCTTCCTTGTCAGGCTACGGCCAAACAGGGCCTTATGCGCAGCAGGCAGGGCATGATCTGAATTACCTGGCTTATTCCGGGCTTTTAGACCTGAATCGGGATGCCAATGGCCGGCCTGTTATTCCTGCTGTTCAACTGGCTGATATCGGAGGAGGGACCTACCCTCTGGTCCAAGCCATTTTGGCAGCTCTACTGCAGCGGGAGCGCAAGAGAAAGGGCGCATTTTTGGATGTCAGCATGTTGGATGGCGTAATGCCGATGTTGACCATTCCCCAGTCGCAGTTAGCTGGTGGGTGGGACCCCAAATCAGTACCCTTTCTTCAAGGCGGCTTGGTCAATTACAATCTTTATGAATGCGGGGATGGCCGCTGGGTGGCGCTTGGTGCATTGGAACTGAAGTTCTGGAATGCTTTTTGCGAGCTGGTCGATCGGCAGGAATGGAAACGGACGAACCAATTCGAATTAAGTATCGACCTTTTCCCAAAGGCAGAAGTAGACCGATTGTTTTTAAGCAGATCACAATCGGATTGGGTAAAATTGGCTGCGGGAAAGGACATCTGCCTTTCGCCCATTCAAACCTTGGAAGAGGCCTTGAATGATCCTCATCAACTCGAGCGGGCTAAGAACACCCAAAAGTGGTAAAGGATCTTTGGGATATATAAAAAAGAACTCTAAAACACAAGTAAGGCTTCTATTGTTCCCCTCCTCATGGAACAAAGCGCATTGATCGATGTCGGCAGAGGTTGGTTCGCAGACCGCGGCTGGGCTCCCTTTCCCTTTCAAGTGGAAGCCTGGGAAGCCTATCTGAGCGGGCGCCACGGCCTGGTCAATGCACCTACGGGTAGTGGGAAAACCTATTCCCTGGGAATCCCCATTTTGCTGGAGTTTTTGAGGGAGCACGCCGGGCAGCCAGATAAGGCGGACAACGGCCTCCAGGCGATTTGGATCACGCCCATCCGGGCATTGACCCGGGAGATACAGGCTTCGCTACAACAGGCAGCAGATGATTTTGGCCTTCAATGGCGAGTGGCCATCCGCTCAGGGGATACTTCGACCGCCGAGCGCCAAAAACAAAAGCGCAAGCCGCCAGAGATCCTGATCACTACTCCTGAAAGTTTACATCTCCTGCTGGCAAGTAAGGGATATCCCAGTTTCTTTAGCACTTTAAAGACCGTAGTGGTTGATGAATGGCATGAGTTGATAGGTTCGAAAAGAGGGGTGTTAATGGAACTTGGGCTGTCGCGGCTGAAGACCCTTCGGCCTGAATTTAAGGTTTGGGGGATTTCCGCAACCATTGGAAATATGGACGAAGCCCTGGAAACCCTGCTGGGAGATCGTTTTCGAAAAGGAGATTTCGCCTTGATCAGGGCTGCTATCAAAAAGGAAATAGAGGTAATCAGTATTCTGCCGGATGAAATAGAAACCTACCCCTGGGCAGGGCACCTGGGGATCAAACTGATCGAAAAAGTGGTGCCGATCATCCATTCGAGTACCAGTACTCTATTATTTACCAATACCCGGGCCCAATGTGAAATTTGGTACCAGCGCTTGCTCGAAATAGAGCCAGAATTAGCGGGGCAAATCGCCATGCATCATGGCAGCATTGACCGGGAATTGCGGGACTGGGTCGAAAATGCCTTGCACGAGGGACAATTAAAAGCAGTGGTGTGTACTTCCTCTCTGGACCTTGGGGTTGATTTTCGGCCGGTGGAAACCATCGTCCAGATCGGGAGTCCGAAAGGGGTGGCCCGGTTTGTGCAACGGGCGGGTCGAAGCGGGCACCAGCCTGGAGCCCGGTCAGTGATCTACTTCCTCCCTACCCATTCTCTGGAATTGATGGAGGCAGCAGCCCTTCGTACGGCTATTGAGCGGGAAGAATTGGAAGCCCGCCTGCCCTACCTTCGGTCTTTTGATGTGCTCCTTCAGTATTTGGTTACCCTGGCGGTATCAGAGGGTTTCCGGCCTGTGGAAATATTCCCCGAAGTGAAGGGAACCTATGCCTTTCAAAGCCTTACTGAAGACGAATGGGCATGGTGCCTGGATTTTATCACCACAGGTGGAGCCTCCCTGGGAGCCTATGACGAGTTTCGAAAAGTAGAGGTCATTGATGGCCTGTACCAGGTCACCAGCCGACGGACGGCTATGCGGCACCGCTTACAGATCGGCGCTATTACCAGCGACAGTAGTTTAAGGGTAAAGTACCTTTCCGGTGGTCGAATCGGGACAATAGAAGAATGGTTTATTGGTCAACTAAAACCCGGAGATGTTTTCTGGTTTGCCGGCCGTAGCCTAGAATTCGTTCGGATCAAGGATATGACCGTGCTGGTGCGGCGCAGCAATAAGAAGACCGGCAAGGTGCCGGCCTGGCTGGGCGGTCGCATCCAGCTTTCCTCTCGATTGTCGCATCTGCTAAGAGAAAAAATGGAACTGTTTAGGCAGGAGCAATACCCCGATGTGGAACTTAAAGCCTTACAACCCTTGTTCGAAGTGCAGAAAGAACGGTCCGTCGTGCCTGGCAAGGGAGAATTATTAATGGAAACTTTTAAAAGCAGAGAGGGGTACCATCTGCTGATCTATCCCTTTGAAGGGAGGTATGTTCACGAAGGCTTGAGCGCCCTGGTAGGGTATAGACTTACCCGGCTGCAGCCGATCAGTTTTTCGATCGCAATGAACGACTACGGTTTTGAATTGCTGTCGGATACGGAATTCCCGATTCAGGAAGCTCTGAAGGCAGGCTTATTCTCCACCCAAGATCTCGCCCGGGATATACAGGCCGGAATTAATGAGACCGAACTGGCCAAACGACGCTTCCGGGATATTGCCAGTATCGGTGGGTTGATCTTTAATGGGTACCCCGGTCGTCAAAAAAAAGACCGGCATGTCCAGGCTTCGGCTTCCCTGTTTTTCAATGTTTTTTTGGATTATGAACCCGATAACCTCCTGCTTTTACAAGCTTACGAGGAAGTCACCACCTTCCAGTTAGAAGAAGCGCGATTGCGATCTGCTCTGGATCGTATCAATAGCCAGCAAATTATTTTAAAAGAAACCCTGCGGGCAACGCCTTTTGCCTTTCCGATCATGGTGGATCGTTTACGGGAGCGCATGAGCTCGGAGCGACTGGAAGACCGGATTCGTAAGATGAAACTGCAATTAATCAAATAAAGCGTTAAATTTTTAGGATAATCCAGCCTATAGGACTTAACTTTCCCTGCTATTATTCAAAAACACCTATATATAAGTCTGTTTTTAGGAGGTTCCCAAATGGGATTTCCTATGCATGAATTTTATATTTTATTTTTACGCATGCACTAAAGTTTCTCCTCTTTTTTGTGAAACCCTCAACCCAACCCTTCTTGTTTTGCTAAAATACGATCGGGCTAAAAAATATTAGCATAGACTGAAGATGAATTTAGTTGTTGATCGTCATCAATCGGATAGGATTTTATTTTAAAGGTTTACCAGGTTGAACTACCAACTGCTAAAATTTGGTATCTTTGCTTTAAGGCAAATAGCTGTTTGATTTTCGAATGAACACACCCATATCACATGAGAAACATGTTTTACCCAAATCGATTGGTCGCATTAAGCTTTTTGCTGCTGTTTTTTTGGTGCAGCAGATCTGGTTTGGAAGCACAATGTCCAACGAATATTGTCTTTTTTACTCAAGCTGATGTAGATGCATTTCCCATTACCTATATGGCTTGTACAGACATTCCCGGAAATGTAAGTATTACCAGCATTTCCATTACGGACCTTTCCCCCCTTTCAAGTTTAAATTCTATTGGAGGTAATTTTACGGTAATTGCATTTGCAGGGACTTTATCAAATTTTTCAGGGCTAGGCGGGCTTAATAGTATTGGGGGAAATTTTTCTTTAACAAATAGCACTGTTATTACTTCTCTTACAGGCCTCAATGGTCTGGATTCTATCGGAGGTAATCTAAATATTAGCAATAACAGTAACCCTAGCTTTACCAATCTAGCAGGTTTGAGTAGTCTTAAAGCTATAGGCGGAAGCCTGCTCATTGATGGTAATACTAATCTTGCCGGCACCAATGGCCTGCCAATGCTTAACTCAATTGGAGGGAGCGTTCAGGTTACGAATAACCCGAGCTTTACAAACTTGGATGGTCTTTCGGGTGTGACCAGTTTGGGAGGAAGCTTTATTGTTGAAAACAACTCTACTTTAAGTCGGGTCGGAAGTACTTCTCTTGGCTTTTCCGATATTCCCGGAAATTTAAGTGTCCAGGGAAATGGAAATGTTTTCTCTTTAGCGGGATTGGGTAACGTGAGTGAAATTGGCGGGAGTGCCACCATTAGCGGTACTGCTTTGCTAATGTTATCCGACTTAAACTCCTTGACTATGGTGGGTGGAGTTTTTACCCTTGAGGATAATGGTGATCTGTTGAATGTAATAGGCTTGGATCAGTTAAGCCAGGTGGGAGGTTTGCAATTGATAGATAACATCGCCCTTCAAAATATTAGTAGCCTCGGAAATTTAACCAAGGTGTTAGGGAATGTCAGCATTACGGGTAACGGATTCCTACCTAGCCTGACAGGTCTGGGCGCCTTGTCGAGTATCGGAGGTAACCTAGTTATAAGGGATAATGGTATGCTGGCAGATATGTCTGCTTTAGATGACCTGATTACTGTTTTGGGTGGATTGACCGTCGATAATAACGATGACCTGACCAGCCTGAGCGGTCTACAAAGTATTAATCCCCAATCTTTGAGTAGCGTCACTATTACTAATAATGATCAACTGACGAACTGTGCGATCGAAAGCGTGTGCAGCTTTGTGGATATGAATCCCGGTTCGGTAAATGTAAGTGGCAATGCTGCAGGCTGTACAGACTTTATGGAACTGGAAGCTGCCTGTGTTTCCCTCCCCGTTACCTGGACTTACTTCCGGGCGATCCAACGTGAAGCGGAAGTGGCCCTTCAGTGGCAAACGGATTCGGAGGTTAATAACCTTGGCTTCGAAGTACAAAAATCATTCGACGGTTCGAATTGGGAAAACATTGGTTTTGTAGAAGGCAAAGGCGATAGTGATGCATTAAATAACTACCAGTTCATGGATATTTATCCTTCTCTCGGAGTGAATTATTACCGCCTGAAGCAAATGGATGTGGACGGTGCTTTCGAGTATTCCAGCATCGTGAGTATCATGCTGGAAGATATGCCGGTAGCCGAGCTGGAGGTTTTCCCTAACCCGACCGACGGTCCTCTACAGATCCGTGGCGTACAGGCTCAAAATGTGCTGGTGCTCGATCAGCTTGGCCGGGAAGTGCAACTGGATGCCCCTCTCGATCAAAACCTCGACCTAAGCAGCCTACCTGATGGACTTTATCTACTTCGGATCTATACCGGAACAGAGGTGGTGACCAGGCGTATCTTTAAAAAATAAAGTAAACTGGTTTCGAGACTTTCCCAAAGCTCCTCTCTCGATTTCCGCCAACAAAACAAAGTAGGTTTTCCTCTTTTTTCATTTGATCAGTTGAACTGTTCGAATGGTAAAAAGAGGAAAACTTATTATTATTTTGTATTTGGATAGCTAAAGTAGTTTGGAGAAAGCCTCAAACAAAGTAAAATGGAATTAGCCTACCTGCCTTTCCAGCTCAAATTGGAGCACCCCTTCACGATAACGCACGAGTCCAGAACAGAACAACCCACTTTGATCGTTTCCCTTCAGGAGGGTGGACATCGGGGGCTGGGGGAAGCTACAGCAACGGCTTATTATGGTGTTCGACAAGAAGAAATGATACACCGCCTAGGGCAGGTCCGGCCTTTGATCGAATCTCTAAAGTTCGAAACTCCGGAAGTTCTTTGGAACCACTTACAGCCGGAGCTGGCCGATTTTCCTGCCTTACTATGCGCTCTGGATATGGCTGCCCACGATCTATACGGCAAATGGAAAGGTAAGCCTCTGTATCGACTTTGGGGTTTATCGGCTTCTGGTGGCCCCTTGTCCAACTATACGATCGGTCAAGCGAGTATAGAGCAAATGGTTGCCAAAATGAAAGCCTTTCCCTGGCCCGTTTACAAAATAAAGCTGGGTACTGATCACGACCTGGATATTATCCGGGAATTAAGGCGGCATACGGATGCTCGTTTTCGGGTGGATGCTAACACCGCCTGGACCCCTGAACAAACCATTTCCCTGGCTCCAAAGCTAAAAACCCTTGGTGTGGAATTTATAGAACAGCCCTTGCCCGTCCAGGCATGGGAAGACTATAAAAGGGTAAAGGACCGCTCTGTTTTACCGATCATAGCCGATGAAAGCTGTCAGGTCGAATCAGATGTGGACCGTTGTATACAACACTTCCACGGGATTAATATAAAACTGGTCAAGTGCGGGGGGCTTACTCCGGCTCTCAGAATGATCGAACGTGCCAGGGCACTGGGGCTTAAGGTTATGGTGGGTTGTATGACGGAATCTTCGGTAGGGATATCTGCTATCGGACATCTCACGCCTCTGCTCGACTATGTCGACATGGATGGAGCCCTTCTGCTTGCGGATGACCCGGCAGAGGGGGTGAAATTGGACCAGGGGCGGGTTGTTTTCAATAATCGAGCTGGTAGTGGAGCGGTATGGTTGCGGGAGGGATTGGAGCAGTGAAAACCAGTATTTTATTTCAAAAGGGGCTTTATCATTAAACCTACCGTTAAATGAAAGCAGGTTTACCTGGCAGGAGGATGTACCTCGAGGGTAAAGCATACCTAAACTTTTCGGGAACCGCCTATTTAGGGATGCCTTCGAATCCGGAATTTCGATCCTTACTCCAAAAAGGGCTCGATCTGTATCCGGGCCACTATGGTGGGTCCCGGCGCAGCGATGTGGGCCCGGCTGTTTATCGGGAAGCAGAAGATCAATTGGCCGATTGGACGGGAGCACCAGCTGTCTTAACTGTTTCTTCAGGTACCTTGGCTGCCCAATTAACCGTAAAAGGATTGGAGGGTGCTGATTTCTACCCTGCTCCGGGTAGCCATCCAGCCTTTAGCGGAAAGGGAATACCATTTTCCGGAACGTATGAAGACTGGTGTAACTGGATTACCCAGGCAGAAAATACCCGAGACAAACGACTGAATGTTTTACTGGTCAGTGCGGTAGATGCCATTTTTGCACGAAAATTTGACCTGGCCTGGTTGAATGCTTTACCGCCCATTCGGGATTGGCTTTTAGTCATCGACGATTCTCATTGGCTTGGGGTTGGAGGACTCCACGGTTGGGGCAGCTATGCTGAATTACAATCCAGAGCGTTACCTGTAGAGTTGTTGGTGATCAGTTCGCTGGGAAAAGCATTGGGGGTGCCCGGGGGCTTGCTTTTGGGGGAAGAAGACCGCTTACAACAACTGGCTGCGCACCCATTTTTCGGCGGAGCATCTCCAATGCCTCCGCTTTTTGCTTATGCTTTAAAACATGCGGGGCCTTTGTATAAGGTGGCAAAGGGAATGCTTTTGGAAAGGCAGGCAGCGCTTGAAACCAGCCTTGAACCAAGCATGTCTCTTCAAAGCTTTTCCGGCTTCCCGGTCTGGTATTGCCCGGACAATCGAATAGCAGAGGCCTTGAAAGAAAAGGGCATCCTGATCTCAAGCTTTACCTATCCCGGGGGCAATGATCCTGTTGTCAGTCGAATAGTTTTAAGCGCACATCACAGCAGCTCGGATATCCTTGATTTGGCCGATAACCTAAGGTTGATCTCAAAGACTGTTTCCCCCTAGTGAGAAGTCCAACTGCTTAGGAATGGAAAATTCTTGGTAATCTTTGAAAATGAAATATTGATGAAGTATTTACTTTGGATAATGGTAATGGTGTTTGGGATTATGGGGGCATATGCCCAGCAAAATCCACTGAACGATCTCCTTCAACAGCATCCTTTTTTATGGAACATTGCCGAAAATCCCGATCATCAGGTGCAGATTCTGTATACTCAGATAGAGCGGGAGGGGGATAATCGGGCCAGGTTTCGAACTTTTTCATACGGCCTGGACACCAGTCTTTATTTTTATCCGGCAAGTACCGTAAAAATGCCGGTTGCCTTTTTGGCTTTGGAACGCCTGAATGATCTGGATATTAAAGGTCTTGATAAGGATACCTGGATGCGTCATAAGGCAGGTTCACCACCGCAAACAGCGGTGAAAATGGATACTACTTCCCAAAACTGGTTCCCAAGCGTAGGTCATTACATCAAAAAGATCTTTCTGGTTAGTGACAATGATGCCTACAATCGATTATATGAGTTTCTGGGGCAGGCATATATCAATGAACAACTATGGAGAAAAGGATATGAACGATTACGGATTATTCATCGCTTATCTGCACCTGATTTCGACACCCTGAGCAACCGTATAACCAACCCGGTAGAATTTGTCCATCCCGACGAACACATTTTCTATCAGCAAGCAGAGAGCTATTCAAGAGCGTATAAGGATTTAGGCCTGGAGGGGCAAATCAGAGGAAAAGCCTACGTCGATAATACAGGACAATTGGTTAAGGAGCCTTTCGATTTCAGGTATAAAAATTACGTGGGATTGCAAGAGCTACACGATATACTAAAGGCCGTTTTGTTCCCGGATGCTGTTCCGGAAGCCTCCCGGTTTCGTTTAAAGGAGGAAGATTATACGTTTCTTTATCGGTATCTATCTATGCTTCCTCAGGAAAGTGATTATCCTTCCTACGAAGTTCAGGATAGTTATGTCAAGTTTTTCATTTTCGGAGATAGTGAAGCACCGATGCCCAGATATATTCGGCTATTCAACAAGGTGGGCGATGCCTATGGTTTTTTGACGGATGTTGCCTATGTAGTTGATTTTGAAAACGGAGTTGAATTTTTCCTGGCTGCCAATATTCATGTAAATGCCAATGAATCCTTCAACGATGGGGAGTACGAATATGAAGAGATCGGATTTCCATTTCTTGCGCAGCTCGGCCGGGCGATTTACCAAATGGAGCTGGAACGGCCCAGGAAATATCTGCCAGATCTTTTCCGCTTTAAAGTGGAGTACCAAAAAAAGTAGGAGAAAAAATGGCAGCAATTAGGCTTGAGGCGGCCTGTTCGATACCCTATTCCTCGTTTAATTTCCTCGACTTGATGGCATTATAGGCAATCTGATGCAAGGTTGGACGAATATTCATACTGTACAGTTTTCGGTTATTACGACTGGGATAAACCCGGTTGGATAGAAAAATGAATAAAAGGTCGTACTCGGGGTCGGCCCAAACAAAAGTTCCCGTATAGCCGCTATGACCATAACTTTCCGGGCTTGCGGAGGAGGCGATGTAGTGAGAGTCGGGTTCATCGTCTGACAATGGAGGTTTGTCAAACCCCAGTCCGCGCCTGTTTCCCGCTTCCGGGAATTGGTAGCGGGTAAATTCTTTAATGGCTTCTGCCGCTATCAGTTGCTGATCCCCATACTGACCCTCATTCAGGTACAATTGGAAAAGCCTGGCCAGGTCTTTGGCTGTCCCAAACAAGCCTGCATTGCAGGAAACACCTCCCATCATGGCAGCCCCTTCGTCATGCACCCGCCCATGCAACAGTTCCATTCTAAAAAAGGTATCCTGCTCGGTTGGAATGATCCGCTCTTTAGGGAAATAACGAAGTGGGTTATAGGTAAGCGAATAAGCCCCAATGGGATGGTAAAGGTATTGCTTTAAATAAGTTTCAAAATCTTCGCCGGTTCGGGTTTCTACCAAATCCGGTAGCAAATAGAATAACAAGCCGGAATAAATATATCCGGCTTCCTCATTTAAAGGAGATTTTCGAATGGCCCGGTACATTTGATATCTATAATCCTGATGCAACCAAAGGGAGTCGGTCACTAAAATGGTATACTTCCTGGAAGAGTCTCGCTCGAACGTTTTATTCCGGAAGTTAAAATCATTGATACGGTCGGTATCCCAGCGCTTCCTCCAGGGGTATTTGCTATTGTACTTAAGGGTGGTCCGCCAATAGGGTATCCAGGGCATGATACGGGCCTGGTGCGCCAGAGCTGCCCGGAAGCTTATATTTTTTTTATTACCACGCTTTAAGGCATCGATTTCAGATTTCAAAGGGGCGTCGAGGTCGAAGGTGCCATTGCCGTACCATTGCATCAATACAGGCAGAGCAGTGGTCACCTTTGTAATCGAGGCGAAGTCGTATAGATCAGTAGATCGCACTTGTCGTAAGCTATCATAGGTATGGTAGCCGTAGGTTTCATGAAAAACGATCTTTCCATCCTTGGCAATTAATACCTGAGCGCCGGGAAAAGCCTGAGCCTGGATCCCTTCCTGTACTGTTTTTCGAATACTGTCTTCTAGTAGTTTGGCATCCATCCCCACTTCTGCAGGTGAAACGGAAGGCAACGCATTATAGAAAGAAGTGTCTGCTGGTAATTGGGCAAAAATCGGAGATTGAAATAAAAGCAGGAAAGGAAGTAGAATGTTTCGCATGTTAAATGTGGGTTAAACCTTTGCAATGGTGCCTTGCATCTATAGGTGCCAGGCACCTATAGATGCAAGGCACCTATATAACAAATTTTCCAAAAAGTCAATACCACTACCGAGGGGTCTATTTTTTTTTAATTTAAGCCTTTATTTTTCAATGAGCTTTATGCGTGCACTCCTATTGACCCTATTTATCAGCGGAAGCTTATTCATCACTGGTTGCTCAGGTAGCAAGGCATTGCCCCGCCGCCCGGAGAAAGACCTTTCTGGTCAATTCGAAACCTCATCGGTATTTTCGAAAATCTTTACCGGTTTTATGCTTGCCGACCCGGAATCAGGGGCAATCCTTTTTGAAGAGCAGGCCGATAAGTACTATACACCAGCCTCCAATACCAAATTATGGACCTATTTCCTGGCCCAACGGATCTTAGGCGACAGCATGCCGGCTTTGCGTATGCTCGAGCGCGGAGATACCTTGATCATCCAGGGTGCTGGAAATCCCATGCTGTTACATCCGGATTTTGAACAGCTTCCTTTTCGAAATATCATGGAAGATTTGAAGGACCGTTCGAGCGTATTATTTTTTTCAGATTCCAATTTTCGAGACGAACGTTTTGGGCCAGGCTGGTCCTGGGCGGATTATGGCTACTATTATCAGGTCGAAAAATCGCCATTACCTCTATATGGGAATGTTGTTCGCTTCACCGGTGATTCTACAAGAAGCGATACTTTTTACCTTCAGCCGGAGGTGTTCTGGCCCTTGACCCGGTATGATGCTCGCTTGGATAGCCTGGGCCCTTACCCCTTTCGAAAGGAATATAGCAATCAATTTTCCTGGAATGCGGATTGCCTGGATACGGTGTATTTCGAAAGGGAAATACCCTTCCGAACCCATACAGCATTCGTAGCTAAGCTACTGGAAGATACCCTTAAACGAGCTGTTGGTCTTTATGAGGAAAGGCTCCCGGATACCCTTTTCGAAACTATTTATGTACCCATGCCTGACACCCTGCTTCGGCGGTTTTTGCAGCAGAGCGACAACTTCATTGCAGAGCAGTTGGTGTTGATGTGCTCCAATGAACTATTAGGCTACCTGGATGCCAACGAGACCTTGAAACTAGCGAGGGATAGTCTAGTGAACTTCAGCTGGGATCCGCCGCAGTGGCGGGATGGTTCGGGCTTAAGCAGGTACAATTTGTTCAGTCCGCGTTCAATGATCAGTTTATTGAGCCAACTATATCAGGATCCTGGGCCGGAGGTACTTTTACCCTTGCTACCTGCCGGAGGCGAGCGGGGTACTATTCGAAACTGGTATGGGGCGACCGATGGCCCTTATGTGTTTGCCAAAACGGGTACTTTGAGTAATAAGCATTGTTTAAGTGGGTTTATTCGAACGCGTTCCGGTCGGCTGCTCTGTTTTAGTTTCATGCACAATAACTATATTGGCAGTTCCACGCCCGTGAAGGAGGAAATGCAAAAGCGGCTGGAATGGATACGCGATAACCTTTAAACCCGAGACAGATGCTGGAAAGTTACCCGTTTTTATCCCTGGCACCACCGGTGCTGGCCATTGCTCTGGCTATAAGTACCCGGCAGGTGTTTGTTTCTCTTTTGGTGGGCATCTGGCTGGGGTGGTTTATCCTGAATGATTTTAACTTCCTGCTTGGAACCTTTGGCAGCATTGAAGCGCTGGTAGCTGTTTTTCAGGACCCGGGAAATACCCGGGTAATCCTGTTTTGTGCCCTGGTAGGTGCTTTGATCATATTCATTCAGCGTTCCGGTGGGGTCGAGGGGTTTATCCAACGAGTGAACCACCTGCTCGAACGGTATGAAGCGAAACGCAAGGGCAGTAACCGGGTCGTTATCCAGCTACTGGCATGGCTAACCGGTTTGCTGATCTTTGTAGAGTCCAGCATCTCTGTGTTAACGGTGGGAGCTTTATACCGCCCTGTTTTTGACCGCCTGGGGATTCCCCGTGAAAAACTGGCCTATATAGCTGATTCCAGTTCGGCTCCTTCCAGTATTCTAATACCTTTCAACGGATGGGGGGCTTTTATAATGAGCCTGTTGTTGGCTCAAGGTTTTGACGATCCCTTCGCCGTTCTGTTGCGGGCAGTGGGGTATAATTTCTATGCTATGCTGGCGCTGGTGCTGGTGCTGGTTATTATTTTAACTCAGAAGGATTACGGCCCCATGGCCGCTGCCGAACGCCGCGCTAAAGAAGAAGGTAAATTACTGGCCGACGGAGCAGAACCCATGATCTCTGAGGAATTGACGGATCTAAAAACAGATGAAGGTTTAACTCCAAAAGCCTACAATATGGTCCTTCCCATTTTGATCATGGTATTGATGATGCCGGTGATGCTGGCCTATACGGGCTGGAGCGAAGCCTTGGTAGAATACCCTGTGGGCCGCTTTACTCAACGGTTCTTTTTCGCAATCGGGCAGGGATCAGGTACCACGGCAGTCTTAATTGCAGTAATCACGTCGATTTTGCTTTCCATGGTTCTATATCGGGCTCAGGGTATCTTTCGAACGAAAGCCATGATCGATATGGTCATTAAAGGGATTTCGGGAATGATGCCGTTGGCCCTGTTGATGTTAATGGCCTTTGCCATTGGAAATGTCTGCCGGGAGATGCAAACAGGGCCCTATGTGGCGGACATCACCCGGGCTTGGCTATCGCCTGGGCTGGCTCCGGTCCTGGTGTTCCTGGTGAGTTGTTTTATCGCCTTTTCAACGGGTACTTCCTGGGGAACTTTCGCGATCATGATCGCCATCGCCGTTCCCATGGCCAGAGAATTACAGGCTGATGTGTACCTTACCATAGCCGCGGCGATCGGTGGAGGTGTTTTTGGAGACCATTGCTCTCCTATTTCCGATACTACCATTCTTTCCTCCATGGCTTCGGCTAATGACCATATTGACCACGTTCGAACCCAGTTGCCTTACGCTTTAACAGCGGGGGGGATTACGGCCATGATCTATTTATTGATGGGGATTCTCTGATGCAAGGGGAGTATCCCCAATGAGAAAAAGATATCTTGCCAGCCAGATAAGTTTGCAAAGGATATATGGACCGAATTTTAATCATACAAACAGCCTTTCTGGGGGATGTGATCCTGGCAACTCCCCTGATCGAGGCACTGCATGCTCAATACCCAAAGGCGGAAATTGACTTCCTGCTCCGAAAAGGCAACCAATCCCTGTTGGAGGGGCATCCTTTTCTCAGAAAAGTGTTGATTTTCGATAAAAAGCGAAAGTGGCAAAGTATTCGGGAACTGGTAGGAGAAATTCAAGGCCGGCGTTATGATCTGGTGGTAAATGCACAGCGTTTCTTTACGAGTGGGTTGATCACCGTCCTTTCAAAAGCGAAGCATACCGTAGGGTTTGATAAAAACCCCCTTTCCTTTGGTTATACTAGAAAAGTGCCCCATAAAATTGATCCCGATGGGGTTTTCGTTCACGAGGTAAACCGAAACCTTTCACTCATTCAGCATCTTACAGAAGTGCAGGGTCGTGTTGCTCCTTGTTTATATCCGTCTCCGGAAAGTTATAAAATGATTCCTCAGGGAGTAGAATACGTTTGTATGGCACCCACCTCGGTTTGGTTTACCAAGCAATGGCCAGCTGAAAAATGGGT
Organism: uncultured Saprospiraceae bacterium; assembly: GCA_964479625.1. Lineage (GTDB taxonomy): Bacteria > Bacteroidota > Bacteroidia > Chitinophagales > Saprospiraceae > CAYZMS01. The sequence goes on from CAYZMS010000001.1 coordinate 109,338, forward strand.
GGTGCTAATTAATAGCTTCCCTGCTGAAGTAAAGATTTACCTACTTGGCAGCCCGGCAGATGCAGCAACCTGTGAGGCTATCCAAAGAGCCTGCCAGCACCCCAATGTCGAAAATGTAGCCGGCAAGCTTAGTTTGCTGGATTCTGCTGCCTTAATGCAATCGGCTCGTATGAATTATGTGAACGACTCGGCTCCCACCCATTTGGCTTCCGCAGTGAACGCCCCGGTAACTACTATTTTTTGCTCTACCGTTCCGGGCTTTGGTTTTACCCCGCTCTCAGAAAACTCAGCAATTTGGGAGTCAGAGGAAAGCCTGGCCTGCAGGCCATGTGGTTTGCATGGGAGGCGATCCTGCCCGGAAGGCCACTTCAAATGTGCTTTAACTATCAAGGTGCCTTAATGATCTTGCCAGCAGCCGATACAACCAGATTCCTACCCGGTAAGCGATATACCCGATTAGGGCAAGAAACAGCAGGGAAACGGCATAAGGGTAGGAAGAGGTCAATAAGCCAACCCCAAATCCAAAAACATAGTTTTCTAGCAAAGCTCCCGGTGTCGGGATGATCGGCTCATGCTCAAATCGCAAAGCACTGTATGCCATGAACATTACTGTGAACATGGCTGTCAAAGCAAATACAAGGCCTATAATGTGTTTCATTAAACTATCTTATGTATTTTCGACCAAAGAGCATCCCTCAATAAAATCAAAAACTATGTTTCGAAGTATCGTCTTAACATTTGTCCTATTCAGCTTGTTGCAATGCAGCGGCGGTTCTGACGCTAATTCAACGGAGACCGCAGAACCCATTCCCGGTACTTATATGGCTGAATTACCAGCTGCCAGCAGTCCCGGTCGCCTCATTTGGCTTATGCTGGAAGACGGCGGAAAAGCCCGTATGGAATCGGACTATCAGAATATGCAACCTGAGATCGTCGAAGTCGGTAACTGGTCGGAGACCGAAGCCGGGAATGTACAAGTAGACCTCAAAAGAGTAGGCGGAGTAGGCGAAAGCAAACTCAGTTTTGAACGCGAAGGGGAAAAACTGGTATTGGTAAATAACACCGATTATGGCTCCGAAGGCCTCGCTTTGATGAAAACAGAGGAAAAACCAGCCATGGAAAAAGAACTGCTGATGTGGGTCGGACCTGAAAAAAAGCCCTGCTCTACCGGTGAAATGCCAACGGAATGCCTACAAGTTCAATATGGCGAACGTATGATGGCAGATCAATGGGTAAATTTCTACAGCCCGATAAAAGGGTTGGAATGGGAAGCCGGTAAAACCTATCAACTGAAGGTGAAGCGTATTACCAACCCCAATCCACCCATGGATGCCGGTAGGTACAGTTACGAATTATTGGAAAAGGTATCTGAATCATAGGTGATAGGTGATAAACAATGAGTGCCACTGGCTGAATCAATAATCATCTGTCACCCATCTCCATCTTTATCGAACATGCTAACCATCCTTGCTCATCCGCCCACGCTGGACAATATTCGAGAAAGTCATCGTGCAATTCGCCCGTTCATTCACCGGACGCCCATTCTAACTAATGGGACCATTGATCGAATGACAGGTGCCCGCATCTTTTTTAAATGCGAAAATTTTCAAAAGATCGGAGCCTTCAAGATGCGGGGAGCGGCCAGTGCCGCGCTTCGATTGTCGGAAGTAAAGCGGGCGCGGGGTCTGGCAACACATAGCAGTGGAAATCATGCACAGGCTGTGGCCAAAGCTGCACAGAACCTGGGAGTACCCGCTTATATCGTGATGCCGGAAAATGCGCCCAGGGCAAAAATGCAGGCAGCTAAGGGCTATGATGCTCAAATTACCCTATGCGCCCCAACCCAGGAGGCCAGGGAAAGCACACTGGAACAAATCGTTGAAAAAACCGGTGCTGCCTTTATTCATCCCTACGATGACTACAACGTCATTGCAGGGCAGGCTACCGCAGGGCTGGAATTATTAGAAGACGTTGATGGAAGACTGGATTGTATTCTCGCCCCGGCCGGTGGCGGGGGCTTATTAAGTGGTACTGCCTTGATCAGTAATTATTTAAGCCCGAAAACGGAAGTTATCGGTGGAGAGCCAAAAGCGGTGGACGATGCCTGGCAATCGTTAAAGGCTGGTTATCTTGTTCGAAATACCAGTACCGATACCATTGCAGATGGCTTAAAGACCAATGTTTGTGAGAAAACCTTTAGTATTTTCCAGGAACATGTTACTGATATCATCCGGGTAGAAGAGGAGGAAATTGTAGCTGCCATGCGCCTGGTTTGGGAACGGATGAAAATAATTATTGAACCTTCCTGTGCCGTTCCCCTGGCGGCTGTCTTCAAACAAGCCGAGCGATTTAAAGGCCGGAGGCTGGGGATCATTCTAACAGGGGGGAATGTCGACCTTGATAACTTACCTTTTTAACCTGCCCCGACCAATAATGAAACACCTCATCCTTTTTTTGCTCGTATTGGGTTTAATGGCCTGCCAGGAACCAACCCCTTCCGGTAACGGTACTACAGGGGATGCTGAATCGGAAGAAACTACCGCGATAAGTTTGCGCTGTAACCAATTAGCAGGCCCGGAAGACAGCCCTTTTCCACTGACGGAAGTACAATTACAAATCGGTATCCGCTCCTTTTCACTTGATACAATCAGTGTCTGCGAACCCATACCCAAAACAGATTTTTCCAATTACGATATCCCTCAGGGAGCAGTCGCAGCTTGTGGAGGCTGGTGGGCTGGTAGCGGTGATTATTTCTACGCTGTACAAAAAGGATCCCAGGTGGAGGTATTTAAGGGATGGGTAGATGAAATGCAGGAGGATGAGGGGCATCATTACGAGTTGATAAGCACCCGATCCTTCTAGTTTTTAGCCTACAACAGTAGAGCCTTACTAAGGTATTCGCTCACCTTTTACCTGTGTAGGGCTCAAAGCGATAAAAGCGCTTTGAGCCGTATAAAAAAGGGTTTGTTTTCTCCTTTTAAAGATTGGCATCGATCGGGCCAACTTCTTCCTGAAAGCCTTCCGGTGTGTTTGGAGGGACCGGTCCATACTCATTGGCCTGGGGGTCTCCAGGGCTGGCCCACCATACTATCAAAAGGATAAACCCAACGATCGGTATTAAACCTATCAAATACCACCATCCACTTCTTCCGGTATCCTTCAACCGTCTTACCCCAACGGCTATACCGGGAAGTAAAACGGCTAGGCTATAGATACCACCTAGTATGCCAATACCTCCTGCCTGCATATTGGTCGTACCCAGAATACCATCCAGAATACTTGCTCCGAGGCTAAACAAGAAATTGAATAGGACAAAGTACCAAAACTCCGGACGGCTGGCGCGACCATTGAAGTTTACATAGTTTTTTAGAACATGCAAATACCATTTCATTTGTATAGGATTTAAGGGTGTTAGAATCAATTCAATTTACGAATCTAAAGCAAACCCAAGGCTAATTTTTTAAACCTTATGGGAAAGGTTCTTTCTGGATGAAGCACCAGACCAGGTTCTATTCTTCCAACCTTTCGATCAAGCGGGAAGAAATCCTCAGGAAGTCCATCTCAGTAATGATCCCGATCAGCTCACCGTGTTGCGTAACGGGGAGGCAACCGATCTTATTGGAGCGCATAATTTGCATGGCTTCGGTAATGGTTGCATTTGGACTAATAGTGATGGGCTCTTCCACCATGATATCCTTTACAAGAGTTGCAGGTTGGCCATTTTCTTTGGCTTTTGTAAAATGGCGTAATAAAAGGCGCATAGTGATCAAACCTGAAAGGTTGCCCTTTGTATCCTCGACTGGCATATAGCGGATCTGGCGCCAATCCATTAAGCGAGCGACCAGGTCAATCAAATCTTCTTTTTGAACGGTAAAAAGATCTGTTTCCATAAATTCCTCCACCCGAAGTTTGGCAGGCCGATAGTCTTTCAGGTCATCGAGTTTGGGCGATTTCCATTCGTGTACGGGTTTATTTTTGTTTTGATTATCAATAATGCTGTGGGTAAGTACACTCAGGGCTTCGTCCCGGCTGGTTTCTTTAAGGAGTTTATTGTAGGCTTTGAGTTGCCAATGTGCACCGTTGATATGTTTTTTTGCTCGTTCTTCAATGATGCCGAGGTAGTTATCGATATCCTCAGACTTGAGGTTCCGAAATGTCAGGCCTTCCCGGGCAATAGGTAATAACTCCTGCAAGATGAGGTCGCAGGCGGAAACTTTCTGCTCCTTAAACCAGGTAAATTTAGAGTCAATCCCAGTACGGGCCGCCTTGCCGAAATTATCCCGAACATCTTCCCAATCCATTAGAGGGCGAATATCCTTATGAATTTGCGCATACCCGGTAAGGGCTCCCAGCCAGAAGGCAGCGTTGGCAATTTCATCCGTTACGGTAGGGCCGGCAGGTAAAACCCGGTTTTCGATCCGGAGGTGGGGTTTTCCGTTTGGGCTAATTCCGTAACAGGGGCGATTCCAGCGGTATACCGTTCCGTTGTGCACCTGAAGGGCCCGTAGTTTTGGAGCCTCTGAACGGCGAATTCGCTCCATAGCCTTTTCTTCTGTTTCACAACTTAGCAGCACGCGAAACCGGGCTATATCCTCCCGATAGATCTCCATAATGGAATCGTTCAGCCAGTGGTTACCAAAGCTGACACGTGGAGATCGCTCCCGCATGTGATCATGGGTGGTGCGCACATCAAGAGCCTGCTGAAATAGGGCAATCCGGCTTTCATGCCACAATCTGCGCCCGAAGACGATAGGGGAATTCGCAGCAATCGCCATTACGGGGGCAGCAAGGGCTTGCGCAATATTATACCAATGAACGAAGTCGGCCGGGCTGGTTTGCAAATGTACTTGGAAACTGGTGTTGCAGGCCTCCATCAGTGGAGAATCGTGCTTGACCAGCAACTCGTCTATTCCACGCAGGCGTAACTCATAGGCATGCCCTATGCGTTCCTGGTCAATGGCGTCAATGAGTAATCGATAGCGCTCTTTCGGGGTGAGATTAGATCGGTCAAGGTGGTACTTTCGCAAGGTGGGTAAGATCCCTGTCAGGACCAGATCCGTATTCTGTTCATTTAAATGAGTGCGTAGTTGTTGCAATTTGGAAGAAGTCTCTTTTTCCATATCGCTCAGACAACTTCCAGAGAATTCCCTTGGGTCCAGGTTGATCTCCAGGTTAAAAGAGGCCAGCTCAGACTCCAGCCAGGGAAGGTCCTTTAATTGGGACAACACCTCCATCGCAGTGGTAGCGGGCTTAAAGGTCCGCTGATTGACCAGGCAAAGCTCCTGTTCAGCCCCGATCCGGATCGGACTGGTTTCAAACCATTCTTCCGTCAACATATGATCAAGGGCCTCCATATCCTCTAATAAACTTTGGATGAACTGGTGGCGTACACTTATATTGCTGACTGATCGTACTCTTTGCTCGCCCATAAAAAAGGATTTAATGGGTTGATGAAATAGTGCGCAAGAGGAAAGCAGTCTTTTTATTGGCCTCATACACACCAAAAATCAGTATTGTAAGGTTAGAAGAATAACCTTGCGAAAGGAGCGTACCCAAGCCGGTGCAAATACACCGAATGCGTCGGAGCTACTCCATTTAACCCGTAGAAAGATAAAGAAAAGTCATGCACAAATCACATAGTAGGTTGATTATTTGGTCTTTGGTGGGCTTGTTAATGGTTTCCTGCCAGGAAGATGAAAGACGGCGCTTGTTTGAAATGTTGTTTGTACCGATTGCTTTTACCGTGCCTGCCGGCCTGTTCAATGGACCCGTTCCCCGTGTTTTTTCGGAACCGGTAGTAGCCACCAATATTAATTTTTACCTGGAAGAGAATAATCTCGAAGCAGAGCAGATCGGGAATATTAATGCGCTTGCTGCCGATATTCGATCGTTGGAACCTGGACTGAATTATAACTTTCTAAACGAGGTATCTGTTCGAATTTGTCCGGTTGGTTCCAATCAGTGTACTCCGGCTGATGAGGTTTTTTATATCGATCGCCTTCAGTTAGATCGCCCTGGAGGCCAGATTCGCTTGTTACCCACTCTTGCTAATAAACGCGATCTCCTGCTTGAACCTGCCTTCCGGCTGGAAATTTGGTTTTTTCTGGCTGATATTTCGCCTTATTCTATCAATAGCCAGCTGGAAATGTCCTTCGAAGTGACAGAGTGAAGCACGGGCACCTGCTGCGCCGAATGCAGCCGGCAGTGTAATGGTGGATCTTTTATTCGACTCAAGGTGAATCTTACCCCCTATCATGCTTGTTTGAAGCTAGAACTGCTCGGCCATGGCTACTGTAGCCATATAGATTCTAGCATCCGGAAAGGTAGTCAGCAGGCATTGAGCGCAAACTTCAAGCGTCGCTCCGGTAGTAAGTACATCGTCTACAAGCAGAAAATGCCTGAACCGGGTATTTACACGCTGTGGATGGCAAGAAAAAGCTCCTTGTATAGTCCGGAAGCGATCTTCCCTGCTCTTTTGGGTTTGGGATAGACTGTAGGAGCTACGCTGTAGAATCGGGGCGATTGGGAGATTAGTGCATTCAGCCATGCCTTTTGCCAGGATTTCACTTTGATTATAACCGCGCAGGTGTAATTTTTTTCTATGTAAAGGTACCGGAACGATACATTCGACCTTTTGGAACCTGGGGTTATTCCTCAATTGCCTGCCCATTACCCTGCCCAGGGCCAGCCCTGTATCTTTTCTGTTGTGATATTTTAGTTGATGGATCATGCGTTGAACCTTTCCCCCCTTCACAAATCGATAAGGACTGAACCCCGCCTCAAGGGGGACCCGCCCCCAGAACCGTTGCTCGAAAGTGTTATTGGGCACCTTACTAAAGTCGGTAGTAGTAATTTCAAGCTGGCAGGAAAAGCAGGTCAGTCCTCCGGGTAAGGGTTCTTCCATTTCACAGGCCGGACAAAGACGAGGGTAAAATAATTGGAGCAAGTCCTTAACCAAAGGAGCAAAAAAAGAAAAAGGGAACATGGTGTTTAGTTTTCAACAATATATGTACGTTTTATTGAGAAGTCAAGTATCCGGAAACCTAAAAGGCCCTTCTCCGGTCTATTACCGAGGAAGGGCCTTTTTAAAAACCATTTTCAAAAGAGTTGGGAACCAGCGTTTAGTTATTACTGGTTTCCAATTGAGATTTCAATCGAACCGGCAGGTTTTTATCCCGTCCAAAACGGTTAACGGTCAGGTTGACCGTTTCACCTACCTGGGCTCTGCCAATTGTTTCCTGTAGTTCGGCAATATTGGTGATTTTTTTGTTATCGACGTAAGTGATGACATCATTTTCCTGGATACCTGCATACTGTGCGGAACCTCCGTCAAACACCCGGGTCACTACAACCCCCTGGTTCACTTTCAGGCCGAGTTCTACTGCGAGGTACAGGTCGATTTCCTGAATACCCACACCAAGGTAAGCCCGCTGGTAGCTGCCATACTCGATAATGTCATCCACGATCTTTTTTGCGAGGTTGATAGGGATCGCAAAACTATAGCCGGAATACACCCCGGTTCGGGTAGCGATGGCTGTATTGATCCCCAGCAGGCGGCCTTCGGCATCAACAAGTGCTCCCCCGCTGTTGCCAGGATTAACAGCGGCATCGGTTTGGATAAAGGCTTCGATGGCACCTTCAGTATCAATAAGGCGGATATTTCTTCCTTTTGCACTAACGATCCCTGCCGTCACGGTGGAATTCAATTCGAAAGGGTTCCCAACAGCCAGCACCCATTCACCCACTTCGGTCTTATCCGAATCAGCAGTTTGTAAAGTGGGGAGGTTGTTAGCCTCTATTTTTAAAACGGCCAGGTCAGAGCGCTCTTCTGTTCCAACGATCTTTGCATTGAAGGTACGATTATCTGCAAGGGTGACTTCAACCTTGTCTGCATTGTCAACAACATGATTATTGGTGATGATGTAGCCATCTTCACTATAAATGACGCCAGAGCCACTACCGCGTTGGGGACGGTTATCCGGGCCACCGAAAAAATACCGGAAAGCACCCTCTTCTTCCGTAGTTCGGGTTCCGTTTGATGAGGAGACGATATGGACTACTGCCGGAGTGGCCACCCTGGCGGCACTTTTGAAATCGAAGGCAGGAGCGGAAGAGGGAAGAACAGGGATTTTGTAGTTTACTAAATGTGCAGTTTCTTTATCTAAATTCGATTGCGGGGCTTCCGGTTGCAACCAGTGGAAACCAGCCAGTGTGATCATACCGCCAATTATTCCAGCGGCAATCAGGGATAGTATTTGTTTCATGATCATTGACGGTTTTTTACTTAAATTATGAATAAAATAACTTTTCCAGCCTTAGCTTTGTTACTGCTGAATTTTTGTTTAACTGGACCTTAACAGCCATGATGGTGGGATTCGAGGAAGAAAACTAAGCCAACTTGTGGTATAAGCCCGAATGATCCTGGCTTTTCCGCTCGATCCACCGCTGAAGAAAAATCCACTTTAGCTTGTCAACCCTGGAGTTAGTTCAACATTTACAGCCGGAAACAGCACTGGAGCGCCTTTTGTTGAAGCAACCGGAGTTTGTGAAAGGTCTCTTGTGGGGAGTGCCCCGGTATGGGCATCCGGAGGGGGAGGTGTTTAAACACGTCCAGGAAGTTCTTCAGAATATTGAACGCATACCGGAGCTGGAACAGAAAGATCGATGCCGCCTTCGATTAGCGGCTTTTGTGCACGATACTTTCAAATATCTGGAGGATAAAAACCGACCACGCGATTGGTCTCGCCATCACAGTGTGATCGCTCGTCAATTTTTGGAACGTTTTACTAAGGACCAGGTTTTATTAGAGCTGGTTGAGTTACACGACGAGGCGTATTACAGCTGGTGTAACTTCTACCTTTACCAAAATCCAAACCAGGGGGAAATGCGTCTGGAACATTTACGGCACCGAATGCGGGGGCATATGCAATTGTTCTATCTGTTTTTTATGTGCGATACCTTAACCGGAGACAAAAACCCGGCCCCTGTTCGTTGGTTCGAAAAGGCAGTTCCAGAAATAAAAAAAGTAAGCTTTTCAGATTAGCGGAACTTTTCTTTCTTATATCCAGTTAATTTTAATACGCATCATTTTGGCGCGGCAATCTCCAATACTAACCCAAGCAGTTGTCGTTATTCAGCAATAGGCAGTCGTTACCAAGCGTAGCATGGATTTCCCTTCCTTTTGCTCATCTGCTAAAATTATATATTTATGGTGATAACAGTAGAAAAAAAAGGATTGGAGCAACGATATCAAGGCATTTTCGATGAAGAGTTTCTGCCTCAGTTAGAGGCCCTGTATACCTTTGCCTATCACCTGACCTATAACGAGGATGACGCCAATGATCTGGTGCAAGATACCTATTTAAAGGCCTGGAAGTTTATCCATACCTATGAGGAAAGGACTAATGCCAAGGCTTGGTTATTTCGAATACTAAAAAATATTTTTATAAACGAATTCCGGCGTAAAAACAGGCAGCCAACCCGGGTGGATCTCGATAATGTCCTCCTATCAAATGAGGATGAAGATGCACCACAAAGTGGCTTTACGGATTTGCGTGTGGAAATGTTCGAAGGATTAATAGGAGATGAGGTAAGCTCGGCTATCAACAAATTACCGGTAAAATTCCGGGTAGTTATTTTGTTGTGCGATATTGAAGGGTTCACCTATGAAGAGATCTCCAAAATATTAGGCCTCAAATTGGGTACCGTGCGGTCCCGCCTTTTTCGGGCGCGAAACCTGCTAAAGGAAGAATTGCGCAAATACGCGGAATCCCTGGGTTACCAGGATAAACGTTAATTCATCAATGTGGTTATTTTTTAATCATTAACCCGAGTACATTGACTTCCGCCGCTTTGCTATATCATCAAACTTGTATCTTCGCGACTCCCTTCGTACTGGTGCAGCCGAATACAGACCCAATCAAAACGATAACGGGTGGTGAATTGTCTTCGGACAACTTACCGCCCGTTCTTTTTGGGACTGGTAGCACCTCGAAACTGGTCTGGCGGCGGAGCAATGATTACTCCAAAATTTACTAGACATGAAAAACAGAACTTATCAGGACCTGGTAGAAAAAGTTACTATGTATCTCGACAATGAGCTTAATGAACAGGCCGAACGAGAATTGCTCAATGAAATAAAAGCAAACCCTGCCTATTACCAATTGCTCAGTCGCGAAAAATTCTTCCGCGAATTCATCAAAAGCAAGCTTCATCGCCGTAAACCTTCCCCGGCCCTGATTCAGTCTATTAAAGAAAAAATTAAAGTGGCACCCTGAATAGGGTAATTAGTACAGAGCATTTTTAATATTAACATTTGATGTTATTGGTGTGCCCGTCCTTCCAGCGCTGTCTTGTGTTGTTGACAGCTTTCCATCCTTTGTTTGCTATTGGGCAACAGCTGGAGTTTAGCGAGTGGGAGCAATCCCTTGTCGACAGTCTTGGTATGGAGTTTCATCTGCCGGTTGATGGGGGATATAAACAGCGTCCTATCCCAAAGTCGGAATCAGAATACCAAATCCTGTTGAGATCGAAACAGGAAAAAATGGAAATTCGGTACCGGTTAGAACCGGAGTTGGAGGGAGCACCAACTGCTGATAAACCCCAACTTATGGCCAGTCGGCTGGCTCTTCACCTTTGCAAGAACAGCCCCGATGCTTTTATTACCGGCCATGGGTTTGACGATTTCGATTCCCGAATGGACTTTGGAGCTGATTGGGCAAAACTGTTCACCTTCCCCCCTAAAACGAGTTTCGGTAATTATGAATATTGCCGAATGCTGGCATTATACAAAGCTGGAAGAGGAATGATTTACGTTTTTTTCCTTTTCGATGATCCACCGGACCTTTTAGAATATCGTTTGTATGCAGCTCAGTTTTTGAAATAAAAATTTAACATTTGGGTTGAATTTAACTGGATACTTTTGTAAAAGAAACCAAAGTTCCCTAACCAAAACGAACCCAAATGGAAGCCATCAGCGTGTTTGACATGCTAAAGATCGGCATTGGGCCATCGTCCTCTCATACATTAGGTCCATGGAGAGCAGCAGAACGGTTTATCCGGGAAGTCTCCCAACAAACTCCACTAGAACAGGTCTCTTCGGTCATTGCCGAATTGTATGGTTCTCTCGCCCTTACCGGTAAAGGGCATGGTACAGATATAGCCCTTTTGATGGGTTTAAGTGGTGCTGACCCCGTTCGCGTCCCCGTGGAGGAAGTCAAGGAACTACCCCTCAAGGTACAGCTACAAAATCGCTTGCTACTTGGTGGAAAGCATCCCATTAATTTCAACCCGGAAGCTCATATCCTTTTTCGGTTTTCCGATCGACTGCCAGGTCATGCCAATGGCATGAAACTGCGTGCCCTTGATGGGGAGGGAGCGGTGCTCTATGAAGGGGTATATTATTCGGTAGGAGGAGGTTTTGTGGTAAAGGAAGGAGAGGAGGAATCAGTTGCGGGAAAGAGTACCCACTTACCTTATCCCATTCATTCCGGTGCGGATCTCTTATCTTTTTGTGGTAACTGCGCTGGCTGTATCTCAGATATTGTATTGGAAAATGAAAAAGTTTGGCGCTCAGAAGAGGAGATTTTTGAAGGCCTGGAAAATATCTGGATGATTATGCAGGCCAGTGTGTTTCGGGGTTGCCATACGGAGGGTCGCCTTCCTGGCGGGCTCAATGTAAGGCGCCGGGCAATGGAGATTTCCCGTAAATTACTACCCGATGCCGATTATTCGGGCCCTGAGGAATGGATGAAGTTAATCAAGAAAAGCCAACCCGATTTTTCGAAAACTATGAAATGGATCGGTTGCTTTGCGATGGCAGTCAATGAGGAGAATGCAAATTTTGGCAGGATCGTGACCGCTCCTACCAACGGCGCATCCGGTGTCATTCCGGCGGTGCTGATGTACTACTGCTGTTTTACCGATGTGCCAACAACTAAAGAAGACATTCACCGCTTTTTACTGGTAGCAGGAGAGATTGGCAGTTTGTTCAAAAAGGGTTCGACCATTTCAGCAGCCATGGGTGGATGCCAGGCAGAGATCGGAGTATCTTCAGCTATGGCAGCAGGGGCTTTGGCGGAGCGTCTGGGTGGTAATGCAGGACAAGTATTAATGGCCTCTGAAATTGCCATGGAACACCACCTGGGGCTGACTTGCGACCCCGTTGGCGGGCTAGTCCAGGTGCCCTGTATCGAGCGCAATAGTATGGGGGCAGTGAAGGCGATCATGGCTGCTAAGATCGCCCTGGAAAGTGATCCATTCGAAGCCAAGGTCAGTTTGGACGAAGTTATTAAGACCATGTGGGAAACGGCACAGGATATGCACACCAAGTATAAGGAAACCTCCCAGGGAGGATTGGCGACAAATATTGCTATTTCGGTACCGGAATGTTAAATAACTCATTTTAAGACATACCCTTCCTCGCGGTCGAAAGCAAAAACTGTATCTTCTTGCATGCTATTTGATTTTGGGGCCTACAGCAGCTTGCTTTTACCATTTGTGATCCCTGGCCTGGTCTTTGCAATTGTACTAGCAAGCAGGGGCATTCTTTACCGGCAGCTCCCGGATGCTCTAATGGCTGGATTGATCCTGGTGTTTACCTTACGGGTCAGTAGCTGGATGCTTGGATTTGCCGGCTGGTATGATTCCCACGACGGGTATTCGACCTTCATGTTTTATTTTCCTTTCAATCATTGGTTGTTACTGGGCCCCCTCGTCTGGTTTTATTTTCTTAGCCTGACCAATGGACGATTTAGGTTTTCAAAATCAGATAGTTGGCATTTCCTTCCCGAAGTCCTGTTTCTTCTTCTTAAGGCATGGATATTTGTTAAGGATATTTTGATCGACCATCGAATGCTAGGTAAACCGCTGGAATTTCATTTTGGTACCAAGGGGGAACTCGCTAATTCCGGCCTAACGAACCTGTGGGTCCTTTTAGAAATACTAACCTACGCTTCCCTGCTGTTCTATTTCATTCGTACAACCTTGGCGTATCGCAAATACCGTCAATACCTGAAAAAGGAGTTTTCAAATACAGAGTTTATTCGTTTCAACTGGCTTGGCGCTTTTGTTTTGGTGGTCGCAGTGGGGGTGGTGGTCAGTTTTTTATTCGACCTGATCAGTTTAGTATTGCCGGATGGATTGAGCTATATTGAATACTGGTATGCCTATCTGATTTGGGGGTTTATTATTTATTACCTCTCTATTTATGGGCTTCAGGTGCGTAATGAAAAACGGTTGCAACTACAATTTGAACCCGAGGAGGCAAGCCCAGCCTTAGAAAAAGAAGCTCCTACGCTTAAGCAGGATACTTTACTTAAATATATGCAGGAAGCAAGGCCCTATCTTGACCCTGAATTAACTCTCCATAGCCTGGCTCGCCAAATGGGCATCAACCCGGTACAACTCTCCAATACAATCAACAAGGATCTGGGGCAGACCTTTAAAGAGTTTATCAATCATTATCGAGTTCATGCGGTAAAAAAACGCTTACAAGATCCTGCCTCCAGCCAATATTCCTTATTAGCCCTTGCAATGGATTGCGGGTTTAATTCGAAGGCTACCTTTAACCGGGTTTTTAAGCAGTTAAGTGGTCAAACTCCTTCTGAGTTCCTCCGGTCTAAAAAAAATAAGTCTCAAAACCCTGTTCTGAGACTTGTTACGCCCACTTTGAGACGATGGAGGCTACTTTTTCTGACAGTTTTGCAGGGTCATTTATTAAAAACTGTAAAACTTCATTAAAATGAAATTCAGACTGTTTTTTCTTTTTTTGCTTTTGCTCAATGTCAAGTGGCTTGCAGCCCAGGATTTTGTCATGGTACAACCCTCAGACTTTGAATCCGTGCTGGGGTTACACACAGGTTCCCTCACTTACCTGGACTATACAACGAATGAGACCATTACAATGGATCTGGTGGGAGTAATTTATCGAAAGGGGGATAAATTGATCCTTGAGCATCATTTGTTTGAATGGAGGGATGCTTACGATCAAAAGTACGTATACAAGATCAAAAATGGCACCATAGACGGTTGGAACGTTGAAGAGCAGGTCGGGCCCGATGCCAATGGGAATTTTCGCCTTCTTATGACCCGATCAGGAAAGGATGGGAATGAACGTAAACCCTGCACTTTTCGCCTCACTTTCGAATATCAGGATGGACGTTTTTCTATCATCAAGGATGTCCGCTTTGAAGGCGAATCTTCCTTTTTTAACCGTAATCGGTATGATCTGAACCTGTATCGGAACCAGCAGAATTTCGGATTAAACTAAAACCCATACGAATGAAACAAATTTATCTTTTGCTGCCGATCCATTGTGATCTGATTTTCAACTATTGGAAACTGCTTTGCTAGGCTTACACTCCGGATTACACCGCTTTCCAGTTAAACAGATTGTTGATAGCTCTTTTAAAGAATTCGAGCAAGTACGGCAAGGGTCGAAGTCTTGGAAAGTAGCCATACGTTTAGCAACAGGAGGTTAAACTTCGGTAACGATTTATTTTAAGCGACTCCAAGCTGTAGGAAGGTTTGGTTTGCCTGCTCATTCTTCACTTTTTAATTAAATCTGTATTTTCGACAAAAAAAAGAGCTATGGCACGCAGAAGGTTAACCCCGTTTGCAAGATTATTGATCACGCTGGCTATTTTAGCGGCCATCTTCTTTGGCGTACGTTACCTCCTGGACCAGGAGAATGGAGGACAAGGAGCAACAATTTCTGATACTATCTCAAAGGTAGCTGATGATGTTTTACCTGCTCAAAAAACGGAGACTAACCGTTTTAACTACACCCCACCAGCCCCTCAGAACGGGAAATTGTTAGGAGTGGTAGAATTGGGAGCATCCGGTTTTAATTCCTTCATCATTCGAGCGGATGAGGAGGGCCAGTGGAAGTTGGAAAAATCCGAATACGGTTCCAGCCTGGTACACGAAAACATGACCACCGAACAGGACGTCCGCGAAGGTCTAAAACGCTACATCGGCCAAATGATCGACTATGGTGTAGGTAGTCGGAATATCCACTTTGTGGTTAGCTCAGGGGCCGCCAGGTCAGAAGTGGCAGAAAAAATATCCATTGCGCTAAAAACGATCGGCTACTTCGTTAATACCGTTACCCCCGAGGAGGAAGGTAGTTATGCGCTCAAAGCCGTTTTGCCGGAAGCTTACCAGGATAAAGCTTTTGTAGTGGATATGGGCTCTGGAAATACGAAAGTATCCTGGATGCGAAACGAAAAACTACAAGCCCTGGAGACCTACGGCTCCAAATATTACCAGGGAGAGGTAACTGATGAAAGCGTTTACGAAGCGGTAAAGGAAGTAGCAAAAAAAATCCCTGCTGATCGGACCGACGTTTGCTTTATTATCGGAGGAGTACCCTTTGAACTTGCCAAGGATATTCGGGATGGAAAAGAGCGTTATACCGTTTTAAACCTGCCCGAACAATACGAAGCAGAGAGTGAAAAACAACGTGCCGGACTCAATATCTACAGGGCTATTCAGCAAACCACCGGTACGGAGACTTATGTGTTTGACTGGGATGCTAATTTTACAATTGGTTTTTTGTTGTCTTTATAAAGGAAAAAAGGCGTAATAGTTGCTAAAAACCAAACACGTCTTCAAGGCTCAGCTCCTTAACGGGGCCAAACTGCTCCAGGTAATTAAGGTCAATCTGAGCCTTGGAGCCCAGCACCATAAAACGGAAAGCCTGGTTTCTGATCTTTTCCTGCTGGAATTGTAGGAGGTCGTTCGGTTTGGCTGATTGTAATCGTTGATAAATATCCTGACGCAGGTCGCGCTCGAAGCCTTTGTCCCGAGCATCTATGGCTTGCCAGTAAATGTGCTTGGGCTTGGTACGCTCTGATTCCATTTGCCTGAGCAGGGCCTCCCGGGCGTTTTCCATTTGCTCTTGCTCTGCAGGCATATCCCTTATGATTTGTAACAGTGCAGGTAGTGCATCCTGTAATTTATCGGGTTGCGTGCCTACATAGGCATGCAAATAATGACTGTGGTCAGCGAATTTGGGTGAGCTGTAATAAGCGTAGGTATGGTAAGCCAGGGCTTTGGATTCCCGTATTTCCTGGAAGACGATGGAGGAAAGCCCAAATCCAAAATAATTATTATACCATTCGCGGAGGCAGTGTTCATCCAGCTCAAACTGCGGGCTTGTCCTTGAAACCATCAAAACATCAGCCTGGACAATGGGAAAGTCTACAAAAAAGACTTCGTTCTGTGGGGTGGGCAGTTGCTCGAAATCTCTGGCGGCGGGAATAGAGAGCCACTGATCCGGAGCAGGGTGGGCTTTTGCCAGTAAACTGCACGCTGTATCAAAGGATTGTTGCCCGAAATAGTAGGCCGAATGAGGATAATCGAAGAGGGAGCGGAGTTTCTCCGTGATGGCTTCGCTTTTTAGCCCCTTAAGGGCTTGCTCATTCAATCGGTATTGATAGGGAGAGTCAGCTCCGTAGCGGGCAAATTGAGTTAGTGCATCCCGAACGATAGTTTGTCGTTCTTTTTTTACATTACTGCGTTGCTGAAGAATATCGGATACTACAGCGAAAAGGACATCCGGGTTGGATTGTACCCGGCGGAGCACATGTTCCACAAGGCGGGCGCCGGTTTCTGCTGATTCTTCCAAACCGCTAATGGTGATGTAAGTACGGTGATCATCACAACGGGCGTCAAAATGTAATCCGCTTTTAAAAAATGCCTGTTGCAATTCCGAAGGGCTGTACTGATCAGTGCCTAAATACGGTAGCGCCCGGATGGCGATGGGCAATTCCGGATCGTGCAATTTCCCCATTTCAAAAATATAATTGATCTGAAAAAGGGGGTTATGGGGATTTTCCACATATTCAAAGTGTAGGCCGGGATGCAAGGTTCCCTTTTGTATCCGCTGGTTAAAATCAATAAACTGGGGCTCCATACGCGGAGTGGGGGTACGGAGGAATTCTTTACCAAAGTCAGAAATAGTTCCGCGTTGTAGCTCTACGGAGGTGATAGGTGGCTTTTTTACTTTGATGACATTGGGGTCTTCCCCCTGCTTTTTATGTACGGTTATGTAGTTGTCCAGAAGGTGTTCCCGGGCATAGGTGATGACCTGTTCTTTATTTACTCCCTCCATCCATTCGATCTGACCCGAGAACCTGTCCCAGGGAATGCCCAGAATAAAGCTGATGGCTATTTGGTTGACCCGGGCTTGATTAGACTCACTGGCGCGGATTTCTCCTAGTTTGAAATCCTTGATCACTGCTTCCAGTAACCAATCTGGAAATTCGCCCTTCTTGAGTCGGTCGATTTCCTGGAGCAATAGGGCCTCTACTTCTTCCAGGCTTTGCCCTTCTCTGGGTTTGCCATATAACCCAAAAACGTGATAATCCTCGTAATACCAAACCCAGGCTTCGGATTCGAGCAGTTTTTGCTGCTGATTTAGGTGAAGATCCAGAATCCCGGCCTGTTCATTGTAAAGCAGGTGCTTGAGCAGACTCAGCATGAAAGGGGCTTCGGTTGTTGCCCCTTCGAATCGCCAGGCAATCAAAACATGCTCTGCCTCCTGTCCCAACACCGTTTCGCGAATGGGTTGGTTGATCTGAGGTTGTTCAGTAAAGCTGAACGGAGGAATTTCCTGGGGTTGGAAAGAGCCAAAATAGAATTCTGCCCAATCAACTACCTGATTAGGGTTAAAATCCCCGGCCAGGATGAGTGCCATATTATTCGGTTTATAGTACTGTTGAAAGAAGCGCTGGATGTTGTGCATGGAAGGGTTGCGCAGGTCTTTTGCTGAACCAATGGTCGTTTGTGTACCATAAGGGTGGTTGGGGAATAAGTGTTTTCTGACGACCTGGTTGACCTTTCTGAAATCTTTATCCTGGTTGATATTGAATTCTTCGTAGACGGTTTCCAACTCAGTATGAAAAAGGCGTAGAGCCATTATCCGAAAGCGTTCTGATTCCAGTTTGAACCAGCGTTCTAATTCATTGGAGGGGATATCATTTACGTAGACCGTTTGTTCCACCCAGGTATAGGCATTGGTATGGTTGGCGCCCATGGCACCCAATAGACGGTCGTATTCATTGGGTGCCACTAAACGGGCAGCATCCTGGGAGATCCGGTCGATTTCAGCGTAGATGGTTTTGCGTTGAGCGGGGTCAGTCGTTTTACGATGTTGTTCGTAAAGTTCCGCTATTTGTTCGAGCAGTTTGGATTCTTTTTCCCAATCTAGGGCTCCGATCTTGCTTGTTCCCTTGAAGAGCATATGCTCCATATAGTGAGCGAGGCCCGTGGTATCAGCCGGGTCGTGCTTGGAGCCCGCGCGAACAGCGATATTGGTAAAGATGCGGGGTTCATCAGGCTTAACACTCATAAACAGTCGCAGCCCGTTATCCAGTGTATACATTTGAACCTGCAGTAGGTCGTTGGGAACCGTTTGAAACGTACGATTGGTAGTGGCCATAGTTGGTGATTAGTAAAGTTCAGGCACGTAAAGGTAAAAAGCAATGAGGTAACGCTTATTGCCAGGTTTTGGTTGAATGGGAAAAAGTAAAGCCGATGCCTTGGTTTAGGCGTCGGCTTTAGAGAAACTTTGTTGGAAAAACCCATTCGAATTTGGCAAGGGCAATAGCCGAAATTCGAACGGGGGCGATTCTAATCCTAACGGTTTACAGTTGATGTGCTAAGGGCCAGGTTAGAACCGGTTGTAGAGGGATTCTTAACGTTTTTATTAGTCGCTAGTGCATATTTCGCATTTTCGACGGCTTCCCCGACGGATTGGTAACCATTTTTAATGATGGTATCGTTGATGGTGACGTTGCAGATGCCTTTACGGTCAAGGCTATATACTGCGCTTCCCCGACCACGAGCTGTATTACTGTCAAATAAACAATCGTAGATAATAATATCTGCTTCTCCGTAATCCACTTTATTTAAAATAGCGCCTCCGTAATTACCGAGATTGCTTTGGAAGGTACAAGCAACTAATTGTACTTTGCAATCGCCGCGATTACTGCTATTGTTGTACAATGCTCCACCGTCAACCAAGGCTTGATTATTGTCAAACCTGCAGTTTTCTATCCGCATGCCATTACAATTGCCGTTTCTGGCATCATTGTAAATAGCAGCCCCGTAGAATGCACGATTATTGATAAAAGTACAATTAATGATCGAAGGGGTAGAGGTGCTTCCGTTGGCTTCATTAAACCAGGCTCCTCCAGCCATACTGGGGTTGATCTCATTGTCATTGAGAGCTGCAGAGCCATGCTGGCATGCATTTCCGTCGGCAATCACAAAACCGTCAACAAGAGTGGATGGATCGGCCTTACGAGTGTAGACCACAGTGTGGGAGTTATCCTCAAAACTGTTTGGATCACCGATATTGCCGGAAAGTACAGAGGTGAATTGATGAGGATTGCGCTGATGAATACTACTTTCGGAGCCGTGGAAGCCACCGATCAAACGTACACCATTAGGAATGGAGAAAGCTACTGTCCTATCAGTAGTAGCAGTAGGTGTATATACACCTTGAGCAACCCATATTTGATCTCCATTTGACGCTTGGGATAGCGCTATCTGAAGGCTGGTTGCATCAGTCCAGGAGGAACCATTTCCATTAGCTCCGACCTTTACATACCAAGTAGCGCCGGCAAAAGCCTGGAAGCCAAAGGCAGCAAGGATGAATGAAATTAAAATTGCCCTTTTCACAGTTGTCGTTTTAGCACAGTTACCAATCAGAACGTTCAGTTAAGAGCAGGTGTGGGAGTTGCTCAAAACCTTCCGTCGTTCATAATTGCCAAAACGAACGTTGCGAATCTGGCTATGGGATTTCTAGCTATTACTAAATAGCCAAGTCTGTAATGCGTGTCAAACAATTACAGATGCAATATAGGGAAAAAGTTCAAATGAAAGCAAGCGTCATTAAGAAAAAATAAATGCAAAGGCAAAAATGGCAAGATCAGGAAGGGTAATTGATCGGGGTAATATTAAAGTATTGCTCGTTTCCAAAGATTAAAGTTAAAATTTCTTAAATTTGGAAATAAATAAAGTCAGGGGTTCAACTCAGGCTTATTGGGAGGAGGCGGGGTTTCCCTATAAGGTAATGCTCCGCCTTCTTCCTTTCCCGGGAATGTAACTGACTCATAGTAATTCCATGAATGATCATCGGTTTCTACGGACTTGCGTCGCTAACCGTTTAAACAAAAAGCCGTATGAATAAAATGCTACAATGCAGCCTGGCCGCAATAGTCATTCTTTTGCTGTCTTACCCCACGGCCCTGGCCCAGGATGTACACTTCACTCAATTCTACAATGCTCCTTTCCAGATCAATCCGGCCTTAACGGGTTATTTTAACGGAGATACCCGTTTTATGGGGAATTACCGGAATCAATGGGCGAGTGTTCCGGTAGGGTACAACACTTTTCAGGCTTCTGTAGACCATAAATTTCTGGGAAAGGCAGACTCCTACAATTTTTTTTCCGGTGGACTTTCCTTCTTGTATGACTATGCAGGCTTTTCCAGGCTCTCTCAGGCGAACCTAAACATAAATGCTTCGTATACCTTAATGCTGGGCAAACGGTGGTATGCCAGTCTGGGAGGCCAACTGGGCGGTGGACAACGCGCCTTTGAAATGGGAAATTTGACTTTTGATAATCAGTACAATACCGACCGGGGTGTATTTGACCCCACTTTACCCACTGGTGAGAATTTCCCCGATCAGAATAATGGTTTTATGACCCTGGCGGCTGGTTTTAATTTCCGGTATCAGACCCGGGAGCCAAATCCAGATGAGTTATATGACCCCCTCGTTCACCGGACAAAATTTGATTTTGGGGTTGGTTTTTTCAATATCAACCAACCCAATCAAAGTTTCTTACCGGAGGGGGATGAGCCTTTGCCTATGCGGATCAGTCCATATTTGTTAGCTACCGTGAAACTTACAGATTTCCTGGACGTAGTAGGCAATGCCCAGGGGCAGTTTCAGGGAGAGTACGAAGAAATCCTGCTTGGGGCTGCCGGAAAGGTTCATTTAAACCGAAAGCCCGGTAAGCAATTTGCCTTGCAGGGAGGGGTAAGCTATCGCTTTCACGAGTTTAGCGACAGCTTTTCCCCGGTCATTGAAGTATTCTACAAAAACTGGCAGGCTGGGTTTAGCTATGATGTAAATATTTCCGGCTTTAATGTAGCCACTCAACAACGTAGCGGACCGGAGTTTTCAGTTCGATATATCATAAGTAATGTTCGTCCTTTAAGCAAACAAAAGATATGCCCCCTGATCTGAGTATGCTTAAGCAGAATTAAAACAGTACGTTATGTGCCGGTTAGAAAATCCCCCCTATTTTTTGGGATTAGACAAAAAGAACCAATGAGAAAACTGTATTTTTTCCTGGCATTTTGCACGATGAGTTGTTGGGGGCTCGCTCAAACGCCTTCACTAAAACAAATGATGAAGGCTGCCGGCGAGGCATATGAAGATGAAGACTACTACTCCGCCTTCAAGTATTACGAAACAGCCCTGGACTACGATTCCAATCAGGTGGAAACCTGGTGGGGTCTGGCAGAATCCGCCAGGCGGTTCAATGCCTACCGGGAGGCCATTCAGGGCTATGAGTACGTCCTTGACTCCGATCAAGCCTCGAACTATCCCGAAGCCCGCTTTCACTTGGCGGATATGTACCATCGCCTGGGAGAATACGAAACGGCCGCAGGTCTTTTTCAGGATTTTATTGATGAAAGTGGCAGCCGATCTCCTAAATTAGCAGCCGAAGCTGAACGCTGTATCCAAAACTGTGAATGGGCCTTAAACCAACCCAGACCTGGCAATAATCGGGAACCTGGCTTGACGCCCGTCAACCTGGGGGCTTCCATAAATACTATTTACTCCGATTTTGGAGGATTCTACAAAGGGGATACCCTTTACTATTCTTCCCTGAGTTATCTGGATAAAAAGGATCGGAATAATCCTTCCAGGGTTTTTACCCGCATCCTTTATGCTCTTGATACCAGCACTTACTTGCTAATGACCCCGCCCGATGGTGAAGGTATTCACCAGGCCTATTCAGCCTTTTCGGAAGATGGGAACCGCATGTATTTTGCCCAATGCAATTACATTGGGCGTAGTGATGCCATTCGCTGTGATCTGTATCAACGTCAACGCATTAATGGGAGTTGGGAAAACACGGCAAGACCACTTACCATCAATGTAGAAGGATATAATACTACTCAACCGGCCCTGGGGGTGCTCAAGGGAGAGGAAGTTTTGTTTTTCTCTGCCGAGCGACCGGATAAGCCCGGGCTAGATCTGTACTACGGGAAAGTTGAAGAAAATGGCGATGTAACGGAAGCTCACCTGCTGGATACCCTACGCATCAACAGCCCGGGCAATGAAGTGGCGCCGTTTTTTGATAGGAATACCAACAATTTGTACTTCAGTTCCGATCATCATCTTGGCTTTGGAGGCTACGACATCTTTAAAGTACAACTGGACCAAGAGGGGGCCGAAGTGAAAAACCTTGGACCTTCTGTGAACAGTAGCTTTGACGATATCCATTTTTCTTTGGATAAGGCTAATTCAAAAGCTGTATTCAGCTCTAACCGATTGGGATCTGTCTTTATTGAAGAAGAAAAGGAGGCCTGTTGCTATGATCTTTTCCGTTTTGAAGCGCCCTTACGGTTAGATATAAGAACCTTCAATGGCTTGGATTCCACTGCTCTCGCTGGTTCAACGGTTTATATTAACATGATCGACCCCCAAAGCGGTGAGGTCATCCTGCTGGATAGTATCACCAACCCTTCCGCTAACGACTTTTCCTACCCATTAAGCCGGGACCGCGATTATGTGATCGAGGCTCGAAAGGATGGGTTTTTCTCCGACTCTCTAACCATTCAAAAGGAGGAATTCCCCGATTTTTCGGAATCGAGTATTGAAAGAGATCTTTACCTGACCCCCTTGAAAATACGCTTGGATGCCTTCACCATTGACGCCCGGGATTCCTCCGCTTTGATGGGGGGAACCGTTAGCCTTTTCAAAATAGTGAATGGCGATACCATATTAGTTGATAGTTTGACCAAAGGAGATGCCAACCTCTTTAGTTTCCCCATAGATGTTGATCAACCGTACTTTATTAAAGCTATCCGACCTGGATACCAGCCTTTCTCAGCTCCATTGATTGTGACTCGAAAAGATGTACAGACTCTCGGCAGGAAAATCCAGGTAACACTGCCCCTCATGCCCAAGGACCTTTGTGAACTGCTACCTATTGCCCTCTATTTTGACAATGCAAAACCCGACCCCCGGTCCTATGGTCCAACTACCGATAAAATATATGGGAACCTTGCAAGAGAGTATTATTTGCGAAAAGCAACTTTTATCCAGCGTATTACTGCAAACCTGGATTCGTTGGAAGCTTTTACCAAGCGAAGGGCATTTGAAGACTTCTTTGATCGGGAAGTCAAAGAGTTCCAGTCAGACTTCCGTTTGTTTGGTAGTCGTTTGAAAGAGTATCTGGAGGCCGGAAATTCCATAGTTATTGGGATTAGAGGGTTTTCCAGCCCCCGCGCCGGAAAGGAATACAACTATTATTTGAGTCAAAGACGGATCAACTCCGTGGTCAATTTTTTCAATACTTTCCAGGATGGAATGTATAAGCCCTATATCGAAAACGGGCAACTGAGTTTTTCCGAAGTAGTATGTGGAGAGGACGGTTGTGGCGACCGACCTGAAGTTCCGGATGATCTGGCCGATGAAGTTGGCTCCATCTTTAGCTTGCTGGCTACCCTGGAAAGGCGAGTAGAAATACAGTGTTTACCCCCCAACAATTAGAAATTTTATAACCTATGAAGCAACTAAGGTTTCGACAGCTTATCGCCCTTTTACCAGCCTTCCTGCTCTTCCTGCCGGGCGCAATGGCTACCCATATTGTGGGTGGAGAAATTGGCTACCGTTGCCTGGGCGAAAATCAATATGAAATTATCGTTCGAGTTTACCGAGATTGTTTCAATGGTTCCCTCAATGCACCTTTCGACGACCCCGCATCCCTGGGTATCTTTGACAGGGATGGTCTGCTGGTCGAATCCCGCCTTATCCCTTTCATCAGTGATGATACAGTTACTACGGTAGTCGAAGATTGTCTTGTCATTCCAGGTAATGTTTGTGTGCATACCACCACTTATATAGATACGATAGAATTGGAACCTATCCCTGGGGGGTATCAATTGGTCTATCAACGTTGTTGTCGGAATGTTACCGTCCAAAACATAGTAGAGCCTCTTGAAACAGGGGCTACATATGATATCGTACTCACCGAAGAAGCCATGCGGCTTTGTAATTCCAGCCCCGTTTTCCGGGAATGGCCTCCCATTTTTATTTGTGCAGACCGCCCCTTGCTGTTTGATCATTCGGCAATTGATATTGATGGAGACTCTCTGGTGTACGAACTGTGCGTTCCCTTCCAGGGAGGAACCTTTGCAGAACCCAAACCGCAGCCCCCGAATAATCCTCCTTATGACACAGTGGTTTGGGAGGAAGGCTACAGCGTGGATAATGTGCTTGGAGCAGGTAACCCTCTGACCATTAATGGAGGAAACGGTCTGATGCAGGCGGTGCCCGGGAGATTGGGGCAATTTGTTGTTGGAGTTTGTGTCAAGGAGTACCGGGACGGGCAACTGCTTTCTATGACCAGACGGGATTTTCAGTACAATGTCATTTCCTGTCGAAACATAATGGCGACCTTCGAGTCGCCGGATACTTTGTGCGATGAATTAACGGTGGAGTTCACCAATACCACCGAGGGAGCCGATAGTTTCCTTTGGTTGTTTGACTTTCCCAACCTAAACCCTAACTCGAATGAAAAATCACCTGTTTTCACCTTTCCGGATACTGGAGTTTATGAAGTTGCCTTAATTTCTGACCCTGACAATATCCAGTGTACAGACACGACTATTCAAACTGTGGTATTGATCAATTCTACGGTAGAGGCGGATTTTCAACTAGATGTGTTTGACTGTCAGGAAGATGCTGTATTGGAGTTAACCGATTTTTCGACAGACTCTATTTCCACCGTCGTTTCCTGGTTCTGGGAAGTTATTTATGGGGGAGCTGTTCAAATGACTTCAAATGAAGAAAACCCTGAGTTTATAGTGCCCAGGGATGTACAGGGAGTTGTCCGTTTAACAGCTACTACTTCTTCAGGTTGTACGGGAGTAAGCGAAAAACCTTTCGAGACCGGAATCGATAATCCAGCGGCTATGGTGCCAGATTCCGTTTTCGGTTGTATAGGGGATACCGTAGAGTTAAATCCTCAAATAGCTGAGCGAACCGCTTTTAATTACGAATGGTCTCCAGTTGAAGGTTTAGATGATCCCAATTCGGTCAACCCAAAACATGTGGTGACCGAAGAACGCATTTATACAGTGACGATCACTCCGAGTAATGAAGGTTGCAATTTTGTAAAGGATGTTCGGGTTGTTCCATTGCCCCAACCCAGCAGTAGTTTTAATTTTTCCATCGAGGACCCCTGCTCTGGTTTATTGGTTGAACTGACCGGCCCGGGTGAAGACTTTATTTCCTATCGCTGGTTGATAGGGGACCCCTTATCCCCCGACTCTATTTTATCTGGCAACCAGATCCTTTATCAATTCCCGGATACGGGGAAGTATGAAGTCAGTCTGGTGGCTCAGGGTACTTGCCTGGATACGACCACTCAGCTGCTGGATCTAAGCGGAGGAGCTCTTCGGGCTGGATTTACTGCTAACATTGAAGATTGCCTTTCGGATACGATTGCAGTGCAATTAACCGATGCTACTTTGGTTAACTCCGGAATGATCACCTCCTGGGCGTGGAGCAGCAGTGATGGTCAACTTTCGAGCCTCCAAAACCCACGATTCGAATTTCCGGAAGCGGGTATGGTCGAAATTCAACTGGTCGTAACAACGGATGAGGGATGTCAGGACACTGCGCGGCAAGTACTGGATATCCTTCCGCTCAACGATTTCGACCTGCAGGATAGTTTGCTTGTATGTTTTGGATCTTCTATAGAACTGAGCCAGGAGAACTCAGCGCTATATGAATACCAATGGTCGCCTGCAGAAGGGCTGGATGATCCAAATGCTGCCAACCCTGTTTTTTCACCCGCTCAAACCACTCTTTACACCGTGACAGTGAGTGCCAGCGGATGTAGCCTGGTGGACTCTGTGCTGGCCTTCGTCCCTGTCCCCATGGAAATTGAAGTACAGGGGGATCTGGTAAGCTGCGAACCGTTTACAGAACTAACCGTAAATATACCTTCTGCGGTACTGATCGAATGGTTGAATGAAAACGGAGAAGTTTTAAACACTGGCCCGGTATTTGAGGCCCCTGTATCCGGTTTATACAACCTGATCGTAAGGGCGGTTGATGCTTTTGATTGTGAAGTACGCGATACGGTTAAGGTGCTGGGAGGCCCGGTGGATGTTATTGTGCCAGACTCCCTGTTAGCCTGTCTGGGAGAGAATCTACAACTTGAGGTCTTCAATGAGGATCCCAATGATGCCTTGATTTATGAATGGAGCCCGGAATCTGCTTTTCTCTCTGGTACAGATCAAGCCAATCCGGTGCTTGCGCCGGTTGTTGGCGAACAATTGGTTTTTGTGGAGATCGAAAATCAATTCGGTTGTCAATATAGTGATACCGTTTTTGTAGCTATAGTAGATACGGTTTCGAATCTTGCCTTCGAAACCGTTCAGGGCTGTGAAGGCTTGCTTGTAGCATTCAATAATCTGTCAGACTCTACCTTATCTTACCGTTGGGATTTTGGTGTTTCTGGAACAGATGAGGATCAGTCCACGGAACGCAATCCGACCTATCAATATCCCGAAGCAGGTATCTATACCGTAACTCTTGATTATGCCTACCCGCTTACCTGCAGCAATCCATTGCAACAGCCGGTAAGCGTTACCGGAGGCGGCTTGACCGTAGATTTTACCTATACATTAGAAGTTTGTACCCCTGAGGAAGTACAGATCCGTTTCATGGACGCTTCGAGTTCTGCCGATGGCACGATAACCGATCGGATCTGGACCTTCAGTACTGGACAAAGTTCCAATGCGGAAGATCCCCTGATCAGGCTTTCAGAAGATGAGGTTTTAGTCGCTGGTTTAATGGTTACCGATTCGGAGGGTTGTACCGGAAGCCGGGAAGAAGAAATTATTGTCAAACTCCTGCCTGAGCTGAATGATCTGATGGATACGCTGGTGAGTTGCCAGGGTGAAGGGGTGTTTCTATATCCTGCAGCTGATACGGTTTTCGATTACCAATGGACCCCTGTTGAAGGCCTGGATGATCCTACGGCTCCCAACCCGTTTGCCACTCCGCAAGTTTCGACCACTTATTTTCTGGCAGTGACTACCATTATTGGTACAGAAAGCTGCACCACTACCGATAGTGTAAGGGTGGAGGTCTCTGAAGATATTGGATTGCAACTCAATGGAGATCAGGAGACTTGTGGAGATTCTGTATTGCTACAGGCTTCGGCTAATGTTCCGGTTAGTATTGAATGGTTAGATGAGAGTGGGGGACTAATTGGGCAGGGTCCGTCGATTTGGGTTTTGCCAATGGAAACTGCCATTTATACTGCGGTGGCTACATATTCCTTCGCATGTACTGATACTGCACGGGTTCAGGTCATTAATAATGGAGTACAAATAGCATTCATGCCCGAAGGCCCTGTTTCAGGCTGTGGACCTCAGGAATTCACTATTGAAGTAACCAACCTGGATGACAACGACACCCTTGCCTTCAATTGGCAACCCGCTGAATTTATTATAGCCGGTCAGGGAACCGCTATGCCGACCACTCGGGTTGATTCAGGCATGGTTACTATTATGGGAATGATTGAAAACCAATTGGGTTGTACAAGCTTAATTGAAATACCGGTTCAGGCAGGTGAGTTACTCTCCGGACTTTCTCCCGCAGTTACCGTTTGTTTAGGGGTGCCAACAGCACTGGCGCCTGGAGCGGATACCAGTTTGCTGTTTGAATGGTCTCCTGCGGAGGGTTTGAGTGCCACAAATACGCCAAATCCAGTATTCACGGGTACCGGAAATACGACTTATTTTGTGACTGTCACAGATTCGGAGGATGCCCAATGCACGCTGGTGGACACCGTCGAGGTTTTAGTAGAAGACCTGATGATCAACCTGGTGGAAGATACCTTACGGCCCTGCCCGGGCGATCAGGTCGTACTAGAAGCCGGTAGCAATGTGCCAGGAACCCGCTTTACCTGGTATTCGGATGCGGAGCTAACCGATTCCATTGGCGTTGGTAGCCAGTTATTTGTACCGGCAGTGGAAGGAGATTATTTTGTGCTTGCAACCAGCCCGCAGGGGTGTTTGGATACTGCCCGGGTTTTGGTGCTGCCACAGCCTTTCGAACCTGGATTGGAAAGCCCGGTCACCACCTGCGCCAATGCTCCCACCCCGATCAATCCGAATGGGAATCCGGCCTACACTTATATATGGTCACCCACAACCGGTCTGGATCTGAGTGAACCACATAACCCGATTGCCACCCTAACCGAAAGCACGACGTATAATGTGACCGTAAGCGACCCGGTAACGGGCTGTCGTTTAGAGTCGAGTGTAGTAGTGGAAGTAGCTCCTTTATCTACCGGTTTACCGGAATCGGTTACGGTTTGTCCCGACACACCAACGCCTTTGGCCCCTTTGGCAGATACGAGCCTGACTTACCAGTGGATGCCTTCTGAAGGGTTAAGCAATGCGAATGTGCCCAATCCGGTCTTTAGCGGAGATATGGATATCCAGTATATCGTTGAGGTTAGCGACCCGCAAAACCCCAATTGTACGATAACAGATACCGTCGAGGTTTTAGTAGAAGACTTGATGATCAATCTGGTGGAAGATACCTTACGGCCCTGCCCGGGCGATCAGGTCGTACTAGAAGCCGGTAGCAATGTGCCAGGAACCCGCTTTACCTGGTATTCGGATGCGGAGCTAACCGATTCCATTGGCGTTGGTAGCCAGTTATTTGTACCGGCAGTGGAAGGAGATTATTTTGTGCTTGCAACCAGCCCGCAGGGGTGTTTGGATACTGCCCGGGTTTTGGTGCTGCCACAGCCTTTCGAACCTGGATTGGAAAGCCCGGTCACCACCTGCGCCAATGCTCCCACCCCGATCAATCCGAATGGGAATCCGGCCTACACTTATATATGGTCACCCACAACCGGTCTGGATCTGAGTGAACCACATAACCCGATTGCCACCCTAACCGAAAGCACGACGTATAATGTGACCGTAAGCGACCCGGTAACGGGCTGTCGTTTAGAGTCGAGTGTAGTAGTGGAAGTAGCTCCTTTATCTACCGGTTTACCGGAATCGGTTACGGTTTGTCCCGACACACCAACGCCTTTGGCCCCTTTGGCAGATACGAGCCTGACTTACCAGTGGATGCCTTCTGAAGGGTTAAGCAATGCGAATGTGCCCAATCCGGTCTTTAGCGGAGATATGGATATCCAGTATATCGTTGAGGTTAGCGATCCGCAAAACCCCAATTGTATGATAACAGATACCATCGAGGTTTTGGTAGAAGACTTGATGGTGCAGGTGGCAGACACTGTAAAGCCCTGTGGTGGCGAGACTGTTCCATTGATGGCCAGCGCCAATCAGCAAGGAGTAAGCTACACCTGGTATGCCGATGCCGACCTTGCTGATTCTCTGGGAACTGGTCCACGGTTGGTTGTTCCGGTAGGTGAAGAAGATTATTTTGTGCTGGGGCAGAGCGGTTTGGGTTGTTTAGATACCGCGAGGATCGTAGTATCTCCCCAGGAGTTTGAGCCGGGGCTGGAGTCGCCGCAAATTGCTTGTGCCAATACCCCAACTTCGATCAACCCAAATGGGGATCCGTCCTATGTTTATATGTGGTCGCCAACTACAGGCCTGGATTTGACAGAACCGCATAGCCCAATCGCCACCCTAAGCAGCTCGATAGCCTATTCGGTAACTGTAGCTGACCCAACTGGCGCCTGTGTTGAAGAGGCGGAAGTACTGGTGGAGGTCCTGGCGGGGCCACCGCTTAATATCGCACAGGAAGATACTGTCTGTGAGGGGGGATCGACCCGTTTGACCGCTTTTTCCAACGTTCCAGTACAGATTTTCTGGTTTGCTGAAGGTGATTTTTCGGATACCATTGGTTTTGCAAGTACCCTGCTCATACCCGAAGCGGACCCCACGATAACTTATATTGCGGTAGCCATCAACCAGGATGGCTGTTCGAGTAGAGAAGACTACAATTTAATCGTACAGCCATTCAATCCTGGGTTGAATAGTCTCATCGCGGCCTGCGAAGGAACACCCGTCGAGTTAAATCCTAACGGTAACCCGGACTATTTCTACGAATGGACGCCTGACGAGGAGCTCGACCTAAGTGAACCATATAACCCAAAAGTAACCCTTTTTGAAGATGCTGTCTTCGACGTTGTTGTAATGGATACCTTAACGGGCTGCAGTGATTCAGCAACAATAGTTGTTCAGGTAGCTCCAAATGGCATTGAAGTGGAATTGAGCCCGGGGGACTCTACCCTTTGTGAGCCGGACACTCTTACCCTTTCTGCAGAAACTAATGATACGGTGCTCATTCAGTGGTATGCTGATCCTGGTTTAACAGAGTTTTTGGGCGAAGGCTCCACTATTCAGGTCTTTACCGAAAATGGAAGGAATAATTTCTTTGTTCTGCTCGAAGAGCCGGCTACGGGGTGCACCCTGGAAGATTCTATAGCGGTGGAGGTCGAGGATCTGGAGGAATTTTTGCCTCCAACAGATACTACTTTGTGTCTTGGTTCAGTGGTTCAGATTAATCCTGACGGGGATCCTACATTGGATTATGAGTGGAGTCCTGTAGATGGTTTAGACGATCCGACCAGCCCGAACCCGAAAATTTCCGTTACCGAGGATATTACTTATACCGTCCGTGTAAGCAACCCGGAAACGGGTTGTATCACTATCCAACAAGTGAGCATCAGGCTGGCTGAAGATATTGGATTGGAGGTGATCAATGATACGCTACTCTGTACACCTGGGGCCACTTTTACGGTCACAGCCGGTACAGCGGTAGAAACGCAATTTACCTGGGCCGATAATCCTGAATTCCAAGATCCTTTCGAAGAAACAGGAAGCAGCCTAACACTTGAACGAATGCGGGGCGCCCGCACCATTTACGTTCGGGCAGAGGATATCTTTAGCTGTAATCAGGAAGATTTAAGTATGATCAGGGATTATCCTGTTTTGGCTAGTGGGCCAGTTGGAGATACCCTGATTTGCGAACCAGGTGAGGAGATCGAGTTGAGTGTAGAAGACCTGGATGCCGAACAGGGTCTGACTTATGCCTGGAGCCCGGCTTCAGAGATCATTTCAGATTCCGCTACCGGCCCGTCGGTAGTGATAGCACCTTTCGAAACCGTTGAAACCCAGGTAGAACTTGGTAATACTTTTGGCTGTTCGGAAACCCGGAGTAGCCGGGTGGAAGTCATCGATCTGGATGGTCGCCTTAGTGTAATAGTAGACCCTCCTTCCATCGAACCTGGAGAAAGTGCGGAGATCCGGGTAGAAGGCTGCCCGGAATGCCTTATCGAATGGAGTCCCTCGAGTACACTGGATACGGATGAAGGTCTCGTGGTAGTTGCTACCCCTATTGTTACCACCGAATATATCGGACGCGTTTCGAACAGGGGTTGTATCACGGAGGTTAGAGCATTAGTGGAAGTGACCACTGAAATTTGTGAAGACCCCTTTATCTTTATACCAAGGGCCTTTACGCCAAACGGAGATGGAGAAAATGATATTCTGTACGTGCGGGGAGATGCCATTGAAGAATTAACCTTTAAAATATACAATCGCTGGGGGCAGTTGATCTTTGAAACAGAAGACCAGACTATGGGTTGGGACGGCACCTTTAACGGAGAGGATCTTCCACCGGATGTATATGGATATTTTGTTTCTGCACGTTGTATTAATGGTGAAGAATATACGGAACAGGGAAATGTTACCCTTTTACGGTAGGGACTAAAGGTCGAATAAGCTTTTTAATACCTTGAATCCGGGAGGATGATCGGGGTTTACCAGAAACATGCTCCCGGTAATTTACCTTTCATTCCGGCTTCTTTTTTAGTAGCTTTGAACAAATTAAATTCAAAAGGTAGCATTCGAGCATAGAGTGCTAACTCCTTAAATTTCCAAATTAAAACATTCAATTATGCAACAATGGATGCTTAAATTATCTGGGCTTAGCCTGCTGTTGGTTGGAGCTTTGTTCATTACTTCTTGTGAGGAAGACGGAGGAGGTACTGATCCCGGTAACCCTCTGGATCCTTTTATTCAATTACTTTCCGGAAATGACGTTATTTCTGGGGATGCTATGGTGGATGCCGGTGTGCCTTTTAACGTGCGCATTGATGCTCAAACGGGCGATAATGAACTGGAAAGCATTTCCCTTTTTCAGGATGGAAGCCTGATCTCTACTTCACGTATGGAGTTTGACCTGGGACTAACTACCACCCAGAACCCATTCCTGCTTGTAGGAGCAGATCGCAATGGTAAAGAACTATTGGCCGCAATTGATCTCCATGATTCGGGAACAGCTACCTATCGATTTACCGTGACAGATGCTGCCGGTAATACCGATGAAGTTTCCATTGACGTATCTGTAGGCCAACCCATTGACGAAGAGTTCTCTATGGTTGTTGTCAATAATGCTAGTGGCCCAAGCCAGGGTGGTGTAGATCTGGGAGAAACGCCTCCAGCGACAGTAAGCAGTGGCAGCAATAATGCGGATTTCGTCGATGCGGGCATCGATACAGACCTTCCCACGGATGCTAACTGGTTGAAACAATTAATTCCATCCAATGGGGCAAGTATCAGCTTATTCTTGGATTCCGAGGATCGCCCAAACTTTGATGAGGTAAGTTCTAAAGAGGCTATTGTCGACCTGTACAATGATTCCGATGGTACCCTTTACAATGATGGAGAGTTGACGGCAGAGCTGGTAGTCGGAGATATCTTCGTAGTACGGGACGGAAGCAACTACTTCCTGGTCCGCGTGGATAGAGTGGAAGAAACGCCGATCCCTAATGATAACAATGATTTTTACGAGTTTACCGTGAAGCAGGC
Organism: uncultured Saprospiraceae bacterium; assembly: GCA_964479625.1. GTDB lineage: Bacteria > Bacteroidota > Bacteroidia > Chitinophagales > Saprospiraceae > CAYZMS01. The sequence continues at coordinate 142,474 of CAYZMS010000001.1, forward strand.
ACTTGATGCAGAATAAGGAACTTGAGTAGTCTTTCTATGATAGAAAACCTTAGGTTTTTTACCTTTGCGAATAACGACAGGTATGTGCAACCGCACATACCTGTCGTTTTAATGAACAAGAACATTATGAACAAAAGGCGATACCTCCATAAATATTTTCTGTTAGCTAATGCCATGGGCTTATTGCCACTATTGGCCACGGGGCAATGTACCTATACCATTGATACCGTTGACCGCTTCGATGGTACTTATATTGTAGCGTCTAAACCGGTTAATATCGGCTATACCATTCCCAGTAATGTATTGACTGATGAGGGGTACAAAATGATAGAAGAAGCCAAGGTCCTTTTTTCCTATGCCATGAGCGATACAGTGGGTTCCTTTTTTCTTACCATCGCAGCCGCTGAACGGGAGTTTGTTACTACCCGGGAGATGGGGCCCAATATGCTGGTGCTCATGAGCAATGATTCCATTTATGGCTTTATTACCATGCCTGACCGTGGCGTGTTCAACCGAGATACGAACATGCGCATTTACAACCACACGGGTGTTGTAACTTACAACCAGTTTTTTGCACTAACCCACTTTACCATTCAATCTATCCGGTTAAATTACAAAGGATATAAACGCACTATCTTCCTGTCTGAAAGACAACAGGAAGACCTGCGGGAGCTTTTTCGATGTATAGGGGAAGCTGTAAACCTTTATCCCTTAAAGAATTAGGGGTGATATTATTATTCTTTAAAGGAGCAGTTGAACTGCAGACTGCCCTGTGGCTCCTTCCTGATCATTTTCTTCTACCACATCGCCGGTGCAGAGTAAGCCGAAAGCAAAACTTTCCAGTAATTCGATTACTGGCTGGAAATTTTTGGATTCGTTCAACTTGATTTCCGTCATGGAAGGAAGGTGTTCTGCAAAGTAGATGTGGTTATTGGCCATTTCTAAGAGGGTGCTCGCTAGGGCGCGTGGGTATTCGTAATCTGGCTGAATTTCCACTACAATATCCGCTATGGCTTTATTCAGCGCTTTGTAGGTTAGAAAAAAGCCGTCCTTATTTTCTTCATCCACCTGTTTGGTGTGATACCCTTTAGTGGATTCCGCAACAACTATGCGATGCAAAACATCTTCATCCACAAATTCAATGGAGGTATTGCGCTTGGCGGTGTCCACAATGGAAGCAATGGCAATTTTCAACTTGCGTTTTGGATCTTTAATATTGATGGTGTTAAAACGAACCCGGAACAACATCCACTCCCAGTACCAGCATAGCAAATAAACCAATAACAGGTGTTTATTGGCAAAGTACCGGTAGATGGAAGCTTCTGTAGAGCCAATACGTTGCGCCAGCTTTGCAAAGGTGAAATTTTCGAAACCGATCTCGTCGATCAGCAGAATACCAAACTGAATGATCTTTCTACCTAGCTTTGTTTGTTGAGGGTCTCGCAGGTAGAGTTTGTCGTTTACCTTTATTTGAATTGAAACTGCCATTTTTTTCATTTATCGACGAGCTGGAGAAAAAGTATCCAGATCAACTTTCAGTCTTTCTTCTAACCATTGTGTACATTCTACAAAATTATCGAAAATGAGTTCGGCAGGAATTAGGCCAGGCACCAAATTTATTCGTTCAAACATGATTTTAGGTTGTCCGTGCAAGCCCGTCATGATAACGGTAATGCCCTGTTCCTGTAACTCCTGAACAGCATCTTCCATGGCATATAGGCCGGATTGGTCTACGTAGGGTACCCGACCCATTCGCATTACGACCACTTCTATAGTTGGCAAAGCCTTCATCATTTCCTGGAACCGGGAGGCAAACCCAAAAAACAAAGCTCCGCTTAAGTGCTTGATATAAACCCGGTCACCGATCCGCTTAATGAGATCCCCCTCATCCGCCCAGGGTATCTCCCGCGCAAAGGCCTGTATGGGAGCGGAGGTGGTGCGGTTATCGATTACATCAGAAATCGTTTTCATAAAAAGAATGGCAGCCATAACCATGCCAATGGCCACAGCCTCTAAAAGTCCGACGAAAACGGTAAGCAATAAAACCACAACCATAATGACGGCGTCTGTCCTGGGAATGCTGGTAATATGTCGCAATCCCTTATAATCGATGATTCCAATACCGACAGTGATCAAAATCCCGGCTAAAACGGCATTTGGTATGTTGCCGACCAAAGGCCCCAGCCCTAACAGGATTGCCAGTAATAACAGGCCGGCAATAATACCGGAGATCTTGGTCTTACCACCTGAATTAGCATTGATCACCGTCCTCATGGTCGCTCCTGCGCCGGGGAGCCCTCCGATGAAAGCAGCCCCCATGTTGCCAATACCCTGACCAATCAATTCCTGATCGCTGTCGTGCTTTGTTTTTGTAAGGTTATCTGCCACGATCGAGGTCAGCAAGGAGTCAATGGCTCCTAAAAGAGCCAGCGTAATGGCAAATTCAATGATCAACATGAAGTGACCCGTATCCGTAAAAACACCGAAAAAATTGAAATATACCTCCGGGAGCCCCGTAGGCACGCCTCCTGGGGTCTTATCATCGATAATGGTAACTTCATTCCCTTGAAGCAAAAAAAAAGCAGCTAGCGAAACAAGGGTCAAAGCAACTAATGAACTTGGGACCGCTTTGGTAAGGCGCGGAACCAGATAAATGAGGCCAATGGTAATTCCAGCAACGATGACGGAATACCAATTGACGGTCAGTTCATCCAAACTGGTAACGGTCCCCATTGGGCCCCCTGGAGGTGCATCTGCTCCGAAAAAGGGAAATATCTGGGTGATGACAATGATCACGCCAATCCCGCTCATGAAACCAGATACCACCGGATAGGGTATATATCGAATATAACGGCCCAATCGGAACACCCCAAGCAGCATTTCAAAGAATCCCGCCAGGAAAAAGGTGGCAATAATAATTGGGAAAGCTGTTTGTAGGTCTCCGGCATAAGCAATAGCATCCAATACAACCACTGCGGAGACAACGGTCATGGGAGCTGTAGGGCCACTGATCTGCGTGGGCGTCCCGCCGAAAAAAGTCGCTAGAATACCAATTGCAATAGCACCGTACAAACCAGCAATCGCCCCTAGTTCGGTTTGGGCCCCGAAGGCCAGTGCCAGGGGTAAGGCAACAATACCTGCCGTTATTCCTCCAAAGAAATCTCCCCTGAGGTTGGTAAAATCAAACCTAAACACGTTTTGCATAGATGGAAACTTGACGATGCTGAAGAAAGGACTTAAAAATACAGATAGTGTTGCTACCGCCAAAATATTAGAAGCCTCTTTTTTTTTAATGGGTTCACTTTGAAATAAATTGTCCAATATTGCCAGGGAAGACCAAAGGGGCATTTCCAGTAGGAGGAGCTTGTGGGGATTGGAGCATAAGAATAGTCTCAGGTGGATTCTGTTTTGGTATCCACAGGGGGGGGCAATTCATCCTGGGGTTCCACGACAATAGCCTCCTCTTCGGTAAGGGCTTTACCCAGATAAATGAGAACGAAAGCTTCCTCTTCGGGGATGTCCAATTTTTCGATCTGTGCGGGTAATATCTTTATTTCTCCCTCCTGGGTCTTTACGAAAAGGGGAATACTTTTGCGTAAACGACTGAGCCGGTCAATCATTACAGCTAATTGCTCGGTGGTGTTCAGCGGCAATTCGTTCATCTGAGGGTAATCCCGGGCAGCTTCATTTAGGGTAAGGAAATCATCAGTGTAGGATAGTAGAAAGTTTTCGGGCAACTCCTCTACAGGTTTATTGAGTTCGTCGGGGGCAAGTAAGCGATAGGCACCGTTCTCTCCATATACTTTTCTCAAGCTTCGTATGGCATAGTTGTTGACTTCAGGGCTACTGGTCATGGCGATTAAATACCCCATTTCTAAGAGTTCGTAGCGTTCTTCGAGGTCATCAGTATAAATATTGGCCCGAATAGCCTCTATCCCCTCTTCCTTGGCCCGGCGCACACTGCTGGCATTATTATCCATCAAAATTACGTGTCGGCCGTTCTCAACCAGATACCTGGCAATAACCCGCGAAGCGAGGCTGGCACCGAGAATCAGTACGCCGCTGGAACTGTCTTGGGTTACTTTCAACAAACGGGCAACCAGGCGGGCGGTTGTAGCATTGAGTAAGACGGTACCCAGCACCACAAAGAAAACGAGGGGAGTGATGTATTCTGCCCCGGGTACCTCCATTCGGGTCAGGGTAATCCCAAAAAGAGAGGCAATCCCCGCTGCGACGATCCCCCGGGGGCCAACCCAGGAGATAAATACCTTTTCATTTAGCTTCAGCCCTGATTTTCTGGTACTGAAAAATACCCCTATTGGGCGTAAAACAAAGGACACGATCCCCAATAAAGCAAAACTCCGCCAATCACTCAGGATTAGGCTTAGGTCCTCCATGTTAATATTCGCTGCCAGGAGGATAAAGAGGATCGAAATGAGCAGTAAACTGAGCGATTCTTTAAAAGAAAGGATCTCATCCAGCCTGGGGACTTCCATGTTGGCCAATACGGTACCCATTGCAACTACAGAGAGCAATCCGGATTCATGGGCCAATATATCTGAAAAAACAAATACACAGAGGACAAAAGCTAAAGTGAACACATTTAGCAAATAATGCGGGATTAGATTGCTTTTGATCAAGCGGAACAGGATAAAGGCAGCGATCGAGCCCAAAGCCAGTCCGATCAGCATGATCTGGATAAATTGGATAAGCGCATGTGAAGTGAATTCCATACCACCATCGGCAGAGCGAATAAACTCAAATACAAGAACGGCAACCAGGGCACCAATGGGGTCGATCAAAATACCTTCCCACTTCAAAACAGTAGCTATATTACGGTTTAATGGAATATTCTGCAAAATCGGAGCAATGACGGTTGGCCCGGTTACTATGATCAGGCCGGAAAATAAAAAGGCCAATGGCCAGGGTAAGGCCATTAAAAAATGAGCGGCCAACCCACCACCAATAAAGGTGACGGTCGAACCAATGGTAATTAACTTAACAATTACCGAGCCAACACCCTCGATCTCCGTGCGCTTTAGGGTTAACCCACCTTCAAACAGAATGATGCCAATGGCAAGGGAGACAAAGTAGAATAAGGATTCTCCGGGGAAGAGACCCTTCCCCAACTCCGGGTGATATATTGGTTCCAAAAGCTTGGTTCCGTCTTCAGTCCAAAGGGTCGATAAAGGGCCGACCAGCAAGCCGGTTATAATAAGGGGGAGTATGGAGGGTACTCTGATACGCCAGGCTACCCATTGAGCCAAAATACCTAGTATAATTGTGCTTGCTAATTCAACCATAAAATTGGTGCTATACCGTTAAGAGCCTAAATTAGGGATTTTCTTCGAAGGTAAATTGTCTATCTTTGCCGAATACTTCAACGCGTATAAACAGAAATGGGTTTAATTAAGGAAATCGACCGCCGTAAAACTTTTGGGATTATCAGTCACCCGGATGCCGGTAAAACCACCCTTACCGAGAAATTATTACTCTTCGGGGGAGCCATTCAGGTAGCCGGTGCTGTAAAATCCAATAAGATCAAACGAAGTGCCACTTCTGACTTTATGGAAATTGAACGACAAAGAGGAATTTCCGTGGCTACTTCGGTTATGGCTTTCGAATACGGCGACGTAAAGATCAACATACTGGATACTCCCGGGCACCAGGATTTTCAGGAAGATACTTACCGTACCCTCACCGCTGTCGACAGTGTAATTGTGGTTATTGATGTGGCAAAAGGAGTGGAAACCCAGACCGAAAAATTGGTAGCAGTGTGCCGCCGCAGAAAAACACCCATTATAGTCTTTATCAATAAACTGGACCGGGAAGGACTGGATGCCTTTGACCTGCTGGATGATGTGGAGCAAAAGCTGGGGCTGACCGTCACGCCCCTGAGTTGGCCCATCGGTATGGGACAACGGTTCAAAGGCGTTTATAATATCTACCAGAAAAAACTGGTCCTGTTCAACCCCCACGGCAAGCAGGAAGAAGAGCATATCATAGAGATCACCGACCTCAACAGCGATGTACTCGAGGAAGAAGTCGGTAAAGCTGCTGCACAAGAGTTGCGGGAAGAAATTCACATGATCGAAGAAGTCTATCCCGATTTCGAGCGGAACTCCTATTTAGAGGGCGCATTATCACCGGTTTTCTTCGGTAGTGCGATCAATAATTTTGGGGTGAAAGAATTGTTAGATTGCTTCGTGGATATTGCTCCTACTCCCCTTCCGCGACCGGCCGAGGAACGACTGGTAGACCCCCTGGAGGATAAATTTGCAGGCTTTGTTTTTAAGATCCATGCCAATATGGATCCCAATCACCGGGATCGAATTGCGTTTATGCGGGTCTGCTCCGGGAAGTTCGAACGCAATACAAACTACCTGCACGTCCGACAAGGTCGGAAAATGAAATTTGCCAATCCTACCTCCTTCATGGCAGAAAAAAAAACGGTTATCGATGAAGCCTTTCCTGGTGATGTGATCGGGCTTTACGATTCCGGGAATTTCAAGATCGGGGATACGGTTACAGAGGGAGAGGTACTGCATTTTAAGGGGATACCGAGTTTTTCTCCTGAACAATTTCGATATGTCAACAATGCAGATCCCATGAAGGCCAAACAACTTAATAAGGGCCTCGAACAGTTGATGGACGAAGGGGTTGCCCAGTTATTTACCCGGGAAACTAACGGCCGAAAGATAATCGGAACAGTAGGAGCCCTGCAATTCGATGTGATCCAATACAGGCTGGAGCATGAGTATGGAGCCAAAGTACAATATGAACCGGTCAATTTACACAAAGCTTGTTGGGTAAGCTATAGCGATAAAAAGGCTTTGGAGGAATTTTTATCCCGTCGAAAAAAAGATCTTGCCCGGGATAAACACGGGCAATTGGTTTTCCTTGCCGAATCCGCCTGGGCCCTTAAAATGGCACAGGACAACCACCCCAAAGTACAATTCTTCTTTACCGATGAACTAAGCTAAAAAAGGAGCGACCAAAGTTGCGTCCTCCCGACAATAGATGTCTTCCTCTTTCCTTTCCTTGTCGAGGTGATTACATTTTTGCGATTAAATGACTTTCATCAATAGTAGGAAAATCCCTTTTATAGAAATTGTGATTAATTTCGATCTGTCAGGTAATTGCCATTTATCTTTTTGATATGGGGAAAGATACCCTCAATAGTTTTAAATCCTATTTTCTTCAGTTAATTTTCCGCCTGATTCCCAGGTGGATAAGTGTTCCTTTTTTACACTTGCAAAAGTTTAACCATGCTTAGAACCATTTGGCTTTTGGGACTATTTACTATACCCTTCAGTCTGCTTGCTCAGACCGTAAGTGGGGTAGTAATGGATGCCCAGACATCCGAGCCATTAATCGGAGCGAATATTTTAATCAAAGGAACATCCTCCGGTACCATCACGGATCTGGATGGAAGTTACACTTTGGAAGCCTCCCTGGGCGATACGCTTGTTTTTTCTTATACCGGTTATTCTGCCGAGGAGATCCCGGTTACAGGACCGACCATCAACGTTCAATTGAACCAAACCAATTATGAGTTAGAAGAATTGGTAGTCATCGGTTATGGTACTACTACCGTAAAGGACGCTACCGGAGCAGTAGAATCGCTGACAGAGCGAGATTTTAACCAGGGACAGATCGTTACGCCTGAGAACCTCCTGAGCGGCCGGGTGGCCGGTGTAACCGTAAACACCGGAGGTGCCCCGGGCTCTGGATCCGTTATCCGGATCCGTGGTGGATCTTCCTTGGGAGCTTCCAACGATCCTCTTATTGTGATCAACGGCTTACCGATCTCGAATAATGCGGTAGGGGGAAGTAACTCGATCCTTAGTACGATCAACCCGGCGGATATCGAAAGCTTTACGGTACTTAAGGATGCTTCTGCAACTGCTATTTACGGATCACGGGCTTCCAACGGCGTGATCATTATTACCACAAAGAGGGGCCGTTCCGGATTTCGCGTAAACCTGAACACGCAATTGGGTCTACAAACCCTTCCCAATACGATCGATGTATTCAAAGCCGACGAATATCGCCAACTGGTGATGGATCAGCGCCCGCAATTGGCCGACCGCCTGGGTGATGATAATACGGACTGGCAGGAAGAGATATTTGAAGAAGCCCTGTACACTAATACCAACCTTTCTGTTGAGGGCGCTCTTTTCAATATTCCGGCCCGTCTTTCCCTTGGTTATGTTAACCAACCAGGTATTCTCATAACTTCAGAATTTCAACGGAGTTCAGCTTCTTTGAACCTTTCTCCACGCTTGTTCAACGACGACCTGAAAATAACCCTGAATGCAAACGCCTCTCTGGAAAATAATCGCTTTGCCAATCAGGGGCAGATCGGAAATGCCATCACCTTCGATCCAACTCAACCGGTACGCGATCCCAATTCTCCCTTTGGAGGCTACTTCCAATACTGGAACGATAACGGTGACGGAGTGCTTAACTCAAGCGACCTTATCCCGGGGCCTCGTAACCCGGTGGCTGAATTAGAGCAACGCCGTGATGAATCGGATGTAACCCGGATATTCGGTAATATCCAGTTTGATTATAGTATTCCATTTGCACCCGGTTTGAGCGCGGTGGTCAACCTTGGTTTGGACGATGCTTCTTCTGACGGAAATATTCTGGTGGATCAGGAAAGCACTGTTTTTCAGCCCAATGGGGAGTTTCTTGGATCCGAGTCAAATTATACGAGTGACCAAACGAACACCCTCTTCGACGGTTACCTCCGCTACAATAGCTCTCTGAACCGCAGTTTGAATATGGAACTGACCGGGGGATATTCCTATCAAAAATTCGAAAGTGAGAACTTCAACTCCGGGGAATTGCGTAATGACCTGCCTAGTTCAGAACCCATTACTACCCGGGCTACCGACCTGGTGCTGATCGGTTTATTCGGGCGGGCGGATTTCAACTGGAATGATAAATACCTGCTAACCCTTTCCTATCGCCGGGATGCCACCTCCCGTTTTAGCGAAGATAATCGCTGGGGTAATTTCCCGGCTGCTGCTTTTGCATGGCAACTGCGGGATGAACTCTTCCCGGAATCTGAATCGATCTCCAACCTTAAGCTTCGCCTGGGCTGGGGTATTACCGGTCAGCAGGATATTGGAGCTGCCGCTGCTGACCTATACCTGGAACGCTATGGGATAGGCCAACCGAGCTCTCAATACCAGTTTGGCAATGATGTTATCCCTGTTGGCTTACCTCAATTCCGGAACGACGACCTGAAGTGGGAAGAAACCACTACCTATAACGTAGGGGTGGATTATGGGCTATTCGGTGAGCGGGTAAGCGGTAGCATAGAGTACTTCTTCAAAGAATCTGATGATCTGCTGGCCTTCGCCGCCATTTCAGATGGTTCGAACTTTAGCAACTCCGGCTTCCAGAATATTGGTAAGTTCACATCTCAGGGATTAGAATTCTCCATCAATTACGACTTGTTTAACCCGGATTCGAGAGGCTTTAACTGGAATGTCAACTTCAATACGACCATCCTTCGTACAGAGATCGAAGACCTTGCTCTCGATCAGGACGTACGGGTTGGTGGAATCGCCGGAGGTACGGGTAACACTATTCAACTGCACCGCGTAGGTTTTGCCCCCTTTAAATTCTTTGTTTACAAGCAGGTTTATAATGAGGACGGCAATCCCATTGAAGGGGCTTATGCAGACCTGAATGGCGATAATATCATCAATGATGACGATCGCTATTTGCACCAGAACAACCAACCGGAGGTGACAATGGGTTTCCTGTCCAATATGTCCTGGAGGAATTGGGATTTTTCCTTTAACATGCGGGCTGCCCTGGGAACTTATATATACAATAATGTTAACTCAGCGGGCGCTCAATACGATCTGATCGAAAATCAGCAGGTGCTGTCTAACCTGCCGACCTCTGTACTCGAATCGAACTTTAATACGACACCCACGGTAATACTTTCAGATTTCTATTTAGAGGAAGCTTCCTTCCTGAGAATGGATAACATTACCCTTGGTTATACCTTCACCGACCTGTTCAAGTCAGATGTCGATCTGCGGATTACGGGAGGTGTACAAAATGCATTCGTCATTACGAATTACAGTGGGTTGGATCCGGAAGTCTTTAATAATGGCATTGACAATACGATCTACCCACGGGCCCGAACCTTCCTGTTGGGTGCTAACGTTCAATTTTAAAAAATAAAACCTTCGAATTTTATGAAGCTTAGATTGTTAATTGCTGCCCTCACCGCCGGATTATTCCTGGCGAGCGGTTGTACAGATGACCTCGACGTAACTCCCGGGGATCCGAATATCTTTTTGGCAGAAGACTTCTATTCCACCCCGGAGTCCTATCGGGAAGGTCTGGCAGGTGTTTATGCCAATCTTACCCTTACAGGCTTACAAGGACCTGGCTCCTCCAACATTTCAGGTCTGGATGCCGGTACCAGTCAATACGGGCGGGGCGTTTGGAATCTCCAGGTATTGGCTTCAGATGAAGCGATCTGGACTTGGGAGAACGACCCCGGACTGGCCGAGATTCAGCGATCTACATGGACCGCCAGTAACGTTCTGCTTCGTGGAATGTACGGTCGGGGCATGTCTTCGATTGCCTTTGCCAATGAATACCTCAGACAAACAGAACCAGGTGTCCTAGATGAACGGGGCGTAAGTGGGGAGTTAAGAGATGAGATACAGGTGTACCGGGCGGAAGCCCGCTTCCTGCGCGTCTTGTCTTATTACCACATGATGGACTTGTTCGGACGCTGCGCATTTGTTACCGAAAACGATCCGGTAAGTGCCCTGCAAGCGCCTATGATCACCCGGGCTGAAATATTCGATTTTGTCGAATCCGAGTTGCTTGCCATTCTACCGGATATGACAGAGCCCCGGCAAAACGAATACGCTCGGGCAGACAGGGCTGCAGCCTGGATGTTGTTGGCAAAACTGTACCTGAATGCTGAAGTGTATATTGGGCAGGACCGTTATGCCGACTGCCTTTCCTATTGTGAAGAACTGATCAATAGTAGCTACCAGTTGGCTCCAAGCTATTTGAACTTGTTCAAAGCGGATAATGACAATAATGGTGCTACTCAGGAGATCATCTTTCCAGTCGTTTCTGATGGGGTGACTACACAAAACTTCGGCCCTACCACTCTAATGGTAAATGGCCAGGTAGGTTCCCAGGAAGTTAATGGTGAAGACTTTGGGGTGAACTCCGGAGGGTGGGGTGGTGCCCTTCGCGTAACAGCTGAGTTCTCCGATATTTTTCAGAATGGTACCTATGATCTGGATGAGCGCAACACCCTGATCACAGAAGACCGTACCAAAGAGGTAACGGACATCTCTGACCAAACTACAGGTTACATCATCGGAAAGTGGTCCAATATCACCTCCACGGGTGAATTGGGAGCTGACCGCGGTCTGGTAGACACCGACTTCCCGATGTTTCGACTGGCGGATGTATACCTGATGTACGCCGAAGCGCACTTGCGCGGTGGAGGTGGCTCACTTTCTCAGGCTGTGGAGTATTTTAATGCCTTGAGAACCCGCTCTGGTAACCCGAATCTGATCTCTGAAGGGGACCTGAACCTGAACCTGATTCTGGATGAGCGCCTGGTGGAATTGCACTGGGAATCACACCGCCGGCAGGATTTAGTCAGGTACGGCCGCTTCACTGGCAATACGTACAACTGGTCCTGGAAAGGGAATGCTGCTAATGGAGTTTCCATTCCGGAATTCCGAAATGTATATCCCCTGCCCAGCGAAAGTTTGGCAGCTAACCCAAACCTCGTTCAGAACGAAGGCTATTAATACAAACCCAAAAGAGTAGCCCGGTTCCAGGTTTGGGCCGGGCTCCATTTAACAACAAGTATAAATTTTCAACGAATAATGAAAAAGTTTTTCATCTCCCTGCTGGTGATAAGTGCCGTTTTCGCCTTTCAATCCTGTGAGGAGGACGACGAGTTAACCTTTACCGCAGCACCCAGTGAAATGGGGGTTGCCTTTACCAATTCCTTCTCCAACGAATATTTACTTTCAGAGGAAACCGAGAATAATACCGCAGAACGCTTTGTCTGGGAACCGGCTGATTTTGGTGCGCCCACAAATGTGACCTATGAATTACAGGCTTCCATTGACCCCAACTTCGGGGACTTCGATGTGGTGGGTTCCACTACCGAAACCAACCAGGCGGTTAGCGTAGGGCAATTATTGGATTTCGCTGATGACCTTGGACTGGACAGTGACCCTACTACTACGGATGAGAACGGGAACCCCAATAATATTGGAACGGTTCACTTCCGCTTGAGGGCCTTTGCAGGAGCCGGTACAGGCAACAATACGGAAATGATCTCTGATGTGAGTAGTCTGAACATTACCGTGATCGAAGAAACTCCAGATGGCACCTGTCCTTCCCTATGGGTAGTTGGCGCAGGTGCTCCAGAAGCTGGTTGGAACTGGGGTTCTCCCATCGAATTAACCTGTTCGAGCGATGTATTAAGCGCTACTTTCCAATTAGCGAATGACGCCTTCCGCTTCTTTACTGAAGAGGGGAATTGGGATTCTGGTTTGAATTATCCTTATTATGAAGGCGAAGGCTACACCATTGACACTTTACTGGAAAATGCGATGGATGGCGATAGCAACTTCCGCTTTATAGGTGAACCCGGTTTGTATGATGTAGTTGTCGATGATGTCGCAAAAACGATAGTGGTAACCAAAGCTGCCAGCTTATGGCTGGTTGGTGCGGCTACTCCTGGTGGCTGGAGTTGGGATGCCCCTACTGAGGCGCCGCAGGTAAGTACTGGTGTGTATCAGACCACTCTAGATTTCACCAATGAAACCTTCCGCTTTTTCACAGTGGAAGGCGACTGGGGATCTGGTCTAAATTATCCTTATTACGTTGGGGAGGGATATGATATTGACTCCAATTTCGAAGACGGACTGGACGGTGACAATAATTTCCGCTTCATTGGCACACCGGGCACCTACACGGTAACGGTTAATGATAATGATAAAACTATTACCCTGGAATAAGGTGATAGGATCCTAAGAATACTTTGAAAAGCGCTGTCACCCTATGGTTGATGGCGCTTTTCTTATTCTAAAACCCCGGTATTTTCTAAAAAGAAATCATGAATAAAGTGAATGTTTTTTTCCTTTGCTGGTGTGTATTTTCTCTTTTCTATTGTTCTGGGGAACCCGAAGACGCCATGAGGCCCGAAGAGCCAGAACTGCCTATCCCTGAAGATACCAGCTTTCTTCGCGGTGCTGACCTCTCTTACGTTAACCAAATGCTGGACTGTGGAGCTGTTTACTACAATTTCGAACACACTCAGGCAGATCCGTATAAGATTTTCGGAGAAGCCAAAACGGACCTGGCACGCTTTCGCTTGTGGCATAAACCCGATTGGACAGATTATTCGAATATGGAAGATGTCAAAATAGGGATCGTAAAAGCCCGGGCGGCTGGTATGCAAATACTGCTCGATTTTCATTATTCGGACGATTGGGCCGATCCCTCTCATCAAACCGTGCCCGCCGCCTGGAGGGGAGTGGTAAATAATACACCCTTGCTTGCTGACTCCATGTACAATTATACTTACCGGGTTCTGGAACAATTAAATAAGGCAGGTCTTCTACCGGAATTCGTGCAGGTAGGGAATGAGATCAATATCGAAATTTTGCAAGATCCGGATCAGGATTATATTGGCATCAACTGGCCCCGAAATACCGAATTGATCAATAGTGGCTTAAAAGCGGTGCGTGAAGCAGCCAAAGCATTCGATGCGGAAATTCAGATCATGTTGCACATTGCTCAGCCGGAGAATGCCCTATGGTGGTTTAAACAGGCAACGAACAATGGGGTTACCGATTTCGACTGGATCGCCCTTTCCTATTATCCGAAGTGGTCGGATTATGGTCTGCCGGAATTACCCGGAGCAATTAAGCAATTAAAATCAACCTACGGCAAGGAAGTACTGGTGGTCGAGACTGCCTACCCATATACCTTTGAAAATGCGGATGCCGCCGGTAATATTCTTGGGGAAGATGCCTTGATCCCGGGCTTTCCAGCTACGGAAGTGGGGCAATATGAATTTCTGGAGAGCCTTGAAGATCGGATTATAGAAGGCGGCGGGCGCGGATTGGTTTACTGGGAACCGGCCTGGGTATCTACTACCTGTAGTACCCGCTGGGGTAAGGGCTCCCATTGGGATAATGCCACGCTTTTCGATCAAAATAAACGGCCTTTAAAAGGCTTAACCTATTTTTCAAATTAACGGGCCAAGGGGTTGGTATCTGAAAAAATCTACAACAATGAAAGGAGGCATAACACTCCAGTTTACCTTGGTCTTAATGGCGATCGCTTCGAACATGGGTTGGGCGCAAGTCCGGTAGGAGGTTCGCCTGCAGGAGAACTGGTAGTTTCACCGGGGGGCAGTGAATAAGGCTGCTGAGCAGGCATTTGACGATAGCGATTGGGAAACTGTTAAGGTACCCCATGACTGGGCCATCCATTTACCTTTCGAGTTAGATGGGAACGGTAGTACCGAGAAGTTACCCTGGAAAGGGGAAGGTTGGTACCGCAAGCAACTGGACATCCCCTCAGCCTGGGAGGACAAACAGTTTTACCTGATATTCGATGGCGTGATGGCCTTTCCCAAAGTATATTTAAACGGGATACTGGTCGGTAAGTGGGATTATGGATATAATTCGTTTTATCTGAATGTCACTGATGCCATTAAAACCAGGGGCAAAATACATTAGGTGTTCATACCGATACCCGCCCCCACGACAGCCGCTGGTACCCGGGAGCAGGGATTTATCGAAAGGTTCGTCTATTGGTGGTGGATCCGGTACATATTGGGGTCTGGGGGACCTGCGTAACCACTCCCATTGTCAAAGACTACTATGCTGATGTACGAATTCGAACGGATCTGCATAATTTTTCGAATACCGGCGATACGCTCGAACTGGTTCCCCGTATTTTTACTCCGGAGGGCCGGGAGGCCCTAAGGGATACGGTCGGAGCATTTTTCCCTGCCGGGGCTTCCAAAACCCTGGAAAACAACCTAAGCCTTTCTGATCCATTGCTTTGGGATGTAGAAGCGCCGCATCTGTATGAACTGCGAAGCGAGGTTTATGCAGATGACCAATTAAGGGATACCTATAATACAACTTTTGGGATACGGACCATCCGCTTTACTGCAGACGAAGGTTTTTACCTGAACGATCGAAAATTACAATTAAAAGGAGTGAATCTCCACCATGGAAATGGTCCATTCGGAGCTGCTTTTCACACCCGGGCCATGGAACGCCAACTGGAGATCATGCAAGCCATGGGGGTGAATACTATTCGGAATAGTCACAATATCGCTGCTCCGGAGTTGCTGGAGCTTTGTGATCGAAAGGGCTTATTATTTTTTAACGAGGTATTTGATAAATACGACGCCAAGGCCGGGATAACTGATACCACAAACTTTGAATCCTTTACTCATCTGAATATTCGAAACTTTGTAGTGCGAGATCGAAACCATCCCAGCGTTTTTCTTTGGAGTGTGGAGAATGAGATTTGGGATGTGCAATGGAACATCAACGGTAGATTTCATCGCCTGCACACTATGTTGAATTATCTGGAAAAATACGATCCCACCCAGCTCAACACCCTGGTTTGTGATAATTTGCAAAGTGCCGTTTTGCGGAATTTCGATTACTATGATGTACACGCCTGAGAATTATGGTCGGCGATACCGACTGGCTCGCCAGTTGGAACCGAAAAAGTCGGTCTTGATTAGTGAGTCGGCTTCTACCCTGAGTACAAGAGGGTTTTATGAATTTCCTTTACCCCAGCGGCCGGTTGGTTTTACCAACTCCCTGCAGGTGAGTTTTTACGACGTACATGCCCCATGGTGGGCAGAACTAGCCGATGAGGATTTTAAATGGCAGCAAGAGGAGCCATACATTGCCGGAGAATTTTTATGGACGGGCTTTGATTACCTGGGTGAACCCACCCCCTATGATAACAACACCGTTCGCGAGATGGGGATGACCGATCGGGAAGCCGCTCGGAGCAGTTACTTCGGAGCAGTTGACCTTGTGGGTATACCCAGGGATCGGTTTTATCTCTACAAGAGCTATTGGAAACCGGAGGATACGACTATCCACATCCTGCCTCATTGGAACTGGCCGGGGCGGGAAGGACAAAAAACACCGGTATTTGTATCCACCAATGGCGATTGTGCGGAATTATTCGTTAACGGCCAATCCAATGATACAAGGTATAAGAATGGAGCCGGTCTCTTCTCCCATGATGGTGTCCAGCGCGGTAGCTCCAAGGTAGAGTACAGAGGTCAGGTTGACAAAAATATACAGTGCGATCCAGAAAACTGCCAGTATGGTCTTTAGATTGGAGCTATACCGTTGTTCGATAAATTCAGGGATGGTATACAAGCCTTATTTTATAAAAATTGGAAGAAAGAACTTGCCCACAATCAGCAGAGTGATGACCGCCATCCATTCATAGGAAGCAATAGCCAGGCCAATGGCAAAACCTGAGCCTGACATACCTATAAATTGCTCTGCGGAAATATTTGCAGCAATTAAGGATGCACCGATCGCCCACCAGGGCAGGGATTTGCTTGCAAGAAAATAATCTTCAGAAGTCTTGCCTCCCTTTCGGGTAACCCAAAAGGCAATGCCTACGATGGTTATGGCATAAGCAATAAAAATGACATAATCAATAACTGCAAAATTCATAGTCAGGAACCCGATTAGTGAAAAGCGGAGCCCGAAATATACAGAATAGGATTGTGGGAAGAAGGATGTTTTTGCTTCTGCTCCAACTAAAGCCAGCTTCTACTGGAATGTTTATTGTAATTGGCGGTCTTTCCAGCGGTAAGATTTGACAAGGTTCGCCGCTATTCCCAGGAAAGTAATGTACCAGACATGCAAAACCTGGGCTGGTAAAAAATATCGCAACAGGCCCCTCCGCTCGAAAAACCGGCAGGCTTCCGACAACAGCAACCAATCTCCAAAAACCTTTAATAACCAACTTAACCCCCAAATCAACCAAGCATGCGAGGGCATAAAAAGAAGGATCAGTAAGGGACTCAAAACCAGGTAACAACACAATAAAAAGACCAATGCCAACTGTGCCGTAATACTCCAACCGGAGTAGGCCGCATTTTTGGTGCCCCAGCGCAGCCTTTGTTGAATAAAGGCTCGGAAAGAGAGGAGGGCAGGGGTTTCAACGACAACCTTCCGGTTTTTTAAAAAGGCGATTTCACTGGGAAACTGTGCAGCGATCTTATGCAGCAAAAAAAGATCATCCCCCGAGGCAATATGGTCATTCCCTGTATACCCTTTGACCTTTTGAAAGGCCCGTTTGGCGTAAGCCATATTTGCGCCATTGGCCATTAACCATCCTCCATGTTGAAATCCTGCACCGGTAATCAACATCATACCCAGAAAATCAAGGGCCTGAAAAGCTTCGAATAGGGTCTTGTTATTGGAGAATTGAACCGGGCCGGCTACAAACACCAATGGCCTGGATTCCAACAGGCTACCGATCTGCCTGAGCCAAGCGGGCGGGACGAGGCAATCGGCATCCGTGGTAATGATATGATCCCCACTTGCGTGTTCAACCCCAATACTTAGGGCCTGTTTTTTGCCACGCTTATTGGAGAAATCTTTTAATTGTAACAGCCGGACCCTATGCTCCCCTCCGCTCAGGTTTTGTACGCGATCAACTGTTTCATCAGTAGAATGGTCGTCGATGATAATGATCTCGAATAAATGGGAAGGATAGTCTTGCGCGAGCAGACTATCCAAACAAGCTTCGATTCGATCAGCCTCATTGCGAGCAGGAAGGAGGATACTCAAGAAAATAGTGGGCTCACAGGAGGGAGGAGGTTCCCAGAATGGGAGGCGCTTCCAGTATTTTAAGTAAAACAGGATCAAAAAGAAATAGCCCAAACCCAGTATTGGGCCCACCCAAAGGAGGGTTTGGCTCATTTTCGAAAGAAATCTTCATAGTCACTGGAAGAGGATTCATCCGGCCGCTCCATTCGGTCGAAATCTAATCTTTTACTTTCCAACTCCTCAAAATCAGTTAATTCGCCTTCCTGTTGTTTTCGGATTTCGGATTCTACCTGTTTTAATTTGCGTTTAAACAGAGCCCGTCCTAAAAGAAATAAAGAAACCACCGGAAAGCCAACGATCGTTAGCAATACTGCCCCAATCCCTAATAAGGTATCCTTTTTGAAGACCCTTTGGACCCAGCGACCGTAATCCAGAATTACGCTTCGATCGATAAAGAGGGTAGCGACCAGTAATAAGGGAGAAAGGAACAATAAGATGCGGAAAGCCAGACGGGCTAACATAAACAGACCAATCATTACTGCTACAATGATCAGTATACTCCACAAAGGATGCATGCCTCCTCGCCCGGTGCTGTTATAACTGAAATTTGGCATATATTTTATTTTGTATTTCTATAGAACCAGGCCTACCTTAATCAAAAAGAATTTGGACTTTACCAGGCTAATTTTGAACTTCGTATATCCGGAGATCCAATTTCTTTAACCCATAAAATATAGCTTAAGTTGCTAAAGCGATAAAACCATCGATTAGTCTTAGGGTGTTTTAGATTAAATGCCCTGCAAAGGTGAATTTAACGAATTGCTTTTGTGAGAGCCCGCTTTAGCCCTTATTTTTGAACAAAATCTTCGAATGTGAAACGTGGAAATATGAATAAGATCACCTGGCTTTCTTTTTGTTTTTTGGGGTGCTTGTTTTTTCAAGCTAATGCACAAGGCACCTTAACGGCAAATTTGACCGAATGTGAACAAGCCCCAGTGGTGTACACCTTCAATGGGATAGCTTTCGAACCTGTCGGTCCAATGAAACCGGGAAAAAAAGAGGAGTATGAATGGGAATTCTCCACCGATCAGCCTGACTTTTTCTACCTCAAGGCCGAAGACCGGCGGATGCTTCCCATCATTTTGGGAGGAGAAGCTGTCGTGAATATTGAAGGAACCTGTCCACGTATTAGCAGTGCCGATATCCATTCCGAGCTAAATGAAGATTACAAGACACTAAAGGCAGAGCTTGACAAGCACAGAGATGAAGGAAATGCTCTTCAACGGCAATTTATGCGGGCAGATGAGGTTACCAGGGATTCCCTACAGGCGCTACTTACAAAGGTAGATGCAGCAAAATTAAACCTGCTGGATTCCATTCGGGAAACCAATGACTACCTTGCCCAAATTGCTGCCGTGAATACCTATTTGTCTTATATCAATAACAAAGGGGAATACCGGCATGAGATCCTTTATTTCGCCAACGAATTCTTTGGTCAGGCAGATCTGGCTGATCCGGCCTATAACCACATGCCCTGGTTGTATGAATCCTTTCGGTCGTTTACGAATACTTTGCTGGCAACCCGCCTGGCCGGGGATCCGCTTCAGCAAACCCTGGAGAGAAATCTTAGCAAGGTGCCGGAAAAAACAGTCGCTCACCGAATGGCTCTGGGAGGAGTCGTATCGGTATTACGAGAAAAGCGTCACGATCTATATGCCGATTTCGGAAAACAGTTTCTAGACCTCTATGGGGAGGAACTTCCAAGGGCAATGGCCGATATGGGGCCCGAGATCGACCGAATGCTCGGACTGCGAATTGGAGGAATAGTCCCTGATTTCACCCAGCAAACTCCGGATGGTAAAGACCTGAGCCTTATTAGCTTACGTGGCGATTATGTCCTTATTGACTTTTGGGCAAGTTGGTGCCGACCCTGCCGGATGGAGAACCCCAACGTCCTGAGGGCATACAACAAATATAAAGATAAAGGCTTTGAGATCCTCGGCGTAAGTTTGGATAAAACGGAAGATAAATGGGTAGAAGCCATCGAAGAAGATGGACTGACTTGGTTACACGTTAGTGATCTCCAGGGTTGGAAAAATGAGGTAGCACAACAATTTGGCATTTCCTCTATTCCTGCCACCATTCTGATTGACCCGGAAGGGAAGATCATTGCCAAAAATCTCCGAGGCCCTTATCTTGAATCCAAGCTGGAGGAATTATTCGGCCCGGAATAGCCCCGCCATGGTAAAGATTTATTGGGCGCGGTATTGTAATTCTGAGCAATTTTCCTCCGTAATAATCACCCTTGCCATCCGATTGAGGTCGTTTGTGGTCAGTTGTTGATACAGCGTTTTTTCCTCGTTTATCAATTCCGCTCTGCCCAGGCATTCGAAGAAGGCAAGGTTCATGGCTTTATTCAGGATATTGAGTTCGGAAAAGGCCAGGCTACTTTGGACTTTATTTTTCCATTTGGTCAACTCTTTCTCGGTAATGCCTTCTTCCTTAAGGAGCTCCAATTCCCACCAAATGGCTTCGCTCACCTTTTCCAGGCTAATCCCGAATGATGGCCTTGCTTCGATCACCAAAAGCCCAGGGTCGATACTCCCACTTATGTAACAATCGATATGGGAAACGATTTTTTTCTCTTTAAGTAAGCAACGGTAAAGTCTGGCAGAAGGGCCGTTACACAACAGGTCAGAAAGTAAATCTGCCGCATAAAAATCCGGGTGGAGCCGGTCAGGGGTGTGGAAGGCCAGGTAAAGGGCATCCATTGGTACCTTTGCTTGCGAGATGCGCTGCTCCAGCTTTTTTTGGGGAGGTTCCTGAGGCAGAACCCGTTGTGGACTGGGCCCGGCTGGAATATCTTCGAACCATTTCTCAGCAAGTTGTACTCCCTGCTCTGGTTGAATAGGCCCGGCTATGACCAGGATGGCATTGTTTGGCCTGTAAAATTTCTGGTAGAATTCCTGCACTTCCTCCATTTTTGCTTCTTCCACATGACGGGGGATCTTTCCAATGGTTGGCCACCGGTAGGGGTGCACCTTATAGGCCATATCAGACAAATGGTGCCAGGCATCACCGTAAGGTTCGTTGATACAATTTTCCTTGAATTCTTCCAACACTACCCTGCGCTGGGTCTCCAACGACCGTTCATCGAAATTTAAGGCGCTCATGCGGTCACTTTCCAACCAGAGGGCAGTTTCGAGGTTTTCGGCGGGTAAAATTTCGTAGTAATTGGTAATATCGTTATTCGTAAAAGCATTATTCTCCCCCCCTGCTAACTGGATGTATTCATCAAAATCCGGAGCATTGGTAGATCCTCCGAACATGAGGTGCTCAAAAAGGTGAGCGAAGCCTGTCCGGTCCGGGCGTTCATCCCGGGCGCCGACCTGATACAAAACATTTACTGCCACCATAGGGGTACTGAAATCAGGGTGGATCAAAACCCGCAGGCCATTTTTAAGAACAAATCGTTTGTACTGTATCAACGTAACAAGATTTAACCATTTTAAATATCCATACTAACCACATTCACCCTTATAATGGTTTCAGGGAGGAGAAAAATATTCGCAAAATTAAAGGCTTTTACACTTCGTTGCCGGTATTCGAAAGAATTTGGTTGAAATTTGAATTTGTTGCTCCCTTTCCCGGCGGCTTCATGACTTGCTGGAATAGTGGGTAATATTGATAAAAGTCCTTTTTTCTACTGCTTATTCCGGTTATATTTGGATAATTAACCACTTAACTATGAAGCGACCCGATTTTAGTGCCATTGAACTTGATCTTTCCCGACGGGGCTCTGCCCCGGCAGTTGAAAAGCGGGAGTGGAATACTCCGGAACATATTCCGGTAAAGTCTTTTTACGACCCTCAGGATGTAGCTGGCTTAAAACACTTGTCATTTGGTGCTGGGCTGCCCCCCTTTTTAAGAGGGCCATATAGCTCCATGTATGCCGTACGGCCCTGGACGATCCGCCAATATGCCGGTTTTTCTACAGCCGAGGAAAGTAATGCATTTTATCGGCGTAACCTGGAGCAAGGGCAGAAAGGGCTTTCGGTTGCTTTTGACCTCGCAACACATAGGGGGTATGACTCAGATCACTCCAGGGTAGAAGGTGACGTGGGAAAGGCCGGGGTTGCAATCGATACAGTGGAGGATATGAAGCTCTTGTTCGACCGAATCCCATTGGATAAAATGTCGGTGTCTATGACGATGAACGGAGCCGTCATTCCCGTGATGGCCTTTTATATCGTTGCCGCGGAGGAGCAAGGGGTCTCTCCGGAACAGTTAAGCGGCACCATCCAGAATGATATCCTGAAGGAGTTCATGGTTCGGAATACGTACATCTATCCACCAGAGCCTTCCATGCGCATCATCGCGGATATTTTTGCTTATACCGCCCAGCATATGCCCCGTTTCAATTCGATCAGTATTAGTGGCTACCATATGCACGAGGCCGGTGCTCCGGCTGATATTGAACTAGCCTATACGCTGGCGGATGGACTGCAATATATTCGAGCAGGCCTGGCTGCAGGCTTGAAAATTGACGAATTCGCTCCACGCCTTTCCTTCTTCTGGGCTATCGGGATGAACCATTTCATGGAGATCGCAAAAATGCGGGCAGGGCGTATGCTCTGGGCCAAATTGGTTAAACAATTTGACCCGCAAAATCCAAAGTCCATGGCCTTGAGAACCCATTGCCAGACCTCGGGATGGAGCCTTACTGAACAAGATCCTTTCAATAATATCACTCGAACCACTGTTGAGGCTTTGGCTGCCGTATTAGGAGGTACTCAATCACTGCATACTAACTCACTGGACGAAGCTATCGCCCTTCCGACAGATTTTTCTGCTAAAATTGCTCGCGATACTCAAATCTTTTTACAAGAAGGAACGGACATCACCAAAGCAGTGGACCCTTGGGCGGGATCCTATTATCTGGAGTCCCTGACTGATCAATTGGCGAAAAGAGCTTGGTCCCTGATTGAGGAAGTAGAAGATTTGGGAGGTATGGCGAAAGCTATTGAAACCGGCTTGCCAAAACTGCGGATCGAAGAGGCAGCTGCACGTAAACAGGCTCGTATCGATAGTGGTAAGGATAAAATTGTAGGCGTCAATATTTTTGTGCGGGAGGAAGAAGATCCCATTGATATTCTTGAGGTGGATAATACCGCTGTGCGCGATGCTCAAATAAAGAGAATTAAGACGGTAAATTCAACCCGGAACGAATCGGCTGTCCAGTCCGCCTTGAAGGATTTGGCAAAGGTTGCTGAAACGGGCAGCGGGAATTTATTAGCAGCGGCGGTAACCTGTGCACGGCATCGGGCTACATTGGGGGAAATATCTACCGCTATGGAGTCCTCCTTTGGCCGCTTTGCTTCCCTTACTAAATCAGTATCCGGCGTATATTCCAGTGAGATCAGTAATGATGATGATTTTCTTCGTGCAAGGTCCCTTGCCGACCAATTTGCCGACCTGGAAGGGCGCCGTCCCCGGATCATGATCGCAAAATTGGGCCAGGATGGCCACGACCGGGGCGCCAAGGTTATCGCTACCAGCTTTGCTGATCTGGGGTTTGATGTGGATATTGGTCCTTTGTTCCAAACGCCTGAGGAGGCAGCCCGGCAGGCTGCAGAGAACGATGTCCATCTGCTTGGGATCTCTTCACTGGCTGCCGGCCACAAGACGCTGGTGCCAAAAACAATTCAAGCCCTAAAAGCTTTGGGCAGAGAGGACATTATGGTAGTGGTAGGAGGCGTTATCCCTCATCAGGACTATGAATACCTCTTTGAACAGGGAGTGGTTGGAGTCTTTGGCCCGGGAACCAGAATTGCTAAAGCGGCGCAACAAATCTTAGAAGTACTGATTGCAGATGGTGAGGAGGTAGAGTAAAAATTGCTGCACCTCCATTTACTCATCATGCTCGTTGCCCGGTTTGCTCCAGAATGGCAAATAAACCTGCATTGACTTCGGGAGCAAAGATATTGTTACCTTTCCGATCATCGTATATATCAAGGCGCATACTTTCTGCTAATTGGCGGGCAAGCTTACCCATGTTCTGGGCATATTCTTCACTTTTACCCTGTGCCATATACCAGTCAATAATGCCTGTACGGATTAGTTCGTACTTGTCGAGGACAAGAAGCAGGCTATGTTGAGAACGCCCCCTGGCGACTATCCCTTTTTGCTGAGCCTTGAGTTGTAAGTTCTGTAAGTTATACCCAAGAACGTCGGAGCGGTACTTCCACCAGTTGGTAGCGGAACCTTGATTGCGTTGTTCATACACTTCCAGGTGTTGCTGCATGCTTTGCTTCTGGAAACTGGTACGGCTCATGGCCCGGGTAAGTTCCAGCAAATTGACGACCTGATCCTGGTCGAGTAGTTCCGCCCTGGATACTTTTTCCTCCAATTCGAGCAATTGTCGTGCGTATTTTGATTTGACTTTACTGTTGGAATTTAAGGTGATCAGCTTGGCCAGTTCAACAGATAGATAATAATCCTTCAAACCAGGGGCCTCCTTGAGTTTGCGAGGAGCATAATCCCGTAGGTGTTCCGGTTTCCGAATACCGTCCTGAAACTGATAGATGTCATTCAGCCATTTACGGGCATTCGGCCCGTAATGATGGGCCGGTAATTGCAGAACAGTATGCAAATTGGTGGCTTTGATCACCCTGGTGCCTTTTTTGCTGATTAAGATTTCTAATTCCATGGTCATTTGCTTTGAGCCTTTGGGGCTGAAAAACACAAACTGTTGATTGAAAATCGCTTTCAATACAAAAATACAAAAATGTTTTAAAAAGTCAATTTTTAAAACAAAAAATTTATTTCAAATAAACAGACTGGATGTGATATGGTCAGCCAACAGTTTCCCGCTGTCCGTCAGGGTGAAGGTATTGCCATTTCGGGCTACCTTTCCACTTTTGAGGAAGGCTTGAATTTGTTGTAGAAAATGCTCCTGAAAGGAAAAGGGGATTTGATCCAGCTGGCAGCCCCACCGGGTGCGAAGGCCGGTAAGCAGGTACTCGTGGTAGCGATCAGTGGGGGTAAGTTTTTCGATGCTTAGGATGGATGCCAGTTCCCCTTCTTGCAGGGTACGAATGTATTTGGTATTATTGGCAACTACTGCATAGCGATTTTGCCCATCGTAGGAATGTGCCGAAGGGCCAATGCCCAGATAAGGTTTTCCCCTCCAGTAATTCGAATTGTGAATGGCATATTGGGCCCCACGGGCAAAATTGGAGATCTCATATTGCTCGTAACCCGCCTGTCGGAGGCGTTCAAGCATTATTTCGAATTGCCGGGCAGCCTGTTCTTCATCCACGGCCGGGGCTTTTCCCTTTCGAATGAAATGATCCAGGGCTGTTTGAGGTTCTACGGTTAAAGCATAACAGCTAAGGTGTGGAATGGCTCTTTCGATCAGAAAATCAAGGTTTTTCAGCCATTGTGCATCACTGGTGGTTGGACTGCCGTAGATGAGATCTACCGTTAGCCTGTTAAACCCGGCTTCCTGAGAAAGTTCAATGCAGCGGTGCGCTTCTTCAGCAGTATGAGCGCGATTCATAAAGCGCAGGTCCTCTTCCGAAAGGGATTGCAGGCCAATGCTTAATCGGTTGACCGGCGATTGGGCTAGTTCCCTCAATTTTTCGGGCGTTAGGTCATCCGGGTTGGCTTCCAGGGTGATCTCGGCATTTTCCTCAACAAGGTGAAATTCGAATATTTTTTTGAAAATGCGGTCCAGTTGCTCTGCCGTCAGTAAGGAGGGCGTGCCCCCGCCAAAATATATCGAACCCAATGGCACCCCATCAAGAAAATCCTTGCGCAGCTCCAATTCAAGGAGCAGCGCATCCACAAAAGCCGCCTGGTTTTTCGTACTGGTCGAAAAATGGAAGTTGCAGTAGTGGCAAGCCTGCTTGCAAAAAGGGATGTGGAGGTATAGCCCCATACAGGGTGAACTTGTGGTGTGGTGAAATTAGTGAACTGCTGAATTATTTCCAGGCTATCGCGCTCTTTCGTCAGCCAAATAAAAAACCAAAACCCTGTTTTATGTCGTTTCCTGATTATGCGGAATATCAGGAAAAAAAGGGATGCAGCCAAATGGAAGGGCCGTTTTAAGTGGCCTTACCACTTACTGCGTATGCTTCTCTCTTCTTGCCTTATTTTCCTCAACCCTTATTCGCTTCCGGCACAATCCGGTTACCAACTCGACTGGGGGCCGGCACAAGATAAATCCATATGGCGAGATCTGCCCTTGACCATTAATGATACCAGCAGCCTGTTTGACACTCTACAACAAAGCCTGGAACAACTTCATGGCTACGGCTACCTGGAAGCTGCAATAGATGACTGGTCTGTACAGGATAGTACCATACTACTGCATTGGCACCTCGGACAACATTACTCCTGGCTGGAACTTCGAATACCAGATGACCTCCAAGAGCTTGCACCCGATCGTCGGTGGAAACAGGTGGAGCAAATTCCGTTCGAACAATGGCCCGGTCGCCGGCAACGATTGCTGCAGCGGTTATCGGAAAATGGTTATCCCTTTGCCCGGGTGCGCCTTGACTCCCTTGTGATGGGTACTGACCGGAAGGTATGGGCAACCTTGGCCTGGGAGCCTGGCGGTTTTGTTCGTTGGGATTCGCTTAAGGTGCAGGGTGATGTTCGCCTCGCCCCGGCCTTCCTGCAGGGTGTCTTGGAAATGCAGGCAGGGGACCCTTTCGAATACCGGGATTTCCTGGAGATCCCCCGGCGCCTACAGGATATTCCTTATCTCGAATTAAACGGCAATCCATCTTTGGTATTCAGAGGAGAAAAAGCAGAAGTGACCCTGCCCCTTCGCAAACGCCGGTCCTCCCGTTTCGATTTTCTGATCGGAGTTTTACCGAATAGTGCTCAGGTGGATCGCCTGCTGATCACCGGAAGTTTTGAAGCGGAATTATATAACCAATTGGCCCGGGGAGAACGCATCTACGCTCGGTTCGAACAATTACGCCCTCAAACGCAACTCCTGGATCTGGCCCTGAATTATCCCTATTTGTTCAACTTACCCTTTGGTGTTGAAGGAAGTTTTCATTTGTATCGGCGGGATACTACCTTTCTAAACCTGGACCTTGATATTGGCGTGCAGTATTTGATCTCCAGCCGGGCATTTTTGAAGGGTTTTATCGAATCCAGCTCCAGCCGTTTGTTATCTATTGATGAAGCTGTCCTGGAAGCGACCGGCCAATTGCCCAATGATCTGGATACCCGTAGTACCTCCTATGGTTTGCAATACAACTGGTCGAACGTAGACTATCGTTTTAATCCTCGCCGAGGGTGGGAGCTAAGTCTGAGAGCTAGTGCAGGTACCCGGCGCATACTAATAAATAATCGCATTGAAGAATTGGGCTTTGGCTACTTGTACGATAGCCTTCAGACCCGCAGCAATCAATATCGTACGTATTTGCGTTTAGAGCGTTATTTCCCCCTATGGCGGCGTAGCACCCTGCAGCTTGCCCTCACGGGGTTCAGCCTATTTTCAGATGCACCGGTTTATCGAAATGAGCAGCATAGGCTGGGGGGGAACCGGCTGTTGCGTGGCTTTGACGAAGAGTTCTTCTTCGCCACACGCTATGGAGTAGGGACTTTGGAGTACCGTTTATTGCTGGATCGCAATTCTTATCTGTATGTATTTGGAGACTACGGTCTGATCGGAGATTATACGGAAGCAGGGCGGAATGATCTGCAGGCTTATGGCTTTGGAGCCGGGCTTACTTTTGAAACCCGGGCGGGCTTATTCGGGATCAGTCTTGCCATTGGAGGACAGAATGGCACGCCGCCCGACTTTAGAGCGCCAAAAGTGCATTTTGGGTATCTTTCTCTTTTTTAATAAGCGGCTTCAAGGCGGAAAGAATAAACCTTATTTTTAGAAGGTGTCTCAAAAGGATTATTTCCTTTTGAGACACCTTCTAAAAATAAGGTCTACATGTCGGAATTTTCGGCAGGCTCCACCCGAAGGTTGAAATCGGAGCTGCCGTCGCCCCCGTTTAGATAAACAGCAACTTTGATGTCTCCATTATAAGGAACGGTTACTACTGCCTCCTGGCCAGGCCGGCCGATCATTTTATTATTGCGATCGTAAACAAGCATTCGAATATTCGCTGAACTTCCACTGACCGAAACCTTAGTTGACTGGTTCGCAGGTACCTTCACTAGGTAAGCCTGATTGGCTTTACCGGAGATGGAACCTCCGATCTGGGCTGGAGCGTTGTTGTAAGGTAGTCGCTCTTCATTCAGTTTAGGACCACTGGATTCAGGTTTGCTGGGTTTTTCAGCTTCCGGTTTGGATCCGCCGCCTGTATTTTCTGAAGGTGCTTTATCGGCGGTTTCCTCGTCCATTGATCCTTCCTCTTCGTCGGCCATGTCTTCCATCATCTCCAAATCGGACATGTATTTTTTCATGGCAGAAGTACCACTAAGGGCATAAGAATCGAAATAGTCTGTTTCTTCAAAGAGAATACCCGCCATATTGAGGCTGTTATCGCTATCGCTTAGCATTTTGGTACGTTCAAAGGCTGTAAAGGCATTGCCGGATTCGTCGTAATACACTTTTACTTCCTGCACGCAAGGCCCCATTTCACCGTTGTCACAAGAATTCATACGGGTCAGCTTGCGGTAGGAGCGCAGGTTGCCATTCGGGTCCAGGTAAACCCATTCTTTGTCATTCTGGCTTTCATCGTTTAGCTCCGTATCGCTGGTGATCATTCGAACCTGTCCGTTGACCATACTGTAGTCGACTCGGCCGCTGCGGGATTCGGTAGCATAGTTGTCAATGGTTTTCCGCTCTATTCCGGACATATTGTTGAGATCGGCCGTCATATCATCGATTTCTTGAATGGCGTCGGAATAATTACTGTCTTCTTCTCCGGCTTGATCATCCTGATCGTTCTTCGGAGTTTGATTACAGGCGACAAGGAATAAAGCGGGTAGCATTAATAAGGAAAATCTCGAAAGTGCTTTTTTCATCATATTGTTGTTTTACTGAATTTTGGAGGTGATCTAGAAATCTTTCCGGAACCGAAGGAAAGTTAAGGGTTTTCTCTTGAATTATAAGTTCTTTTTGAGGGAATCAAGCCATCGATACCATCGGTTATTGTACTTCCAAAGTACGAAGTATGGCCTGGGGAAGGCTCCAAATTGCCTTCTGACTGCTGCCACGCCGGGGATCATGCTGCCTTCGAAATCAAACCAGCTCAATTGTTTTTCATCCCTGGCATACCGGATAGAATGCTGTATGAGGAGTATACCGCCGCCCATTTGCCTTGTTTCGGGCTCATCACCGGATAAGTGATAGTAGGCCGAATGCTTATCCCAGATTAGGTAAGCCCCTGAATGTACCTTGCCCTGCTGGTCCCTGGCCAGAAATATGGCCCGGGCTTCCTTTTCGCGAAGCGCGTCATCATGCCTTTTCAGTTGTTCGAAATTATAGGGCGTTTTTGCGCCTTGCCTTTCAAAACTCATTTGGTTCAAGCTGAAAAAAAGCTCCAGGTCCTCGCTTTGTTCGATGGTAAAAAAGGATGCTGCCTTTCGGAGGTTTCGTCGAATATTTCGATTCAGGCCGGCATGAATAACCGATTCCTCCTCCAGCGGCAGTTGATAGGAATAGTGCGTAGTTTGCTTGAACCCGGACCAATACAAAGGCATCCAGTTTTCTACGGTATAATCTGTCGTACATTTAAACCCGTCCAGGGGGGGGAGTTGTTCGATCAAGGCTTTAAGAATAGGCTCGGACGATTGGTGGTCCCGGAATTTGGGGATTAACCACGGCCCCAGGAATTTTACAAAAGTTGGGATAGTTGAATAGGTGAACCCCCATCGCTTTTTAAAAGCATATGGAAAGACACCCACAAGCTGCTGTCCCTTTTTCACACAAACTGCATCCCAGTACCCATTTGAGCAGGCCCCGTCAAGGTACCAGGGTTGAAAGTAGATGGGAAGTTGGTCTTTCCAATCTTGGGTGAATTGTATGTATTCGGATTTAGACATATAGGAGGGTTGATGCTCGCTGGACTTGCCCCAGCTGATTGTTCATCGTTTCCTGGCCACCAAAAGGCCATCCCGGATGGGCAATAATACGGTTTCTACCCGATCATCCTGCCGGAGCTTTTCGTTAAACTGATGAAGAAGCCGGGCGTCGGGGTCTTCCCGCTCGAAGATAAGCTTCCCGCTCCAAAGGACATTATCAGCAAGGATTATTCCGCCGGGCTTGATCCTTTCAATAAGCAGGTCGTAATACTTGGTATAATCCCGTTTGCCGGCATCCAGAAAAACAAGGTCAAAATTTCCAGCCAGCTTGGGGATGATCTCGCGGGCGTGACCGATATGTAAATGCAGCTGCTTTCTTTGTTCGGATCTGGAGAAATATTTTCGAATAAGGTATTCCAGTTCATCATTGGCTTCAATGGTGTGCAATTCCCCATCTTCAGGCAAGCCTTCCGCCAGGCAAAGGGCGGAGTAACCGGTAAAGGTCCCGATCTCCAATATGCATTTAGGTTGCAGCAATTTACTTAACAAGCTCAATAAACGACCTTGCAAGGGTCCACTCAGCATCTGAGGCGCCAGGGTCTTTAGGTGGGTTTCCCGCTCCAGTTCCCGTAAAAGGGCCGGAACCGGCATGCTCATTTCAGTAGCATAGACGACGATAGGATCGGTTTCGTTCCTAAGGGGGTTGGGGTTTTGAAACCTGGGATCAGGCTGGTCAACAGAACTTCTCATTGTTTTACCAGTTCAAGCAAATGTGGAGAGTGGGGATGCGCCGAAGCTTGGCTCTTGCCTCCAGATCTAACTTTACCGTAGTAATGTACCAAAGGGGTTTTCCATCGAATTTTGCCTCGATCAGACACTGCTCAGCTGCTTGGGACATATCGGTAAAGGAAATGGGGTGATCCGCTTCCCGTAAGACGGTAAGGATTGTTTCGGCGACTTGATCGTATTTGCTCTTTAAAATATTCACCCCTTTTTTTCCTTCCGGATGAAGGGTCTCTATGCGCTCCATACCTGACTTGATTTTTCGTTATTCGAATTCAACACCCCCTAAAGCCCCAGCACTTCCACGCCTTGTTCGAAAACGATATCCACGGGAATGTTGGCTGTGGTTAGCCGTTCCAGGTCGGTTTGCAATTGATCCCTGATAAGACCCTTGTTTTCGACCAGTTGAGCTACGCCCTCATAGTCGCCGTCACCTTGTAGCCTGAGAATATCTCTGGATAGTTCCTCGGCAGCCTGATCGAGTTTATCCAGGTTAACCCGGTAGGTCTCGTTCTCCAGGCGTTCGAAGGCGCCTCGCTCCTGAAAGTAGTTGAACCGGATCATGTTGGCTTTTCCATGAGCAGAAGAGGCCCCAAAGCGGACAGACCGGAAAATGCCGGCCATGAAGGTTACGTAATAATCGGCTAAATCGCCTTCCAGTTCGCCTTGCTCATGCAATTGCTTGATCATGTATAGTCCCAGAATATCGGCCTTGCCTTCTTCGAGGGCAGAGGCGTGTTCTTTCAGGGCTTGTCGGACGGTACCCCGCCCGTTGATGGTGTTCTTAATACCCAACCCATGAGCTACCTCGTGGAACATGGTGTTGCTAAAAAAGGCGTCGAAAGTAATGTGCTTGCGCTGTTCTTCGACGATCAATACCTCTGAAATGGGTAACATGATCCTGTCGAATTTGGCGCGCATGGCATTCTTTAATTGCAGGCGGCGGGTACCTTTCTGCAATTGTACCTCCTCGTCGTTAGGCAGGTTGATGGCAATGGTCTTGCTGCCGGCATTGCAGTCGCCTGCATAAAAGACAACATCATAGGCATTCAATTCGGCATCGCTCCCGGGGGTTTCGGCTTTATACTGATCTGGCACAGGCAGGTCCTTTTGAAGTCCGGGCAGAAACTGGGCGTACTTTGCCAGTCGGGCGCTCCAGTCCATATCCTTTACCAGGACGAAAGCTTCGTGAGCGGCCTTGTAGCCGAAGAGCTGATCCTCATAGGTTTCTATCGGGCCGATCACCACATCCAGTTGATTGTCTTTCATCGACATCCAGGCCAGGTCACTGGGCTGGTACTCATCGGTGAGCAGGGCCTGGCTGCGCAGACGCAGGTAATTTGCTAGGGCCTCATTTTCCGCCAATTCTGCAGCCTGGTTTAAAAGCTCCGCCACTTGAGCGACCTGTTCGGCAAACATTTCGCGATAGGGAACGGTCTTCAATTGCCCGTTGTCGTCCCGGCGGAGGAAAGTATATAAGCTCGCCTTTTGATTTAATTCGGAGGTGTTAAACTCCTCCTTGGTCATGTCGACAGGGTAGAAATTGGCACCGGCGGGTTTGGGGCCCACGCCCTCCACAAAAGGTTCGTTGTTCGCCAGGCGATCCCAGGGGCCGTAGTTGATCTCGGCAAAGCGACGAGTGGCTTCATCCGGTAAGCCCTCCAGGAAAGGCTCCTTTTCGCCATAGGCTTCGTACCAGAAAAGTTCATCCATGATGGCGCCTGCTTCGATCAGGATCTTGATCATTTCCTTCTGATCGCTGCTCAATTTGCTGACATCAGTGGTCAGTTTAACCGGTACATATTTGTCCAATTTAGCTTGCATGGGTGCTTTTGCTGCTTGCTCATTTGCATTGTTTGCTTCCCCTTCAGGTGCGGCTATTTCCGTGCAGGCGCTGCCTATCAAAAAAAGGCTCAGAATGAATATTGTCGTTCTCATGTGTGTACAGTATTTGTTTTTTCACTTTGACTGGGTGCTGCATTTTGCGGGAATCGATCGGGTATCGTTCCTCCTGTTTGGGTTTAGGTAAAGGGGAGCTTTCCAACGCTTTATTCGCGATCGACCTCCCTCGAAAATACATAAAGCCTGGTCAATAGCCACGGTTTCGCGCAATTGATTTCGCAAAACCTCCGCAGCATCCCCTGCTACTTGAGAGGAATTTTTGTGATCGAATGGATTAAAAATTGGAACCTTGACTGGTCCAAAGAGCTTGAACCTGTATGGTTTCGAATACTTTACTTCCTTAGCTGAGAGTCTTTCGCCATTCCCATTCAATAATGAAGAGAAATCCATTGGTTGGAACCATTCCACTCCTTACATCGAATTCGATCAACCTTTTTAAAAACTAAGCGTTAGGGGGCCTTTTCGAATGGGAACAGGAGGTATAATGCAAAACAGCCAAACCGTCAAATCAAATTTCCTGCGCTATCCCACTGAGCTAATTCATTCCGGGTACTTTGGTCAATGCATTTGGCAGCCCATTCGGGATCCAGCATTAAATCGTGTTCCCGCATGACCTCCTCCGGTACACCGTCCCAGATGTTGGCGACATTGCCCTTGTATTCGAGGTCATTAAGTACGCCTTCCGGGCTGGTATAAAAACCCGTCAGTGTCAGGTTCCGGACGAGATTAAAAAAACGAATGCCGGGTCCCATAGGGTGATCCGCATCCTTTTCCATTACCTGAGGATAGGCGATATCGTCCAGTATGGCCGTTTGCTGTTCGGAGAGAGCATCCTTGAAAACCCTTTCAAAACGGGTTAAGGATTGATGGTCTAACCACATTAGCCCGCCACGAAGGGGGAGTTGAAAGTCCGGATAATCCTTTGCCATGAATTCAATAAAATCCGGTACCTCGGCATCTACCGCCGAACCTGACCTGGCATCGGCTGGTAGGATTAACCCACAAAGGGCGGTAAGGGTAGCCATTTCATGGTCTGTAAAAAAGGTTTCTGCCAGGATGCGGTCATCGTGGGTTTTTTCACGGGGCGTGCGCCCATAGCCTTCATCTCCCGTCTGTTCATTAGCACTCTGCTCGCCATTTCCAGTTTCTGGAGTACAGGAGACAGCACCACTTAGTAGAGTAGTACCTCCGGCCGCCCCAAGGATAAAGGTTTTTATAGAAGTTCTGCGATCCATGGTTTAGATGTTGTTTTGTTGGAAGCGTTCGATGATTTGTTCGGATGCCCGCCAGCTAAGAGCGAGGATAGTCCAGGTGGGGTTTTTGTCGGCCTGTGAAACAAAAGGACCACCGTCGACGATATAGACGTTGTCCACATCGTGTAGGCGGTTGTAGGAATTGGTAACCGAATTGCGCGGATCTTTGCCCATGCGGGTGGTCCCCACTTCATGGATGATCTCCCCGGGTTGGGTGAGGCCGTAATTGCGATCGGCACCTGGTTTTTCGCCCAGCAATTCCCCGCCCATGGCAGTCAGGACCTCTTCTAAGGTATCCTGCATATGTCGGGCCTGCTTCCGCTCGTGCTCGGTCCATTTGTAGTGGAATCGAAGGACAGGGATCCCGAACTCATCCACCTTTTCGGGGTCGAGTTCGCAGTAATTATCTTTTTGCGCGATGGATTCTCCGCGTCCGCTGATCCCGACCACGGAGCCATAAAAGCGGCGTACGTCTTCTTTGAGTTTGGTGCCATATCCTCCAATCTGGCCGCCGATGTATTGATTCATTTCAGAGACATTCCATCCGATCCCATAGCTGGGCATGCCCAGCCCTCCCCAGACTTCGAGGTGATAACCACGAGGAAAATCCAGTTTTTGGCCATCCAGCCACCATGGGGTATAAACATGCATGGAGCCGGTCCCGTCTTCATTATATAATTTTCTATTCATGAGAGCAGGGAGGAAAGCCGCCCGGGAAGCCCCGGTAGAGTCGTGCAGATAATGTCCAACCAGACCGCTGCTGTTGCCGAGGCCCTCGGCAAAGCGTGGGGATCTTGAATTTAATAAGATTCGCGCACTGCTGCAGGCAGAGGCTGCAAGTACCACTACTTTGCCTTTGATCTGGTATTCCCGCCGGTCCTCTTTGTTGATGTAGGATACTCCTTTTGCTTTCCCCTCCGTGTTGGTAAGTACTTCCCGAACCATGGAATTGACATACAGATCCAGGGTATGGCCTTTTCGCTGGGTGGGCAGGATCAGGCAGGAACCCGAGGAGAAATCGGCGTAAACATTGCAGGAGCGACTACATTGGCCGCAGTAGAAACAAACTCCCCGGGCGTTACTGATCTTTTTGGTAACTACGGAAATACGGGCTGGAATGACGGGTATCCCGGCTTTCCGGGCTCCTTTAATGTAGTAGAGCTCATGTAGACGGGGTTTGGGTGGCGGCAGGAAAAAGCCGTCGGGTTCATTGGGGATGCCTTCCCGGGTGCCGAATATGCCGATCAGTTTGTCGACCTTATCGTAATAAGGCTTTACATCCTCATAGCCGATAGGCCAGTTATCCCCCAGTCCGTCAATGCTTTTTCGCTTAAAGTCCCTTGGGCCGAACCGAAGGGAAATGCGCCCCCAGTGGTTAGTCCTGCCGCCCAGCATACGTGAACGGAACCAGGCAAAGTTGGTGTCATCATGAGTGGTGTAGGGTTCACCCTCTATATCCCAGCCACCATAAGCCATGTCGAAATCACCAAAAGCGCGCTGGGTGTTGGCCCCTCGCCGGGGAGACTCCCAGGGCCAGCGCATTTGCGTACGGGTGGCATTATCTTTGGGATCGAAATAAGGGCCGGCTTCCATGATGGCCACCGATAAGCCTGCTTCAGCCAGTATTTTGGCAGCCATACCGCCGCCTGCTCCAGAACCGACGATGACGACATCATACGTTTTGGGCCTTGCTTTTATCTGCATAAGTCTTTTGGTATTTCCTGGTACTTTTTCTGTTTGGAAAAATTAAAGTAAGGAATAATTTGAGAACGTATGAAGGTTTTAAGGCTTTGGGTTGCAAAGCCTCCGGGATACTTAATACAAGATACCAGGTACTCTTATGGTCTGTTATGGGGGTGGCGTATCGCTGCCTCCGATAAATCGGAAAGTCGGTTTAAACACCCTCCCCCAATTGGCGAAATTTAGCTAAATTCCATTATTTAAGGTCTGTCATTAAAGGAACCTCAAAACAGCAGATCGAATGAACTACTACCACCATGCAACTTTCTGCCCAAATCGCCCAGCAATTTCGAGCAGTTTACTATTCCGGGAACTGGACGGCCTCCAACCTGAAGGATCAATTATCAGCTATTAGCTGGGAGGAGGCCCTTGTGAAGATAAAAGGGTGCAATACCATAGCCGTCTTGCTGAACCATTTGCATTACTACCCCAGGGAGGTCACCAGGGTACTGGAAGGTGGGGCACTGGAAGCCAGGGACAAATACAGCTTTGAGCACCCGCCCATCCATTCGAAGGAAGATTGGGAGCAATGGCAAGAACAGATATGGAAGGAGGCCGATCGGTTTGCGGAACTCATAGAGCAGATGCCAGAGGAACAATGGGAAGCTCCCTTTGCCGGGGGTGATTATGGTAATTATTACCGCAATATCACCGGCATTATCGAACATGTTCATTACCACCTGGGGCAGATTGCCCTTCTCCGAAAACTGGTTCGAACTACCCGGGTTAATGCTGGAGGATCAGATTCTTCGCCTGCTTGATGGCATTGGCCAGGCCGCTGACATCCTTTCCTCCGGCAGTAGCGAAAAAAGCTTGTCCGCCACCGCCGCCCTTTATATTTTTGGCCAGTTCCCGAATAATCTTACCGGCATCAAGGCCTTTGGATGTCGTCAATGGTTTGCTGATGATAACCATCAATTGCGGTTTTTCCTTTATCTCGGCACCGAAAACGATCACTGCCGGATGCAGTTCCTTTTCGAGTTGGTACCCCAGGTTCTTCAAGGCATTAGAATCATCAATGGGTAGTTGAGCAGCGACGAACTGGAAGCCATCCCCTTGCACTGCGGCTGCTTTGAGGTCTCCTTTAAGGGCAGTGGCTCCGGCAGCCCGCAATTGCTCCAGTTCCTTCTTCAAGGATCTATTCTCCTCCTGTAAGGTGGTAACAGAACGCAAAACATCTTTGGTGTTTTTAAATTGCGCCCTGACCTGGTCCAAGACCTCCAGCTCTTTTCGAATATATTGCTGGGCTTGCTCGGCGGTTATTGCTTCGATCCGGCGTACTCCGGCAGCTACCGCACTTTCGCTTAGGATCTTGAATAAGCCGATCTCACCGGTAGCGGAAACGTGCGTACCCCCACAAAGCTCCCGGGAAAAACCCGGGTCGAAGGTGATCATCCGAACGAGCTCACCATATTTTTCCCCAAAGAGCATAAGAGCACCCGCTGCTTTGGCCTCCTCGATCGGAATGGCCCTGTCCTCCTCCAGTCGTATGTTTTCGCGGATCTTTGCATTGACCAAGTCCTCCACTGCCTGGATCTCCTCTTCTTCCATTTTCTGGAAATGAGAAAAATCGAAGCGCAAGCGTTGGTCATCTACATCCTGCCCCTTTTGCAGGGCGTGCTCACCAAGAGTACGATGTAAAGCTGCATGCATGAGGTGGACGGCAGAGTGGTTCTTGGAGGTAGCATTTCTTTTGGCGGCATATACTTCTGCTTTTACAGGAGCCTTCAGGTTCTCCGGTAGTTTTTTGACGACATGAATGATCAGGTCATTTTCCTTCTGGGTATCCAGAACGGGAATTTTTTCAGCTTCGAAAAAAAGCAGACCTTGATCGCCTCGCTGCCCCCCACTTTCTGCATAAAAGGGGGTGCGGTTAAGTACGATCTGGAATTGATCCTTGTCTTTAACCTTTACTGTGCGGTATTTCAAAACCCGCGCATCTTCGACTGTGAGGCGGTCATACCCTACAAATTCATTGGGGGTGCCGGCCTCCAGTTCCATCCAATCACCCACGGCTTTTTGGGCATCTGCCCTGGAGCGATCCTTTTGAGCTTTAAGGGCTTTTTCGAAGCCTGCTTCATCTACTTTCCAGCCTTTTTCTTCTGCCAACAGGCGAGTAAGGTCAATGGGAAAGCCATAGGTGTCATACAGTTCGAAAGCTGCTTCACCAGGGATGGTCTTTTTCGAAACGGCTAAGGTGTCGAAGCGCTTAAGCCCATTTTCCAGAGTATTCAAAAAGGCCTTTTCTTCCCCTTCGATCACCTTGGAAACCTGTTCCTCCTGCGCTTTTAACTCGGGGAAGACCTCTTCAAAAGTTTTGGAAAGGAGTGGGATCAGCGTATACAGGAAAGGTTCGTGTATGTCCAGGAAGGAATAGTAATACCGTACAGCCCGTCTCAGGATACGTCGAATTACATAGGCTGCACCTGTATTACCGGGTAATTGTCCGTCGGCAATGGCAAAGGCCACGGCCCGGATATGATCGGCTACGACGCGCATGGCTATATCCGTTTTGGTAGATTCCTCGTACTTACCGGTGTACTTTTTACCCGAAGCTTTTTCGATCAATTGGATGAAGGGAGTGAAAATATCCGTATCGTAGTTGGAATTCTTAGCCTGTAGCGCCATGGTGAGGCGTTCGAAGCCCATTCCGGTATCTACATGCTTTTCCGGCAGGTTTTCCAGGCTGCCATCAGCTTTGCGATTAAACTGAATGAAGACCAGGTTCCATATCTCCACGACCTGTGGGTGGTCGGCATTGACCAGGTCCTTACCATCTACTTTTTTGCGTTCTGCCTCAGTCCGAAGGTCAATATGGATTTCCGAACAAGGACCGCAGGGGCCGGTATCGCCCATCTCCCAGAAGTTATCTTTCTTATCGAAATACAGGATGCGGTCTTTATCCACGAATTGCTGCCAGATATTGGCGGCGGCTTCATCTGGTTCCAGGTTTTCGAGTGGTGCACCTTCGAAGACCGAAACGTACAATCGATCCTTTGGCAATTTATATACCTCGGTCAAAAGTTCCCAGGCCCATTCTATGGCTTCTTTTTTAAAGTAATCACCAAATGACCAGTTGCCCAGCATTTCGAACATGGTATGGTGGTAGGAGTCGCGCCCCACTTCCTCCAGGTCATTGTGCTTACCGGATACCCTCAGGCACTTCTGCGTATCGGCGATACGGCGTACTTCCGGTGATTTGTTACCCAGAAAGTAATCCTTAAATTGATTCATCCCCGCGTTAGTGAACATAAGGGTGGGGTCATCCTTTGTCACAATCGGGGCGGAAGAAACGATCTTATGCCCTTTTTCCTCGAAAAAGTCCAGAAAGGTTTGTCGAATAGCCTGTGCAGTCAGCATGGGTTGATTCCTTTTGCTTCAGTAATGTCGGGCGAAATTACAAATTTTGCTTTCCCAGAGGCTGACACCCCCGGCTTCTCTTTAGAAAATTTTTAATCAACTGATTACATGGACAGTGCGTTCCCTGATCTTTGTTAAAGTTTTCTTAATTCGTATACTAATCTCTGCTTATTGTGCATATTTGCTCAGCCAAGCAATGAACTAATTGAAAATAAGCCAGTTATAGGGCTTTATTGGTACGAAACGCCGTAATTGGGATAGAGTAAAAAACTTCTTTTTCTGGTAGAATGTTTTTGTTACGTTTCGTCTCTTCCGAATTCCGGGTGTTTAAGGACCACGTCCACAAGTTTTCCGCTTTTTTAATTTTGGAAAATTGTGGCAGACTTTTACCTTTAAGAAGCTTTGAGGGTGTTATCCGGAGTTAAAACTCCCTTTTTCCTGGGCCTTTCGCTTTCGAAAAAGTATTAAAAAAGCACCATAACAGAATCAAAAAGTCTGGTGGTATAAGCCATATAACGTTTTCGATCCACCTGTTAGCAAGGGTAACGAAAACCTAAGTCTCAGCACTGCCCATGAACACAATTAGGCTGAACTGAAATTTAGAATTACTGGCAAGTCAACCACAAATGAGAAAAGAAAAGTTTGTTTACAACAGGCACACTCTTCGGTACGAAAAAGTCGAAGAATCCCTTAGTACCCGCATCCTGCGGATTTTCGGATTTGTATGTGCGGCCATCTTCACCGCCTTTATTTTCACCCTGATCCTACACGAGTATTTCCCATCGCCTAAGGAGAAGGCCCTCCTTCAGGAGATCGATGCCATGGAAGCTGAATACGATAAACTCAACGCTGATTTTGAAGTCGTACAAGGCGTTTTGGATAATTTAAAGGATCGCGATGCTTATGCCTATCGGATGATCTTTGGAATGAACCCCATTGATGAAGATGTTTGGGAAGGGGGTGTCGGTGGTCATGATGAATATGAAAACCTGCGCGAGTATCGCCACGGTGGCGAGGTAATGGCTCAGTCCTGGGAACGTGTGCGGAAGTTAAGGCACCAACTCGCCCTCCAGTCTAAATCCTTGGATACGCTGATGAATATGGCCACCGAAAAAGAGAAAATGCTGGCTTCCATGCCTTCCATTAAGCCTGTTCGGTCCGATAAATTAGTCCGGGGTGTGCGCTTGTTATCCGGATTTGGTTATCGTATTCACCCCATTTTCAAGGTGAAAAAGATGCACTATGGTATTGACTTTACCGCCCCACGAGGTACGGCAATTCAGGCTACAGGTGATGGGGTGATCAAAAAAGCGACCATCAGCAGCAGTTTCGGAAACTACGTAGTTATTGACCACGGATACGGCTACGAGACACTGTATGCACACATGAGCGCCATTCACGTAAAGGTTGGCGAGAAAGTTAAGCGGGGACAGCAAATTGGTCTGGTGGGTAATACCGGCCGTTCAACAGCTCCTCACTGTCACTACGAGGTGCACTTCAAAGGCCAACCGGTAGATCCCATCGATTATGTACGTGACGGCCTGAGCCCGGAAGAATACCAAAAGATCGTGGAGGCGGCTTCCATGGTGAATCAATCATTGGATTAAAGATATATATGATACATCGGCTTCAGAAAGACTCTCGATTCGGGAGTCTTTTTTTCGTTCTAACCATTTTACTTTGTGTAGCGTCCTGTAATACTCCGGCCTCATCAGGGGAAGACCCTTCAAAGGCTGCAGTTGCTCTTTCCGTTAGTTATGCAGATACTATCCCCGAGAAGGAAAAAGATAGCCTTTCCATGGGAAGGGTGTATGCTGTTGCCGGGGTGGGAGACATGATGCTGGGTACCAACTACCCCAATACTTCCTATTTGCCTCTCAATGGAGGAAAGGACCTGCTGACGGATGTACAATCTATTCTTTCTGCTGCCGACCTGACTTTCGGTAACCTGGAAGGAGTATTGCTGGATTCAGGAGGGCAGGCGAAACGTTGTAATGACCCCTCTGCCTGCTATGCTTTCCGGTCTCCGGAAATATATGTACAGCATTTTGTTGACTGTGAATTTGACATGTTAAGCCTCGCCAACAACCATTCTGGAGATTTTGGGCCTACGGGGCGGTCAACCACCAAAAGGGTATTGGCCGAAAACGACATTGCTTTTGCCGGCCTGGCTGGTAGTGATGAAATGACCGTAGTAGAAAGAAACGGCCTGCGATTCGGAATGGCAGCCTTTGCCCCTAACAGCGGGACTTGTGACATTCGAAATATCTCTTATGCAACGGGTATTGTTCGAAAATTGTCGGAACAATGCGACGTGGTGATCGTCTCCTTTCACGGAGGTGCAGAAGGCGCAAAGGCGCAGCGCGTTCCCAGGCGTACGGAGACCTATTATGGAGAGAACCGGGGAGATGTTTATAAATTTGCACATGCCGTAGTAGATGTAGGGGCAGATATCGTTTTCGGGCACGGGCCCCACGTCACCCGGGCTATGGAAGTTTATAAGGATCGGTTAATCTGTTATAGCCTGGGAAATTTTTGTACTTACGGCCGTTTTAATGTACAAGGGGTCAATGGGATTGCTCCCATCGTAACAGCCGAAGTGGATGCAGAAGGTCGTTTTGTCGAAGGGCAACTTACCTCCATCTATCAACAAAAGACGCATGGCCCTAAGATCGACTCGAAAAAGCGGGCCCTTGCTAAAGTAATCGAACTAACGGAACTGGATTTTCCCAATACCCCACTACGTTTCGATCCCGAAGGAAGGATGTATCTCGAGAAAAGGTAAAGGGGATGAGTGCCAAGCGGTTGTCTCTGTTGGGGGGCCCTTAAAACCTGTTTTTGGCCACTCCTTTGCCTACCATTGTATCTTTTGTGGTGAATAAAGCAAGGGCTTTTTCACAAGAGCAGGAATAAAGTACCCCAAAGAACCCCCAGGGGAATGGACTTACACGCCAATAGGGCTAAGCTCCATCGAAATACCTTACCCCATGCTTAAGTATATTGCCGTCCCAGAAGATCTCCCGGAAGCCGATCCGATAATGATCTACCGCAAAGGTCTCGAACCTTGGGTCGATCTGGAAAAAGCAGGAAGGGGTAATGTGTACGTGCAAACTACCCAGGCTGACACTTCGTTCTACATGAAAGTGACCGGTGAAGACGTGAATGGGGGCCGCGTGTGCCTGCAGAATGTCCGCTACTTGCCGATGGTTGCGAAGTCCGTGCTTATTGTCCATATAAGGCACTCCGGCCTGCAGAGGAGGATGGTGCATAAAGATCAGCCGGGCTTTGGTCGAATGGCCAAGTGCTTCCTGGAGCCAGTTTAATTGCTGGTAAGAGACCAGGCCCGAGGTCGTGTCGAGGAAAAGCACCTCCTGTGTACCCAGGGTTCGCTGGTAGAATAATTCACCGGAATGCACTTCTGATTCAAGACCAAAAGTAGCTGCCAGTAATTCTGCCTGGTCGTGATTCCCGGAGAGGGGGAAATAGGGTATGCTGGTGGCCTCCAGTAACTCCCGGATCCATTCGTAGGTCGCTTTTTCCCCTTCCATATAGCACAGATCTCCAGAAATGATGAGGTAGTCAGGTTGATGCTTCTGGATACGACTGAGGATGTTTTGAAAGTTCTTTCGAACATCAACACCACGCGTATCCTCATTGGGGGTACCCAGATGGAGATCGGTAATTTGGATGCAATACATAAATTGGAGTTTTACCTGGGGCTTAGGTAATAGGAACGTTCCCGGCTCCCCGGATATTGATCAGGCTTTGCAGTAAGTCAAACCAAAACGGGGCCCCCATAGAAATAGCCAGGGCGGTGACCACCCAACCCAATATTTTCAGCATCCAATCAGCAAACTGCATTTCCCCCCAGGAAACATTAGACCACCCCAAACCCAAAGGGGATTTGACATGCTCGATCTCTTCTCCGATCAATCGTTGCACCTCTCTGGATTGTTCTTCGATATTCCGGTAATCCCGGGCGCTTAGGTTGGGGTTTTCCTTCATGAAGCCCATGGCTAGCTCTACTACTTGCTGCAACTCATCCGGATTGGACTCCAGGCGCTCGTAGATGGCTATGGTATCTGCATTGAAGGTAACGGCAATGGCCATTCCAACAAATACAATGATGTATTGCACGGACCTTTTATACCAGCCGGAGGCACGGTCCATTACATCGTTATACCAGGTCCGGATCCGCCCCTTAAAGGCATCTAACTCATAATCTGCATCGGTCAGAAACTGTTTCAATACGTTTTTCAGATCAGTGTCGGGTAAGGTTTCGATCCTGGCCATCAGGTGTTCTATCTTATCCCCTTTTAGGATGACGTCAAAAAGAATAGATTGAAAGGATTCAGAGCTTAGGTAGGAGGGTGGGCGGAGGCTTTCTTTTCCATAGGGTTGCGAAACCTGCCGGTAAAGGGAATTGTCTTTAAAGGCGTTTAAGATCTGCTCGCTCTCATCGGCGGAGGCCAGCATGTTTTTCAAAGCGGCTTCCAGGTTCTTGCCCCGGAGGGTGAATACTGAGGCGATCAACTCCATCACCGTCATGGCC
Source organism: uncultured Saprospiraceae bacterium (assembly GCA_964479625.1). GTDB lineage: Bacteria > Bacteroidota > Bacteroidia > Chitinophagales > Saprospiraceae > CAYZMS01. The sequence goes on from CAYZMS010000001.1 coordinate 185,937, forward strand.
AATAAGCTCAATAACAGTAAAATGAAAATTAACCCTATGACGATTTCCAGTAATCCAAGCATATTTTAGAATTTAGACCTTTGAAGTACTATAATATCGAGTATTTAGCAGCAAGCAACGATGATAAACCTGAACCCTACTTTAGCCTTTCTTCAAATAATTCGAAGATCCGTCGGTATTCATCCGTCCAACTGCTGGGTTCAATAAAACCATGGCCTTCGATGGGGAACAGGGCGAATTCCCAGTTTTCCTTTTTCAGTTCGATCAGGCGTTGGGCCAGGCGTACTACATCCTGGAACTGTACGTTTCGGTCAACCATACCGTGCAGGATCAGCAAGTGATCCTGTAAACCCTCTGCATGGTAAATGGGAGAGGAGCGCCGGTAAGCGAGGCTGTCTTCCACCGGAGTATTCAGGATGTCAGAGGTATAACCGTGGTTATAATGGGCCCAATCTGTAACAGAACGAAGGGCAGCACCGGCCTTGAAGGTGCCAGGTTCTTTAAAAAGTGCCATCAGTGTGATAAAGCCACCATAAGAGCCTCCGTATATACCTATGCGTTCGGGATCGATACCCAGTTCTTTTACCAAATAGGCTGCACCATCCACCTGATCATCCAGATCTTGCCCGCCCATGTGGCGATAGATGGCCGTGCGCCAGTCACGGCCGTATCCGGCACTTCCACGATAATCGATATCGAGCACCGTATAGCCTCTATCCGCAAGGAAGTTATGGAACATAAATTCCCGGTAATAACTGCTCCACCAATTATGGGCGTTTTGAAGGTAACCGGCTCCATGAACAAAAATTATGGCCGGGCCGGCAGATGAGGTAGCTTCAGGCCGGTATAAGCGGGCAGGGACCAGGGCCCCGTCACGGGCTTTAAAACGAATGAGTTGGGGCTCCCTCCAATCGTATGCTTGGAAGGCTGCAGCGGTAGATTCGGTAAGTTGCTCGGGTTCCGCACCTGGCTTGTTAGCTTGTCGGTAGATTTCCCAGGGTTGATTGCTGTAAGAGTATCGAAAGAGCAGTTGTTGCTCATCGGGCGAGACCTTCACTTCATGCGCCCCCGGGCGATCAGTGATCCTGATCATGGCTCCGCCTTTGGCCGGGAGGTGGTAAAAATCCTGATTCTCAGGGCCTTCGGCATTCGCATGGAGGAAAAAGGTCGATTTATCCTTTGATAGTTGAGCATCTAATATTTCAAAATCACCGGTGGTAAGGGCGGTTTTACTACCGGTATTTACATTAAGACGGTAAAGGTGGGAGTAGCCGGTTTCTTCCGATTGGAACCAAAAATGGTCGTTATCGATCCAGCCGATATTACCGGCAGCGAAATTCCAGTTGCCGATGCCGGGGCCTCCGATCCAGGCCTCATCGTGTTGCCGGTCAAGTAGAATTAAATTACCCGTTCTACAGTCGAGCTCGCAGATCCAACGATCTTTGTTGTCCTGAGCGCGGACTACTACTACCGCCTTTCCGGCTTTCGAAAAAACCGGGCCCAGAACGATGACAGGGCGGGCTTGTTCATATTGATCTTCGTAACTACCTTCCCCCTCATGATAATCTTCCAGGAAAGCCGGTTTATCAAAAATGCCTTCCAGCATTTCGGTATTTATTTGATAGCTACTGTCTTTTTCCAGGTCCAGGACGTAGGAAGTGTAAGTATCCTGGGGAGCACCTACCTTGGAACGGCTGGGAAGATCCTCAATATAGCCTGAGGCTGTAACGTAATTGGGAACCTTCGTACTTTTAGCATCCGCATCATCAGTAAGCAGGTAGGTCACAAAACGCAGGTCAGGGCTGATCTGAATATTCCCTATGCGTTTTCCCTGCAGGTAAATGGCCTTGGGCAGGTCATTAAGATCGGCTGCTTCCCGTTGGTTTTCCCGGGCCTTTTCCTGTCCCTTCCGCCAGCGCAAACATTCGAATAGTTGCAGGTTGTCCTGTTCCAGCCATCGTTCTTCAGCCGGGGCGGGTTGTTTTTCCCTTGGGGCAGATCCTTTTTGAAAGTTGGTCAATTGCCGGGTAGTTCCCGTATTTGAATCCCAAAGGAAATAATCATCTCCCTTCTGGTAAAGTACTTGCTCCTCCGCTACTCCTGCGAATTTCGGATTGTTTTCCTGTTCGACCGTTTCCGTAATACGAAGGGGAGACTCCTGACCCACCTTATGAAGGTAAAGATCCCCGTTCCGGGTGTAGAGATAAGCAGAATGAGAGTCGTTAAATTCGAAATTCCGTACCAAGCTAGCCGCCTCCTGGGGATCCAGTTTCACCGGAGTATCCTCTCTTGCTTTGATCAGGTAGGTAGACCGTAGCGTATCCTGGTCGGGGTTCCAGCTGAAGTAAATAAATTTACTATCTGGCAACCATCCTGGGCCCTGAGGAGAAAAACCTACAAATTGCTCTCCCTGCATGATGTCGGATAACTGTAGTTGGGTGGAGGTGGCCTGTTGGGCGGTTACTTTCTGGGTAAGTAGGGCCAAGGGCAGGGCAACTGCCAGGATCATTGGCCTTATGATTGGGCTTTCAAAAGGATGTAAGTGCTTTAATTTCATTTGTTTACGAAATGAAGGAAGGTTTTGATCAGGAATAACTCTATTAGAAAAACACCAATTATTTAGACGTTTCAAAAGGCCGAAGGAGCTTGGAGGCTACCTCTGCCAGAAAATGCTATTTAACGAATATAAAGAATATAAGCAGAGGCATATGGTAACATGAACATAAAAGCGTCAAACCGATCCAAAACACCTCCATGGCCCGGCAACAATGTGCCGGAATCCTTGATGTTGATACTCCTTTTAAGCATGGATTCGACCAGGTCCCCAATAGAGCCAAACAGGACTATGATCAGGGCAATTACCATCCATGGTATGAGCTCCAGCCCACCAACCACGTAATACACAGCCACGCTGATAGCAAGGGTTAATACCAGGCCTCCGAGGCTGCCTTCCCAGGTTTTCTTCGGGGAAATACTTGGAAAAAGCGGATGTTTACCAAAAGCAGAACCCACCAAAAAGGCTCCGGTGTCATTCACCCAGGTGAGCAGCAGTAGCCCCAAGACCGTCTGTCGATAAAATCGATCGCCGTCGTAGGCCACAAATTGCAACATTGCAAAGGGGATGCCTACATAGAGCATACCGAGTACGATCGACCCTACATTTCGAAAGGGTTGTATGGAAAGGGTAAACAACTCGTAGATAAAGATCGAAAACAGGAAAGGAAAGAAAAGTAAAACCCCGGTAATCACCAGTTCGGACGGGTCCAGCGAATCGTTCAAGGTAATAATGGCACTGAACAGGTATGGGGCTAAACCAATGAACATACCCAATACCTTTCTAGCAAGATCCCTTTTTAACCCTCTGGCCAGCACCAGGTTCAGGTATTCCCAAAGGCAGGCGGCCGCGATGAAGCCGAAAAGCAGGACGAAAGAGTAGGGGCCGCCCCATACCCCACCCAGCATAACCGCTACAAATACTGCTGCAGTTCCTAATCGCCGTGGAAAGCCGTCCATTCTATTTAGGAGTTTTCTTTTAGATCGACCCGGGAAGTCACTCCCTTGCTTTCGATCCATTACTTATCTTGAAAACAACCTGAACAGGCTGTTTCCAGGACAAGAAAGAAAAATTTCTCCTAATTACCCTAACACATCCTGCGCCTTTACAAATGGTTGGCGGTACAAACGCTGTCCAGTGGCTTTAAAAAGAGCATTGGCCACAGCACCGCCGGCCGGTGGCAGGGTTGGTTCTCCCAGCCCCGTTGGACTGTGCAGGCTTTCTACGAAATGTACTTCAATTTCGGGAGCTTCCGGCATTCGGATCAACCGATATTGGTCGAAGTTTCGACTTTGTGGCTGCCCCTTTTCGAAGGTTAGTTCCCCGAACATAGCGTGCCCAATTCCGTCAATGATCCCCCCTTCGACCTGATTGGTAGCCGCTATGGGGTTGATGACAATGCCGCAATCGACGGCACAGGTAACCTTTTTCACCCTGGGGATACCTTTCTCCAAAACTACGTCAGCGACTTCAGCGACATAGGAATTATGAGAATAATAAGCACTGAAACCTTGATAGGTATCTCCAGAGGTATTGCCCCAGTTAGACTTTTCGGCGGCCAGTTTGATCACGCCTACAAATTTGTCGATATCGTAATCCAGCTCTCCGGTAGGGGAATTTTTAGCCTGCTCGAACAATTCAAGCCGGAATTCTACTGGATCCTTGCCGATGGTTTGGGCCACCTCGTCCAGGAAGGCCTGTTCCGCAAAGGCCAGGAAATTGGTAACTGGTGCCCGCCAGGCCCCGGTGGTGATGTTGCTTTCCAGGTTGTGCGATTCGACCAGGTAGTTGGGTACGGCTGTGGCCGGGAAGTTGTTTTCGCGGGTTGCATTACCCATATTTACTCCGGTACCGGTCAGGTGATAACCCGTCATTTGGCCATCCTTAATGGCCGCCCGAAATTTGTATTTAGAACCCGGGCGATAGGTTCCGGCGGTCATATCATCTTCCCGGGAGAAGATGACCTGTATCGGCCTTTTAGTGATGCTGGAGATCTCTGCAGCCTCCAGAACAAAGTCTCCGTAAAGCCTGCGCCCGAAGCCACCCCCCATACGGGTCATGTCGATGGTGATCTCGCTTTCGTCCCTTTCGAGTAATTCTGCGACCCGGCGGCGCGTCCATTCGGGCGTTTGGATGGGCCCGATGAGTTCAACCTGCTCATCCGTGACATGAGCGAAGAAATTCATAGGTTCCAGGCAATTATGTGGCAGGAAGGGGGCTTCATAGGTTTTTTCGATCACCTGATCTGCCTGGGCGGCTGCCTGGGTAAAGTCGCCATCCTTTCGTTTGGGATCTTTTGCAGGAGTGTCCAGCAAGCGGAGCATTTCGGCATCGTGATAGGCTGTATCTTCCAGTTTTCCATCCTTTTCCCACTCCACTTGCAGGGCCTTTTGACCCTGCATGGCATTCCAGCTGTTGTCTGCCAAAACAGCGATCTTATCACCGAAGCGAACCACGTTCTTCACTCCGGGTGTTGCCCGTGCCTCGGAGTCCACAAAGGATTTCAGTTTCATTCCGAAAGCCGGGGGACGTAAGACGACCGCCCGGTACATGCCTTCTCTTCGAAAGTCCAGACCAAAGAGGGAACGGCCGTGCAGGATATGCTCCAGGTCGACATTCCCTTGGCTATGGCCTATTATGGTAAAATCTTTCGGGTCCTTCAGGGGGGCTTCTTCCGGAACGGGCATACCCGCTGCCTCATTGGCCAATTCCCCATAGGATAGGGTCTCTCCCTTCGCATTGGATACGAAGCCTTTGGAAGTGGTACATTCCCCCGGATCTACTCCCCAGCTTGCTGCCGCGGCAGCAATAAGCATTTGGCGAGCGGTGGCACCCGCCATTCGAAGCCCCTCCCAGCTTTGCCGGATGGACTGGCTCCCGCCAGCTACCTGTCGGGTAAAGGCATCTGTATTTAAGGGTGCTTGTTCGACCACAACGTCTTTCCAGTCTACATCCAGTTCTTCGGCAACGATCATTGGCATGGATGTTTTGACGTTTTGGCCGATCTCCGGGTTAGGGGACTGAATGGTGACCCGTCCGGTGTCACCGATCTTCAGAAAGGCATTCACTTCGAACCATTCGTTGGGCGGAGGCGCGATCATGGCGGCCGTTTCCTCGGCCCGGGTACAACTGGTAAACCAGTTAAAGCCTAGTAACATGCCCCCTCCTGCGGCGGCGGAGGCTTTCAGAAATGATCTTCTGTTATGGTGTGTTTTTATGATGGTCATGGCAACATTTTTTATTTGGCGGCTGTTTGTATAGCCTTTTTGATCCTTAAATAAGTGCCGCAACGGCAGATATTCCCTTGCATAGCGCTCTCGATCTCCTCCTCAGAAGGCCTTTTGTTCTGCTCGAGCAAGGCGGCAGCGGTCATGATCTGCCCGGCCTGGCAATACCCACATTGTGGCACATCCAGTTCCCGCCAGGCATTGAGGAGGGGTTGAGCTGCTTTACTTTCCGCAAAGCCTTCGATGGTCGTAATCTTCTTGCCCTGAACGGCAGAAACCGGAAGGGAACAGGAGCGCACCGCCTGTTCGTCCAGGTGGATGGTACAGGCCCCGCACTGGCCGATGCCACAGCCGTATTTTGTGCCGACCAGGTCCAACGCATCTCGAAGCACCCAGAGCACCGGCGTTTCAGGTTGGACGTCCACTTCCTGGCGGACACCGTTAATGTCTAATTGAAATCTTGCCATGATAATTTGGGTTTTTAGATTGGGCTATTAAGATACAATTTTTTTGTTTTGATCCACGGGGCATCGGCAGGAGTGAACGGTTCCGCGAACTTTAGCTCGCCTCGGTTCGCGAACTTTAGTTCGCTGGCTAGTGAACCAGTAAACTAGGTACCCTAGCTAATGGTAAAAGTCCATCTACCCGTCGACTATATTTTGGGTTCAACTTATGTCAGAGGGGGGCCTTGTACTTCTGGTAGAAAGCCGCCTGCCCATCCACCAGACCAAAGCCAGGGAAAGCAAACCCGTTGCCACCAGTAGAGGGACGTTCTCCAGCTCATCGGATTCCAACTGCTCCATCGCGTCGCCGTAGAGAAATTGTACCGTAACCTGGGCACCGTTAAAAAATAAATGGGCGAAAATGGGCACCCAAAGATTGCGGGACCAGTAAAACAAATAACCTAAAAGGGCCCCGAGTACCATTCGGGGTAGAAATCCTGCAAATTGCATATGGATAGCACTGAAGGCAACGGCTGTCACCCAGATTGCTAGATGGGGTTTGGTGAAAGCTCTTTCCAATTGCTTTTGAATGACCCCCCGGAATAGTAGTTCCTCCCCTACTGCAGCGGCCAATCCGACTACTAATAAGTTGAGTATCCATTCGCCCGGCCCATCCATTTGCAGGACGGCGGACATTAGTTGTTCAGCTTCTTCTTCCATGGCTAAAACCGACTTGGGCAGCGGCAGCTTCCGATTGATCCAATAGGTTAGTTGGGCAAGGGGAAAAGATATAGCGATAAATAAAGCCCCCATTCCGATCCAGAAAAGGCTTGGAGCTCGATCAAGGTCCAACCATTGGGACCATCTCCTGCGTTGTACGATCAGGGCAAGGGCCAGAGGGGGTAAGGTAAAGGTGCAAACATGGGCAATAAAGTTGGACCAGCGAAAGAAATTTCGCTCTTCCCGGGAAAAGTCCATAACTCCCAGGCCCAGCAAGCTCTGTACTTCCATGCCAGCTTGACCACTGTACCAAAACACCAGTCCGGCTCCCAGCAGTCCACCCACCGCCATACCCAATAAAAGCAACAGGATATAAACCAATGGAGATGGCTGGACCTGGTTTCCGGGAACAGTATTAAAATTATCCATGTTTATTGAAGTGCTTAGTATCCGGTATTCACAGTTCCTGCCTAAACTTCCATTGTCTGGCAACCGAACCCACCAAACCGGCAATTTATAAAAATTAGTCATTAATTTTAGCTCACCATGATCAGACTTAGCGTAAACATTAATAAGGTAGCCCTGATTCGAAATGCCCGTGGAGAAAATTTACCCGATCTCGCTCAGGTGGCCCGGGATTGCGAAGCCTATGGCGGGCAGGGAATAACGGTTCATCCCAGACCTGATGAACGGCACATTCGATATGATGATATTCCCGTACTAAAAAAAACGGTGACTACGGAATTCAATATCGAAGGCAACCCAACGGATCGCTTCATGGAACTGGTCCTTGCCAATCGGCCTACCCAGGCAACCCTGGTTCCCGACAGCCCCGACCAGCTGACCTCCGACGGCGGTTGGGATACGGTCAAACACCACCATTTCCTTTCAGCCATTACCCGGCAATTACAGGATGCCGGCATCCGGGTGTCGATCTTTGTGAACGCGTACCCCAATATGGTAGAGGGTGCCAAAGCTGTCGGTGCCGACCGGGTAGAACTCTACACCGGCGATTACGCACGGGCCTTTCAAGCTGATCCCAAAGCTGCGATCACCACTCACCTGGAGGCTGCCCGCGAAGCCGCGCGCATGGGTATTGGCCTGAATGCCGGCCACGACCTCAATCTGGAAAACCTAAGGTATTATGCCCAAAACATTCCCGGCTTGCAGGAGGTATCCATTGGACACGCCCTGATCTGTGATGCCTTATATTACGGGTTGCAGAATGTGATACAGATGTACCTTCGACAATTGAGATAGGGACGCTATTGACGTGTCAAGCAATCAAGTGGAGGTCACTGCCTCCGACCTCTTAGTTGAGCCGTTTTGCGTCAACTCCAGACTTAATTACGCAGGCTTATCCCGCTCAAAAGCCTCAGGTCTTCAATTTAAATGCTGGCCACAAAGCAGCGTAATGGATTCTGCAGGCGTTTTGATCAAAAATTCCCCCAATAGCAAAAAACACAGGACTCTATTGCTTGTGACAAATGATACCCCAAATCTTTTAGGGAAGATATTTTTGTCAGCTGGAAGACCAAACCTTTGGGTGAAAGAAAAGAGGATCTTTTGAAAATAATGAAAGACTTTAAGACAGAATATTTGGAATTAGGCGGCACTTTCAAAAAATCCTTCAAGATTATCCATTCGGTAATAAGAGTTTAAGTAGGGTAAAGAGCAGATGGCCCAGACTTTTTTTTGCTGAATTCGAAAAATAGTTTTTACATTAGATGCGTAAATCGTTATTGACCTAACAAATTTTGGATTAGTATGAAAAAACTCTCACTAGTAGTATTGCTAGTGTGTTTGGGGGTTGTGGTAACCTTCGCCCAACGCACGATTAGTGGTACGGTAACCGACGAAGCCACAGGTGAACCCCTTATCGGTGCCAGTATTCTGGCCAAGGGGACGACCACAGGTACGGTATCCGACTTTGACGGAACCTTTTCCCTTGACGTACCTGAAGGCGTAAGCACTCTTGTAGTCAGCTACACTGGTTTCACCTCTCAGGAAATTGCATTGGGCGCTTCCAATGTGGTAGACATTGCCCTGGCAGAAGGGGTGGGCCTCGATGAGGTCGTTGTAACCGGTCTGGGTATCAAGAAGGATAAAAAAGCCCTGGGTTACGGTGTAACCACCCTGACCGCTGACGAGGCCATCGCAGGCCGGCAGGAAACAGATGTTGCCCGGCTGTTGCGGGGTAAAGCAACCGGGGTAGACATTACCCAAACCTCCGGTATGGTAGGGTCTGGTACCAACGTAATTATCCGGGGGTATTCCTCTATTACCGGTACCAACCAACCCCTATTTGTTGTTGACGGTGCTCCGCTGAATACAGGGACCAACAATGACCAGAACTTTGTCAATGGTGGAGCCATGGCTTCCAGCCGCTTTCTGGACCTGGACCCTAACAACATTGAAGATGTGACCGTATTGAAAGGCCTATCGGCAACAGTTCTCTACGGGGAAGCTGGTCGAAACGGGGTAATCCTGATCACTACAAAAACGGGTGCTGACCAAGACGCAGATAGAGGTTTCGAAGTAAGTGTAACCCAAAACGTTTCAAGAACGGAAGTGGCGAACCTGCCAGACTACCAAAACACTTTTGGAAATGGTTTCTCGGGTAACTTCGGCTGGTTTTTCTCTAACTGGGGACCCGAATTCTCCAACACTAACCCTAATAACTACGGAAGCGCTTTTAGGGGGATTGCAGAAGATGGAACGGTATTGATCGAGCACCCTTATGATCAGGATCAATACAATGATGATGTACCTGAGTTTATTGGGGTAGATTACCCTTATCGGGCCTATGAAAGTGTCGAAAACTTCTTTCAGCCTGGTTTGACCTCCAATACTTCTGTTTCAATTTCCAATACCTTTGGAGAAAATAGCTCGCTAAGTGCGACCTATAGCTATTTGAATGATGAAGGGTTTACTCCAGACCTGGACGCCCAAAGGGGAGGCGGAGCTTCCAATTTTTTGGAAAAGCACAATTTTGGCCTGGGAGGTCGTACCCGGCTGAGCAACGGCCTTGGCTTAAGGGGTAGCTTCAATTACGTGAATTCTGACCGAAGAATTCCACCAACAGCTCCTTCTATTGGGGGTACTACTCTTGGGACCACTTCATTATATGATGCAATCCTATATACCCCTCGCTCAGTTGATTTGAATAATCTACCTTATCAAAGCCCAATTGACGGTTCGAACATTTATTACCGGCGAGGTGGTCCTATTCAGAACCCATATTGGACCCTGAATAACGTTTCGGATAATGAAGAAATTCAACGTTTCTTCTCAACTTTAGAAGTAGATTACCAACTTACCCCCTGGTTGAGCGCTCTATACCGTTTAGGATTAGATCAATATACTCAAGTCCAATCCTATCAGGCAAATAGAGGAGGGGTAGATGAGCCATTCGGTCGTATGGAGACCACCAACCGTCTTAATCGTTTGACGGATCAGGTCGCCAACTTACTGTATAACTTCCAGTTGGGAGACGACTGGTCTATCGATGGGGTTGTCGGTGCGAACTTCCGAAGAGAAGCACTGCGTTTCACCCGTACCCAGAGTACCAATCAGTTTATCTTCAACTTATTCCAACACGATAACTTTATTGAGCATGTAAACTCTACTACAGATTTTGATGAGAACACTATCGGGGTGTACGGTACGGCATCCGTAGGTTTCCGAAACTACTTGTATGTTAATGTACAGGCACGGAACGACTGGACGTCTACTCTTGAACCAGGGAATCGGTCTCAGTTCTATCCCTCTGCCAGTGTTTCATTCATCCCTACAGATGCTTTTCCTGGTATGACCAGCAGTGGTTTATTCAACTACTTGAAATTAAGATTTGGGGTGGGTACCTCTGCAGGATATCCTGACCCTTATCGGACCCGGAACTATCTTGCTTCCAGTACGCGCCAATTTATTACCGAAGACGGTACGGTATTGAATACCAATTCTATCGACAACAACCTTGGTAACCCGGACTTGTCTCCTGAGTTGCATACAGAGTATGAGGGAGGGGTAGAAGCTCGTTTCCTCAATAACAGGGTAGGAGTTGACCTGTCCCTTTATACAAGGGATTCGCGTGATTTGATCATTGACCTGGATCTGGATCCGGCAACTGGAGCTTCCAGCACTACGGTCAATGCGGCGCAATTGAATAATAAAGGGATTGAAATGGCTTTAAATTTTGTCCCTGTTCGCAACAAGGACTTTAACTGGGATTTCACCATTAATTATACTCGAAATATCAGCGAAGTGCAGGAAATTTTCCCTGGGGTCGATCAGGTACCCTTCGCTGGATATACTAACCTTGGTAACTTTGCCATCGTTGGGGAGCAATACGGTGTTATGCAGGGTACTCCCTTCCTGAAGGACGAAGCGGGAAATCTGATCGTTAACAACGTGGGTGACCCTCAGGATGCTGCCGAAATTGGTATTATTGGTGACCCCAACCCCCACTTCCAAGCTAACTGGATTAACAACATCAGCTGGAAAGGGTTGAGCTTTGGCTTCCAGTGGCAGTACCAGGAAGGTGGCGATATTTATTCTTCCCTTGTAGGTGCCCTGATGGCCAGGGGGAATACAGTGGATACGGATGCAGATCGTTTTCAACCCATTATTATTCCAGGTGTGAAGGCAGATGGTACCCCTAATGATATTCAAACTTACGTAGGGGATTCTTTCTTTGAATACTATTTTAATGATGAGGGGTCAACCTTCGACGGTACCTTTATTCGTTTACGTGAAATCTCTTTGGGATATACCTTACCAGCCAAGGTTTTGGAGAATACCCCTTTTGGCCAAATCGGTATCACCTTTTCCGGGGAGAACCTTTGGTTTAATGCACCTAATGTACCAGAGGGGATCAACTTTGACCCTGAAGTCTTAAGCTTGGGTGTGGGTAACGGTCGTGGGTTTGATTTCCGTACCGGCCCAACCGGTCGTCGTTATGGTGTTTCTTTGAATGTTACCTTCTAAGGTTGCAAGAACAGGAAACTGAAATGGAATTCTAAAAATTTAGAAAGCCAGTTTTGAAATATCAAGGGAGGAAGTTAGAATAGGAGAAAAGGACCTTGTTTTAAATCTGGCATTTTATAAATAAAAAATATGAAATTTATAACGCGCATTTTATTGTTGGCGGGTGTTCTGGGATTTGCATCCTGTAATCTAACCGAGTTGGATTTCGAGAACCCCAACCAGGTGACTCCTGACCAGGCCAACCTCGATGATTTGTACAATAGTGTACAACTCAACTTCAATCAGTTTTACGGAAACTACTGGGGAGAAACTGCCTCTATGGTGCGTATGATCGCAGCTATCGGTGGGTATAACTACTTTACCAACTTTCAACCTCAGTTGTATAACAATGGATGGTTCAATGCTTATGCAGACTTTTTACCGGATGCAGAAGCGGTTATCGCCAATGCGGAGGCACAAGGCTTCAATATCCATTCTGGAACGGCGAAGATCATGGAAGCCTACATTCTTATTTATTTGGTAGACATGTTTGGAGATATACCCTTTTCCGAAGCTTTGCAAGGTACTGCGGTTATTTCTCCCGCATCCGACCCCGGAGAGGAGGTATATGCTGCTGCGAGTGCCTTGTTGGATTCAGGTGTTGAGGATCTCGAAAATGCCGGTACCTCACCAGTTCCATCTAATGAGTTCTTTTACGATGGGGATGCCGAAAAATGGATCACTTTTGCAAAGACCTTAAAATTGCGTATTGCAGTGACCACTCGTCTGGTAAACAGTAATGCAGCTGCTGAAATCAATGCTTTGGTTACTGATGGTGATTTAATTGATGAAGCTTCCGAAGATTTTGCCTTTCCTTATGGAACGAACCAGTTAAATCCAAATTCGCGCCACTTCCTTTATAACAACCACTACGAAAATGCAGATGGTGACTACATGGCTACCTATTATATGTGGTTGTTAAGGGCCGCGAAAACTGACGCAGAGGATAATACGATCATTGATCCCCGTATTAGGTTCTATTTCTATCGCCAAACCAGCAATTCGGCAACGAATGAACCCAATGCCTACGAATGCTTTTATTCGGCTAATGAGCCTAATCCGGATGACCGGCCGCCACACTACGATGAAGTGGATCCCAGTTTGCCCTATTGTATTGCTTCAGATGATGGCTACTGGGGGCGTGACCACCTGAATGCAGGAGGTATCCCACCAGATGGTAACCTTCGGACACGCTATGGTCTTTATCCTGCTGGTGGTAAGTTTGATGATAACTCTTTCCGACGGACTCAAAATAATGGGGTCGATGGAGCTCTTGGTCAGGGGATCAATCCTATCATGCTATCCTCCTTTACAGATTTTATGTTAGCCGAAGCAGCACTAACGGTGAATGGTGTAACGGGAGTAGATCCTGCAGCTCGCCTGGAAAGCGGTATTCGTAAATCTATGGATAAGGTATTGGGTTTTGCCGATTTAGTAGACCTTTCTAACGTAGTAGGCACGGATATTGATGGCAATGAAATTACTGCAGAAGAGGCTTACCTTCCCTCGCAGGAAGATATAGATAACTATGTCAATTTCGTAATGGCAGAATTTGCCGCTGCTGACGATGACGGTAAATTGGATATTGTTGTCACCGAATATCTGATCGCTCTTTGGGGTAACGGTATTGAAGCTTACAACCTTTACCGCCGTACCGGGAAGCCAAATAATATGATGCCTTCCTTACAGGTTGGACCTGGGGAGTTTGTTAGGTCGCATTTTTATCCAGCGGACCATGTCAACCTGAATTCCAATGTAGAGCAGAAGTCCTTAACCGAGCCGGTTTTCTGGGATGATGGTTCTGCAGTGCTTTATTAATTTCAATCCAGGATTTTTAGGAAGAGGGGTGTGTAGATGCATACTCTTCTTCCTAAAAAACAAGAAAGCAACAATTGGGCTCTTTCCAGAGCCAATCTTTGCAAAACAAAATAACATGAAAAAATATCTTTTATACATTGCTCTTGGCTTTTTCGCTTTCGCCTGCGAAAATGAAGACCTACAGGTATTAACCTTTGAAACGGCCGAAAAAGGTGCGTTCGTTCGCCTGGTTAGTCTTAATCAAGACCTTCTCATAGATCCTTCCAATATTTCCGGGTCAGCTATTGATATGGATGTGGATTTTGTCGATCCTGAAAATGGAGCGACTATTCAGGATTTCGACATATTTCTCACTTTCGAGGATCTTACCCCTGAGAACGGCGATAACTCCAAGGCGGAAGTCCAGATTCGTGATTTCACCAGTGGGGATTTCTCAACAAGTGAGCTGGGAAATATGGGAGTAAGTGTGGATATTCCAGCCTCTGAAATGCTTCAAGCCCTAGGTTTGGCCGAAGCAGACCTGTCGGCAACGGACCGCTTCCGGGTACGCTCGGAAATTATCGATGACCAGGGACGGGTATTTAGTGCGGATAATTCGTCCCCTCCCATCTCCAATTTCATGGATGCCTTTAATTCGGCTTTCCGTTATAATCTGAACGTAGCCTGTCCGGTTGCTGACGATTTCTACTCCGGAACCTATGCGGTTGAATATGTAACTCCTCCAAACCCTGGCGGCTTCGGCCCTATTTTTGGAGACCCTGCGCCTCCGGTAACACTGGTAGCAGGGGGGTCTACTGTCCGTTCTTTTGATTTCACTTATCTTCCAGGAATAGGTGGCTTTGCTCAAACGATCACTTTCGATCTACTGTGCAATATTACCCGAGTCAGGCTACGTGATACCGGCCTTGGTTGCGGCAGTGGTGCGATCACCATCGGACCTGGTTCAGAAGATGGAATAATGAGCCTTACGGATGACTCTGAGATCACTATTACCTTGATCAATTACGTTACCGATGGGGGTTGCGGTGTAGGTGCATATGAAAATGTTATTCGTCTGGTAAAGCAATAAATTAAAATTCTTAAATTACTAAACTCAAAGTCGGATCGCTTTTCGCGGTCCGATTTTTTTATATCTGCTTGCTAAGTTGGGAAAAAGAAGCTAACTTAATTTGACTTGGTTTATTGAAAACCCTTAAGCAAAAAAGTGTTTTTCATCAAGGACCTGTCGCCCATGCAGAACAGCTTCTTTCGCTATCTGGAATACGAAAAGCGGGTTTCGCCACATACCCTTACCGCTTACCGCACCGACCTGCGGCAGTTTACGGAGTTTTTACTGCACCATTTTGAGGAGGAAGGGATCGAAGCTGCACAAACCTTCCACATCCGGTCGTGGATGGCCGAGCTGGTCGGACAAGGTCGAACGGCGGTGACCATTCGAAGAAAACTGGCAGGACTGCGCGCCTACTTCCTTTTTTTGCAAAAACGAGGTATTCGAAGTGACAACCCCATCCAGCCCATTTCCCTCCCCAAGGCGGGAAAAAAGCTTCCTAATATTGTTCGTGAAGGAGCCTTGCAAAGGCTGTTTGAACAATTGGAATGGAAGGTGGAGGGGTTTTCCCAGACCAGAGATCGCCTGCTTCTCGAGTTGCTTTACCAGACCGGTATGCGCAGGGGAGAGCTGATCGGGCTCAGCATTAACGACTTTGACCCCAAAAGGGAGCTTTTCCTAATTCGGGGCAAAGGCAATAAGGAGCGCCTGGTACCGATAGGTTCTCCTTTGGTCCGCCTGATCCTTCAGTACCTGGATGAGCGGGCGCAGGCTTTCCCCCAGTCGGGAATCGAAATGCTATTGACTGATCAGGGAAAACCGCTTTACCCCAAATGGGTGTATAATAAAGTGGTCCATTATTTGTCTTTAGTGACTACTGCCGCAAAAAAAAGTCCGCACGTTCTAAGGCATTCCTTTGCTACCCACCTCAGCGAAGGTGGTGCCGACCTCAATGCTATTAAAGATCTCCTGGGCCACTCCAGTCTGGCTGCCACCCAGGTCTACACGCACAATTCTATCCAACGTTTAAAAGCCGTTTATCAGCAAGCCCACCCTAAAGGCAAAACTGATCAACCTTTCGAATAATTTTCTCACCAAAAAATTGCTTACCAATGCATGTACAAACTGAAACCGTACAGTTTAAGGCCGACGCCAAGCTGCTTGCCTTCATCGAGCAGCGCCTCAGAAAGCTAAACCAATTCTTCGACAAGATCATTGAAGCCAGGGTAGTCCTAAAACTTGAAAATTCGGGCCAGATTAGGGATAAGGTAGCCGAAGTCCACCTGGCTGTTCCCGGTTCTACCTTAACTGCAAAGGGCAATCGGAAAACTTTCGAAGCCTCAGTAGATAAAGCAGTGGACGGGCTGCGACGACAGCTGTTGCGTTATAAGGAACAAATGCGGTAGGGGGAGGGTTTAAGGTTTATGGGTTAGGGGGAGGTGTAGGTCTACTAGACAAAAAAAGAAAGGGATAGTGGAATTTATTTTGATTTTTTCCGCAAAAGGAATATCTTTGCAATCGCTTTGAGAAAATGATCTCAAGGCGATTATTTATAAATTGGAGAAGTCCTCTTGGAATCAAGCTGCAAAGCAGGTATGCTGCGGCTTACAGCAAAAGAGGATAAATGCTTCACTGACGGATTGACATACCATCTATAAATTAAACAAATGCCGTGCATTTAGTTTAATTATCCAGCCAGCATAGCTCAGTTGGCCAGAGCAGCTGATTTGTAATCAGCGGGTCGGGGGTTCGAATCCCTCTGCTGGCTCCAGTTCTTACCACACCTACCTAAGCGGGGAGGAGGGTACGAACTGAGCGAAGCGATCTGACGACCGCAGGGGAGTAATCCCTCTGCTGGCTCCAGTTCTTACCACACCTACCTAAGCGGGGAGGAGGGTA
>CAYZMS010000001.1:202770-203110 GCA_964479625.1 uncultured Saprospiraceae bacterium
GCAGGGGAGTAATCCCTCTGCTGGCTCCAGTTCTTACCACACCTACCTAAGCGGGAAGGAGGGTACGAATTGAGCGAAGCGATCTGACGACCGCGTGGGAACGTACCTCTGCTACTTGACATTAACAGAGTTTTGATCAGTTGTAAGTGCGGGCTGGTATGTCTGGCTTTCTTTCATCGTACTTTGGTTATGGCTTTCAGCTAAAAGCTATCAGTCATTATTCCCAAGTGAAATCAAAGATAGCCTTGGAGAAAGAACAGCTCATAAATGTCTACTTTGTGATTTAGGGGGTGCGCCGGAGTTGGAGAGCCGGGCCAGACTGTAAATCTGGTGACTCTGT
>CAYZMS010000002.1:0-192268 GCA_964479625.1 uncultured Saprospiraceae bacterium
AACTCAATGGGTTAGTTTCTTAATGCAATTTACTCACCTCGCTGACTTTTGCCAGCACATCGGCATAAACGGTTAATTCCTCGCGGACTTCTGCAATTTTCTTTCGCAGCTCTGCAGCCTGTGGCCATTGGCGTTCGTGTTCCTTGATGGAGGTGTTTTCCGAACGTTTCTTTTCATAGGCTTCCAGTTTGGGATGCCATTCGGCCAGCAGGGGGCGCAAGACCTTATTTAGCACGCCGACCGCTACGTGCCCCAGGGTCATATCGCTATGTTTTCCTGCCACAGCGATGGAAGGCCCGTATTTTTTTAGGATTTCGCGGGTGGTGTTGAATAGGGAGTAGAACGAATTCAATGCTTCCCGGATAATCCCTTCATCTTTCTTCAACTCAACCACGGTCACGCGGGTGACCAGTTCTATGTAAATTTCCCAGGCGGCGTTTCGCTGTTGGTCATCTACCTCCCATTCCCCTGAAAGTCCCAGGAAAGGAATGCTGATGGAAAACTTTTTGAAAGCGGCGTTTGCCATGATTTTAGTGTTGTTTTAAGTTAGAAAATAAATTTAAGGAAATTTGCTTCCGTACAGTGACAAAAGTGCAAAGACATATTGGAGTTCCTGTTTCTCTAGCAAATTTAACAACAGATGCTGGATGTAATCAAAGTCATATTTGAAGAAACTGTACCACCGTTTGCTCGTTTTTTTCAAAAGACGAATGGGCTCTTTTTCGTTTAACCAAATGCCGGCTTTACAGCACCACACAAAAGCGATAGCCAGTATGGCTAGGAGTTTGACTAGTTTATTGCGATCTATCAAGTGGGTGTCTTCCAGATGGAAGATCTGGGGTTTCAGGGCTTTTTCCGAAGGAATTCCTTTGAAAAAATAAGGTTTCAATTTGCCAACGTTCTTTGTAGTATTCCAGTTCGAAGTGGCTCAAAAAACGGACCGTGCGCTTTAAACTGGAGGCCTTAAATGACATTTTTGTCACTGTACTGAGATTTTTCTCTTACAGCCGCTTCGGAATTAATATTATGATTATCAAAGAGTTAATTTTTGAATGCTTTTCCAGCCTGCTTTTCTTCTCAGTAGTAGCCTTATTCCTACCCTTACCTTTCCCGATAAGAAACTTCATCTACAACTTGGAATTATCGAGACAATTGAATTTTTTACTCAAAATAGCTATGCCTATGGCAGAAAAGAAAGGATTGAACTGTATCAAAGCCGTTCTCAAAAGTCAGAGCTGGTCACAAAGTTGGCTGGCAGATCAGATGGGACTGAACTACAACACGGTCAACGGTTGGTGTAACAACCGCAATCAACGGTACTTGTCTGATTTGGTGAAAGCAGCCGAAATGCTAGAAGTAGCCCCGGCGGACCTAATTGTGGATGGCTCAAAAAAAGAAAGAGGCCAGAGTGAAACTCTGACCTCCTTGAATTTAATTTAGATTCTTTGAAAACAGCTGCCGGAATGACTGCTGGCGGCAACCAGGAAGCCATAATCTATTGAAAGACAGTCACTTAATCAAAGTCTTGGAGGTTGGGAGCGGATTCGAACCGCCGTACGAGGTTTTGCAGACCTCTGCCTAGCCACTCGGCCACCCAACCGTTTCCATTTTAATGGAATTGCAAATGTATAGTTAATAACGTTGACATGCCAGTTTTTGTTCCAAAAAATACTTTGCCCGCTCAATGACCCAAAGGACATGCCTTCCGCTTTTATTCCTCTCCGCCTTGTTCAAAATATTGTTGCTTAAATCGGCGCTCTAGTTCTGTCATAGGAAAGCGGTCCTCAAGGCGGTACTCCAAAGTCAGGTCGGGATTGATCTCCTTTCGGAAATATACCAAACCAAGCCCTTTTGCATAGACCTCCAAACCGTCGAATGCCTGTTCGAAAACGCCGTTTTGATCGTATTCCACCTGTTCTTTAAGCTCGAACATAACGGCCCTCTTTTTCTTACCCTGCCAAACGAAGCTGGTATCCCCGGAGAATCGACGGTTCTTGATCACTCTGTAGATGGCACCGCTATCCAAGCGGGATTCCCACTCCACATTCTGAATAAATACCCCCCCCTCTTTCTCTACTTCAAAAGGGAAAACATCTCCGGCGGTGATGGTAAGCGGGATTTGATATTGGGCTTTCTCCTCGGAAACAATATCCTCATAAATGAACATTCTGGTGAGTTGCATTCCATTCGACACCATATGCTCCTGAACATGCTGAAGGGGAACCAGGGCTCCTTCGTAGTAGGTAGAACTGAGCAAAACACTGTCGGGAAATATAAAAGACCGGTAATACCAGTACACGGATCCAAGACTACCTGCCCCCACCGGGGCATATTCATAAACCAGCCCATCCTCCAGTTCCCTTAATGGAAAATAGTAGTTGCGAATATCCCGTTCTCCTGTTGTGCAGGAACAAGACAGCCACAACAGGACTAGAAACAACGAATGGCGCATGCTTTTTGGAATCTCAAACGATGATCCCTTACCATTGGTTGTCTAAAATTTGAAATAAGAACAGGTAAAACCACCAAAGTGAATAATCTTTTCTGTTATTGAGATCGTTTTTTGAAAAATAAGGCATGCCAAAATTCCATCGTTTTGCCATACCAGCGCCATTTTGACAGTTATCTTTCCTCCTGCCTTATTTGGTATGGTCTTGGTCGATAATTTATGCGCCGGAAAAGGACTGCCCCCTTATCTTTGCGCCTATCTGAAGAGAACGCGATATTTGTCACAGACCCCGGGCAACTTTATTCCGTCGTTTGGCGCCCAAATTCATACATTTAAATATCAACCAGAAATAAAAAATATGTTAGGTTCTATTGGAAAGGCCTTCCAGGGAGTGTTCGGCTCGAAATATGATCGGGATGTCAAAAAGTACAGTCCAATTGTAGAGGAGATCAATGAGATTTTCGAAGGCTTGAGTACGCTAAGTAATGATGAACTTCGAAATAAAACACAGGAGTTTAAAGATCGAATTGCCGAATACCTTCAGGAGATCGATCAGGAAATGCAGGAGGTAAAACAGGAAGCAAAAGAAACAGAAGACCTTCAACTCAAAGAGGAGCTGTTTGGAGAACTGGACGAATTGCAAAAGGACCGGGATAACAAACTTGAGGAAATTTTGCAGGAAATTTTACCGGAAGCCTTCGCGGTAGTTAAAGAAACGGCACGGCGCTTTTCTCAAAACCCCACCCTTGAGGTTACCGCTACGGAACATGACAGGGCCCTGGCGGTGAAATCGGGGAAATCTTACGTCTCCATTAGCAATGATAAGGCAATATGGGAAAACAGTTGGACGGCTGCCGGCGGAGAGATCACCTGGAATATGGTGCACTATGACGTACAGCTCATCGGGGGGATGGTTCTACACGACGGCAAGATCGCAGAGATGGCCACCGGTGAGGGTAAAACCCTGGTGGCAACTTTACCGGCTTACCTCAACGGGCTGGCCGGCCAAGGCGTTCATGTGATCACGGTTAACAACTACCTGGCTCGTCGGGATGCCGAATGGGTAGGCCCTATTTTCGAATTTCTTTTTCTTACCGTGGATTGTGTCGATAAGTATCAGCCACATAGCCCTAATCGACATGCCGCCTACAGGGTCGATATCACCTACGGAACCAATAATGAATTCGGCTTCGATTACCTGCGCGACAATATGGTTCGCCGCATGGACGAAAAGGTTCAGCGCAAACACCATTTTGCCATGATCGACGAGGTCGACTCCGTTCTAATCGACGACGCGCGAACACCGCTCATCATTTCGGGGCCGGTCACTCAGGGGAGCGAAGACCAGGAGTATGTCGAATTGCGCCCCTTTGTCGAAAAGTTGCTCACTGTACAGCGTAAACTGGCTACAGAAAATCTTGCTCAGGCCAAAAAACTGGTCAAAGAGGGCGTTACCGGCCACCAGGAAGGAGAGGCAGGCATGGCCTTGCTCAGGGCGCACCGGGCATTGCCCAAGTACCGGCCCCTGATCAAGTTCCTGAGTGAAGAAGGAATAAAGGTCATGTTGCAGAAAGCGGAGAACTTCTACATGCAGGAGCAATCCAAGAATATGCACCTGGTAGACGAACCCCTGCTGTTCACCATTGATGAGAAAAATCGCTCCGTGGACCTTACCGACCGCGGGTTGGAATACCTGGCCAGGTATGTCTCCGATGATCAGTTTTTCATTATGCCCGACCTGGCGACGACCATGATGGAGATCGAACAGGACGAAAGCATGGAGGAAGACGAAAAAAGTCAGGCCCGGGCCAGGCTTTCCCAGGACTATGCGATCAAAGCCCGTCGACTTCACTCCATGAACCAGTTGCTCAAGGCGTACACCATGTTTGAAAAAGACCAGGAATACGTTGTGCTGGAGAGAGAGGTTAAGATCGTGGATGAGCAAACCGGCCGGATCATGGAGGGGCGTCGCTATTCCGATGGTTTGCACCAGGCCCTGGAAGCCAAGGAGAATGTTAAGGTTGGGGATATCACCCAGACCTATGCCACAGTCACCCTACAGAACTACTTCCGCATGTACCACAAGCTTTCGGGTATGACAGGTACAGCGGAAACAGAGGCCAAGGAGTTTTGGGATATCTATAAATTAGATGTAGTCGTAATCCCCACCAATAAGCCCATCGTTCGCGATGACCGGAACGACCTGGTTTTTAAAACGGCCAAAGAAAAATACACCGCGGTCATTGAAGAGATCGTACAACTTACACAAGCTGGCCGACCAGTGCTGGTCGGTACTACCTCGGTCGAGATATCTGAACTCCTCAGCCGGATGCTCAAAATCCGAGGCATAGATCACAACGTCCTTAATGCCAAACAGCACCAACGCGAGGCGGAGGTCGTAGCGGAAGCAGGTAAACCTGGAAAGGTCACCATCGCTACCAACATGGCCGGCCGGGGAACGGATATTAAGATTTCTGACGAGGTGAAAAATGCAGGGGGGCTGGCCATTATCGGTACAGAGCGACATGACTCCCGCCGGGTAGACCGCCAGCTCCGGGGCCGGGCGGGGCGCCAGGGAGATCCGGGAAGCTCCCAGTTCTATGTTTCCCTGGAGGATAACCTCATGCGCCTATTCCAGTCTGAACGCATCGCCAACCTCATGGACCGCATGGGCCACAAGGAAGGAGAGGTCATCCAGCATTCTATGGTCACCAAATCCATCGAACGCGCACAGAAAAAAGTAGAAGAGAATAACTTCGGTATCCGGAAACGCCTTCTGGAATACGATGACGTGATGAATATCCAGCGGGAAGCCATTTATAAAAAACGGGATAACGCCCTAAGCGGGGAACGACTCTCCGTTGATCTCAATAATATGTTCGAATCCATGGTGGAAAACCTGGTGGTAGAGCATAAGGAAGCCGGGAACTATGACAGCTTCCGCCAGGATGTACTCAGCACACTTGGAATGAATTTCAAGCTGGATGCCCCCGATTTTAACGAGGGCCGGGTAGAAGATATAATGGAACGAATATACCCTCACTTTGAAGAAAACTACCACCGCAAAGAACAGGCTATCGCTGACCTTTTAATGCCCCGGATTAAGGAAGTTTATGAAAATCAGGGAGAGATCTACAAACGCATAATCATTCCCTTCAGTGATGGTAGAAGCAACCCCTACACTGTCACTGCTGAGCTCGAAGAAGCAGTAGAAACCAAGGGTAAATCCATCATGCGGGATGTCGAAAAAGCGGTAGCCCTGGCTCTCATTGATGAAAGCTGGAAGGAGCACCTTCGCTCTATGGATGAGTTAAAGGAGGCCTCCAATGCCGCTTCTTTCGAACAGAAGGACCCTTTGGTAGTCTACAAAATGGAGGCTTATAATTTATTCGAACAGTTGATCTTTAAAGTAAACGAAGAGGTGACCTCCTACCTGGCCAAAGGGACTTTATTCTTCAGCGACGGCAGCACCCTGGAACAGGCACGCGAACAGCGCAGCAACAACGAACGCATTAGAACCAGCCGCCAGGAAGCCCCCAATGCGGAAGAACAAGCACGCCAACGTGCTGCCCAGTCGGCTGGAAGACAGGCCGCTCAAAAACCGGAGACTTTCCGCCGTACGGAAAAAAAGGTAGGGCGGAATGATCCGTGTCCCTGTGGTAGTGGAAAGAAATACAAGCATTGTCACGGAAAGTAAAAAGCCTGGTGGAAGCGCTCTCAAAGCCCGATTCACTGGAGTCCCCGATCGAGAAGTAGCTCTGGAGACTGCTTCCACTAAATAAATTTCGTTTTTTCACAAAGTGTTACCGTAATTCCATTCCAAGCCGTATTTTTGAGCTATTGCTTAAAAGAAAAAACTAAAGCTCCAAGCGGATGGATCTCGCGGCCTACTTTGACCATACCTTATTGAACCCCGATAGCCGCCCTGAAGCTATTGAAACCCTTTGTAAAGAAGCGCTGACCTATGGCTTTGCTTCAGTGTGCATTCCTCCTTTCTACATTGGGGAAGCCGTTCGGGTGCTGCAGGAGCACGAAAATGAGAAAGTAGGAATTTCCACTGTCATCGGCTTTCCCATGGGTTATTCCGCCACCGCTGCCAAAGTAGAAGAGATCAAACGGGCGATCGAAGAAGGTGCAACAGAGATCGATGGGGTTATAAACCTTTGTGCCGTCAAATCCGAGAACTGGAACTTTGTCAGAAATGATATGGATAGCCTAATAACAGCTACCAAAATGAAAGGGCGAACGATCAAACTTATACTCGAAACAACCCTGCTTACCGAAACAGAAATTCGAAAAATTGTAGAGATCGCCCTGGAATTAAATCCCGATTTTCTGAAAACCTCCACGGGGATAAATGGAGGCTATACCATGGAAGTCGTCCATTTACTTCAAGAACTGACCTCGGGCCAAATTGCTATCAAAGCTTCAGGAGGAATTCGAAAACCAGAGCAGGCTCTAGCTCTGATCGAAGCAGGTGTAAAACGAATTGGCTCCTCTCAAACCATCAGCATTTATCAACACCTATAACCGCTCTTCCAATAAGTAAGTGGGAGCATTCCAAAGTCTTGCGTATCTTTGAGTTAAAATAAAATGCCCAATGAAGACTGTCGGATTTTGCTTTGGATTGTTCGTTTTTCTTGCATGCCTGCCCACCTTGAACGCCCAGTCAGCGCTTCCCCGGGAAGAGGCCTCAGTACGGACACTTATGGATCAATTTATCAGCAACAATAAAAGACAGAACTATATCGATGGCTGGCGGGTGATGGTGCTTTCCACTACCGACCGACAAGTAATGGAACAAACACGCCAATCTTTTAAACAGCGCTACCCTTACCTTAACCTTAGCTGGGAGCATAATCGCCCTTACTACCAATTAAGGGTAGGAGCCTATGCCACCAAAATGGAAGCCCTTCGGCTACAATCCCTGTTAAAGCGCTATTACCCCGGCGCCTACCCCACCAGAGACCCAAACATCAACCCCGCTGAGATCATCGGCTATTAGAACAGGGGCTGAAAAAAACTCTAGAGGAGTATGTCAAGAAGAGAGCGAAGTAAGCGTCGAATAGACTGGTTGACCTTTTCTACCTACCTCGGCTTAATAGTAATCGGGCTCCTAATGATTTATTCAGCAGAATATGACCCGGACATTAGTGCCCCGCTATTGTCCACTTCTGCCGGCAAGCAGGCAATCTGGCTGGTCATGTCCCTTATCCTTATGGGAGTTGTATTTGTATTGGACTGGAAGCTGTGGCAGGTTTTATCCTATCCCATTTATTTCTTTACCCTGATCAGCCTGATTGCAGTATTATTATTCGGGACTACCATTAAGGGGGCTACCTCCTGGTTTACCTTTGGAAGCGTTTCCATCCAGCCTTCGGAATTCGCCAAGTTTGGAACGGCCCTAGCCATAGCCGCCTTTTTGAGTTCTTATAACACCGATCTTTCGAAACTGCGATTTCAGTTTTTCGGTTTTTTGCTTTTCCTGTTGCCTGCAACCCTTATTTTGCTACAGCCCGACGCAGGCTCCGCCCTGGTGTTTTTTTCTTTTTTGATCACCTTTTACCGGGCAGGCTTGAGTGGAGCTTACTATATAATTGGAGGGTTTACATTAACGACCTTACTACTGGGTATAATCTATTCCCCTTTACTCCTTCTGGCAGCATTGTTAATATTAGCCAATATTATTCTGGTCCTAAATATCCGTAAGAATCGCTTGTTCTGGTTTGCTTCCATCGGCTTAGCATCCCTGGCAGGTATACTGCTTTTCCTGGATGGATGGGAGGTTCCTATACTGATTGGTTTCTCGGCTATTTTGGGTGCCCTTTACGTTTTTCAATGGATGCAGTCCGGTCCTCGCCTGATAGGTCTAATGAGCCTGATGATCGGTTTGGGGACTGCGCTAAGCTTCGGTGCCAACTTTGCGTTCAACAATATTTTGAAACCCCACCAGCAGGAACGTATCAACGTCTGGCTACGTCCACAAGAGTGCGACCCTCAGGGAGCCTTGTATAATGTATTGCAATCAAAAATGGCAATTAGCTCCGGGGGCTGGATGGGCTCTGGGTATTTGAAGGGGAAGATTACCCAGCTTAACTATGTTCCGGAGCAATCCACTGATTTTATTTTTTGCACTATTGGAGAACAACAGGGCTTCGTGGGTTCATTTATAATAATAGGGTTATTCCTGGTATTACTCTTCAGGATCATTACTATTGCGGAACGCCAACGTTCGAATTTCTCCAGGTACTATGCATATGGGGTTGCCGGGATTTTATTCCTCCATTTCTTTATTAATATTGGAATGACAATGGGGCTGGCTCCTATAATCGGGATCCCCCTTCCATTCCTGAGCAAGGGCGGCTCTTCCCTGCTGGGATTTACCCTATTAATGAGCGTACTGCTCCATTTAGACCGCAACCGTTTCCGTATTTAACCTATGTTTACATTTTCCATTGAATACCAGGACGAAAAATCTCAGGCCCGGGCAGGTCGAATAAAAACGGATCACGGAGAGATCAGTACGCCCATTTTTATGCCAGTGGGCACTGCCGGAACGGTAAAGGCCGTTCATCAACACGAGTTGAAAGAGGTGATCAATGCCCAGATCATTTTGGGTAATACCTATCACCTATATCTGCGCCCCGGCCTGGAGGTTTTGGAAAAAGCCGGAGGCCTCCACCGGTTTAATGGCTGGCAAGGCCCGATCTTAACAGATAGCGGAGGCTATCAGGTCTACTCCCTCAGCGAAAGTCGGAAGATCACAGAAGAAGGCGTAGAGTTTCGGTCTCACATAGATGGATCCACCCACTTCTTCAGCCCGGAGGGAGCCATTGATATTCAGCGAAAAATCGGCGGAGACATCATAATGGCTTTCGATGAGTGTACGCCATATCCTTGTGAGTATTCCTATGCCAAAAACTCTATGGAACTCACCCACCGTTGGTTAGAGCGCTGTTGCACGCATTTCGACCACAGTGGGGCACTTTATGGGTACGAGCAAACGCTTTTCCCTATTGTCCAGGGGAGTACCTACCCCGACCTGCGGCAGCGTTCTGCAGAAATTATCGCAGGTTTTAACCGCCCGGCCAATGCCATCGGAGGGTTATCGGTAGGGGAGCCAGCAGAAGATATGTACGCCATGACCGATTTGGTATGTCAGATATTACCTGCAGATAGACCGCGATACCTAATGGGCGTGGGGACCCCGGTCAATATCCTGGAATGTATTGCACTGGGTGTTGACATGTTCGACTGTGTTCTTCCCACACGAAATGCCCGCCATGGAGTACTTTACACCTCGGAAGGCATCCTGAATATCCGAAATGCCAAGTGGAAAGAAGACCTTTCTCCCATTGACCCTAATGGCCCCTGCCCGACCAGCAGGTTTCATTCGAAAGCATATTTACGGCATCTGATCCACAGCAAAGAGATCCTGGGCGCACAGATCGCCAGCTTGCACAATCTCAGTTTTTATCTTTGGCTTGTAAGTGAAGCACGTCAGCATATCGCAGCAGGAAGTTTTCAAAAATGGAAAGACGGAATTGTTCCAAAACTGGATCGCCGTCTCTGACCAGGGTGTTACCTTTACTTTCCTAACGGACCTTAAATAAGCATGCTAAAAAAACTGGACTGGTATATTATCAATAAATTTCTGACCACTTTTTTCTTTGTAGTGCTCATCATTCTGATGGTGGCCTTTATTATCGACTTTGGAGAAAAGGTGGAGAAGTTTATTAAGGAACCCATTACCAACCGGGAGATATGGTTGGAATACTACCCCAGTTTTTTACTGTTCATTGCCGGGATGCTCTGGCCCTTATTTACTCTAATTTCTGTTATTTTCTTCACCTCCCGAATGGCTTCCAACTCCGAGATCATATCCATTTTCAATGCAGGAGTGAGTTATGTTCGGCTGATACGCCCTTACCTTGTAGCTGCTTTTTTTTTATGCCTTTTGCATTTGCTGGGTAATCACTACCTGCTTCCCCTTAGTAACGGCACCATGCTAAATATCATTTATACCTATTTGGATAAAAATGAAGACAAGGGGCGCGACAAGGATGTTCATTTATTCGTGGCCCCAGACATGAAGGTGTTTGTGCGGTCTTACCGAAAGCAGGACAGTACAGCCCGGGATTTTCGGATTGAATACTTTACCCGGGGAGAACTTGAAAAGGTAATTAAAGCCAACCGAGCCGAATGGGTAAAAGATTCCTCCAGCTGGAAATTGAGCAATTACGAAATTCGAACATTCGATGGCTTGCAGGAATCCCTAGAACTGGAGATGGGTAAGGATACGACCTTTCAGCTGAATCTTAGTCCGAATGATTTTGTTGACTATTCTTCCCAACAAAGTATGATGACCACTCCGGAACTCCTAAAGCATATTGATTTGCTAAAAATACGGGGCTCCGGGAATCTGCGCAAATACAAATTGGAGCTGCAACGACGAACTGCTGAACCCTTTACCATTATTATTCTAACCATTATCGGGCTTTCCATCGCATCCAGAAAAGTGCGGGGTGGAGTGGGCTTGCACCTTGCAATCGGAATAGGCCTTGGAGCCATTTTTATTTTTGTATCCCGCTTTGCAGTGGTCTTTGCTTCTGGTCAAAGTATTTCGGTTTTTATGGGAGTATGGCTTCCAAATCTGATTTTTTCCATTGTTGCCGTCTTCCTTATTTCAAGAGCTCAAAAATAGGGGCCTTGCCTTTCCACTCTCATCGTGTTTGCTGTTCAAATTTGCTTGTAAGGGCTCCAAAGCGACCAAGAGGTATGAAATCTTGAGTCCAAAATCAGAAATGCACTTTTTAAGACCAGGTTTTTCCCGCCTTGCTGGCTACTCAATTTCCCGTATCTCCTGTATTTACTGGCTTCCAAGAGCATTCTTTCTTAAAGAGAGAGTAAAGAATTTGCCAAACTTTCATTTTTTTCTGAAAATAAAGAAATTTTTGTACCCGTTAAAATAGTATCAAATACCTGTAAATCAACCTACTAAATCAATGTCTATACATCTATGTATCTCTGATTTCAGACAATTCTGAGCGGATCCCAGGTAAATGCTTGAATTTTGTTGACTAATTGCCTAATTTTGCTTCAACGAAATGAAGAAAACTTAAACGAATGCACAAGATGATGTCTCAATTGGAATTTCATGACCGCTTCGACCAAATGTCGTCTCTCCTACACGCATTTGCCTACAACCTGACAAAAAATGGTGAGGATGCCAAGGATCTTTTCCAGGAGACTGCTTTTCGGGCATTGACGAACAGAGATAAATTTCGCCCGGGGACAAACTTTAAAGCCTGGTTGTTCACCATTATGAAGAACATCTTCATTAACAACTACCGCAAAAAGACCAAGGTGAATACGATTATGGACTCTACCGAGAACCTTTATTACATAAATTCCGGAAGCACGGTGATCAAAAACGATGCCGAATCGAACATCATGATGGATGAGCTTGTCAATATGGTCGAAGAACTGGACGACAGTATAAAAATCCCTTTCTTGATGCATTATCAGGGATTCAAGTACCAGGAAATTGCCGATAATCTTGAGCTACCCCTGGGAACGGTAAAGAGTCGTATTTTCTTTGCCCGAAAAGAACTCAAGGAAACCATTAAGAATCGGTATCGTAGTATTGCGCTCGCACGAGGAAAATTCTAAAAATGACCTCATTAGAAAAAGGTGATCCGGCTCCCGATTTTCAAGGAGTCGATCAAAACGGAAACCCTGTAAAATACGGTGACTTCAAAGGAAAGCGTCTTATCCTTTACTTCTACCCAAAAGATGATACGCCCGGATGTACAGCCGAAGCTTGTAACCTCAGAGATAATTATCAGGAATTACTGGATCGCGGTTTCTCCGTAGTAGGGGTAAGCCCCGATTCGCCGGAGAAACACCAAAAGTTCATAAGCAAGTACGAACTCCCATTCCCATTAATCGCCGATACGGAAAAAGAGGTTTTAAAAGCCTATGGTGTTTGGGGAGAGAAAAAGATGTACGGTAGAGCCTACGATGGTGTATTTCGAACTACCTTCGTGATCTCGAAAGAAGGAACTATTGAAGCCGTTTTCAAAAAAGTGAAAACTAAAGATCATACTGCTCAAATATTGGATGCCCTAACTGCTGAGTAAATTGTAGCGGTCCACAAACCTGGGAGGTAAGATAAAGCGGTAAATATTTTAAGTTTGGCAAGCAGGCTGTTTTAAATTACCAGTTGTCTGCCTTCTTTTAGACCAGATAAAAGAAAATTTAAATGGGTGTATCAGAACGTTAAAGGCGTTTCGATATACCCTTCTTTTTTTATCTAATGAAAACGATCCGACCGGTAGCATTATCAGGATTATTAAAGCCGGAAACAGTTGGGTCGCTGGAACTAAAGATCAGGTATACTCCGGTATTTGCTCTGCGCCCATTGTAATCTTGCCCATTCCAAATAGCCTGTCCTCCTAGTGCTTCCGTTTCAAAAACAAGCCGACCATTAATATCCGTTATCTTGACGGTAGCATTACGGGCAAGACCCCGAATGGCTATCGGGCCATTGTAATCAGGCGGTACCGGGTTGGGATACACCTCCAGTTCCTCGCGATGAGTCTGTCCTCCTTCTACCGCATCATATTGTAGAGATACAATGCCCTTGGCCGTTCCAACAAAAACCTCTCCTGTTGTATTATTCACCGCAACAGAGCGAACATCGTTGTTCGGGAGCGGAGAGTCAGCTGTAGAAAACCGCGCTAGTTGATCAATGCCGCTTGGTGAAAATAGAAAAAGGCCGTTGCGGGTTCCTACCCATTTCCTGTTAGCTCCATCTACCGCAATACTTTGTACATTTTCATCGCTTAATAAAAAGCCGTCAAACTCATCCTGATTTATAATTCGGCGAGTCCCCTGACAATTTTGATCGAAGGCAGCGGAGCCACATTCAAATATGATCACTCCTTCAGCAGTTCCTACCCAAACATCACCGTTGAGATCCACTGTTACGCAGTTGGTCTGATTGGTAGGTAATACACTATTGCCTGTTCGGAAAATTCGACACCGGTCATCGGCATTATTATCTAGCTCGCCTTCATCGAAAAGTACTACTCCCGTGGAGCTGGAATTACTGATAATCCATTTGAACCCAGAAGGATCAATGGCCATTTGGTGCAACTGGGTTTCACCGCAGGAAGGGCGAAAACTCTGCCAGTTACCATCCGCTCTTAATACCGATAGGGGCCGCTCTGCAAAATGATTGGAGATCCAAAGGTTTTTATCTTGGTCGAAGGCGAGGCCGGAGACGCGTGTCCGGTTGGGATCGCCCACTGCATTATTCAAACTGGAATTCTTTTCATTATAGAGGGTTAACAAATCTCCATCTACTTCGATCAACCCTTCTATAAAACTTCCCGCATAAACCTTTCCATTATCCGGATGAACTGCTACAGAAAGAAAGTCATATAAGTCATCTCCAGTACTTATAGGATCTTCTCCTTTCAGTTCCTCCCGCGTATTCCGGTTGTAGATAGTCCATTGCCCATCAATGAGCGAATAAAATCCATGATCGAGAAAGGTATAACTAAACACCTGATCCACATCTCCTGAGGCTACCCACAGTTGATCATTGGCAAGGGTAAGGGACCGGTTTCGATCTGAGTAGGGCGCATTAAAAGTAATGACCTCACAGTTCTGGTCATCCATTCTGTTTAGCACCCGAATACCCCTGAATTCATCTCCCAGCCAAATACGCCCATTTTCATCTTCAAGCCCGTATCGAACTTTCCCCAGACAGCCCGGGGGGATCAAATTTGGCTCCTTATCTGCCCCGAGGGTAAATACCGCCTGATCATCACAACTGCCTCCTTCACAAAGAAAGCCCGCAAGTAATTGACTGACTCCCGCTGAAAGATACCTGGCCTGTCGACCCTCTGCTGGCAGGATCAACTGTACGCCCTCGTCCCCTAAGCTGTAAATGTCGTTATTCTGATCAAAATATAACGCTCCCTGAAAAACAGCAAGCGTGCTGCTGAAATACGCTGGCTCCAGCCCAAGCTCCGGGCCGAGTAATTCCCAATTCGAAAAGTTCTCGGGAATCGCGCTATCGGCAGGCAAACGAAAGATGCCCTCATCTGTAGCTGCATAGATCTGGGATTCAAAGAAAGCGACCGCAAATATATCGGTATTGGTAAAAGTTGTAAAGCTGAATTCTCCTTTTCTAATATTTAACCTCGAAACTCCAAAGCTGGCAGCTATCAAGATGGTAGAATCCGATTCTACCGCCAGGTCGTAGATTACTTTTTCTCCAACAAATGCATCAAAGTTGGCGATTTGGTTCAGGGTACGGACCTGCCCCGAAGCATCCCGCAAATCAATAACTGCATTCTCATAGGTTACCACTAAAACCTGTGATCCCGGCACCCATTTTACCAGGCTGGGATTAACGCCGCTAAAGCCGTCGTTTGGCCCCAAAAAGGTAACGGCCCTGTCGACCTTATCGATCTGAACAAGACCTCCGTCAGTAGCGTAAATGACCGCTTCATCATTCTGTGTTACATAGGGTCCGTTAGAATAAGGAAGGTGCTGCCGCCATTGGCCAATGGTAAGGCTGGTGGTGTCTTGTGCAAAAGAGGAGATGGCCAGGATAGTGGATAAAAAAATTATAGAGCTGATCTTCATAGTAGAACTACTAATTGGCTTTTGTACATAACTCTTATTCTTAGTTCGTATTTTCCACACTTGCCTTCAAATGCAAAAACAGCTCCCGGGCGGCATTTTCCCAACTAAACTGCCGGGCGCGTTCCTTCCCTTTGGTGATCATTGCCCTGCGTAGGTTGGGCTCGGCCCATAACCGCTGCATACCTCCTGCTATAGACGCCACGTTACTTGGGTCAACCAATAAGCCGGCCTCCCCTGCCACCTCTGGCATGGAGGCAACATCAGAGGTCAAAACCGGCACCCCTGCCCGCATTGCTTCCAAAATAGGTAATCCAAAGCCCTCGAATAGGGAAACATAGGTCAACGCCAGGGCTCCACCCAAAACTTCATGTAGGTCACCTTCCTCTAAATACCCTAAAAAGAGAATATCTGCTTTATATGGAGAATCTGCTACCGCTTTCTGAATAGCAGAGGACTGCCAGGCCATCCGACCACCGATCAGCAATTGTACCGGTGCGGCTGTTTGCGATTTAAAATGATCGAATGCCTGAACCAAACGCTCAACGTTTTTCCTGGGATGTAAGGCCCCAAGGTAAAAGAAATACTCCTTCCCTTTGGAGAATCGACTTCGAACCGAAACGCGTTCCTTCTCACTGAGTTCCCGAAAGCCCGCACGTGCAGCATTGTGCACCGTGAATAACTTTTCCGCTCCGATACCATATTTCTCCTGTATATCTTTCTTTACAAAATCGGATACACAGGCTACTCGCTCTGCCCGATCCAGGTATTTTGGCACAAAAAAATCGTAATATCGCCTAACCAAACCTGGGATCTGGCCTGGATAATGCAGGTGAGCCAAGTCGTGAGTTACCATCAAAGTAGGAGTCTTGGCTTTTAAGCTGCAATAACCATCGGGAGAGAAAAAAACATCCGCCTTGATGCGCTTTAATGCGCGGGGTACCGTCTGCTCAAACCACCAGTACCAAAGCAGTGGATGACGGGAAGGCGGTGGCAAGACCAATGGCTCCACCCGCTCTGTAAAAATGAACTTTTCGTCGTAGGGCCGGTCAAAAAAGAAAAAAAATTGGTGGGCTGAGGGTTCCAGATCTACCATTCGGCGCAATACTTCGTAAGAATACCAGCCTAGGCCTTCCAATTTATCCTTCAACAATAAGCGGGCGTTGACCGCAATTCGCATTCTTCCGTTTTTTATCGATTGTCGTCCAGTTCGTCTACCGCTGCATTACCAAGCCGTGCAGGCAGATCCAAGCCTTTCACAAAGTTACACCACAAACATTCTTTCTTGCCGCAACCTTCATAAAACCTTTGGGCCTGGATATTGGAATAAGTGGCCTGCAGGATCTTTCGAAATTGCTCCCCATCTTCAGGCAAAAAGCGGAAAGTTTTATCGACGAATTGCCCCCGGGCATCGGGTTCCAGAAAAGAAACCGTTGCCTGGTCAACAATACGACCCTCCCGGTCAAAACTTTCATACATCAATTTGTAAAACACCAGCTGTCTCCAAAAGGCGCCTCCTTCGGGTTTCTTTACCGAAGGCCTGGTCCATTTTGTAGCAGTAAGTGCGCCTGTCTTGTAGTCAACGATCTCTACCTTACCCTGTTTTTTGAAGTCGATCCGGTCGATGGTTCCGGTGAGGGGAATGCCCTCAACTTCAGTAGTCCGTATGTTGTATTCTGCGACCACTCGCCTGGGCCATGCCCCGTAGTGCTTTCGATAATAGGCTCGCAATCGCCGGCGGCCTTTTTCGAGGTATTGCTCCAGGTCGAAAGGAGATAAAAGGGCGGACTTTCGAAGCAATTCCTCTTCGAAAAGGTCAATAAGTACGGCCTCTGGGGAAAATTGCCGCGGCCGGGATCGCATCATCCTGTCGAATAAGCGCTGCAAAGCATTATGCATTGCCGACCCGTAAACGGCAGAAGCCCTTCGACTCACAGGTGCCTTTATAATATATCCAAAATAAAAGGATAAGGGACAATCCAAGTAACTGTTTAATGCCGAAATGCTTAACCGAAAGTTTTTCAGGATGCCTTCTATTTGCTTTTGATTGCGAGCTGGCAATTGGGGAAGCCATTTTTGTCGTAATTGGAGCTGTTGGGCGGCAAGAACATCCTCCTCAGCGGGCTTACCCTGCCGGACCTGGCAGAAAGGAGCAATTTCCTGAACGAAAATAGCGGGCTGTAATTCTTTCCCGTCATTCTTCCTGCGACTATAACTGACATACAATCCTCGTTTGGCACGGGTCATACCTACGTAAAATAAGCGTCTTCGAGCCTCCAGTGCATCGGCTTCGCCGGACCGGGTCAGGGTATCCGGTAGTTTGAACCGATTATAGCCGCTTTTTTGACCCGGCTCCCAAAACTCCGATACTGCGTCAAAAATAAATACGTGTTCAAATTCCAGGCCTTTCGCACTATGGGCAGTTACCAGCTGAACTCCTTCCTCCAGTTCTACAATTTTTTCAAGCGGCAGATAAATACCGTTGGCATCCATCCTGTTAAATTGATCCAATAGCTCCCGAAGGCTTAATCGGGGTGACCTAAGAGCGGCCTCATTCGTAAAGTTGAAAAAGGCGCTCAGCACCTGAGTTTGCCAGATATTATCGGGACTGTCGTATAGTTTTTTTAGCAGGCCACTAAGGTTGATAACCCTTTCCAAAAATACCGAAAGGGGCAAATTTACCGCGTCCGAGATCAAGGTACGAAGAGTTTCTCCGGCTTGCCGCAAAGCAGCAGCACTGGGGAGCCTTAGTACTTCATGCAGAGCAACATCTCCAATTAATTCTGACCAGGCAGGCAATGGAACGGATGCCTGCTGTGCCCTGTAAATGGCAAGGCTTTCCAGGTCTTTTCGTTGGATCCCCCAAAAGTCAAAATGCAAGATCCTAAAAAGTAGGGCTTCTCCGGCAGTCGGGCGCTCCAACTCTATCGCCAGATATTCCAGTAAGTCTCGAATTTGTTGGACGCGGTTTTCGTCCATTACATTGATGCGTTTTCGAACGGCATAGGGAAGGCCCTGGCGTTCCATCAGGTCGATCAGCGGCTCTGCCTGCCGATGCCGGGCATAGATCACTGCCATCTCAGACCAGGAGGTGCCTTTCTCCTTTAGTTCACGCATTTGCTTGAGCAGGCCGGCCAGCTCTTGGGTACGGTTGGTGTATTCCAGGATCAAGGGCTTAACCTCTAGTTGGTTGACATCCGGATGACTGGCAAATAATTCTTTCTTTAGATCCGGTAAAAATCGGAGGAGGCGTATATCATTTTGCCCGATCAGTTGCCCTGCTGCCGATAAAATGGGGGGCGAGGAGCGGTAGTTTTCGTTCAAAACTACCAGATCCATAGAATCGCGATAGGTCTGGAATACCTCCATCAGGTTGTACAAGCGGGCACCCTGGAACTCATAAATAGATTGGTCATCATCTCCTACAATAAACAGGTTTGGGTGTTCCCAGTAACTGGCCAGAAGGAGTAGGAGGCTGTTTTGTGCGCTATTGGTATCCTGATACTCATCCACCAATAGGTAGAGGAAACGTTCCTGGTATAAACGGAGTAGCTGCTCATGTTCTTTGAAGGCCTTTAACACCCAATGGATCATATCGTCAAAATCATAACGACGGGCCGCTCGCTTTGCTTTTTCGTAGGATTCATACAGCTCAGCAGCAGCTTGAAGGCGAACCATTCGTTGGGTTTCCGCTTCGATATGGGCCGCTTTCAAATCGCCTTTCTCGAATTCCCCATGTTTGCGTTTGTATTGGTATTCCGGCCGCTGAGGAAGACTCTCCAGGTAGTCAGCAACCTCTTTTCGAACCTGATCCGGGCGCCAATTTTGCTGTTTCATTGTTGAGAATAGCTCCAGCAGGTGGCGTTCATAAAAAAAAGGGGCTCCTCCTATTTTCCGAAGAGGGTGATCCAGATCAAGGTTACTCAGGAGGTTTCGGATCAGGTCTATTTTTTCCAGCTCCGTAATGGCTTCAAGATCACTCCATCCAAAGTATTCGGGATTGTCCTGAATAACCGCATTGCAAAAGGAGTGGAAGGTAAAGATTCGAACGCGATGGGCTTCCGGGCCAATAAAGTCAAGTAGGCGTTCGCGCATTGCGGATACTCCTGCTTCGGTAAAGGTAAGGCAAAGAATACTCGATGCAGGCGTATCGGTTTCCAGCAAGATAACTCCTATGCGGGCTGCCAGCATGTGGGTCTTTCCAGTACCGGGGCCGGCAACAACCAGCATTGGACCTTCGACCTGTTCCACCGCATGGCGCTGGTTCGAATTAAGGCCCTCCAGTATCTTCAGAAATCGGTCCGTATAATAATTTACCGGCAATTGCTCCATAAAATAGGCTGTATTATTCGGCCTTTTTCCACTTTATTCCACAGCCTCCACTTGGATATTGCGGCTCCGGAACCGGACGACCTTCCAATACAGCATCCAATGCCGCCCGCAGGTCAGCCCCATCCAGCGGAGCATCGTTTTTAGGACGCGCTCCGTCGAGTCGGCCCCGGTAAACCAATTTAAGCTCCCCGTCAAAAACATAGAAATCTGGGGTACAAGCAGCATCATAAGCGCGTGCTACTTCCTGAGTCTCATCATAAAGATAGGGAAAGGGATAGCCTACCTCCCTGGCCAGTACTTTCATTTTCTCCGGACTATCATCCGGGTAGGCCTCCACATCATTCGAACTGATACCCACAAAACCTACGCCCTTTTCCTGATAATCTTTGGCCACCCGTACGATCTCGGGATTGACATGTAGGACATATGGGCAATGGTTACAGATAAACATGATCACGGTCGCCTGATCAGACTGTATGTCATCCAGGCT
Source organism: uncultured Saprospiraceae bacterium (assembly GCA_964479625.1). Lineage (GTDB taxonomy): Bacteria > Bacteroidota > Bacteroidia > Chitinophagales > Saprospiraceae > CAYZMS01. Next base: position 19,932 of record CAYZMS010000002.1, read on the forward strand.
TAGGAATTTTCCGGAAACCGTATCGTATAAATTGAAATCAGGGGCCTTGGTGCCCAATTCCAGCATAGTTGATTCAGTAAAAGCCATAGCGGTTAGATTATAGATTTTGGGTTATGAGAATCCAGAGTTTTGGACTCGGAAAAAATGATCTTATAAGGGTAAACAGGAAGGGTTGATCCCCAGCACATAATTAGAAACAATTCCGATCTCGGTTGCGGTCGAACTTCCCATGAAGCCCTCTATCGTTTCATCCGTGAGCTCCTTTTGTGCCTTCTGGGTTAACACCTGGGCCAAGGGCAAATAAGACCAGTGCCATCGTTCTTCATTATATCCGTTGGGCCGTTCAGGGCCTTTTACCGTATAGGGTTGGCAAAAGCCAAATGTTGCTGCATTAGCTTTTAGCCAGTCATAAACAGCTTTTCCTTCGCCTTCTTCGAACCAGCCGTTTTGGAATGAATTTAGGTCAATATCCGTTCCCCAATGGTGGCGGGAGGAGCCGGGCATGGAGCTATATTCCAAAATCTTTAAAGCCCTTGTTGTTGCATCGGGATAGGCAATGGAAGCATCCTTGCCATTTTCAATCGTCCTGGCGCCGGTCCACTTCCCTTCCCAAATTTCCTTTTGGGCATTAAAATTTCGAGTTGCTGATCGAATTTGCAGGTGGATATCATCTGCCAGGGCTGCTTCATACATTCGAATGAAAGCAGCATAAGTTTCCTTATGGAGGTACATCCCACTACGATCGGCATAATTGGGATCAATCGCTACAAAGGCAGGATGAGTGGCAGGGTCGAACTTACCCATCAGGTATTCCAGGCTGAAGGTATCTTGTTTAACTTCCTTTTCCTGTACCTGTTCCAAGACGGGGTGACTAAGGGCATTGGCTGATTGCTCTTGTTGAGCATCCGTCTTGCAGGCCATTACAAAAATCAGACAAATGGCAAGGAAGAAATAGGGCGATGTATGCTGTCCTTGTGTATTCATACCTTAAAAATACCTACAGGAGGAAATGTGATTAAAGCCTCTGGTGTAATTAAGCAAAAATACAAAGGATAGGTTTATCCAATAATGCTTAATAATCAAATTCAATTTGCTCCGTGGGATATCCAAAAAGGAACTGTTCCTTGATCTGATTGGCGACTTTGGCAGGTACCAGTTTTTCCCAGCCGGTTTCCCCTTGCCTGATCTGATGAAGTACTTCCTTTGAAAAAATGTGGAGCACTTCAGGCTTGAACCCGGTAATATCTATGATCTGGCGATTGTTCTGTAGGTGTTGGTACAAAAACTTGACTTCCTCCGGAATAGGTAAATTGTGGGAATTCATTAATTCTTCGCTCCCTTCCTGCATTGCTGGGTAGACGTAAATCCTTACGTTCTTACCGAATAAACGACCAAAGGCACCTAGCAACTGGCCATCCGTATTGTCGTAATAGGTATTGCTGATCAACTCCAGCAACACTTGTGCGCCCAGCACGAACCCTACATGCTCTACTTTAAAGTCTGAAAGGTACTCTACTAATTGCGTATAGAGTGGTACACTGCTCACCACAACAGTTTGCCCCAGCGTACACAATAATTCTGCCCGGTCCAGGAAATCCTTTTCATCCAGTTCACCTTCTGCCATTAGGTTGTCCATGGTCATTTCGGTCAGCAGAAAACACTTGTTGGCATCCACCTCCGGCTCATTCCGAAATTGTATAAAGCCCGATTTGATCATATCCATATTAACCAGAGTAGGCGGGCGAAAGCTTCCCTGCACAATCATGATATTTTTCCGGTATAAGAATTCGGATGCATGAATATTCCTGCGGTCAGGTCCGAACATAGAAACATCTGTCAATCCATGCTTTACCAGATAAAGGCAAAGCAGGCGATTATCCAGGTGCTCAAATTCAGGCCCAGTAAGGCTTACCATATCGATCTTTACCCGTCCCCGAAGATTATCGATCAATGATTCCATCAGGGTTTCGGGTTCTTCACTGTATCGATAACAGCCAAAGATCAGGTTAACACCTAGCACACCGATAGCCTGTTGCTGCAATTGGTTACTATTATCTAACATGCGCACATGCAGAACGAGGTCATTAGGGGGGCTATCGGGTTTTAATTGGAACCGGATCCCGAGCCAACCATCCCCGGGGATGGTGCGTTGATAATTGATGGCAGCAACTGTATCGGCAAAAACAAAGAATTGACTATCGGGCCGACTTTGCTGGAGCCGGTCATTCATGAGCTCATACTCATGATCCAGCATTTTGTAAAGCCTTGATTCGCAAACATAGCGGCCACTGGGTTCGGGTCCATAAATTTGATCGGAGTAGATCTTATCATAGGCCGACATGGTTTTGGCAATAGTACCAGCGGCCGCACCAACCTGGAAAAAATAGCGGGCGACTTCCTGGCCCGCCCCGATTTCGGCAAAGGTGCCGTAAATCTTTGGATCCAGGTTGATCTCAAGGGCTTTTTGATCTGTTTCTAATAGTTTTCGCATGGCAGGGGTATTTGCTGACTAAGGTACGGAGACGACCTAAAAATGACAAACAAGGGAGGAGAAATAGCGAATTCTTGGCATTCTTTTACAACTCTTCACTGGTTTGTAAATTTACCTTGTGGGTATCTTATTTTGCTCGAGTTTTTGTACTTTCGCGAACTTATTGGAAATTAACCACTTAAGTGGTCCAATTGGTAATAGAAAAGCTATTTATAGAGCTAATTATTAAGATCGTTAATTTTCAAGACCAATTAAATCAGCTAGTCAGAATAAGGGCTTATGTTTCCTGAATATGATGTAATAGTAGTGGGAGCCGGGCATGCCGGATGCGAAGCAGCGGTGGCAGCGGCTAATATGGGGTCACGGGTTATGCTGGCTACCATGAACATGAATACGATCGCACAGATGTCCTGTAATCCGGCTATGGGCGGGGTCGCAAAGGGACAAATTGTACGGGAGATTGATGCTCTGGGAGGCTATTCGGGTATTGTTACCGACCATACCATGGTGCAGTTTCGAATGCTCAATAAATCGAAAGGCCCGGCCATGTGGAGCCCCAGAGCCCAAAGTGACCGGATGCTCTTTGCCCAGAAATGGCGGTTAATGCTCGAGGGCAATGACCGAATTGACTTTTGGCAGGAAATGATCACGGGTTTGGTCGTGAAGGGTGGCAGGGTTCGCGGCGTACGAACCAGTATTGGCCTGGAGATCCCTGGTAAATCCGTGGTATTGACCAATGGCACTTTTCTGAATGGTCTGATCCACATCGGCGAAAAGCAATTTGGTGGAGGTCGGGCAGGAGAACGTGCAGCCACCGGTATTACGGAACAATTGGTCGAACTGGGCTTTGAAGCAGGTCGTATGAAGACAGGCACCCCTCCAAGAGTGGATGGCCGCACCCTGGATTACAACCGCATGGAAGTGCAAGCAGGAGATGAAGAACCCGGCCGGTTTTCCTACACAGCAACCCCAAGGCTCGAACGACAGATCCCCTGCCACATAACCTATACCTCCAGAGAGGTCCATGACATTTTACGTACTGGTTTTGATCGTTCCCCTATGTTTAATGGACGCATCCGTGGCCTGGGGCCTCGCTATTGCCCATCAATTGAAGACAAGATCGATCGCTTCTCCGAACGGGATCGGCATCAGTTATTTGTAGAACCCGAGGGGTGGGACACTATAGAGATCTATGTGAACGGCTTTTCCAGCTCCCTTCCAGAAGAAGTGCAATTTAAAGCCCTGCGTAAGATACCCGGTTTCGAACAGGCAAAGATGTTTCGACCGGGCTATGCTATCGAGTACGATTTTTTTCCACCTACTCAATTGCGCCCTACCCTCGAAACCCGACTGGTCAAAAACCTGTTTTTTGCAGGTCAAATTAACGGCACTACCGGGTATGAAGAAGCCGGTAGCCAGGGGTTGATGGCAGGTATCAATGCCCATCTCGCCATCCAGGATAAGGAACCTTTCATCATCAAGCGATCAGAAGGGTATATTGGTGTCCTGGTAGATGACCTGGTCAACAAAGGCACCAAAGAGCCCTACCGCATGTTTACTTCCAGAGCAGAATATCGAATATTGCTCCGACAGGATAATGCAGACCTCCGATTAAGCCCCCTGATTAACGCACTGGGGATGGAGGGTATGGAAGAACGGATGCAGCGGGTCCAGCAAAAGCGGACAGCATTAGAAGATATTACTAGATTTTTAAGAGAAACCAGTGTCAGCCCGGACCTTGTCAATGGCTACCTGGAACAAAAAGGCACAGCCCACTTGAATCAAAAGGTAAAAATGCAAAGCCTGCTCGCTCGACCTCAGCTAAATATGGATGGTTTACGAAAAGTAATTCCAGACCTGGATCGCTTTTTGAGTACCTTTGAGAATGAATCGATCGGGCTTGCTGAGACGGAGTTAAAGTACGAGGGGTACATTAAAAAGGAACAAGAACTCGTAGATAAAATGAATCGCCTTGAGGCAGTGCGCCTCAGAGAGGATTTGGATTACGGCCAATTACCTTCCCTTTCCTCCGAGGCAAAAGAAAAACTGCAACAACTACGCCCGAGAACGATCGGGCAGGCCAGCCGGATTAGTGGTGTTTCCCCGGCGGATATTTCCGTATTGCTCGTCCATATGGGACGATAAATTCATTGCCGCCACTGCTGGCGGTAATCAAATACTTTTTACATGTATCCAATGCTTGTACATGCCCACTCGGGGCTTCGTTGGTTGGTCCTACTTTTTCTTTTGGCAGCCATCGTAAATTCTTTCACCCGCAACCAACAAGGTGAACCCTATTCCGACCGGGACAGACGGCTCTCCCTTTTTGCCTTGATCTTTACTCATTTACAACTGGTGATCGGTCTGGTTTTGTATTTTATCAGCCCGAAAGTACAATTCTCCGGGGCCGCTATGAGTGAAACAATAACGCGATTCTACACAGTAGAGCACTTCACGCTCATGCTGTTAGCGGTTATTTTAATCACTATTGGATACAGCCGGACCAAGCGATCCGTACAAGCCAGCGATAAATTTAAAAATACAGTCCGTTTTTATCTGATCGGCCTGATTTTGATCCTGATCGCTATCCCATGGCCCTTTCGCAACCTGGGAGCGGGTTTGTTCTAAGATAACCGAACCCATACAGATCCCATAAGGATGGGATGGAGGCGCGATAGATTGCCGCGATATCAGCAAATCGGGCTTCCCAATTTGGAAAAGCCAAAGAACAAAAGATGTTAAAATTATTATTTACCGGAATATTGCTGTATCTCGCCTATCGAATTTTCTTTGATAAGCCCATCCTGCAAACCGGGAACCGAAGAAATAAGTCTTCTAAGCCGGTCGAGGATATCGATGAGGGGGAATACATTGACTATGAAGAAGTGGACTGACACCCTTGACCAGTTGATCGTTTATAAGAATAATCAGTTGCTGGCTTGTAATAAGCCAGCCGGGGTGCCTGTACAACCCGACCGCGCAGGCTCACCCGACCTCCAGGGCGTAATGCGCCATTACACAAAAGGCTTCCTTCAGGCTATTCATCGACTAGATCAACCGGTAAGCGGGGTAAATCTTTTTGCCAGAACACCTAAGGCCTTGGCTGACCTCAGCGCACAGTTTAAGGACCGAAAGGTAGAAAAAAGATACCTGGCGGTAGTCAGCCAGGCTCCTCCAATGGAAAAAGGTACTCTAAGCCACCACCTGTTAAAAAAGAAAGGAGATACCAAAACCAGCGTGGTCCCTCCGGAAACGGAAGGGGCAAAGACGGCCCATCTTATCTACTCCATTCTTGGGGAGAGTGATCGTTATTTTTTACTGGACATTCACCTGGAAAGCGGGCGCTATCATCAGATAAGAGCGCAGTTGGCTGCCATTGGCTGCCCGGTGAAAGGAGATATAAAATATGGGTTTAAACGAGCCAATGCAGATCGCTCCATCCACCTCCACGCCTGGAGACTCCATTTCGAACACCCGGTTTCCCGGGCAAGAGAGCAATTGGTTGCCCCCTTACCCCAGGATGACCCCTTATGGGCTTTTTTTGACCAGTATGTTCCTTAAAGCTCGAACTTTATCCCCTGAGCCAGCGGAATTTCCGTACCGTAATTGACGGTATTGGTTTGACGCCGCATGTAAGCTTTCCAGGCGTCCGACCCGCTTTCCCTGCCACCGCCGGTTTCTTTTTCTCCTCCAAAGGCCCCTCCGATCTCGGCCCCACTGGTCCCAATGTTAACATTGGCTATTCCGCAATCTGATCCTGCTGCGGAAAGGAATAGCTCACTTTCCCGTAGACTATTGGTCATTATAGCGCTACTCAAACCCTGGGGCACGCCATTTTGAATAGCGATCGCTTCCTCAATTTCCGTATACTTCAACAGGTATAAAATGGGTGCAAAGGTTTCCGTTTGGACGATCTCCAAGTCAGGGCTTGCTTCAGCGATACATGGTTTTACATAGCAACCGGATACATAGGCTGGCCCCTCTAACCTTCCCCCCGGCACAACGAAAGTGCCTCCCTGAGCTTCAATGGCCTCCAGGGCCTTAAGGTAATTATTAACCGCATCCTGATCGATAAGCGGCCCAAGGTGGATATTCTCATCCAAGGGATTGCCGATCCTTAACTGGCCGTAGGCCTTCGCAAGTTTATCTCGCACTTCTTCATAAACACTTTCATGAATGATCAACCTACGAGTGGAGGTACAACGTTGGCCTGCAGTGCCCACCGCTCCAAATAAGGCGCCGGTTAAAACCAGATCCATATCAGCAGAAGGACTGATAATGATAGCATTGTTACCACCCAGTTCGAGTATGGTTTTACCTAATCTGCCTGCAACGGTGGCTCCTACGATCCGGCCCATTCGAATACTGCCTGTTGCGGATATTAAGGGAACTCGTTCATCCTTGGTCATAAACGCTCCGGTTACGAAGTCCCCTGTAATGAGGTTGGAGATGCCTTCGGGCAAATCGTTTGCTTCCAGGATGCCCGCAAAGATATTTTGGCAAGCCCGCGCACAAAGCGGAGTTTTCTCAGAGGCCTTCCAAACCAGGACGTTACCACAAACCAAAGCTAAGGCAGCATTCCAACTCCAAACGGCCACCGGGAAGTTAAAAGCAGAAATGATGCCCGTAATTCCAAGGGGATGCCACTGCTCCATCATACGGTGATCGGGCCGTTCGGAGGGCATAGTCAAACCATACAGTTGTCTGGAAAGTCCAACAGCAAAGTCACAGATGTCGATCATCTCCTGTACTTCGCCCCAGCCTTCTTGCAGACTCTTCCCCATTTCATAGGAAACCAGACGCCCAAGAGCATCCTTATGCTCCCGCAATGCCAGTCCGAATTGACGAACGACCTCCCCCCGTTGGGGGGCAGGGTACTTTCGCCAAAACTGGAAGGCTTGTTGAGCCGTTTCGATCAGATCATCGTATTCTTTACGGGTGGTGCGGCTAATGGAGGCGATCAATACTCCATCAACGGGGGAATAGGATGCAATCTGGAGGTCAGTCTTTGAACTGGATTGACGACCAGTGCTGGTTCCCTGGTTGTTTACCTGTATTCCAAGTTGCTGCAGGAATGCTGTATTCATGTTTTAGCTGGTTTAGAAAGTGAAGATGGCAATAAATCAGGCAAGTAACTCCTTCACTTTTTGAGAAATCACTTTTCCATCGGCCTGGCCTGCCAGTTTTTTGGAAAGAATACCCATTACTTTACCCATGTCCTTCATAGATTCCGCCCCGGTTTCTTCAATGACTTGCTTAGCAGCAGCTTCAACTTCCGCTTCGCTGATTTGTTCGGGCAGGTAACCTTCGATGATTTCCAATTCTTCCCGCTCAATTTGGGCGAGATCATCCCGACCTTCTTTTTCAAATATCTCCAGAGATTCCCGCCGCTGCTTGGCGAGTTTTTGAAGCATTTTGTTTTCTACTTCAGGAGTGATTTCCTTCCCACTACCATCAGTTTTGAGTAGAAGCAGGGCAGATTTTATAGCACGGATCCCACGCTTGGCCGCCTCGTCCTTTTCTTTCATGGCGGTTTTCAAATCCTGAGCGATACGTTCTTCTAGTGTCATAATTGATACAGTTTTTGGCTTATTTCGATAAATTCAGGAATACTGACTTGCTCCGGGCGTCTGCTAAATACATCACTATTCAGTAATTCCAGCTGCTGAGCCAGAGGTTTCAAGCTGTTGCGTAGCATTTTTCTCCTTTGTCCGAAGGCGGTTTTTACGACCTTTCGAAAATAGGGAAACAGCAGATCACTCACCAAAGGTTCCCTTCGGCGTTCCAATCTTATCACCCCTGAAAGTACTTTTGGTGGAGGAGAGAAGCTTCCTCTTTCCACAGTAAACAGATATTCTCCTTTGTAGAACGCCTGGGTTAGTAAACCGATAACCCCATAGGTCTTACTCCCTGGCCCTGCAATGATTCGCTCAGCCATTTCTTTTTGGAACATGCCAACCATTTCGGGGATCAGCTCTCTGTTTTCCAGCATCTTGAATATGATCTGTGAGGAAATATTGTAGGGGAAATTTCCGATCAAACCGAATGCTTTTCCCTGCATAATCGCCTGGAGGTCTATTTTCAGAAAATCGCCCTGAATCAGGCCATCCCCTAATTCCGGATAATGTGCCTCCAGGTAACCTACCATATCGGGATCGGCTTCCACTGCTGTTAACCGAAATGACCCTTCGAGCAGGTGAGTGGTAAGCATCCCTTTCCCAGGCCCAACTTCCAACACCTGTTCGTACTGATCCGTGAGATGGAGACGCTCTGCGATCCGCCGGGCAATATCCGCCCGGTTTAAAAAGTGTTGGCCATATGATTTTTTGGCTTTCAATCAAAATTTGAATTAAAAATTCGGGGAAAAGGGCAGGCCGCCAGTACCGGAAATGCATCTTCCGTTAATAATTCCCTAACTTTACAAAGTTTAACAAAAATGGGCGTTTTATAAGTCTATACGTCTGGAAAAGTACAAACAGCATGGAAAAATTGAAGGTTGGCATCAGTATTGGCGACATCAATGGAATTGGAATGGAGATCATTCTTAAAACCTTTGGGAATGAGGATATGCTCAAATTATGTACCCCCATTATTTACGGCTCGTCAAAGGTAGCTTCTTACCATAGAAATATAATAGGTGAAGATTTTAATTTTCAACAACTACGTGATGCCCGCAGGCCTAACCTGGATAGGGTCAATATTGTAAACTGTTGGACCGAAACCGTCAACATTACACTGGGCCAGGCCACCGAGGAGAGTGGACAGTATGCCCTGCGTTCCCTTGAGGCCGCCACTAACGATCTGAGGGAAGGACTCATCGATGCCCTTGTTACGGCGCCTATTAATAAGGAAGCCATGCAAATGGCCGGCTTCCCATTTCCGGGACATACGGAATACCTAACTGAAAACCTGGGCAGTGGAGAGAGCCTCATGTTCCTGGTGAACGAAGACTTAAGGGTCGGCCTGGTGACCAACCACCTTCCCGTCTCCGAAGTTGCCGCCCATATTAATAAGGATAAGATCATAAAAAAGATCCGAATGATGGCCGACTCTTTAAGGATCGATTTTGGGATCGAACGGCCCACAGTAGCTGTTTTGGGTTTAAACCCTCATGCAGGGGATGGCGGCCTGATGGGAAACGAAGAAGAGGATATCATTCGACCCGCTGTTGTGGAATGTAAGAAGAACGGTTTATTAGTCATGGGGCCTTACCCTGCCGACGGCTTTTTTGGAAGCGGTTCCTATAAGAAATTCGACGGCATTCTTGCTATGTACCACGATCAGGGGCTGGTTCCTTTTAAATTACTTTCTTTTGGCAAAGGGGTCAATTTTACCGCCGGGCTTAAAGGTGTCCGTACCTCCCCTGACCACGGAACTGCTTACGATATCGCTGGAAAGAATCAGGCTGACTCTTCATCCTTTATACAGGCCATCTTCACAGCTATAGATATTGCACGGAATAGGAAAGGTTTTTACCAGGACCGTGAAAATGGCCTCGCGCAAAATTATTCGAAAAACGGGCTTCGCAGAAAACTACTCGAAGAAGAGTAGCCCATTTGGGAAATGGATAGTAATGTAATTTTTTCGCAAATCCGCATCGGGATATTTGCAAAATAAAATGGAGGATCAGACTTTTGCGTAAAATTAAATTCCAATCAATTACTAGCGATTAAAATGGACCAAGACAAAGAATTTACCCGGTATTCTGATGAAGAATTGGAGGAGTTTCAAGTTATTATTGAGCATAAATTAAACAAGGCTAAAAAGGAGTTAGAATTTGTGCAAGATCAACTCAACGAGTTGGCGGATAATTCAGATGTTAAAGTAAAAGGCCTCGACGATGCAGTCGGAAGTACAGAAAGCGAGCAGTTGCTGGCCATGGCTAACCGAACGCAAAAATTTATTCAACATCTCGAAAATGCGCTCATCCGGATCCAAAACAAAACCTATGGCATCTGCCGGGTAACCGGCAAGCTGATCTCTAAAGAGCGGCTTAAGGCAGTTCCACACGCTACACTCAGTATTGATGCCAAACAAAACCGCAACCCTTTGCATCGTTAATTATTTGAAAATAACCACCGAACCTGGGGTTATTAGCATCTGTTTAAGTGAGAATAAGAAGATACCAAACGGTACTTCCTGCCTCTTACTCAAATTGTAAATTGATTCATATTTGAAGGCATCAGCAAAAGTCGGTTGGGTTTTATTTCTGGTCTTACTAATTGACCAGGGTTCGAAGATCTGGGTAAAAACGCACATGCAGTATTTGGAGGAAATCCAACTTTTCGGATTGGATTGGGCCCTGCTTCATTTTATTGAAAATGATGGGATGGCCTTCGGGATCATTTTCCCCGGCGACCATGGTAAACTATTGCTCAGCCTCTTCCGGTTGCTGGCAGTTTCCTTCCTGATCTATTTTATCCGGGAATTGATCCGGCTTGGAGCAGGAAATGGTCTGTTGATCAGTTTTTCCCTCATCCTTGCCGGAGCGACCGGGAATATTCTGGACAGTGCCTTTTATGGGCTGTTCTTTTCAGCATCTACGGTGCACGGGCCTCCGGCAGAATTATTCCCACCGGAAGGTGGTTATGCCGGGTTTTTGCATGGCAATGTAGTGGATATGTTCCACTTCCCGGTTTTTAAGGGGGTATATCCCTATTGGATACCCTGGATCGGAGGAAAATCCTATCAGTTTTTCAAACCCGTTTTTAATATTGCCGACGTGGCCATTACGTTAGGTGTTCTGAACATTTTAATCTTCCAAAGGCGTTATTTCCTGGAAAGCCGCAGATTGACCAAAAATGAAATCGCTTATTATGAATAAAAAACGGCCCAATACGCCTGAAGCGCTTGGGCCGTTCACTATTGTGCTATCCGGGAAAATTAGTCGTTCATAAAATTGCGAATGGCATCAATAGCGTTACCAATTTTATCATAATTCAAACTGTAGTAAATAAACTTACCTTCTCGTTCGGTGCGCACCAGATTTGATGTGCGAAGGATGCGCAAATGCTGAGAGGTGATGGATTGTTCGAGATTGAGGGTATTATATATTTTGTTGACATGCACTCGTTCGTGCTGATCAATAAAACCCAAAATTTCGAGCCGTAAGGGATGGGCTAATGCCCGCAATAATTCAGTAGAGACCTTAAGACCTTTGGTCGAAAGATCGGTTTTTTGTTTTCTCATAGTATTGAATTAGTCTAACAACAATGCATAAGACAAATATGCATTTTTTTCTAATTTTTTCAACCTTTAAAGGGTGGATAGTAGCTCGGACTAAGCCAGGTTTTTCCCAGCCAAATCTCCGACAAGTTGGGAGATTTCGACCAGGCGATCCTTATCCAGGGAGTAATAAATAAACTTTCCCTGACGGTTTGTCTTTACCACTCCTGCACGTCGAAGGATGGCTAAATGCTGGGAAGCTACGGATTGTTCCAGGCGCAAGCGCACATAGATATCCGTTACTGTCAAAGAGTCTTCTTCTTCCAGTAAATCGATCACCCGTTGGCGAAGTTTGTGGTTAATGGCTCGCAGAACGAGCACGGCTTTTCGCAATTGGTTGTAATCAAGGTGAATATCCTCTTGTCCACGTTTTAGTACAATTGCTTCACTTTTCTGTTTGCTCATGGTTGACATCTTCAAAAAAACCTAAAATTTGAATTTAACAATTAAGTCACAAGGGAGGCCGTTTCAGGGGCAGCCTCTTTTCATAATATTTTCTTAGGCGTCGTAATGTTAGGTGGTTTTAGGTAAAGAGGCTCAGCATAGGCAATATCCACAAACTTTTTTTGCTCCCAGGCTTCAAAAGCCAGTGGGCTCAGGTATTGGGCCGAGCATTCCAGAGACAAGATAGTTGAATGAGGTGCTGGGAAGTATTCCTTCCCTTTTTCCGCACCGTTTCCGCAATAGGTCATTGCCTGACCTGTTTGCCAGAACGCCTGTAATGCGTGCGTTCCCTCCGTTATTACAAGATTCGTTGCGGGTACAACCGCTTTGCCTCTTGCATCGTAAATTGCCGTATACACTTCCATTCTTCTAGCATCGATCATAGGGCAGTACAATTCTTCCTCCTTTTTTCGAACCCTACGTGCGCCATCAGCAAGTGCCTGCAAAGTATCCACTGCAATCAAGGGTATCTGCAACGCATAAGCGATTCCCTTTGCAGTACTCCAGCCTACCCGAAGACCGGTATAGGAACCGGGTCCGCTACTTACGGCGATCGCTGAAAGGTCTCGAATAGTGTAGATACTTGCGTCCAGACACTTCGCAATTAAATTCGTTAGCTGTGAAGCGTGCTGGAATGCCTGATGGGTTTCCTGTAATGAAAGAAGGTGTTCATCTTGAGCTAAAGCAACGGAACACACCTCCGTTGCAGTCTCAATGCACAATAATAACGCCATTATATAAATAAAATGTATTTATGAGCACAAATAATCCCGTAAAAAAATGTTAAAAATTTTATTGATATATGAGTTACCGGAAGCTATCGGCCACGAAAAGGCCTTAAATTACTGGCCAACGGTTCTGTTAAACGACCGTCTGCTCCGCCTTGCCCCGCTGCCAGGCAGTTGAACAGAATATTCGAGATGCACGGATTAATATCAAAGACGCCTTATCTTTGTTTCTCCTGTTTATTAAAACATTACCACCATTTCCTGGATTAAAATACAAAAGTAAGCGAATGCTCGATAAGTTAGAAGCCATATACAACCGCTACCGGCAACTAGAAGAACAACTGGCCGACCCAGACATCATTTCAGATATGGATCGGTATTCGAAGATCAGTAAGGAATACAAAGATCTAAAACCGCTCGTGGAGCAGTATCATGCCTACGCAGAACTCCTGGGCAATTTGAATACCGCAAAAGAAATGCTCAAGGAGGAAGACCAGGATATGCGGGAAATGGCACGGGCAGAATTGGAAGAACTCGAACCCCAGGTTTCCGAAATGGAAGAGAAAATAAAATACATGCTCATTCCCAAAGACCCGGAGGATGATAAGGACGTCTTGTTCGAGATCCGCTCAGGAACAGGAGGGGATGAAGCCAGCTTGTTTGCCGGCGATCTTTATCGCATGTATACCCGTTTTTTCGAAACGCAGGGATTCAAGGTAGAAGTGGTCGAAGAGAATGAGGGTACTGTGGGTGGTTACAACAAGATCGTATTAGAAATATCAGGAGATTCCGTCTACGGCAAGCTCAAATTTGAATCCGGTGCCCACCGGGTGCAACGAGTACCCAAGACCGAATCTCAGGGCCGGGTGCACACCTCAGCCGCCACTGTAGCCGTCATCCCCAAACTGGAAATGGAGGATCTGGACATTAATAAAGCGGATCTAAAGATCGACACCTACCGCTCCAGCGGAGCGGGTGGTCAGCATGTCAACAAAACCGAGTCTGCCGTACGGATCACCCACCTTCCTACCGGCATCGTTTCCGAAAGCCAGGACGGCCGCTCCCAGATCAAGAACCGAGAGATCGCCCTTCAGCGTCTATATGTCAAGATTAAGGAAGTACAGGAAAAAGCCCATTATCAGGAAATGGCCCAGACCCGAAAGTCATTGGTCGGCTCTGGCGATCGCTCCGACAAGATCCGCACCTACAACTATCCCCAGAACCGGGTCACTGACCACCGCATTAACCTCACCCTCTACAACCTGGACCGGGTAGTAGAGGGGGACCTGGAAGAGATCATTGAAGCCCTGCAGGTAGCGGAAAATGCAGAGAAACTTAAGGCGGCGGAGGTGGAGTAAGCCTTTTTATTTACTTTTTATTATAGGCATTCATTGCATGCTGCAGCCCAATGGTACCAAAGGCAAGGGCAGTGTCGCAGGCAATATCCAGGATGCCCGGTAGTTGTTCGGCTTCTTCCCCGGACCAGGCACCCAGGACGTAATCGACCTGGCGGCCCTTGCCAAACTCGTTTCCTATCCCAATACGCAGACGGGAGTAGTCGTTGCCCCCAGTCATCTGGTCGATGTCTTTGAGGCCGTTATGGCCGCCGTCGCTGCCTTTTCCACGTAGGCGTTGCTTACCGAAGGGCAGGTTGAGATCGTCCATCACCACAAGGAGGTTTTGTTTATCGATCTTTTCCTTTTGCAACCAGTAGCGCAAGGCCTTGCCGCTGCGATTCATATAGGTCGAAGGTTTGAGCAGTATAAAGGTTCGCCCCTTATACTTCAGCCGGGCAATATCCCCCAGAGTATCATTTTTGAATTCGACCTCAAACCGGGCAGCCAGGCGATCAACTACATCGAAGCCAACATTGTGTCGGGTTCCGTCGTAATCCAGGCCCATATTTCCGAGGCCAGCAATCAGGTATTTCATTGGATCCGGTACGTTTGGCGTTTTTCGAAAACGCAACCAATCCCTAAAAAAGTTCCAATTCATAGATCAAACAGCCAGGTCGAAGTCGCGCAGGACGTTGTTCAAAGAAACCTTCTTGTCCGTGCTTTCCTTGCGTTGACCGATGATCAGTGCACAGGCTACCTGGTAGGTCCCGGCTGGAAATTCCTTGGGATACGTTCCGGGGATAACTACCGAGCGCGCTGGTACGCGTCCTTTAAAGGTAACCGGCTCCTTTCCAGCCACGTCAATGATGCGGGTGCTTTGAGTAAGGACCACATTGGCACCAAGTACGGCTTCCCGCTCCACGTGCACCCCTTCCACGATGATGGCCCGAGAGCCGATGAAGCAATTATCTTCGATAATGGTAGGCGTCGCTTGTAAGGGTTCTAATACGCCGCCGATACCCACACCTCCACTCAAATGTACATGGCGGCCGATCTGGGCGCAACTGCCCACAGTAGCCCAGGTATCGACCATAGTCCCGCTGCCTACCCAGGCACCGATATTGACATAGCTGGGCATCATGATGACCCCTTTTTCCAAAAAGGCGCCGTGACGAGCAATAGCGTGCGGTACCACCCGAACACCTTTTTCTGCATAATCTGTCTTCAGGGGAATCTTATCGTGGAATTCGAAAGGACCCACTTCTACGGTTTCCATTTGCTGGATGGGGAAATACAGGATGACTGCCTTTTTTACCCATTCATATACCTCCCAATCGCCTTCGGTTGTTGGAGCGGCAACGCGCAATTCTCCCCGGTCAAGGGCTTCAATAACGTTTCTTATGGCTGCCTGGGTAGTAACTTCTTTGAGCTTTGAGCGATCTTCCCAGGCAATTTCAATGATCTCGCGTAATTGTTCCATAATAGTCGGGCGTAATTTGGCGGCAAAGATAACAGAAATTCCTATTGGAACTCCAGCCGGGCGATCCGAAGCCGGCCCCTTCGTTCGCTGGGTACCAGGATCACCTCCGGAGCAACCTGTGTGGCGTCGCGGAAACGCAGGCGCAACTTGAGGTTTTTGGTACTCAGGATGCTGGTTCGGTCAAAGTTTCCGTCGCTGTAAAGCAGGTATTCGCTCACGGTATTTTCCAGTTTGATCTCATCATTAAATACCAATCGTAGGCTTCCCGGGGTTCGCAACATAAAATAACTGGAAAACACCCCTCCGTCATCCTGAGAGTATTGCTTTTTGGGTAGCACAGTAGTCCAGTCAAGATCACCATTCGGATCTACACACAAAGCAAACATATCATTGTAATAGTAGTCCGTAATTGCCCTTGGGAACTGATCGTAGAAGGCCGTACGGGGCACCATGGATTGTACGCCCCGGCTTAGGTCTTTGGTCTCTTCTCCAAGGATGACCACTCCACCATCCTGGCGCAGCACCAGTTCCTGAATAGAAATTTCCTGAACCCCTTTGTTTTTCTTTACTTTTTTGCCCTCCATATCGGACAAAAAGTCCAGGGTGAATTCATGAAATTGTAATTGGTGCTCCCCTAGATTTACATCTACATAAAGGGAAAAGTACCCCATTGCCCGGGTAGTGGTTTCTTCTCCATACAAACCTCCGGCTGTCAGGTGCCTGTTCCGGTTGTCATATCGTACCCTCAAGTCGAAAGTCAGGTTCTCCCTCATTAAAATATCGTACCACTTGACGTCGGTACCCTTGTTTAAGACACCATACACCCGGTAATAATGATCCTTTTGATTCGAAGAGAAATTATCCTGCTCGATCAGCACAAATACCTCTCCGGTATTGCTCAGCTCAACATGATAGACTTCCTGGTGCTCTGAAAAATCTTCAGGTTCGAAAGAGCGTTCCCAAAGCAGTTCCGAGTTCGTATCGTCAAACACAAGAGCCCGGATAACGCTTTGATTATCGACATAATAAACCAGTATCTTGGAGCGGTCCTCTGAACTTATGACCCCAAAATCCGGGGTGAAAAATAAGCTCCCATAATTTTTGACCAAAGTAGAATCGATCAGCCGCGCAGAGGGATCATAGCGATTAACCTTTAGTAGGGTATTCCCTTTTTCCCGGTAGTGATAGTATATGGTAAAAGTAGAGTCCGAGTTTTTATTTACGCCCAATACATCGGTATTATTTCGATCAAACTCCAGTTCCCGCTCCCAGCTGCTGCGCAGGTTATTGTTAAAGGCACGAATGGTATACTGATTCTGGAAGCTGTTGAGCACTAACACGCCTTCTCTAAATTCACCGATCACCTCCGTAGATTCTCCATTCCGAACAGAAAACTCATCGGTTACCAGAATATTTTGAGCGTTAACAGCAGTGCTAAGGAGCACCAAACTAAGCGATACCCATATCTTATCCATAAATCCAGTCTTTTCTCTATTAATTTTTTGGAACATTTTCTCTATTATAACTAATTTCAATAGTAATAGGACGTTTTACTGCGGTAGAAAATTGCCGTTCTGGTGACAACTCAACTTTAATCCTTCCCCATACCTCCAAATTAATAAGGCCCTAAAACCTTGATCATAAGGCGTATCAAAGTAGTTTTGTTTTTTGTTACTCCATGACAATTCTTAGCTTTGCGCTCTTTTTTTCCAAAGGCAGAATGCATAAAAAGCAGAAAATAAAGCATGAGTCGTCGAAATAAATTACAGAAATTCGCCGAATTACTGACACTCCCTAATGTATACGAGAATTTCAATCCGGAGACAACCGGGTTAACAGCGGGCCATGGGGAAGTGGTGGAAATCAAGGGCAAATGGAATGAGATCCATTTTCCGGAAGCCCAGCCCCTTACCCTGGAGCTTGCTTGTGGTCGGGGGGAATATAGTCTCGCACTCGCAGAAATGTACCCAGACCGAAATTTCATAGGAGTGGACATTAAAGGTGCCCGAATCTGGAAGGGTGCCCGTATTGCCCATGAACGGAAACTGGAGAATGTTGCCTTTCTTAGAACCCGTATTGAGCTGATCGCCCGTTTTTTCCAATTCGATGAGGTGGACCAGATCTGGATTACCTTTCCAGATCCCTTTCCCAAAAAGGAAAACCGGCGCCTAACCGCCGATCGTTACCTGCACGAGTATCGAAAAATACTTAAACCAGGAGGGCTATTGCATTTAAAAACCGATGATACCGCGCTTTTCGAATTCAGCCTGGAAACGCTTGAGTCGGAGCATGCCGTCCAAATAGAGACGGTCATCCGAGATATCTACGCCGATCACCTGCCCTTACCTGAGCTGGAAATAAAGACTTATTATGAGCTTCAACACCTGCGCAATGGGAAAAAGATCCATTACCTGCGGTGCAGGATGGGCTAAGTGGATTTACTTATATCCAGAGCTTCGAGCAATACCTGGACAGCCCAATTGATTTCCTTTTCCGTGATGGTAAGGGGTGGGGCAATGCGCAACGAGCGATCATTAAAAAGGAACCAATCCGTGATCAGTCCAGCTTCCAGGCATAACCCGATCACCTTCTGGACGCGCTCGAAAGATTCCAGCTCGAGAGCAAACCACAAGCCTGCAGAACGAAGATCGAGTATATCCGGGTGTTTTAACTGTTCTCGAAATAGCTTTTCCCGCTCGGGAACCTTGTCAATAAGATCGCCCTTTAATAAAGTTTCCAAAGTGGCCAATCCGGCGGCACAACTAACGGGATGCCCTCCAAAAGTGGTGATATGCCCCAGCACGGGATCGTGGGTTAAGGTTTGCATGATCGAACGAGAGGCTACAAAGGCGCCGATCGGCATGCCCCCACCCATGCCCTTCGCCAACAGGAGAATATCGGGAACGATACCATATTGCTCGAAAGCAAACAAACTTCCCGTACGTCCATATCCTGCCTGGATCTCATCCAGAATGAGCAAGGCTCCCATTTCATCACAGCGCTGTCGCACTTTTTTAAGGTATTCCGCCTGGGGTTTGCGCAGTCCCCATTCCGCTTGGACTGTTTCCAGGATAACAGCTGCGGTTTTTTCATTAATACGCTCCAGGCACCATTCGCAATTAAAGTCAAGGTGCCGGATACCCGGTAACAGAGGGTAGAAAGCCTGGGTAAAATCAGTTGGTCGCATCAGACTGGCCGCTCCCTGTGTACTACCGTGATAAGCCCGGGTGGCCGCAATGATCTCGAAGCGACCGGTATAGCGTTTGGCCAATTTCATTGCCCCTTCAGTGGCCTCTGCTCCTGAGTTGACGAAGTAAACACTATCCAGTTGTTCGGGTAAGTGTTTTGCTAAAAGGGAGGCCAGTTGTACTTGTGGGCTCAAGACAAATTCTCCGTAAACGAGGGTATGCAGATACCGGTCCAATTGGGCCTGCACAGCCTTGATCACTGCCGGATGCCGATGCCCCAGGCTGCTCACGCCAATGCCTGCGATCAGATCCAGGTAGGCCTTCCCTGAGCGATCGTATAAATACAAACCCTCCGCCCGTTCAATTTCCAAGCCCATGGGGAAAGGGCTGGTCTGTGCAACATGCTGAAGAAAAAGTGCTCGTTGATGCATACCTGCATACCGTGTTAAACATTCGGTACACAAACTTTAGGCCCCAAGGGAAATACCCCTCTGGGCAAACTAAAACCTGCTTACCAATGGGTTCCCTTAAAGGCTTGCGATCAAGGCCATCGCCTTTTCCATATCAATTACTTCTGCGAATTCGCCTTGTAAACTGGCCAGTGCAGTTTCGTGGATCAGGTCAGCTGAGAAATGCTCCCCTTTAAGGCCTTTTTTATCAAAGGTAGCACAAGCGTCGGCTACCAAAAAAGTCTTAAACTCTAAGTTACCCGCCATTCGAACAGTGGTAGAGATGCAATGATCGGTTGTCATACCTGCAATGAGCAGCGTATTTATCCCGGCTGCCCGGAGAAGTGCTTCAAAATTTGTTCCGATAAATGCACTGTTGACTCGTTTTTCGATCACCTTTTCTTCCGGCAGTGGTTGCACCGCTTCATGAAAAGCATTCCCGGGTTTTTCCCGAACCAGTGGTGAAGCTGGATGGATAGAATTGTGCTTGACATGATAAAGCGGCAGGCCTGTCTTACGCCAGGCCTCCAGAAGGTGACCGGCATTTTCTTCAGCATCGGGATTATTTCTACGGCCGCCCCAATAGTCAACTTCATCGAATCCCTGCTGAATATCGACTAATAGAAGGGCGGGTAAACTAGGTAGCAACATGAGGTACAATTGTCTAATTTATGCAGCTTTCTCAACTGCAGCCTTAATATCTTCCAGATCTTGTTGAAGAGTCTTTCTGGTTGCCCCCTTCATAAATGATCCCATTAAGGTGGACATAACCTTAGCCCCAAAAGTTTGTGGCTCCCCAAGGAATTCCATCGAAAGCAGGCTGTGCGCCCCCTGGTCAGTTATTAAAATAGTAGAAAGGTAGACCGCACCGTGGCTTTCCGCTCTGGTTTTGTAATACTTATTTTGCTCCGCTTCTGTTACCCACATCGTTTCCTGGGCTGTTTGGCCAAATAGGGTACGAGTCTCTTTCCATTTAAGATCAATCAGGTCAGGCCCCCCACTATCCAATACTTCAACTTTTTCGATTCCATTGATGATAGAAGGAGCATTTTCAATATCGGTAATAACTGCCCAGATATCCTCTGGCCGGGTATTAATGATTGTTTCCACTTTTAGTTTCATCATTCGGGTGTTACAGAGTTTTTCCAATTTAGAAAAATAAAATGGCAGGTGCACCTTTAGCACACCTGCCATTTTACCTTTTGTCTTTGGAAAAAGTCCAACTATATCCTCCACAATTACCCTCCGCTCTCCAGAGCAGCCGCACCACTTACAATTTCCAGGATCTCTGTGGTGATAGCTTCCTGCCGGGCTTTATTGTAACTGATCCGCAGATCTTTAAGTAATTCTTTGGCATTTTCGGAGGCTTTATCCATTGCTGTCATTCGAGCGCCATGCTCCGAGGCGTGAGTATCGAGTACAAACTTCTGAAACTGATTTTTCAAAATACTGGGAACCAGATACTCCAAAAGCTCAGCCTGACCAGGTTCGAAAATATAATTGGCCTTCCCTTTCGACCTCTCTTTGCTATCTTCATTTATGACATCTTCACTTTCCAGCTTGGCAACGGGTAGGAACTGTTCTACGGTAGGGATTTGAGTGGCCGCATTTTTAAAATTGCTGTAGACCACCTGCACCACATCATATTGACCTGTTTTAAAACTATCCATCAACTCCTGAGCTACTGCACCGATATTGTCGGAACTAAGATCGTTGAAAAGGAAAGTGTGTTTATCGATGATAGTTGTTGTATCAGGGAAGCGCTTTGTAAAATACTCCAGGCCCTTACGACCAATGCAGATCAAATCTAAGGTACCTTTGGCAAGATGTTCTGCATAAGCAGTTTCGATCAAGACCCTAGCTGCCTTTGAAATATTACTGTTGAAAGCACCAGCCAAACCACGATTGGAAGTAATAACGACCACCGCGACCCGTTCGACGGGTCGCTCTACCCCAAAGGTGGTCTCGGCATCTCCCTCCAGATTAGAAAGGATGTTGCGCAACATGGCGTTCAACTTCTCTGCATAAGGCCGCATCTGAGAAATAGCTTGTTGAGCACGACGTAACTTGGAAGCAGAAACCATTTTCATTGCTTTGGTGATCTGCTCCGTATTTTTAACGGAACTGATCCGTTCCCGTACTTCCTTTAGGTTTGCCGCCATGGAGACAATTTTTATAGAGCGAGGTTATATCAAAAGGAAAATTCCTTCTTTCGAAAATCAAACTAATTGGGAGTTTAAGAGGCTGATAGCCTCTTAAACTCCCTCAAGATATGCCACTATTTATACTGAGAAGATAGTTCTCCAGCCAGTTTTTCCAAAGCTTGAGTCGCCTCATCGGTCAATTTCCCGGCTTTGAAAGTTTCCAGAACCTCCGGATGACGTTGCTCCAGAGTTGTCAGGAAGATTTGTTCGAACTCCTGCACTTTGTTTACGGGTACATCCTTCAACAACCCCTTTGTTCCCAGGTAAATAATGGCCACCTGTTTTTCTACAGAAACCGGGGAGTATTGAGGCTGTTTCAGAACCTCTACATTTCGCTTTCCTTTTTCAAGCACAGCAGCTGTGGCGGCATCCAGGTCAGAACCAAATTTGGAGAATGCCTCCAGTTCGCGATAGGCTGCCTGGTCGAGCTTCAACGTACTGGAAACTTTTTTCATCGACTTGATCTGCGCGTTGCCCCCTACCCGGGAAACCGAAATACCTACATTGATCGCGGGGCGAATTCCCGCATTGAAGAGGTTGGTCTCCAGGAAGATCTGTCCGTCAGTAATCGAAATTACGTTAGTAGGGATGTAGGCAGAAACGTCCCCGGCCTGGGTTTCAATGATCGGCAGGGCGGTAAGCGAACCACCTCCCTTTATAATTGATTCCCCATTAGCGTCTTTCGCATTAAGCAGGGATTCAGGCAAGTCGTTCATTTGGCGGGCGATATCGTCGTTGTTGATGATCTTAGCTGCACGCTCCAATAAGCGAGAGTGCAAATAGAATACATCCCCAGGATAGGCTTCACGCCCGGGAGGACGACGCAGCAACAACGACACTTCCCGGTAAGCTACTGCCTGTTTCGATAAATCGTCGTATACGATCAATGCCGGACGGCCTGTATCACGGAAATATTCACCGATAGCTGCTCCTGCAAAAGGTGCGTAGAACTGAAGCGGAGCAGAATCAGAAGCGGAAGCCGAAACAATTACAGTGTAATCCATAGCTCCGTTCTCTTCCAGTGTCCGGGCTACATTAGCCACAGTGGAAGCTCTTTGACCGGAAGCTACGTAGATACAGAAAACCGGCTCGCCCCTGTCATAGAACTCTTTCTGGTTAATGATGGTATCGATCGCGATAGCGGATTTTCCCGTTTGGCGATCCCCAATGATTAGCTCGCGTTGTCCACGGCCGATGGGGATCATAGCATCGATCGCCTTGATACCGGTTTGCAGGGGTTCGGATACCGGTTGGCGGTAGATCACCCCCGGGGCTTTACGTTCAAGGGGCATGTTATAAAGCTCTCCCTGAATAGGCCCCTTACCATCGATAGGTTCTCCAAGGGGATTCACCACCCGGCCTACAAACCCCTCTCCAACCGAAATAGAAGCAATCTGACCAGTGCGGTGCACCCGGGAACCTTCTCGGATACCCTCGCCCGACCCCATCAATACCACCCCTACGTTATCTTCTTCCAGGTTTAGCACAAGGGCACGTACCCCGGTTTCGTCAAACTCTACCAATTCACCGGCCTGGGCATTATTCAAACCATAGACACGGGCGATCCCGTCACCTGCCTGCAGGACGGTGCCGTACTCTTCCAACTCAGTAGTGCTGTCGAAGCCGGAAATTTGCTTTTTGAGAATTTCCGAAATTTCTTCAGGTCTTACATCAACCATCTGTGTACAATTTTTGCTGCCGGTGGGCAGGTAAGTCGAATATGTTTTATCAATCTCTTCTGAAGAAGCTATCTGCCCCTTATCAGAGAGGTATAAGTGTTTTCCTTAAATTCTTTTCGAAGATCTTCCAGTTTATGTGCAATACTGGCATCATAAACCTGATTCCCAAATTCGAGAATAAACCCGCCGATCAGGCTGGGATCTACCTCGGCAACGATCTCCACATTTTCATAAGCTACCCCGCTTTGCTCCAACTTTTTCCGGATCTGCTTGAGCAGGTCTTTATTCAATTTAATGGCAGAGGTGACCTTAACCTTGGTCACCTGTTTTAGTTCATCGTATTGCTTTATAAACTCCTCTGCAATCTGGGGTAAAAGTGCTTCCCGGTTTTTCTTGGTCAATAAAGCCAGGAATTTCATGGTAAGATCCTGATAAGTTCCTTCAAACAAGTCCTTCAGAATACTGGTCTTTTTATCCTCCTGAATAATGGGGCTTTTCAGGAAGTTGTAAAAATCACGGCTCTCTTTGGTCAACTTGTGAAAGGAATTTACATCCTCCAGTACCTTATCAAGCACCTTTGTTTCCTGGGCTAAATCCAGTAAAGTTGTTGCGTATCTTCCGGCTACTCTGGTTTCGGACATAAGATCAAAATTTTTCGAAAGGGTTATTCAAGTTTTAATTAAACTTGATTTCTGCAACCATTTTTTCCACCAGGGCGGATTGCTCTTTATCCGATTTCAGTTTTTCATTCAGAACTTTTTCTGCAATGTCAATGGCCATAGTGCCGATTTCATTTTTTGCAGATACCAAAGCTTCCAGACGCTGATGCTCGATCTCTTGTTTAGCTGTTTGAACGATCTGCTTGGCTTCTTTCTTAGCCTGTTCTCTGGCTTCACTGATGATCGAATCTTTCACTTCCTTTGCCTCCCGCATAATTTGCGCACGTTCTTCCTGGGCTTGCTTTAGGATCTCTTCGTTCTGGGCTTGGAGCATTGCTATTTCTTCCCTTGCCTTTCTGGCCTCGTCCAGCGAGCTTTGGATTTCATTTTCCCGTTTTTTAAGGGCTTCCTGGATAGGCTTGAAAGCAAAACGCCCAACGGTGAACAGGACAATCAGAAAAATCAGGGTTGTCCAGAAAAAGATCCCGAAATCGGGCAATACAGGAGAAAACTCGGCTAAAAGGATCATGAGGGTATAATTAAGTAGCTTTTTCGAATGTAAATTGAATTCCGGAGGGCCGACCAACCGTCGTCACCCTTCCGGAATGTGGTACCTTACTGTAGGGCTCTTCTAGAAGAAGAATGCACCGGCAATGGCAAACAGGGCCGCACCCTCGATCAAAGCCGCAGCGATGATCATGTTAGTACGGATGTCACCAGAAGCTTCTGGTTGACGAGCGATAGCTTCCATCGCACGACCACCAATTTGGCCGATTCCCAGTCCAGCTCCTAAAACGGCTAATCCGGCTCCTACAGCTGCTAATGTTCCAGTCATAGCATTGATATATTTAAAGAACAATTAAAAATTCGTCTCCTTCCTTGCTTAAATATTAATGATGATCGTGCTCCTCAACCGCCATCCCGATATAAAGTGACGAAAGTAAAGCAAAAATAAACGCCTGAATAAAGGCAACCAGCAGCTCTAACAGGTTCATTACAAAAACGAACAGGGTTGCCGCAATTCCACCTCCTATAGCCCCTGCCATATTCTGGCCATTATTTCCCAGGATGAATACCATACCGACCAGAGATAAAATGATAACGTGACCGGCAGTAATGTTTGCAAACAAACGAATGAATAAGGTAAAAGGCTTGATGAATACCCCAGCAAATTCGATAATCGCCAGCAAAGGCCGAAGGAAGACCGGTACACCAGGCATCCAGAAAATGTGGGCCCAATAATCTTTATTACCGCTAAAGTTTACTACCAAAGCGGTAAATAAAGCCAGTGCAAGGGTCGTCCCTAAATTCCCCGTCACGTTAGCACTGAATGGGAAAAAGGGAATTAATCCGAAAATATTCAGAAAGAGAATGAAAAAAAACAGACAAAGAATAAACGGTAAATAGCGCTCGTAGGTAGGCCCAATGACGGGTTCTACCACCTCATCCCGCATGAACGTGATAAAAGGTTCGAAAAAGCTTTGAATACCTTTAGGTGCTTCACCCTCCCTTTGTTGGTAACCTCTGGCAACTGCCCGGAAAACCACCCACATCAGGATGGCCACCAGGATCATGGTGAAAACGTTCTTGGTAATCGAAAAATCCACCCAAGAGGTGAAGTTTAATAGGGTACTTGGGCGCTCCAGCTCATAAGTTTGCCCGTCAGCATGAACCACGGTCTTAGACTTACCATCTTCGGTCTCTATATTTTCAGTATGATCCACATGTTCGATCTCCATCCCCTCCTGATAACCTTTAACCCGACGCACGTCCCCATGGTGCATGACGTACCCATTCACGGCTTTATGCCCGTGTTCGAATTTACTGGACATGAAAACTTCCAGGCCACCGTCTTTAGAATAGAGAATACAGGGAAGCGGAATAGAATAGTGTCCAAAAAGGTGGAATTCATTGGCATCGCTGATATGCTCTACTACCCGTTCTGCATAGGGCATTTCAGGCTCCACCCCACCATGATCATGCCCCTCGCCTTTCGACTGATTTTCTGTTTTTTCCTTATCGTCACTTGCCTGAACTGATAAAGGTAAACCTGCGATAGTCAGGGAGACCAGTATGAAAACAAAAATCCGCTTCATTCGTGGATCCAAAATTAAAGTGTAACGAGATCGTTTCCGTATAAACGCTGCAAAGGTATACACTTTAGGATTTTTAAAGAAAATAAAATTTCTTTTTTTTCCGGGTCTTTGACAGCTTGATTTCCAAGCGTTTATCCAGCACCAGGCTGCCCCATCAAATTAATTGCCTTTCGAAGGAACACATGGGAACAGTGAAGTTATCCGACCTCTTTCCAGAATAATATTTCGCGAAAACCCATTCCTTTTAAAGCTGTTTAACTATCGATTAAATTCGGGATGGGGAAGCCCAAAGCTTCAATCGTGCAAAAAAAGCTCTTTTTTCCCCTTAGTTTCTTTACCTTAACGGTCTTAAATCAGCTTATGATCGCCTCAGATATTCTCATCATCGGGTCCGGTATTGGGGGGCTTTCCACCGCCATTCATCTTGCCGAAAAACATCCTGACTGGTCCATCCAGGTCTTAACCAAAACGGAAGAAGGAGAAAGCAATACCACTTACGCGCAGGGAGGGGTTGCCGCGGTATGGAACAAACAGGTAGATGCTTATTTCAAACACAAGGCCGACACCCTGGATGCAGGAGCCGGGCTGTGCAATGTGTCGATAGTAGACATTGTCGTGGAGGAAGGTCCCCAAAGAGTAGAGGACATCATAGGATGGGGAGCACGCTTTGACAAAGCTCCGGGGGAGGATGAATACGATCTCGGACGGGAAGGCGGCCATTCCGAAAATCGGATCTTACATTATAAAGATCTTACTGGTTGGGAGATTCAAAGGACACTGCTCGAAAAAGCTGCTACCTATCCTAATATCACCATACAGGATCACTATTTTGCTGTTGATCTGATCACGCAACACCACATCGGTTATAACGTCACCCGGCTGACTCCTTCAATTTCCTGCTATGGAGCGTATGTACTTGACAAAACCAGCAATGAGATCATCACCTTCCTGGCCAAAGCAGTAGTAGTTGCTGCGGGTGGTGCAGGGCAGGTTTACCGGGCTACAACCAACCCGGTAATTGCAAGCGGGGACGGTATTGCCATGGTCTATCGAGCAAAAGGCTGGATCGAGAATATGGAATTTGTTCAGTTTCACCCAACAGCCCTATTTACCCCAACTGGAAATAATCCTGTTTTTCTAGTTTCTGAGGCCGTTCGGGGCTTTGGAGGGATCCTGAAAGACAAGGCAGGAAATGCATTCATGAAAAAATATGACCCCAGGGAATCCCTGGCTCCCAGAGATATTGTAGCAAGGGCTATTGATAACGAAATGAAAGTTAGTGGTGAGGAATGTATGTTTCTCGACTGCACTCATTTGGAAATGGACAGCTTCCTGGCTCATTTTCCAAGCATCCATGACAAATGCCTGTCTATCGGGATCGACCCTTCAAAGGATATGATCCCTGTGGTTCCGGCTTGCCACTATATGTGTGGAGGCATCCGGGTAGATCAATGGGGCCGAAGCTCCATTCGTCGTTTATACGCCGTTGGGGAGTGCACCTGTACCGGCCTACATGGGGCCAATCGCCTGGCTTCCAACTCTCTTTTGGAAGCTATGGTCTTTGCAAAACGCATAGCTGAAGAGCTTAACCGATCTTTACCACAATACGAAATTCAATCCGGAATCCCTGATTGGAATGCTAGCGGCACTACCCAACCAGCGGAAATGGTGCTGATCACCCAAAGTATTAAGGAGCTCAAAGAAATAATGAGTAACTATGTAGGGATCGTTCGTTCAAATGTCCGACTAAAGCGAGCTATCGATCGGCTTGGATTGCTCTATCGGGAAACGGAAGAACTCTATAATACGACAGTTCTTTCGCCCCAACTATGCGAGCTGCGCAACCTCATTACCATTGCCTATCTGATCACTCGCTCGGCAAGTATGCGTAAAGAGAGCCGGGGGCTACATTTCACAACTGATTATCCGGAGAAGGCCCCCTTTTTACAGGAAACTATTTTGTAGGCAGGGGCTGTCTGTAAGCATGCAATGCTCATCAAAGCGGAACAATACTTTTTACTATTTCCCACACCAGGCTTGGTTCGAACCCTTTTTGGATGGCATATCGGGCCATACGCGCCCGCTTTTCGAAGTCCTTATAACCGATTTCCCCCTGGGCACGCTTCTCCAGTAAATCCCTCAATACTTCCAGGTAGGATTCCTCTTCGATCTCCTCCAAGGCTTTACGCAGGCAGTAATCCGAAATACCCCGGGCCTTGAGCTCCCGAATAATGCGCAAACGCCCCCAATGCTTGATTCTAAATTTCCCCCTGGCATAGGAACAAGCAAAGCGCTCTTCATTTAAAAAATTTTCTTCGATAAGGTCTGCCATGATCCCTTCCAATTCATCTCCGTAAACTCCGAGATCCAATAACTTTTGGCGAACTTCCTGATGGCAGCGATCCTGGTAAGCACAATACTTTTGTAATTTTTTTAGGGCATCATCCCGGCTGATCCAAGGTTTTTCCGGCATCCTATGCTTCTTTTTATTTGCTGCTTTGTGTAATTTCGTCCCCAATCAATAAGGTTCCAGCTAGGAACGGCACCTTCGGTCTTGAACCGATAGTTGTATTATTCACCCAAAATTTAATCAAATGGAGTTCGATCTAAATGCCTTTATGGAAACCCTCTCCCGGACCATTGCAGAGTATGCCCCAAAAGTAGTGGGAGCACTTCTGGCACTGGTTATCGGATTATGGATTATTGCAAGAATAACCCGCGCAGCCCGAAATTATTTCAACAAAGCCAATTACGATGAGGCGGTGGAAAGTTTCCTGCTTTCCATTGTTAATATCGGCCTGAAGATATTACTTTTCCTCGCGGTAGCTCAGATGTTTGGAGTAACTACTACCTCCTTCGTAGCGATTTTTTCCGCTTTGGCGCTGGCCGTCGGCCTGGCCCTACAGAATAACCTCGGCCACTTTGCTTCCGGTATTTTGTTGTTGGTTTTCCGGCCGTTCACAATTAAAGATTTTGTGGTAGCCGGTGGCTATTCTGGTACCGTTCAGGAAATCCAGTTGTTTCATACCATTCTAACCACTTTGGACAATCGCAAAATCATCATTCCCAATGGGATTATTATGAGTGGAGCTATTGAAAACCTCACCGCTAATCCGATCCGCAAGGTACCAATGACCTTTGGAATCGGTTATGGTAATGACATAGACAAAGCCCGGGAAGTGATCCAACGAGTTGCAGATGAATGCCCACACATTGACCACGATAAGGCAGTGGATATTGTAGTTACAGAATTAGGCGATAACTCCGTCAACATCGCTGTCCGCCCCTGGTGTAAAACAGAAGACTACTGGACTGTATTCGCCTGGATGCAGGAAAATATGAAAAAAGCTTTTGACAAAGAGGGGCTAAATATCCCCTATCCTCAAATGGATGTGCACCTTTTCAATAATAAATCCAATTAAAGGCACACAAAGGCTCTGAAAAATAATTTACTTCTCTGAAAAGATCATCCACGTGGATGATCTTTTCAAGGAAGGTATTCCACAATTAGGTCGGTTATCTCCGATCCGATTGGGTGCAGGCAGGTTTGGATGCCCAATTTTGCAGCACCTTCGATGTTATACCGGTTGTCGTCGATAAAGAGCGTTTGCTCCGCTTCCATCCCTCCATCTTTTAGCACTTTCTCATAACAAGTCAAATCGGGCTTGCGTTCCCGGATCAAATGCGAATAATAAGGTTTGTCGAAGAAGCGATCATCGAATTCTGCAATCGATAACCCATGCTCCCGCTGAAGATAACGATCCACCCAGACCACATGTGTTGCGTTGGTATTGCTCAACAGAAATACCTTATATTCTGACCGAAGCTGTTCCAACATTTCAAAACGCTTGGCAGGGATACCCAGCAACATTGCGTTCCATGCTTCGATCAGGTCGGTAGCCCCGATGTTCCGACCAGCTATCCCTCGCAACCGTTCGATGAAAACAGTTTCATCAAAAGCTCCAACCTCATAATCGAGAAAAATCCGTTGTACCTCCGAGCGTTCTCTGAGTTGGTTATAATCAGGGCCGATCAAATGCTCCAACTGGCGATCGGTTGCCTCCAGATCCAGATCAATAATGACGTTTCCCAGGTCAAAAATGATGTTCTTAATGGCTGCCATTTGGGTAGTTTTTTAGGATACAAAAATAACCATTGCGGCGAGCTGAAAAAAAATGTAATTTTGCCCCCGCAAAGAAAAGCGTTTTTGCGCCTCTAACTGCAAACGGTCCCATAGCTCAGCGGTTAGAGCAGTCGGCTCATAACCGATTGGTCGCAGGTTCAAATCCTGCTGGGACCACCAAAACAAAGCGCTGCAGACAAGACGTCCGCAGCGCTTTTTACTTAACAAGAGACCAATTTAGGCTCTAATCAGCGTATGACTCTTTTCAACGTAAATATTGAAATTTTTTTCATTTATTTATGCAAAACCCTTCCTGCTTAATCCTTACCTGAAGGAGGTGTTTATTTTTTATCTATGGAGACTATAACGGCTTATTTCCCAACCCTTAATCCCCATCAATTGGAGCTTTTTGAAAAGCTGGGGCCTTTGTACAGGGAATGGAATGAGAAGATAAACGTCATTTCCCGAAAGGATATTGACCATTTATATGAGCACCATATTTTACACAGCCTGGGAATTGCCCGATTGATCACCTTTTCTCCAGATGCAATTATCTTAGATCTGGGAACGGGTGGAGGCTTTCCAGGGATACCGCTTGCGATAAAGTTCCCGGAAACCTCTTTTACCCTGATAGACGGCACCCGCAAGAAGATAACTGTCGTTCAGGAGATCATCCAGGATCTCGGGCTTACCAATGTGAAAGCCCAGCAAATCCGGGCGGAAGAGTTCAAAGGGAAGTTTGATTTCGTCATCAGCAGGGCAGTGGCCCCTTTGGAAAAACTCGTACCCTGGTCGGAGCCGTTGATCAGGAAAGAACAGATCCATGGCTTACCCAATGGACTGATCGCCTTGAAGGGAGGTAATCTAAAAGAAGAAATAAAAGCACTGGGTAAACAACATTACGTGGAACAATTTCCAATGTATGACTTTTTTGGTTTACCTTATTTCGAGGAAAAGGCAATTGTTTACGTTCAATTATAATCGCTTGACCCTGTTCTTTAAAAATGCCGGAGATTTTATTTAACCATTTTGAAAATAAACCGAACCTATGTCTTTCGAAGTTGAAGGGAAGCTGATTCGAAAATTTGATACAGAACAAAAAACACAAACCTTTCAGGCAAGAGAATTCGTTATTGAAGTAGCGGACGGCAACTATCCACAAATGGTCAAGTTCCAGTTGGTTCAGGATCGTTGCGGCCTGGTCGATGCCTATGAAGAGGGCGACATGGTCAAGGTTCATTTTGATTTGCGAGGCCGCGAATGGCAGGGAAAGTACTTTACTAATCTCAATGCCTGGCGTATTGAGCAAGGAGGGCAAAACGCCCAGCGCTCGGGTGTTGCACCTCCAGCCGGTGACGACTCTTTCCCTACGGCTGATGACGACCCCGGTGAACAGCCAAACATGGAAGATGACCTGCCTTTCTAACAGGATCATAGTCTTTTTTTTTGTTCTTACAGCAAAGGTGGCCCTTTCGGCCCAGGTTCCTGTAGAATTGCACAGCCGTTGGAACGATTCTTTCCGGGAATGGGCTTTAATTGATGAGGAGGGCTATGAAGGGGGAGCACTTCGTCTGCGCTGGGGTTTTCAGAATGATTGGACCGAATGGGAATTCAACTGGGGTCACCAAAACGGGAGCATTGTCCAAAGAGGGGGGCTATCCAATTCATACTGGGAGCTTCGCTTCAATGGTCGCATAATCGTTGCCCGTCCACGCTGGCCGGGGGATGCCAGGGAATGGCGGGTAGAAGGTTCTGACTATACCCTTTATTTCGGAAGGACTTACGGTAATATTTACGATAGCTGGACAACTACGGATGACAGATATGGTTCTTTTCAAATACGAATGGAATGGCAAAATGACCCGCGTGATTGGGTCATCAACGATCAATTGCAGGAGGAGATAGACCTGGAGGCAAGTATTTTTTTGGCCTTCCTCGCTATGTTTTACAGTAGTCCGAAACAATAAAACAAAAGGATTTATGGCTACCCCACAGACTGTAGCATTCTATACATTGGGTTGTAAACTGAATTATTCAGAAACTTCAACGATTGCCAGACAATTCGAAGAAAATGGTTATGGCGTGGTCAAATTCGGAGAAGGCGCAGATATTTATGTCATTAATACCTGCTCTGTAACAGACTTTGCCGATCGAAAGTGCCGAAAAGTAGTTCGCCAGGCTTTACGCTATGCACCCCATGCAAAGGTTATCGTCATTGGTTGTTACGCTCAGTTAAAACCGGATGAAATTGCCAATATACCAGGAGTGGACCTGGTGCTCGGAGCTGCGGAAAAATTCCGGATCGTAGAATTTATTGATGAGCTTAGTAAAGCCCCTGGCAAGGGAATGGTCCATGCAGGGGGAGTACAGGAGGCCAAGGCCTTTATCTCTGCGTTTTCCTTTGGAGACCGCACCCGCTCATTTTTAAAGGTCCAGGATGGCTGTGATTATAAGTGCTCCTTTTGCACCATACCTAAAGCTCGCGGAAAAAGTCGATCCGCTACCGTTGAACAGGTAGTTGAAAATGCCAAACGCATCGCAGACATGGGGGTCCGAGAAATTGTACTTACCGGAGTTAACATCGGTGATTTTGGCAATGGTACAGAAGTTCTGGAAGGAATCCGTCCCAAAAAGGAAGCCCTGTTTATTGACCTGATCCAGGCATTGGACCAGGTGGAAGGAATTGATCGTTTTCGGATCAGTTCTATTGAGCCCAACCTCTGTTCCGACGAGGTCATTGAGTTCGTGGCTCATTCGAAAAAGTTCGTACCTCACCTGCATATGCCCCTGCAGTCTGGGAATAATAAGCAATTGCAGCAGATGCGCCGGCGCTACAATCGAGAACTCTATGCCGAACGAGTCAAGAAAATAAAAATGGAAATGCCATATGCTTGTATAGGAGTGGACATTATCGTAGGTTTTCCAGGAGAGACAGAGGAAGATTTTCAGGAGACCTATCGATTCCTGCATGCATTACCTGTTTCCTATTTCCACGTCTTCACTTATTCGGAAAGGGCCAACACTCCGGCAGCTGAAATAGCAGCTACTGTTCCAATGGAAGAACGCCGTCGTCGCAATCAAATGCTTAACATCCTAAGTGAGAAAAAACGCCGGGCTTTTTACCAGGAGCATATCGGCAGTATTCGGACTGTTTTGTTCGAAAAGCATAAGAACCCGGACCTAATGTCCGGCTTTACAGATAACTATATCCGGATCGAGGCTCCTTTCGAAGCAAGCCTGATCAATACCTTGCAAGAGGTGGAGTTAACTCCATTTACAGAATCGGAAGCCTTATCCGTTAGAATTCCTGTTTTGCAGTAATGGCGCAAGTCATCCATCGACATATGGTGAGCCTGGCAACCGACCAGAAACGCAGGCTATCCGATTATTGCGTTGGTGTCTTTGTACAACTACCCTCTCGAAAAAGCGTTAAAAAAGCTATAAAAGCAGGAAGGATTTTAGTCAATATGCTTCCAGGTTCTACTGGAGACTGGCTAAAGAATGGTGATGAACTTTGTCTGCTTAGTGAACCGAAGCCTCCTCCAGCGCTTGATTTAACGTTGCAAATTATTTTCGAGGACGATTTCCTGGCAGCAGTTGTAAAACCGGCCGGACTCATTGTTAACGGGAATCAAAGCAGAACCCTGGAGCGGGCTCTGCCCGCCAACCTCCATCCAAGTGCACAGGCAGATGCTTTACCCGCTCCAAAACCTGTACACCGTTTGGACGGAGCAACAACGGGTATCGTTCTGGTAGCTAAAACCGCCGGAGCCAGCATGGAGATTGGTCGACAGTTCGAACGGCGTCTTATTAAAAAGAAGTACCAGGCATTGGTGCAAGGGAGCCCTCCTGAAAATGGCTTCTGGGAAATGAAGATCAATGGGCAAAAAGCCCTGACCCGCTTTCAAACGCTCAAAACACTCCCTTCCCTTCGAAATGGACACTTGAGCCTGCTTGACCTGCAACCCGAATCAGGGCGTACCCATCAATTGCGGATTCATTGCGCCAGTGCCGGGTTCCCCATTGTGGGAGACCGCCTTTACGGACAGCCCGGAAAAGTGCTTCATGGAAAAGGACTTTTCCTAGCCGCTGTCCAGTTGGATTTACAGCACCCTCAAAATCAACAAAAACTTCAAATCTCCTACCCGGCACCTCCGAAATTTGAAGGCTTGTTAATACGGGAGTATGAACGTTGGAAAAAATTCAAGGAAGCATGAAGATCAAAGCCTATTTATTTTTTATTAGCAGCCTGTTCATTACCGGCTGCCAGTCCAAATCAGATACTTCCCCAAAAGGGGTCAGTTTGTCTCCTGAGGAATTCCCTACCCTGACGATAGCTGTGGCTGCCAATGCCCAATACGCGATTCAGGAGCTAAAGCCGATATTCGAACAACAAACCGGCAGGACACTGGAAGTGGTGGCCAGTTCTTCCGGCAAACTTACCGCCCAGATTTTACAGGGTGCTCCTTATGATATTTTCCTTTCTGCAGATGTAAAATACCCTCGCTCCTTATACGAGCAAGACCAGGCCATACACCCTCCCCGAATATACGCTACCGGGAAGTTAATTTTATGGACTTCTAAGGATGGGCCCATTGATGGACCGGAGATGCTTCTTTCTCTCCAGGGTAAGGTCGCCATTCCAAACCCGGAAACAGCCCCCTATGGAAGGGCGGTGCGGGAAGTACTTCAAAAAGGCGGTTTATGGGAAAGCCTGCAAGGTCGCTTGGTTTTCGGCGAAAGCGTTTCCCAGGTCAACCAATACCTGGCAACGGGTGCCGCAGAAGCTGGTTTTACCGCTCGCTCAGCTATCCAAGGCACTCCACTTGGGGAACGCGGTACTTTTTGGAATGTTCCGGCCGACTTACACTCCCCTGTGGAACAGGGGGCGATAATTACCTGGTATGGTTTTCACTTCAATCCGGAAGGTTCCGCTAAATTCATGCAGTTTTTATTTTCCGGGGAGGCCCGATCAATTTTTGAAAAATACGGTTACCTACTTTCAGTTCCCGATTCGAAAGAATGAACCCATTCGCTCAAACACTTTGGCTGACCTTCAAACTGGCAACGGTGACTACGCTTTGCCTGGCAATCCTTGGTATTCCAATAGCTTACGCCTTATCGGAAAGTCGAAGCAGGCTAAAGCCTT
Source organism: uncultured Saprospiraceae bacterium (assembly GCA_964479625.1). Classification (GTDB taxonomy): domain Bacteria; phylum Bacteroidota; class Bacteroidia; order Chitinophagales; family Saprospiraceae; genus CAYZMS01. The sequence goes on from CAYZMS010000002.1 coordinate 55,184, forward strand.
TTTGGGAAGCTCTGGTCAGTTTGCCACTGGTATTACCCCCCACGGTCATTGGTTTTTATTTCATCATTACCTTTAGCGCCTCCAGTCCCATCGGTTCATGGCTACACCATAACCTGGGACTACGGTTGGTATTTTCCTTTTCTGGTCTTGTTTTAGGTTCGATCATTTATAGCCTTCCATTTATGGTCCAACCTATACAGGCAGGCTTTGAGAACCTTCCGGTACAACTTAAGGAAGCTGCCTATACCCTTGGTAAGAACCGCTGGCAAACTTTAAGGAGTATTTTACTACCCAATATCCACCCAGCCCTCGTTTCCGCCCTTTTGCTAAGTTTTGCCCACACCATAGGAGAGTTTGGCCTTGTTTTGATGATCGGAGGGAATATTCCCGGCAAGACCAGGGTTGCTTCTATTGCCGTTTTTGATCAGGTGGAGGCTCTTAACTACGATCAGGCAAATGCCTATGCTCTGATCCTGGTCGTTTTCTCGTTAACTATCCTTACGTTTTCTCAGGCATTAAGTCGAAAATTAAATCGCAGGCCGTGGTAGAATTGAACATTCGAAAAAAACTGCGCGCTGCCTGGGGCATCATGGAGTTACACCTTCAAACCGAAATTCCCGAGGGGCAGATACTGGGGGTAACCGGCCCTTCAGGAAGTGGAAAAACCAGTTTGTTGCGCATGGTCGCCGGCTTATTAAAACCCGAAGAAGGTATTATCCGGGCTGAGGGTAAAGTATGGCAAGACAGTCAAAACCAGATCTTCCTTCCCCCTCAGGATCGCCCGATCGGTTTTGTTTTTCAGGATTATGCCCTGTTTCCCAATATGACCGTAAGCCGAAATTTAAAATTTGCACTTCCCAAAGGATACCCTTCGTCCATCGTACAGGAGTTGATCATCGCAATGGAATTAGAGGAACTGGCCCATCGCTACCCGCAACAATTGTCCGGAGGACAGCAACAACGCGTAGCCCTTGCCCGAGCCCTCGTCCGTCAACCACAGGTGTTTCTGCTGGATGAACCCCTTTCCGCACTTGATCGAAAATTACGAGAGCGTTTACAAAGTTATATTTTGGAAGCACACAGCAAATATGGTTTGACGACAATTCTGGTCAGCCACGACGAGCAACAGGTGCGCAAAATGGCTGACCGGGTCATTCTACTGGAAAACGGTAAGATCGCCCGGGACGGAAAACCGGAGATCATACTACCCGAAAATTAGTATAAAGGGATTATTTGATCACATACTGCATGATCGCAATATCCTGCCACTTCCCGTTCTTGTAACCAATCTCTTTTTGGATGCCAACCAGTTCGTAGCCTAATTTTCGATTATATTCCATGCTAGCCTCATTAGAAGCAAATATCTTAGCTACAAGGTGGTGGTACCCAAGTGCTTTACTGGCTTCGATCAGGAATTGTTTCATTTTACTGCCATAGCCCTTGCGCAACTCTGTTTCTGCCAGAAAAACTGCGGTCTCCGCCGCAAAACGGTATCCCGCCCGGTCACTATAGCGTTTTATGATGCCCCACCCAATAATACTTTCTTCCCGTTTCAGTACGTAAAGTCGTTCCCATTCGTTGAATTTCTCCACCCATTGTCCGATATGCTCAGCCCGATGGATCTCCTCTTCCAGAGTGGAATTACCCCGGAGGATATATTCATTGTAAATTGTTGCTATGGCTTCAAAGTCAGGTGGCTGGGCCTCTACAATTTGTATGTTGTGTTGTTTATCGCTCCCTTCCATTAACCTAAAATTTTGCCAGGCTGGCAGTTGTTATAAATGCCCTTTATCGATGGCTAAAGCTCCGTTTACCCAAAGAAACTCCACCCCTTAGAACGGTTGCAAGGGGTCCACATAGGTAGCTCTGACTTTGAGGACCTCCGGATTAAGCAAAACGAGGTCTGCAAAATAATTCTGGTCAGCCAGGCCACGCTTTTCCAGTTCAAAGGAACGGGCCGGCAGGTACACTCCCTATAACCCGCTCTACTCAACCCATCGATCCATCTGATGATCAGGGTTTCTTTCGATTTTCGAATACCAATCCCTGAACGAAAAACAAATTTCTGGGGCATATCAAGTTGGTACACTTCCAGGGGTCCAGGCTTAATGGTTCGGTTAGATGGTCCATAAGTAGAGTAAAATGACATTTGATCAGAAAATTGGATAAATGGATCTGGGGAATTCCTGCATTAAACGGTCGGGTGCACTAGTGAAGATCAACAACATCCCTCCGCCACCGGCACCACACAATTTAACCCGGAACCAATCAGATGCCAGGCCTCGTTCCCAAAGTGTGTGCACGGATCCAGGAATTAAAAAAGGAAAGTATTCCCACTGCAAACGACTGATCAGGTCTAGCTCGGTAAAAACCCCCCGCCCATTACCTGCTAAGGTGTGAGAGATCGCGTGTTCTGTAGCTGGGAGCAGTTCCTGATCAAGCATCGTTTTTAGCCCGGGCCTGTTGGTCTCTTTCAAAAACCGATCAACCAGGGGGCCCGTAGACCGCCTGATACCTGTATCATAGAGCAAGAACCGGCCTTGATCCATCTTTGTCATTGCACAACCCTCCACAAATTCCCTGGCTAGCAGTAAAGGTCTGTTCAGGAAACTTACCAGTGGATCAGTACCAGAACTGGAGCCGTGATAAAAAGACTCCAGTATTCCCAACTCCTGCTTTAATTTTCGATAATCGGTACTGGTAAAAACGAATGAACCTGCAGTTGCATAGTGATGGCAAAATGCCGCACAAAGCGCTCCGGAACTCCCGAGCCCATATCCGACAGGAATATCCGAGTCAAAAAAAAGACCTTTCTTTAGGTCTCTTCGGAAATCATCGATCCGATAATGACCTTGCAGCCGCCGATCTTCCATTGCCTCCTCTATATAGTTGCTCCACTCGAACAATCGCACCTGTTCATTCTGAGGAGCATTGAATTTCCAGCTTCCTGAAAAGGAAGTCAAAGGTCGGATCAACGCCTTTGACCCACGAAGCACCGTATGCTCTCCGAATAACAGGACCTTAGCCGAGAATCTCCTCATCACTACTGTTGGTATTCCAGCATGAGGTCACTGTAGGATTTATCCAGCAAGCTTTCTTCCTTGATCTTGAAAAGGGACATGAAATGACGACACTGCTGGTAAAGGGTTTCTTCCCCTATAGCTCCTGTATGGTCAATTGCTTCAATTTCTACAAAATCTCCCAGGTGTTTAACGTCGTCTATGTGGAATTTTATATTATCGATGAAGTAGATCTCCCTTCGTTTTTCAACGGCCGTTTTTACTCCAATGGCTGAGCTAAGCACCTCCTTGAGGTTACTCCCCTTTTGAGTCTGATACATATTCACCTCTGAACGCCGCGGCCCGGCCATGTCATCGCGTTCGTAAAAGATCAGGGCATTTTCAATCTTCCCTTCCCGTAGTTTCAATCGTCCATTAGGAACAATAAAATAAGTATCGACCTGAATGTCGGTGCCTAAAAAACGGGCTTCATGAGAATGCAAAACTTCGCGAACGTAGTCGGGGTCCTCACAGCTTGCTTTTATTTCTACGTTTAAGTGCTTTGCCATAGGCTATACTTTATTCATCCAAACTTACAAAGAAGTCACTTTCAAATTTCAATAGAAGGGCAAAAAAGGCAGTTTGATACTAAGTGATAAGGGGTATTTTATTTTTTCGTCCCCTCTACCGATACGACATTGCTTAAAAAATAAAAGGTTTTGCCGCATGGGAGCAGCAAAACCTTTTAGCAATAAAAAAAAACAGTATTAACTATCTTTAGAATCGTCGTCTTCCAACTGTTCCTTCAGTTGTGCCAGTGCATCCAGGTCACCTAGGGTAGTTCGCTCGATATTCTGTTGCGTTTTCTTGACAGCATCTTGTGTCTGACGGCGTTCGGCCTGCTTTTCCTCACGTACTTTGTTATCCGCTTCCCGGCGAATATCATCCAGGTAACGCGTATGAGAGACCAGGATTCGCTTATCATCCCGATTAAACTCAATGACCTTGAAAGTCAGAATATCTTCGGCATTAGCCGGTTGGCCATCTTCCTTGCGGACGTGTTTAATGGGAGCGAAAGCTTCCAGTCCGTAGGGTAATTGAACAATAGCCCCCCGGTCATCACGGCGCAGAACAGTAGCTTCGTGGTAAGAACCCACGGGGAAAATGGTTTCGAAAGTATCCCAGGGGTTTTCTTCCAGTTGTTTATGGCCTAAGGACAGCTTACGATTATCCTTATCGATGTCCAGGATCATTACCTGAATGGTCTCTCCCATTTTGGTAAACTCCGAAGGGTGCTGATAACGCTTGGTCCAGGACAGGTCGGAAATATGGATCATACCGCCGATACCTTCTTCCATTTCTACAAATACCCCATAAGGGGTCAGGTTTTTCACCTCGCCACTGTGGCGGCTGCCTTCCGGGAACTTATCTTCGATCTCGCTCCAGGGGTCTTTGGTCAATTGTTTCAAGGACAGGGACATCTTGCGATCTTCCCGATCGATAGTAACCACCTTGGCCTCGTATTCCTGATTCAGTTTGAAGAATTCCCGTGCATTGATGGGTTGGTTGCTCCAGCTTACTTCTGAAACGTGGATAAGGCCTTCCACCCCTGGTTGGATTTCCAGGAATGCACCATAGTCCTCTACATTGACGATCTTCCCTTTGACCACTGAACCTTCCTGGATACTTTCATCCAGAACTTCCCATGGATGTGGCTGCAACTGCTTCAAGCCCAGAGAGATACGCTTCTTGTTTTCGTCGAAATCCAATACTACTACACTGATCTTCTGGTTCAGAGAAAGCACTTCACTTGGGTGATTGATCCGGCCCCAGCTAATATCAGTAATATAAAGCAGGCCATCTACACCACCAAGGTCAAGGAAGGCTCCGAAATCAGTAATATTCTTGACCAGCCCTTCGAGGACCTGTCCTTTTTCAAGGCTCGCGATGATAGCTTCGCGTTGTTCCGCAAGATCACTCTCAATAAGCGCTTTGTGAGACACGACAGCATTCTTAATCTGCTCATTGATCTTAACTACCTTGAATTCCATTGTTTTGCCTACATATGAATCGTAGTCAATGATCGGCTTGATATCGATCTGAGAACCAGGCAAGAAGGTTTCCAGACCGCTGCAGTCAACGATCAGTCCTCCTTTAGTTTTACTGATCACGGTACCTTTTATAACAGTACCGTTTGCATAGGAGTCTACGATGCTTTCCCATGCACGCAACAATTTTGCCTTCCGCCGGGAAAGTACCAGTTGACCCCGAGCATCTTCCTGTTGTTCAACATAAACCTCTACCTCAGAACCCGGCTTAAGATCTGGTGTATCCCGGAACTCAGACAGGGAAACCAAACCATCAGACTTGAAGTTGATATCCAATACCACGTCTCCATCATTGATGGCAGTAACCTTACCTTTTACGATCTCGTTTTCTACAATGGCGCTCATTGTAGACTCATAATCCTCCAGGTAAGACTCAATTTCAGATTCCGAATAATTGGCGGAACGCTTGTTTCCGACTTCCCAGTTGAAATCGTCGTGAGCCGTACTGCTTACCTCATCATCTTCAAATTGGAGTTCAACATTCTCTTCATCATCATTGTCTTTTTCGTCCGTCTCCCTTTCTTCTGCCTCTTCTTCGACGTCCTCTTCTGCCCCTTCGACTTCTTTTTCCTCTTTAAGAGTAGCTTCCTTTTTCTTAGCTTGAATTGGCTCTGCTTCCTCCTGGTCTTTTTCTAGCTCTTCTTGTTCCGCTTCCGCTTCTTCCAGCTGTTCCTCTTCCTGCTCAAGAGCCTCTTTTTCAACTGCTTCCAGTTCGGACTGCTCCTGAATGTCGTCCTCCTGGTTCTGCAATTCATCTTTTTCCTCTAACATAAAAACAATGTTGTTGTCGGCTACGAAAGGTAGCGCATGGTTAAATAATTAAAATGGCGGCGCAAAGGTAAAGGATAATTTGGAAAAAGAAAAAGAATAACCTGGTAATTAGCTATTTACAAGTAATTCTATCAATTAGGAAGATCAAGGCCTACAAAAAAAACGGGATTGCTAGCGAAAATTCGTAATTTCGTAGGTCAAGCAGAAGGAAATTCGGCCTGTTGAAGTCCCCAAAGATTTAGTTCTTTGTTCCAGGGTCGGGAGTTTCACTGCCAATCTTTTTTCAAATGATCCGAACCAGACTAGTTATTTTAAACTTTATTTAAGAAAAGTTCCTAAAATGAATTCAACCGAATATCTACCCTGGCTGCAAAATTACCCTACTGGAGTTCCTGCAAACATTGACCCGGATGCTTATAGTACCTTAACGGAAATGGTGCAAAGGGCATTCGAACGCTTTAATGCTCAAAAGGCCTTTTCCTGTATGGGTAAAGATCTAACCTATGGACAGGTAGACAAGCTTTCAGCCGATTTTGGTGCCTATCTACAGGCCCGGGGGCTCGAACCTGGTGACAAGATCGCTATAATGATGCCTAACTTATTACAATACCCAATAGTTCTGTTCGGAGCATTACGCGCCGGACTGGTTATTGTAAATACCAACCCCCTTTACATGCCCAGGGAAATGGAGCACCAGTTCAAGGATTCGGAAGCAAAAGCTATTGTAATTGCCGAAAATTTCGCTTCGAACCTGGAGAAAATCATTGGGAACACGAATATTAAAACTGTAATTACTACCTCCATTGGGGAGTTGTTAGGTTTTCCCAAAAAGCAGATCGTCAACTTTGTAGTACGGCAGATCAAAAAAATGGTGCCCAAGTACAACCTGCCTAACGCCATCACCTTTACCGATGCATTGACCAGGGGTAAAAAATTCAAAATAAAAGAACACAAAGGTAAGCCCGAAGATGTGATCGCCTTGCAATATACCGGAGGCACCACCGGTGTATCCAAAGGAGCCATGCTAACTAACCGCAACCTGATCGCCAATATGTTGCAGATCAGGGCCTGGATGGGGATCCATCTTGAAGAATCGAAAGAAATCGCCCTTTGCCCTCTGCCTCTATATCATATTTTTGCTTTCACCGTCAACCTCCTGGCGATGATGGAAATTGGTGCCCAGTCTATCCTGGTAACCAATGCCCGCGACCTGCCAGCACTCATCAAGACCATCAAGGATTATGATATTTCCGTGATAACAGGAGTTAATACCCTTTTCAATGCATTGACTCACCATAAGGATTTTCAGGATCTGGATTTCTCTTCGCTGAAGGTAACTGTAGGAGGTGGAATGGCGGTTCAAAATGCAGTTGCGGAAGCCTGGGAACGGATCACCGGCTGCTATCTGTGTGAAGGTTATGGTATGACAGAGGCCTCCCCTGTTGTGACAACCAACCCCATTGATGATACAGGCCGCATCGGAACCATTGGCTTACCTCTTCCCTCCACTCATGTTCGGGTAGTTGATGAGCAGTATAATGTTCTTGGCCCTGGACAAGCCGGCGAGATACAGGTTAAAGGACCGCAAGTTATGAAAGGGTACTATAATCGCCCTGATGAAACCGCAAAGACCATAAAAGATGGATGGCTTTGTACCGGAGATATTGGCCAGATGTTTGAAGATGGCTTTTTCCAAATCGTAGATCGAAAAAAAGATATGATCCTGGTTTCCGGCTTTAATGTATTCCCTAATGAGGTGGAAGAAGTAGTAGCTGCTCACCCAAAGGTATTGGAAGTAGCTGCAGTTGGAGTACCAGATGCCAAATCTGGGGAGGTTGTCAAGATCTTTATCGTGAAAAAAGAAAATTCCCTTACTAAAGACGAGATCGTATCCTACTGCCGGGAAAATTTAACTGGTTACAAAATTCCCAAGCAAGTGGAATTTCGTTCTGAACTACCCAAAACAAATGTCGGAAAAATCCTTCGCCGGAAATTGCGGGAAGAAGGTACTGTATAATACTTAGAACTAGGAGTTAAGAACGCCTGAAATCAAAAAGGGCATGAATTGGTTCCGGCGTTCTTAACCTTTCCGACTTATACTTGCGTAATCAAGGAAATAAATGATCTTTATCGAAAGACTATTGGATTGAGGTTGATCCAGTAGATTTCCCACATTTTCGAAATAATCCGTACTAGAGCTGTTTTCCGAGCCAAGGATAGCATCTTTCCAGGTCACAAAGATATCGCCGCCGGGAGCAAAACGCCAACGGAAGACCATATCAATATTAAAAGCATTAAAGTTGCGATCGTGCTCGCCTGTGTAATCCGATTCGGCCAGGTGACCATCCTCTTATAATTCAAAAAAATCCAAATACTCAACCTGAGACCAATAATGACGCATTCGAAAGGTCAGGGCCATATTGGCATTGAAGGTGTACCTAGCATTGAAGACATTCTCTACGGTTTGAATGTCACGTTGTCCGAAAATTATGGGTTCTGGCGATTCCCCTTCTCCTTCCAGAGTAGTTACAAACCCCTCATCTTTATAAGAATTGCTCAAACCGGTAGATAGCCGGAAATTCAATTTGTCATTAACCCGGTAGCGTGGGTTCACACTCAGGAAGGTACGGTAACGGCCTTCCTCTCCAGCATTGTATACGCTGGCATTCATAGATAGCCTGATCTTTTTTCGGCTATCGGTTCCCAGCCAAATGCCGTTGTTATTTCCTGGTGGCCGAAGGAATTTTCGCCCTGGAGTACGGGCTTCAAAAAAATCCACCGTCTCAAATGGTTCGATGTACGTCCAGTAATTGATTTCCCAAAAATTCTTAAACTGCCCCTACACCCAGTAATTTACCCCGGTTTCAGAATAGATAGCGGGCTCGTAAACCATGGAGTAATTCAAATTTAGCCCCATATTTATCCGGTTAAATATCCAAACTGGATCGAAAAAGCTATATCGGGCATAGGCTTCAATAGAACGCTCGTTATTATTAAATAAAAACCCCAGATCGTTGGGGTCATAGGTATCGCTTTCCTCATAATACTCTGCCCCAAAGTTAAAAGCCCCACTAATTTTTCCAAGCTCCATCCCCAAGGCGTGACCGAGTTGGGTGCTATCGGTATAATATTGTTGACTTAATTTATATTGCCCTTGCACACTCCAGCTTTGCTTTTTGTTGCGCAGTTCGAAAACCGTTCCGGTAACATTTGCATCATAAGTAGAACCGCTCCGCCAAACGTTAGTATTGATGAGGGTGATGTAGGAGTTGTTAGGCAGGTTTTGATCAGCAACTAGGACATTATAGTTGGTTAGTGGGCTGGTTTCTACTTTTCGGGGACCTCCTTCATTACTTTCGATAGTAGCAAAGGTTCTGGCAGAGGTAGCATTAAAGAACCCCAGCCCAAGGCCGTTGGAGGAACGCCCGGATATCTTGGTAGCGTTGTATAATTGTGTGGTGGTAGGGTTATCGATAATATCTTCTCCCTCCTGTAATCCCTCCTCTGCCGCACCATAATTGATAGGAAACCCACCCACACGGCGTGAATAGAAAAGGCCACCTTTGTTGAATAATTCCGTTCCTTCTGTAAAGAACTGGCAATTTTCATCGAAGCGCACTTCAAAAGGGGAGAGGTTCAACACCAGGTTATCCGATTGCGTTTCTCCAAAGTCCGGGACCAGGGTCATATCCAGGGTGTAGGCATCACTAATGCCGAATTTCACATCCATTCCACCGTTGAAAGAAGTACCCGTCACATTTCGGGGGTCGGCCTTGGAGTCGTGGTAATGCTCTTCATAGACCGGCTACGTAAGGCGTGGCCCGTAAGCGCAAGGGGGGCTTTATGCCTTTTACTCCGGTCAATAAGCCCGACTGGTTGAGAAAACCATCCACCTTGGGATCAATGGCACTCCAAAAAGATTTTTGTTGATCACGTTGTATCAAACGGCCAAAGTTAATGTGCCACAATTGTTCCGGTTTTTCGGGAAACCGGATGGCAGAATAGGGGATTTTGAGCTCCGCCATCCAGCCGTCCAGGGGTAATCTGTACGGCACTTTCCCAAACAGCATCCCAATTTGGATCTTCTCCGAAGACCGAATATTTTGCATCGAATTGCACGTTTGCAAGAGTAACAATAAAGCCAAACCCGTTGATCCCATCCCGATAGGTATCGAGAAATACATCAAACCAGTCGGAATTCCCAAACTGATCACGTTGCAACAATTCCTTAGGAATGGTAGAGGGCTCGGAATCAACCATTTTAGCTCCAATATAGATGCCGGCATCATCATAGATTATCCTGACCTCAGTTGGGTGATTTGATTTTTCACCTGGATTCGGGTCAAGGGTGATGAACCCTGTAGTAGGTTATGCCTGCTCCCAGGCTAATTCATTCAAAAAGCCATCAATACTGATCTCCGACGAAAAACGCAGGGCTTTTACTTGTTTTTTATCCGGGTCTGAAGGGTCTGCTGCATGAACAGAAAATACAAATCAAAGAGCTGTCAGGCTGCATAGGGTGCGGTGTAGCACAATCTTATTGTGAGTGATCGGGTTTTCGTTATTCAGTAGACGGGATTACCCCAACCTACTGTTGCGCCAGTTGGCATTTATTTACAAAGACAGGAAGTGAAGAGGAAGGTTGCCCGCTCTGGTATCATCAATCCCACCAAAGGTTATTTTTCCAAACCCTGCCATCAGGCAGACGACGGTATAGATCCTGCCCCTTGGGTTGCACCAGCCATTCATCGACCCAAAGATCCCTGCGGCGGAGGTCCTTGTTTCGAATACTTAGTCGAAGTCTGCTTTTTTCTAATCGACGCTTAAAGGAAATGATTACCATCCCCCACCCATTGGAATCAATAATCTGAACATATTGGTGAACGGAACGGTCAATACGGTGAATAGGCTTTTTTGATCCCTGCGGAAGCTCTTCCAGTCTGATCTCGGACCTGGCTGCCAGGGGCTCCTTTAAATAAAACCAAAGAGAACATTCGTAAAGACTATCTTTAGATATGGTTGGAAGGGAAGCCTCAGCTATAGGCTTAAAGACCGGTGTTCTTACTGCCAGACCACCACTGCCTAAATAGACCTGCTCCGCCCTGAAGGTATCAAAGTCCACATAGATGAAATGAGATTCGGAATTGGGGGCAAGAAAAGGAGCTTTTTCCATCAGGGAGCTATCTGCAATTTCTTCTCGCACTTGCCGTTCCATCGTTTCTAAAGCCGTTGTAAAAGACTCCAGAGGTTTGCGGTACAACTGCATTCGAACTCCGTCAAAAAGCAATTCCGCTCCCGATTTTAAGTGCTGGTAATTCTGAATGCTTAGAGGAACTTGTTTTTTATCCCACATCAACAAAAAAGGTCGTTGATCGGGGAGATGATCCAGGACTTCCGGTGCACGGTAAGGAGGAGTTACCAATTGCAGTTGTTGGAGGCAGTGGTCAAGGGAGGTTCTGGTCAGCATTGCACTGGTGGTTGGGAGTCCCGTTCGAACACCTAGCATCAGCGAATGGTGGATTATAAAACCTTCAGGTGGCCACCAAAAATTACCGGAACCAATATTGTAATGGGGAGCAGTTATACTGGCCTGATAGTGCTCAAAATCTATGGGTAAATCAACCAATTGCTCCCCCCCTTCCAGGGCCACGGGCTCGTAAAGTTGGGTATTGATCTTATTCGAAAGGGCAATTGCTTCATAAGCGGTAATGCTCAATGCCAGCCAAAGCAACCAGTTTCGACCGGACTTCCGCTGGGTCCAATGATACAAAGCAACCCAGGCGAGCAATTGCCAAATAAAATAATAATCCCAGGCAAACCGGCCAATACTCCGAAACTGCCGAAGCGGCCCGGTGTAGTCCAGCAGGGGGGCGAAACCGGGAATGATAAACGGTAGCCCAAGGGAAAAAAGGAGGAGAAGTAAAGAAGCGAGGTACAGAGAAAACAAGAAAGGTCCGACTTCCAGCCTTATAGTTAGTAAGGGAAAAGACCTGCCCCTGGCTCTTAACCAGCTAAACAGGAAAATAAAAAAGAATAACCCTGCAACAAGCCCCACGTAATTTCTTGCTTCATAGCCAATATTCCGGATATCGATCAACCGCCTGTCGATCCATCGAAAATAAGGCAGATCCATATTGGTAAACAGTCCTTCCAAATAAGCTCGATAGGCAAAAAAACCATAGGGATAGGCATTTCGACCTTCTATGGGGTCAGTCCAATGCATCCAAAGAAGTAATAAGACAGCAGGAAAAACCAGACTTAGAATACAGCATTTGAAAAATTGTAGCGTGGTTAACCCATTGGGTTGTCGTAACCATTCGATCAAAAAAAAACTGCCGACCAGTGCGCCCAGCAACAACAAAAAATAGAGGTGGATCAGTGAAAAGAATAAAACTACTGCACCGATCATAATCGCCCGAGCCCAATTAGGGTGTTGCCAATACTTCCAAAGAATCCATAAGGTAAGCGGTACTGCTGCCAGGTGCCCCAATCCAAAATGGTGGCTAACCCTGTCAAACTGGGAGCAAAGTATTGGCACCAGCAACCCAAGAACAATTGCCAACCAGGGCGGCAGACCAAACTCCAGAAAAAGGTAACAAATCAGCCAGGCAGCCATCAGAAGAGAGCATAAAATGGCCAAATTGTTGAGTGTAGGGAAGTAAGCTCCCATTCCAGGAAAAATCCCCGATAAGCCCTTTAAGCTATTGCTAAGCAGGGGTTGACCATCTACGGTATTAATGTGGTCACCGAAGGGATAATTCATCCCTTCATAAACAGCAAAGCTACTATCGTGCAGGACATGGTACCAGGGGGCAGCATAATTCTTGATGCCATCGCCCCAGCGTTCCACCAATTGATTGGGGTTGAGTAGCCAGCCTGGAAACCGGATTACAATAAACCCTAGCACCAATAGAGTAAGAACCAAGTAAACCCAAATCCTGGTAAGGCTTTTATTCATTGCGAATGGTCGGGTTTCCATTTTCATCAAAGGTAGCCAATTTAGCCATAGGGTAAGTCTCTGCTGTTCGGTCAATTCCCGCACGCTCTATGGTGAATTCGAATTTGCCGACTCCCCTTCTGGGAGAGGAATAAGGCTCCCAGCTTCATTTTTTATTTGGTCTCTAAACTTCTACTGATGCTGCTGGGTTCAATGGAGGACCTTATCAATAAAAAAATTTAAACACCTTATGCAAAACCTGAAAGGAAAAGTAGCCCTAATTACCGGAGGAAGTAAAGGCATTGGACTTGGAATAGCCGAAGCTCTTATGGACCAGGGAGTGAATGTTGCTATAACCAGTCGACACCAAAAAGCGGCTGATGAGACTGCTGAGTTATTGAATGCCCGGGATACCTCAAGTCGTGCCATCGGAGTAGAAGCCGATGTACGCCAATATGAATCTCAACAGAAGAGTATAAAAAGGACTATCGACGAATTCGGGAAACTGGACATTGTCATTGCCAATGCCGGGCTCGGCCACTTCGCGAATATCGAGGATCTTACGATTGACCAATGGCAGGATGTGATCGATACGAATCTGACCGGAGCTTTTTATACGGTCAAGGCGAGTTTGGAAGCGCTAAAAGCCTCCAAGGGCTACCTAATAACTATTGCCAGTTTGGCAGGAACGAACTTCTTCCCGACCGCTTCGGCCTACAATGCCAGCAAGTTCGGCCTGGTTGGGTTCACTCAGGCTGCTATGCTTGATGTGCGTCACCATGGAATAAAGGTCAGCACAATTATGCCTGGCTCAGTAGCGACTTACTTTAATGGACATATGCCAGGTCCGGAAGACGACTGGAAGATTCAACCGGAGGACCTTGGGCAAATGGTAGTTGATTTACTGAATATGCATCCCAGAACGCTACCGAGTAAGGTCGAAGTACGCCCCAGCATGCCACCAAAAAAGTGATTGGAGTAAATAGGGTGTCTCCAAGTTCTATCGTTATTTTGAGATACTCTAAAAAAGAGTTATTGAGACTGCCTTAAAAAACGCTAACCTGGTTATTTTTTGTTAGGCCATTTAAAAAGAGGGGTCTCCATTGCCTGGTTTATTGTTTGTCCGGAAAAGGGATCAACAAAGGAAAGTGTTGTGGCCTGTAGGCCAATAGCCTTTTCGAAAAAAGTACTTTCCGAGCCATATTTTTCATCGCCTACTATCGGACTCCCGGCGGCAGCAAGTTGGGCACGGATTTGGTGGAACTTACCTGTTTCAGGTTCTATTTCGAGTAATAGCCCCAGAGGTGTTCGGCCCAGGGTTCGGTACACCAGGCTTACCCCCTTTCTGTTTTTCCCTACTTTATCATGGATGACTGCTCGTTTTTGCTGCTGGTCCTTTTCCAGCCAATTTTCCAGGCGGCCTTGTTCCTCCGGCAGGGGCAATTCTACCAGTGCCCGGTAGGTTTTTTTTACCTTTCTTTCTTCGAATTGCCGATTAAGGTTTTTCAGTGCACTTTTCTTTTTCGCAAAGACCATTAGGCCACTGGTCAGTTTATCCAATCGATGTACTACTCCTGTGAAGGCTTTTGGATTTACCTTTTTAAGGTGTTCTTCCACTAATTCCTCCACTGAAGGAAATTCCCAGGGGTTGCGTTCAGAGATGAGACCATGTGGTTTGAAGATAACCACCCAGTCGGAGGACTCTCCTATTATTCGAAAGGGATCCAGCATGCCTTAATGCTCTTTGACAATATCTCCCCTCATAAATTCAGTGCCTTTGACCACACTACACAGGGAAGCTTTTCCCCCTCCAATGGTATTATCCTCTACCTTAATGACCCCTACATCACTGTCAATACTCCCCAAATCCAATCCGGTGTCTGGGTCCACCAGTGATTCTCCTCGCCGGGTGACTACAAACTTTTCTCCTACTTTAACACCATCCTGGCTTCCACTGTTAATGTAAACCTGACCGCCCTGCATGGTCACTACCTTTGCGGACCAGGGAATATGCTTTGCGGTTTTTGAAATAATCTCTATGACATCTTCTACTGCATCACGGGTGGCCTTTCCCACCAAGGACCCATCGAAAGATTGCTGATCATTAAAGCGTAAATTCTCAACGGAAACACGTCCAGAGAGGGCTGTTTTTGATTTTCTGACATCTTCTGCAGTCAATATCTCCCCGGTCGTGGTATTCACCAGACGGAGATCAATTCCTGCAACGGCCGTTTGGCGGTCGACCCCCAGGCTAGTGCCGCTGATGCTGATGCCAGTATCCTTATTTTTATAACCGAACTCGGTAACAGCGCCCATTACGGCAACCTCTACACCCAGTACTTTTCCCATTTGAGCAGCACTTTCAGGGGTAACGATACCGCTGGCACCAAGGTCTTGTTCTGCCAATAGGGTGTTTAACTCAGAGCGCTCCAGAACAGTAAAATCACCGGTTTTTACCAGTTCAGTAATGATCATATCAGCTACTCCATCTCCTACGCTCTTATTTCCATACCAGCCCCAATTTCCATCGGATTTGTCATTAAAAGAAAAAACAGCTACCCGCTTTTTTTTACCTTCTTTTTTTTGAGCATGGGCTTGGGGTACAGAAAAAAACAAGGCGACGGGAAGGATAAAAAGGGCAAATTTCAAACTTTGCATGGTAGTATGTTTTTGGGTTTTGATTGGCTGTCAAAGTTAAAGAAATGGATGGGAATTGAGAAACTGGAGAGAAAAATAGGTGCCTTGCACCTATAGGTGCAAGGCACCTATTCTAAAAATTTTTCACAAATTCAAATTTTGGAACCTCTATTTTTTCAAAAGCGATTCGAAGCAACTTTTATGCGTTCAAGCAAGCTTTTCGATAAACCGTTTATAAGAATCATCCAAGAAAGTCCAGCTGCCAATAAAAAGCCCGGCAATACTTGCCAATAAACCAAGAATCAAACTTGGGACTTCAGAATGAACAAAGAATTCAAATACTATCCAAACAAACATGCCTAAGATGATAGAAAGAAGACAGCCATAGTTCGAGGCTCTCTTCCAGTACAAACCCGCAGTAAGAGGAACAAATAAAGAAACCAGACTCAAGGCCGAGGATTGTCCCACCAACTCATAAATATTAGACTCAGCAATGGCCATAACTGCAGAACAAACAGCCACTGCAACCACTGACCAACGCATCGTCCGCAACATTAATTGATCAGAGGGAGCTTTCAATAAGGGGCGAATCAGGTTTTCTCCAAGTACAGTTGCAGGGGCAAGCATAGCTCCAGAGGTAGTACTCAATATTGCTGATAATAGAGCTCCAAATAACAGGATCTGTAAGCCTAGGTTTCCGTGTTGAAGGACCATCGTCGGAATTACCATTTGAGCATCTCCTTCATGGATTTCCGGGTAAAGGATGCTACCGAATAAACCGATAAATAGCGGGATCATCCCAATCGTCAGGTACATAGCCCCAGAGATATACGAAGCGCGCACGGCTACTTTCGCCGACCTGGCTGCCATCACCCGTTGGAATACATCCTGCTGTGGGATAGACCCCAAGCCAATCGTGATCCAGGCTGCCATATAATGGACTACTTCCAGTCCCTTGGGCTCAGGTAAAAATCGGAAAAACCCTTCTGGTGTATTCGAAATAACGGAGTTCCAACCACCAGCACGGTTCATCAGTATAATTGCCAGTACCAACAAGCCCAGAATGATCAATACCGTTTGGATAGTATCCGTAATGGAAACTGCCCACATTCCTCCAATATAGGTGTAAAAAACAACTATAATGGTGCAAATTAGAATGCCATAGACCAGCGGCAGCCCCGAAAGGGTCTGAAGAACAATACCTAGTGCCACCAACTGGGCCGCGATCCAACCAAAATAGGAAGGGATCATAAATACAGCAGAAATAACCTCTGCCCATCGACTAAACCTCAAGCGGAAAAAATCATTAAAGGTCAGGATATTCATCCTGTAGAGGGGCCGGGCATAAAAGGCTCCCACGAGCACCAGGCAAAGAGCCGCTCCGAATGGGTCTTCTATCACCCCAATAAGTCCATGTTTAACAAACTCAGAAGAAGCTCCCATGATGGTTTCAGACCCAAACCAGGTAGCAAAGAGGGCCGCCGCTGCCATAAAGGTGGGAAGGTTCCGGCCAGCGATCACAAAATCCTGCGTGGTGTTCACCCGGCGGGAAGCCCACCAACCAATGACAATGGTCACAAGCAGGTACAAGCCAATAAACCCTAGTAGCATGATGATTTCAGTTATTGCCCGAAAATAGGATTTTGAGGCAACAAAGGTGCTCTAATTTTGTACATCTTAGACATCACCATAAAACCCAATGGAATCACCTGCCCAGTCTTCTTTCACTGCAACTGAGTCCTGGACCCTGGTGGCCACCGTTTTGGGTTCGACCATGGTCTTCATAGATGGAACTGCGCTGAATGTTGCCTTACCAGCTTTACAGCGGAATCTGGGTGTAACCGGTACCGAGCTCCTCTGGATCATCAATGCCTACACGCTCTTTCTTTCTGCGCTAATCCTTGTAGGTGGAGCGTTGGGAGATATTTACGGCCGAAACCGAATTTTCAGTTATGGCCTGATCCTGTTTTCCCTGGCTTCCGCAGCTGCGGGCTTTTCTCAATCATCAGAGCAGTTAATCCTCGCCCGAGCTTTTCAGGGGTTGGGCGGGGCCATGCTAACACCTGGCAGCCTCTCCATCATTACTTCCCAGATCGCTCCGGAACGACGTGGCCGGGGAATCGGCATCTGGTCTACCTTCAGTGCTTTAACTGCTGTGGTCGGCCCCGTACTGGGCGGTTGGCTGGCCTCGCAGGGTTTATGGCGGTTCATCTTTTTTATTAATATCCCCCTTGCAGTTATTGTCCTTTGGGTAATTTTTCGAAAGGTCCCTGAAAGCAGGGATGAGCATGCCTACCAACTTGACATTCTAGGCGGGGCGTTAGCTACCTTAGGGCTGGCTGGCATTACCTATGGATTTATCGAATCCCCTAATTACGGATTCTATTCTCCACGCATTTTACTAGCCCTTGGCCTGGGCTTGCTTTTTTTAGTCCTTTTTTATGTAAGTCAAAAGCGTCAAAAGCACCCAATGCTGCCCCTGGGGTTGTTTAAAAGCCCGACTTTCACCGCAGCCAATTTTTTAACCCTTTTACTCTATGCGGCCCTGGGGGGAATAACCTTTTTCATGCCGCTCAATCTGGTACAGGTGCAGGGGTATACGGAAAGCCAGGCGGGTATAGCGCTTTTACCTACTATACTTTTAATTTCTTTCGTTTCACCTCTTTCCGGCCGCTTTGCTGATCGTTTCGGTGTTCGAATCCCATTAATTGTAGGACCAATCGTTGCCGGCCTGGGATTCCTTTTATTTATTTTTCCAGGAGAAACGGCCGGTTTTTCAACTGATTACTGGAAAACGTACTTACCGGCTTTCGTCGTAATGGGACTGGGCATGGGCATAACGGTAGCACCCCTGACTACGGCCGTAATGGGCGCTATTCCTCAAGAAAGTACCGGAATTGCCTCGGGGGTGAACAATGCAGTTTCCCGGACAGCAGGCGTTCTCGCTGTTTCTGTCTTAGGGGCCGTTATGTTGCTTTCCTTTAAGAATAGCCTGGAAGACTCGAAGGTGGCTCAACAATTAAATGAGCAGGAACGAACGGAATTGCTTCAGGCTGCCGAAGACCTGGGAGCTACTCAACCACCGGAGGAATTGAGCAAATCGGAAACGGCTGCGGTAAAAGGAGAGGTAAAGTCTGCTTTTCTTTCTGCTTTTAAGGAGGTTACCATTGCAACCGCCATTATGGCCTGGCTTAGCGCCTTAGTCGCTTTTTTCTTTATCCAACCAGTAAAGCCAGAGGAAGACCTGGATCCATTTATTTAGATTTTCTTCTAAAAAGACATGACATTAAAATCGAATGATAGAGGTCTTGACCCTTCGTCTTATCCTGGGTTTTATTTTTCTTATGCAAGGCTATAGTAAAGTATTTAGTTGGGGAGTGGAACAGCTCTACCAAATGGATTTTTTCTACGGCACCCATAAAGATTTACTTCCTGACCTGCTCATCAGATGCACGGCTTATTATACTTCCTTCGTAGAATTGATTGCCGGTGCGCTGCTGGTCCTGGGTCTAAAGCGAGATTGGGCTTTGTATGCCATTGCCTCCGTGCTCGTAATCGTCACCTTCGAACATGGCCTTGCGCAGCTTATATGGGATTTTTCGGGTGTTGTTTTCGGGCTCAACTCCTTGTTGCCATGCTTTTGGTACCAAAAGCATGGGATGGGATCAGTCTGGATCGAATAGTTCAAAAATCATAAATTTAGCGGCTCAAAGCGACGAATAAGCTTTGAGCCACCAAATGATACTATTATTTCCTCTATCGAGCGTAGGACACCGCACGCTTTTCCCGTATAACGGTTACCTTGATCTGGCCGGGATATTGCATTTCATCCTGAATTTTTTGGGAGATCATAAAGGACAGATCATCTGCATAGGTATCAGACACCTTATCACTTTCCACGATCACCCTCAATTCCCGGCCGGCCTGCATGGCATAAGCCTTTTGCACACCGTCGTGCCCCATAGCCAGTTCTTCCAGCTCACCGATCCGCTGGAGATAGCTCTCCAGAATCTCTCTTCTTGCTCCCGGGCGAGCCCCTGATATGGCATCGCAAGCCTGGACGATTGGAGAAATGATGTTATTCATTTCAATTTCGTCGTGGTGGGCACCCACAGCATTACAGATAACGGCATGTTCCTTGTGTTTCTCACACATTTTCATTCCCAGTAAAGCGTGGGACAATTCACTTTCCTCTTCGGCTACCTTTCCAATATCGTGCAAAAGTCCGGCTCTTTTGGCCATTTTAACCTGCTTGGGATTCAAACCGATCTCGGCAGCCATTATGGCACAAAGGTTAGCCGTTTCGATCGAATGCTTGAGCAAGTTCTGTCCGTATGAAGAACGGAAGCGCATACGGCCTATCATTTTAACTAGATAGGGATCCAGACCGTGTAGGTCTAATTCGATAATCGTACGTTCTCCGATCTCAACGATCTGCTCGTCCAGCTGTTTTCTCGTCTTGGCCACCACTTCCTCAATACGGGCTGGGTGGATACGACCATCTGCCACCAGTTTTTTCAGGGCAAGGCGGCAAACCTCTCGCCGTATGGGGTCGAAACTGGAGATTACAATAGCTTCGGGGGTATCGTCAACCACGATCTCGGCGCCGGTCGCGGCTTCAAGGGCGCGAATATTTCGGCCCTCCCGGCCGATGATCTGTCCCTTCAGGTCATCGGAATCCAAGTTGAAGACAGACACGGTATTTTCGATGGTATACTCAGCACACATCCGCTGAATACTTTGAATAATGATCTTTTTCGCCTCCTTTGCGGCCGTGGATTTAGCTTGCATGACACTATCCTTGACGATAGCCATGGCATCTATTTCAGCCTTTGCTTTAACCGCATCAAGCAACTGTTCCCGAGCTTCCTGTTCGGTAAGCCGGGCTACTGATTCCAGTGCTTTGATGTGTTTTTCGTTCGCAGCATCCAGTTCTTCCCGCTTTTTTGCTACGATCTTCATTTGCTTTTCAAGGTTTTCCCGAATGGCATTCGTTTCTGCCTCCCGGTTTTCGACCTCACTTAGTTGATCTTTTATAGAGCGCGCCCGTTGATCGAGTTTCTCTTGCTCTTGCTTGATCTCTGTTTCCAGGGTTTTTACCTGCACTTCGCGCTCCTTCATTTCGACCAGGTGATTGGCCTTACTGCTTTCGAATTCTGATTTCATCCGGCTAAAGCGCTCTTTAGCTTCCTGAATCTTTTTTTGCTTTATGCGTTCATGCTTACTCTCTGCCTGAGAAACCAATTTCTCCGCTTTGCTTTCCGCCTCATTCATGATGCGTTCGGCAGCCAAACGGGCTTCCTTTATCTCAATATCCGCTTTGGCATTAAGGTCATTTATGTAGCGCTGCTGTTTGCGTTTGGCAGTGGTCGCCATGATTACATAGCCAATCACGACACCTACTAACAGCCCGATGGCTAATCCTACTCCTATTTCCATATGGATTTCGTTTAAGTGCTGAATGAAATTGCCAACTTGTTGGGACTACCCCTGGGCAGTGTCCAATAATTGCTCGAGTTGTTCCAACCGGTGTTCCACGGTAGCGTACTGGTGGGCTGACTGTTGAGCTTTATGCAGATCAACAGCGTAAGTCAGGAGGGCCATAGAGAGGCAGTCTTTTTTGTCCCGGTTGTTGTAGGAGAGTTGAAATCTATTGATTTTCTCGTTTACTTCCTTGACAATTTTGCGAATGGCGGCCTCATCTTCCGTTTTAACTTTCAGCGGGTAAGGCCTACCTGCTATAACGACTGTAATATTTTTGGTCTCTTGCCCGTCCATAGCTTTAGCTGTTACTCAACCATTCGATGCATTTATCAATTTCCCGTAGGTGCTGTTCGATCTGCCCATTCCACTCCTGAACTTGTTCATTCTGGACAGCTTTTCGCTCAGCAGATTGTACCCTATGGGATTCCAATGCTGCCTGAAGTGCTTCGATGGTCGTACTGCGTTGCTGCAGCTTAGCTTTCAGTTCTTTTCGTTCTGCGAGCAAAGCATCCCGTTCAGCGGTTATACTGATTAATTGCTGGGATACCTGTTTTATTTTGTGTTCAATTAAATCAAATTTTTCTGATATGCTCATTTCCGCCTTTTTCTTTCAGGACTCCGGTAGCAGTGAGAGAGTGACCAACCATTATTTACGGATGGAAGCACCCAACTGCTTTTCGAAAGCCTGTGTCAACTTCTGGATCACCTTATCTACTTCCTTATCTTTTAAGGTTTTCTCCGGGTGTTCAAACTGAAAACTTACTGCATAGGAACGCTTGTTTTTTCCTAGCTGTTCTTCGTTTTCATATACATCGAAAAGATTCACGGCCCGAATGAGCGGCTTGCCCAACTTTCGGGCAATTGCTGCAATATCATCAAAATTAGTCGAATTTTCAATAATCATCGCCAAATCCCGTCGGGTACCCGGAAAACGGCTAACCTCTTCATAGGAAACCTTTTGTTTTTTCAAGCTTCCCAACAAGTTTTCCCAATGGAAAAGCGCGAAGAATACCTCTCCACGAATATCCATAGATTTAACCAAATCCGGCTGTACCTTCCCGAACTCTACCAGGGCTTGGGGACCACGATGTAGTTTTAATCCAAATAGCAAACCAGGATCTTCCACCTCACTTACCTGATAATTTACGATCCCAAAACGTTCCAAGATCCGCTCCACTTCTGCTTTAAGACTGTAGTAATCAACCGGTCGGGAAGGAGTGATCCAGCTTTCCTCTGTCCTGTCCCCGTAGAGGAACAAACTCAGGTGCTCCTTCTCCTCCAGTTCATCACCCTTCATTCGATACGTTCGTCCGAATTCGAATAGTTTCAAGCGCTTTTGCTGGCGGTTTTGGTTGTGTAAAACGACTTCCAAGCCACTAAAAAGCATATCCGGCCGCATTATATCCAATTGCACATTGGAGGTGTTGTTCACATACACCAGTTCTGCCTCATCAATACCTGCATCCATCTCCCGATAATACCCGGACTGGGAAAGGGAAACGGCCATCATTTCGTTGAACCCATTGGCCGCCAGCAAATCCCCAATCGTATTTCTAACTACTACCGGGTCGGGAACAGGAGCCACATTCAAGCCGATAGTCGTCTTGGCCGGCATAGGAACCCGGTTAAAGCCATAGATTCGTAGGATCTCTTCAATTATATCTGCCGGACGAGTAACATCAGCCTTATTGGTTGGTACAGCGACCGTAAAAGCCCTCTTATTTTTTTTTAGTACTTCCATTTCCAGAGCTTCCAGAATATGGTGTACCTCCGCTACCGGGATTTCGGTCCCGATCAGGCGGTTGATGGACTCATAGGTAAGTTCTACCTGTAGCTTTTCCACTGGTTTTGGATAAAGGTCAATGATATCGGAGGCGATCTCGGCTCCTGCTAGCTCCTGCATAAGCAAAGCAGCACGCTTAAGGGCTGGTATGGCTACTTCAGGGTCGCTCCCTTTTTCGAAAACCTTTGCAGCATCCGTTCTAAGGTTATGCTTCATACTGGTGCGGCGAATAGACTTTGCATTAAAATGCGCTGATTCCAGGAAAATACTGCTGGTCCTCTCCGTTACACCGCTGTTAACTCCGCCAAATACCCCTCCTATGCACAAGCCTTCTGATTTACCATTACAGATCATAAGGTCTTCTTCCAACAGGGTGCGTTCTACTTCGTCAAGGGTGACGAATTTTGATCCCTTGGGTAGGGTTTGGACAATGATGTGTTCACCACTGATTTTATCCAGGTCGAAAGCGTGCAGCGGTTGGCCGTATTCATGCAGGACAAAGTTGGTAATATCCACCACATTATTGATCGGCCGGACATCCACCGCCATCAATCGCTCTTTCAACCAATCTGGAGATTCCCCTACCTGAATATTGCTTAATGACAGCCCGGCATAGCGGGGGGCGGCTTCCGGATTTTTCACCTCCACTTTTACCGGTCTCTTGTAGTGGTCAATTTTAAAATTTGAAAGATCCGGCAATCGAACTTCCCCCGTATGGTTATAATTGATTTTCAGGGCAGCGGCCAGATCCTTTGCAACGCCCAAATGATTAGTGGCATCCGAGCGGTTGGGAGTGAGGCCAATCTCGTAGACTACATCGGTTTTCAGGGAAAAATATTCTGCAGCGGCCATTCCGACAGGTGTAGCAGCAGGCAAAACCATAATACCGTCGTGAGATGTACCAATGCCCAGTTCATCCTCCGCACAGATCATCCCTTCTGAAAGTTCCCCACGAATTTTGGTCTTCTCCATAACCAGTGGTTGTTCACTACCTAAAGGGTATAGGCTAGTTCCTACAGTAGCCACTAGAACACGTTGCCCCTTGGCCACGTTTGGCGCACCACACACAATGGACAAATGATCGTTTTTTCCTATGTTTACCCGGGTGAGGGATAGCTTATCCGCATTGGGATGCCGACCGCATTCAACCACCTCACCTACCACCACTCCCTTTAAACCTCCGGGTATATTTTCCACCTCCTCCATACCTTCTACTTCCAAGCCGATCTCGGTGAGAATATCACCAATTTGCTCCGGAGATAGATCGATTTCGAGGTAATCCTTTAACCAGTTCAGCGAGATTTTCATGCCTGCGTTTTAGTTCATTTTTAGTTCAAACCGACCCAAGCTGCAAAGGAGTTCCGGCCGGAGGACAAAGATAGGTAAAACTCGAAAGAGCAGGCAGGCAAATTGGGGCTAAAGCCATTAGCGATCGGTGAGCATCTGACGTCGGAATTTGTCGGGGCTGGAGCCTGCGTATTTTTTGAAGAAGCGACAGAAATAGGCATTGTCATCGAAATTGAGCTCATGCCCGATTTCCGATACCGTACGTTCGTCATGGGTAAGCATGCGTTTTGCCTCCAGCATCACGCGCTCGCGGATAAGCTCTCCGGCCGATTTTCCTATTTCCGACCGACAGATCACGTTCAGGTAGTTTGGAGTAATGTGCAACAACTGGGCATAATCCTTCACCAGTCTTTTACCCCGAAAATGGCGGTCGATCAGTTGTTCGAAGCGTTTTACCAACTGCCGGGAGTGATGTTCTTTTCCCGGAACGGTATTTTCCAGACCGTAGATGCGTTTGGCGTGAATGAGGATAATATTCAGGAAGGACCGCAGGACACTGGTCAGATCTGTGCCGCCTTCTTCGTATTCTTCCAACATCTGTTGAAAAAGCACCGAGAGCCGGGAAAAGGCTTCTGATTGTAGCTTAACAAAGGGTAAAACAGAACCGGAACCAAAAAATGGAAAATCAAAAAGATTATTGTTATTATAGCGCTGGGTGAAAAACTCTGCAGTAAAAAAGATTTGAAATCCTTTCAAGTCCTCTATCGACTCCCAGGCATGGATCATACCCGGATACATGAGGAATAGCATGCCCGGCTCTACAGGAAAAGATTCAAAATCTATGATCTGCTGCCCTTTTCCCTCCGTAGCCAGCAGGATCATGTAATAGTTGTGCTGATGCGGAAAAGTAAAACCATGGGTTTCCCGCATGAAATCTTCCGTACGGACCATATCAAAGTGCTTCCCTGCACGAGCAAAGGCATTACACCGCAATTCTTCAATATTGTATAGTTTCGGTTTCACCTTCTATTTGCAATTACGGGCGGCGGAAAATGCAACAGCACTTACACCGCCCGGTTATTGAATACTTCCTTGCATAAACAAAAGTAAAGGGATTCACCCTGCCAGTCTTTGACCGAATTATAGCAGGATTTGCACTTTCATTTGTAAAACATATAAAAAAACCCATTTTCTAAAAAGACTACCCCAGCTCTTGTCTATCCATTTTTTCTGCTTTATTTTGAGACAGGCACCTATTGTAGAAATAGAATTGCTCTTTAAAAAAAAAGTCCAAACAAAAGCGCGATCATTCGAACAAGGGCACCAAAACCTGCAGGTCGAAAAAATGGTACTTTTTCGGCCACCTGCTTTCCTAAAGGTAATGTAGTTAGCCTGTGCTTGCTGTGATGAAGGTCACATTTGATCGATAAACCACTTCTGTAGAAAAGTTGATAATTTACCAATCATGAATAAACGTTCCTTTATCAAGTATCTGGCGGCACTTGGGCTTACAGCCCCTGCCATTTTCGAAAAACTGGACACCTGGCTTGAAGATTTCGAGCATCAAAGCCCCCTTGAAATTGCCCAAAACGAGAATTTCTGGTTAAAAGTAAGGGGAAGCTATCGGCTTAAACCCGACTATATTAACCTGGAGAACGGCTACTATTGCTTCATGCCACAGGATACGCTGGAGCACTTTATACATCATGTTAGGGAAATTAATTATCAGGCTTCCTATTATCTTCGAACCGTTCAGTTCCAAAACAAGCAATTCATGGTGGAAAAGCTGGCAGAAATTGCAGGCTGCTCCCCGGAAGAGGTCGCCATTACCCGCAACACCACTGAATCCCTCGATACTATAATTGGTGGCATCCACTGGAAGGAAGGAGATGAAGCCGTAATGGCAAAACAGGATTATGGAGCCATGCTCGATATGTTCGAATTACAAGCCCAGCGTCACGGTATTGTAAACCGCTTAGTCCATCTACCCAATCACCCTAAATCGGATAGCGAATTGGTCGAACTTTATGCAAACGCCATCACGCCGAGGACCAGGCTTCTCATGGTCTGCCACCTGGTCAATATCACCGGGCAGATCCTGCCTATTCGAAAGATCTGCGACATGGCCCATAGTAAGGGCGTTGAAGTCATGGTCGACGGTGCACATGCCTTTGCCCAGATGGTTTTCAAAATACCTGACCTGGATTGTGATTACTACGGAGCCAGTTTGCACAAATGGCTGAGTGCTCCTTTGGGAGCGGGTATATTGTATGTAAAAAGGGAAAAGATCCCTACGGTATGGCCATTGTTTGCAGAAATGGGTCGGGAGTCGGACGACATCGGTCGCCTTAACCATACCGGTACTCACCCCGTACATACCGATCTGGCCATTGGGAATGCCATTGAGTTTTACGAACGCCTTGGCCCAGAGCGCAAGGAGGCTCGTCTGCGGTATCTCCAGCAATACTGGACCAGCAAGGTCAGGGATATTCCCGGGATTATTCTTAACACGCCTAAAGATCCGGAACGAGCCTGTGCCATTGCCAATGTAGGTTTAGAAAGCATGCAACCCCAGGATCTGGCCCAGGCCCTACTGAAAAAATACCGGATCTGGACGGTGGCCATCAATCGACCAGGGGTACAAGGTTGCCGGATCACCCCAAATATATACACTACCACCAAGGAGCTCGATGCGCTGGTTGCTGCCTTGAAGGACCTCGCCGCTTGAGCGGACGATCGAAGGCACAAGGGGGACTGGTGGGCAGATTTTATCCCACCAACCCCTTCAAAACCTACCTGAAAGCCCGATGGAGCAAATACCTTTGTACTCAAACCCCAGTTCCGCTTGTACGGCGATTTGATTTCCATACCGGGCCCCAATGGCGGTCACTTGCATCCCCACTGAGGCGACGCCCTCTTCCTCCAGATCCTCAGTGGCTATATCACCCTCCGCCACATCATTGAAAACGGAAATACCTAATTGTAAACCGGAATACAGTTCAAGATTGGGCTTGTCCCTCTTGAGATCCCAGTAATAATCTCCTGTTACCGTAAAGGTATGAAACATACGTTTGACTTCTCCAAGATCATCGCCACTCAGGGTAACACCATATTCTTCAGTATAACTGGAAGTAGAAAAATGCACACCCAGGTCAATATTCTTCTTGATCCGGTAGGCACCTTCAATGTAAATGCCGGTTGGTATCGGGTAGTTGTTTTTTCGAAGAGGAAGAAAGATTCGTTGATAATGAAATCCGTAGTGGCCTGGGCAATGCCCCTGTAAGATACCAAAACCCACCCCTGCATCGATTTGAATCTTTTGCGCAGAAAGCCCGGTTAAGGTAGACCCAAATAATAAGCAAACACAAACTAACTTTTTCATTGAACAGGGTTTTATGATTTGCAGGAATGGATAGCAAACGCTTTTCACCCTGAAAATTCGAAAAACCCCGTTTAAACACCATGATTTTTCAACGAATAGTAAAAAAACACTACAACTCTAACAAATCTGAAATATCAGACAATTCATTTTGCTCAGCAAAGCTACGACGGACCATGATCGCATAGGTATTGTTGAACCCAAGGGGGGGCAACCATTCCAAGCCGTATTGAGCCCTGAATTCCCGGTCGACATAGTTAAAAATGCCATCCGCATCTTTGACAAGAATGTTAACGGAATCCTCAGGTGGACTCAACAACACCTGAAACCCAGTACCGGTGTATTCCGGATAAAGGTCGATCTCTCCTTTTCGAAGTGCATCAAAACACAACTTAGTTCCCCCCAGACCCGGTCTGATATCGGTATCAAAATCGGTATATCCATCGATGAGCTGAGCGAATAACTCACAAAGAATGTATTGCTCCGTGAAAATCTTGGAGGCCAGACGGATCTTTTTTCCCCCCTTTTTTCGATCGGGTTTCCATAGCTCTAATCCCTGGAGGTATTCCTTAGCAACACTTTCGGGAGACCGTTTTTCGTGATCCACCTGATAGTTGAGCTCAATCATAGTGGAGTCATTGATCCGTCCAGCGAGTAAATTTAAGGCATCAATAAGCTCGGGATGGTTTTCAGCAAATTCCTCTCTCGTGATCAGGGAACAGTAATAGGGTGGGAAGGCTTTTTGATCATCCTCCAGTATGACCAGATCAAAGGTTTTAATACGGGCATCCGTAGAGTAGCCACTGATCACATCTACTTCACTCCGCGCTACGGCCTGGTACATCAGAGCCTGATTCAAAATAGCGGCATCGAATTGTAAGCCGTAGACTGATTCCAACTTCGGCAAGCCATCGGCCCGGCTGGAATACTCTGGTTCAAAGGCAGCCGGAATGCGGGGATCGGTCATGCCCGTCCAGACAAAAAAACCAGCGACTAATAGAAAAACACCTACCATTCCTCTGCTTAGCCGGGCCAGGCGGCTGGCATCCACTTTTTGCAACAGGCCGAGCAACTGATCTAACAGCAGGGCCAACAAAGCGGAAGGCAAGGCTCCTGCCATGATCATGAGAGTATTATTTAGTGCGATCCCGCTGAAGATAAACTCCCCCAGTCCGCCCGCGCCGATATAGGCAGCCAGCGTGGCCACGCCCACATTAATGACCGTGGCGGTTCGAATGCCGGCAATGATCACCGGCATGGCCAGCGGCAGTTCTACACGCGACAAGATCTGCCAATTGGTGAGTCCCATCCCTCTGGCGGCTTCCTTTACCACCGGAGAAACTTCCTTGATCCCCGTATAGGTATTTCGAATAATAGGTAAAAGCGCGTAAAGGAATAAGGCCACAATAGCCGGTTTTATGCCTATGCCCAGAAAAGGGAGTAAAAACCCAAGCAGTGCTATACTCGGTACCGTTTGCATAATACCTGCAAAACCCAAAAGTGGAGCCGCCAGCCGATCTCTACGAGAAGCCAGGATGCCGCCAGGTACAGCCAAGAGAATGGCCAGGAAAATGGACAAAAAGGTGAGGCCGATATGCTCCAGGGTCAGTTCTAAAAACTTAGTGCGGTTTTCGACGAGAAAGGAAAAAAAATCTTGAAGCAACATTACTTGTTCGATTTGGTCTTTTGAAAAGCGATCATTAATTCGGGAAGATTAAAGGCCCGGTCGGTTGCCTCAATCTGTAAACGCTCTGCCTTTTTGGCCTTAGCGCTGAGCTGGGCCATGGCTTCCCGAATGGAAAGTTTTGCAGCTATCGCTCCCACAATCTGCTCTCCCTCGGAGGGCAAATGCTCCAACACTTCAGATAGCTGCAGAATGGAGAACTCCAGCCCTAGTCGTTGATCACCGATAAAATCTTCTACAAACTGGTTAGCGGGATGGAACAGTAAATCGTCGGGGCTTCCCAATTGCTGAATCTTTCCCTGATCCAGCAGGCAGATCAAGTCTGCCATTTCAAATGCTTCTTCAATATCATGGGTAACGATCAAAGTGGTCTTACTTTTCAGCTCTTCCAGTTCTTTAAATTCAGCCCGAACCTCCTGCCTGGTAATGGGATCCAGGGCTCCGAAGGGTTCGTCCATCAGAATAATGGGTGGGTTGGCCGCCAGGGCCCGGGCAATACCTACCCGTTGTTGTTGGCCGCCACTTAGTTGTCGGGGAAACTTCTCTGTATTTTCAGCAGGATCCAGTCGCAGCTTTTCCAGAAGTTCGAAAACCCGCTTTTGGATATCGGTCTCTTTCCAATTGAGCAACCTGGGCACCAGCGCAACATTATCAAACACCTTGTAATGAGGAAATAAACCCATATTCTGGATCACATACCCCATGCCCCGGCGCATGGTCTCCAGTTGTTGTTCCATAATATTCTGCCCATTTACGAGGATCAGCCCAGAGGTTGGGTCGATCAGGCGATTGATCATCTTAAGGGTAGTCGTTTTACCACTGCCGCTAGTCCCGATCAAAGCAATGGTCTTCCCCTCTTCGACCGTGAACGAAACGGCATCAACCGCTACGAAATCGCCAAATTTCTTGGTGAGGTTTTTTACTTCTATCATTTGGTTACTTTAAAGAGGCGCTATTTTCCGTGAACAGCAATAATTAGTTTCTGTCGAAAATAAGGCAATTCTTTGGCCGTGTTGCAAAACTTTTAAAAGAAAATGGTAGAGGTTCTCCATAAGCAGCACTTCTATCTCTATTTTTGAAAGGAGGCTCCTCCCCCTCAGGAGCAATCCCCACTAATTATTTTTTGAACTATTTTGATATGCACCCTTTAACCAAATCCCTTTTCGATTTTAGCCAGACATTAGCCAAAGACCTATTGAAGGAAGTCAATTATCCCTGGGAGAGCCTGGCCTTGCTTTCCGAATGGCTCAACACTTCCTCCGGGAAATTACCCAGCGACTTTCAACAATTACAGCCCGGAGTTTGGGTGGGAGCCGGAACCAACATTGCCGCCTCCGCCTTTATCCAGAGGCCCGCAATCATCGGTCGAAACTGCGATATCCGACATAACGCCTTTATTCGTTCAAATGTACTAATTGGAGATGGAGTAGTTGTAGGGAATGCTACGGAGTTAAAGCAGTGTATTTTATTTAATGGTGTTCAGGTACCCCATTTCAATTATGTGGGTGATTCTATCATGGGGTACAAGGCACATTTGGGAGCCGGAGCCATCCTTTCGAATTTCAAGTCCACTGCCGACGAGATCTCGGTATTTTTGGACGGGGAAAAAACCCTCACCGGCTTAAATAAATTGGGAGGCCTGCTTGGAGACTTTGCCGAAATCGGATGTAATGCCGTTCTCTACCCCGGCACCATCGTTGGGCGGAGATGCGTTATCTACCCACTGGTGGGCGTCCGGGGAACTATACCAGAACGCACCATTGTGAAGCCAGATGGCAGTCGTTACCCAAGGAGTTAATCCATTCTGCAAGTCATTCGAATTAACACAGACTGCAAAACATATTGATTATATTTGTAGTAAATGAGCCAAAAAACCTTGTGATGATACCTATTAAAAACCTTGCCTTTTTATTCTTTCTTGCCCTTTTCACCCTGCAATGCACGGGAAATGAACCCACTACGGAAGAAAACACAGCGCAAGTGCCAGGGGAGGAGCAGTCGGCCGAGCAAGAAGCTATTGCGGGGGAGGTACCCTATAGCGCCAGCGGGAATGAACCATTTTGGAATATTCAAATCAAGCCCGGAGAAGCTATCGTTTTTTCTAATCCAGAAGGAACATCAACCCTACCTTATGTAGAACCGGTAATGGATAAAAGCGCACGCCCAGCCAAAAGGTACAAGGTAGAGACAGAAGCAACCAAGCTTCAGTTAATCATTTATAGCGGTCGTCCCTGTACGAACAGCATGAACGGGAAAGATTTCCCAGACACTGTTGAAGCTCTGGTAAACGGCAAGGAATACCAGGGCTGCGGCGGTCCGGTTTTGTCAATTTAGCAACTCTATCTATTTCCTCTTTTCACCTCAAATACCAAACCATGAAAGTAAAGAGCCTGGTGGCACTTTTTACCCTCTGTATTCTTGCAAGTTGTGAGCCCGCTCAACCGGAGCAACCCTTCTTTAACAAGCCCCTTACCGGTCAGGGGGAAAGAGCATTACTAGGTGCCCCGAAATACGAAGGCATGGGTAGTGAACCGGACTGGAAGGTAGAGATAATGCCCGATAATCAGGTGTATTTTGCTACTCCGGAAGGAAAAGCATCTTTCAGTTGTGCTGAACCGAAAATCGAGGAAGGCTCCAGGATTTATACCTTAGATAGCAGGGCTATAAAATTCAAAATGACCATTTCCACAGGAGAAAAGTGCAGCAATCCCGTTCCCGGCTTCAATTCAGCCGATCAAGTCGAAATTGTCCTAAATGGAAAGGCCTATTCGGGTTGCGGCCATACCATAAATTTATAATCCTGTCGGGCTCCACTCCTGATTATCCAACCTAGAAATCAAAATTACTATCTATGAAAAAGTTTATTATGTCTTTAGTAATCGCCCTGGCTGGCCTTACCGTCGTTTTAACCGCCTGTAGCAAAAAAACCAGCGAAGTGGTCTATTCATTCGACTGCATAGACGAGAGTATGATCCGGCCTAATGCACCGACCACCATGGAATACAATCCGGTTTGTGGTTGCAACGGGGTCACCTATGCGAGTCCCGGAATGGCCAAAAATAATGGGGTAACGGAATACAGCCAGGGAGCCTGTCCCTGTACGGTCAAACGCGCCGATGAAAAACCTTGTCCACGCATTATGAAGCCAGTATGCGGATGTGATGGTAATACCTACGACAACCAATGTATGGCCATCAATGCAGGTGTAACCGCCTGGGAAAAGGGGCCCTGTGAGGGAAAGTAAGAGGTGAAAGGGAGGAGCAACATGCTCCCATCGCCATTTTGGCAACGAAAAGGTAAATAACCTTTGTAGGCCTCCACTAAGCACTTTCATGGCTTTATGGAGGCCTAATGAATAAATTTTTAAGCACTCTTCCGATGATGCTTTGAAGCGGGCAGGCTTTTCTCGGAAAGTGCTTCGAAAGAGTAGTCTTCCAGGCTAAGTGCTTCCAGTACCTTTGGAAGCACATATTTCAGCTTTTTTTCTGCCTTAATGCTATCATGGAACACTACAATAGACCCCGGGCTTACATTGTTCATTACATTGCGCAGGCATTGCTCTGGGGAAATGGCCGGATCGAAATCCCCGCTGAGTACATCCCACATTACAATTCGATAATGCCGAGACAGGAATTGGACCTGCTTTGGGCGCAGTCGACCATAGGGTGGGCGAAACAAGTCAGAATCCACCTCCCAGGCGCAATGCCGCACGTTGTGGAAATAGTCAATATTTTCTGATGCCCAGCCATTCAGGTGGTTGAAGGTGTGGTTGCCCACTGAATGCCCCGCACTTTTTACCGTCTGAAAAACTTCAGGATATTTGCGAACATTGTCTCCGACACAAAAGAAGGTAGCCTTAGCCTCGTAATCCGCCAATTGCTCAATTACCCAGGGCGTAATTTCAGGTATTGGACCGTCATCAAAAGTAAGGTAGACAACCTTGTCAGTCGTGGGAATATTCCAGGTAAAATTTGGAAAAAGTTGCTGGATGAAAGGTGGGGTTTTGACTAAATACATGAAATAAGAAAGTTTTAAATGTTCAAGGGATTATGGATATAAAGGCTACCTAACAGTTTCAGATAGTCATTTATTGAATATCATACCAACCGGTTTTAGAGATTTCCAATTTAGGGAAATGAAACTCTTTGCTGAGCGGAGCCGAGGCACTTAATTTGGGAAAGGGCGGTTAGAATACACTATTTCCAAATACATGAAAGAGTAGTCCAGGACTCCCCCGACGGACTTTGATTTCTAAAAAAATAGCGCGTTCTTTGGCTCTGATTGACCTAGTCAATTGGTATACGTTCCAGGTAGGTAAATCGCTGCCTACCAAAGCATAAAACGCTTAATTTTTCTTGTATGAAGCAAATTCGTGTACGTTTTGCTCCCAGTCCAACGGGAGCTCTTCATATTGGCGGGGTCAGAACCGCCCTGTACAATTACTTACTGGCCAAAAAACACAAGGGGGTTTTTATCCTTCGAATCGAGGATACTGATCAGACCCGCTATGTACCTGGTGCAGAGGCGTATATCATTGAAGCCTTAAAATGGGTAGGCCTCCAGCCGGATGAAGGCCCTGGCTTCGGAGGTCCGTTTGGCCCTTACCGACAATCAGAACGCCAGCACCTGTATCAAAAATATGCCCAACAACTGGTGGAGAACGGCTGGGCCTATTACGCCTTCGATACGCCTGAGGAACTGGAAGTGGCCCGGGAAAGGGAAAAAGAAAAGGGAAACCACACCTTTAAGTACGATCAGGCCATGCGATACCAAATGAGAAACAGTGAAGCTTTGTCTCCTTCAGAGACTAAAGATTTGTTGGAAGCAGGTACCCCCTTCACTATTCGCCTGAAGGTGCCGGCGGGTGAGGTCATCTCCCTGGAAGACCTGGTACGCGGAAAAGTCCACTTTCAAAGTGAAGAACTCGACGACAAAGTATTGTTAAAAGCAGACGGCATGCCTACCTACCATCTTGCCAATATCGTAGATGATCACCTCATGGAGATCACGCACGTGATACGGGGAGAAGAATGGCTACCCAGTACCGCCCACCATGTTTTACTCTACCGGGCTTTTGGCTGGGAAGATGAAATGCCTCAATTTGCTCACCTCCCTTTGATTTTAAAACCCACCGGACAGGGTAAGCTCAGCAAACGGGATGGCAAAAAACTGGGCATACCCGTATTTCCCCTGGCCTGGGAAGCCGATACTCCCGAGGACTCCTTTACCGGCTTCCGGGAAGAAGGTTTTTTACCGGAGGCCGTTATTAATCTCCTCGCCTTTTTGGGATGGAACCCGGGAACCGAACAGGAACTATTCTCTCTGGAGGAGTTGGTTCAGGCATTCGAATTGGAAAAGATCGGTAAATCAGGTGCCCGCTTTGATTTTGACAAAGCAAAGTGGTTTAACCAACAGCACCTTATCCAGATGCCCGACGAGAAACTTGCCGCACTGCTTAGACCAATTATCGAATGGCATGGACATAAACCCTCTGATGCTTTTTTGGAGAGTTTTTGCGGTATGATGAAAGAAAGGGTAAGTGGATTGAGTGATTTCTGGGATAGCGGATTCTATTTCTTCGAAGACTTTGAAACCTTCGATGAAAAAAATATTCTAAAAAAATGGAAACCCGAAAGAAGAGAACTGTTTGATGATTTAAAATCCCGATTGGCCAAACTCTCCAGCTTCGACCCGGATAGCATTAAGACAGAACTTGAAGGGTTTATGGCAGATCATGAGCTTAAATTCGGCGATGTGCTTCCCATCCTGCGCATTGGCTTAACCGGAACAGTAAAAGGCCCTTCGGTATTCGAAATGATGGCTTTATTCGGGCAGGCAGAAGTGGATCGCCGCCTGGAAAGAGCCTATAGCCTATTTGACGATTTTATTAACTCCTAAAATGGAAGACAAGGAAAAAAAGGAAGACAAAAAAAAATCTATCGAAGATATTTCTAATGACCTTTCAGGGTTCGAAATACGGATCAATTCCTTTGGAGAGGTAGAATCCAGCATGAATGTTGATGACCTTAATGCCTTCTTAAATGAGCATTTAGAAGACAAAAAGTTAGAAGATTACCAGCAAAAGGCTAATGATCAACAAGAAGAAGAATAAAAGCAGGTGGTGAATTTCTCAAAATTCACTAATTTGCAGTCAAAACTGATTATCCCATGAACTATCCCACACTACGCCTGCCCAGCATGCAGGGGAAAATTTTATTAAGTATCCGCTCCTGTATTGTACATATCCAGCATTTGAATACTTATTAATAACGTTTTGAGAAAACAGAGCGGCCAGGAGTCGCTTTGGCATGGAACCTCAGCGAAAACCCCAGTTTCCAGGGTTCGCTTTCCGCGGCTAATCTATCCTTTAAACAACTGGAGAAACTATGAAGCACCAATACATCCGAACTTTCCTTGGGTTGGCATTCGTGCATTTTTTGATAATCTCCCGACTTTTAAGCCCAAATTTCACCTCCCCTTCAGGTTTTGAAATAAACCTAATGCCGGTAGAGGATACGCTAAGAACTGATTGTCAGGATGCATCAACGGATTATTCGACCTATCTCAACGCTATTCAACTAGAATTGACAGGCAGGTATGACAATGCAGATTCCATCAGTTTTCAAGGCTTCGAGCCTGCAGTTCCCAATACATATACCTTTCCCGGCGGGTGCTCTGATAGCATCTTTATCAATTATGTGGTACGTGATACGGCGGGGGGCACCACAGATTTCCCCTACGTTTTTATTGTTATCGACACCGCTGCCCCCATCTTTCCAGGTATCACCGATAGCCTATTTTTAGTTTGTGCCAGTGCTATTCCCTCAGCCGACAGCCTGTTCCTGGGCCTGGAAGAGTGTGTTTTGGATACCGCCTGGTATACGGAAGATATTCAAGCGGGTGGAAACTGCCCAAACGATCAGGTGATTAATCGAACGTTTTTCGCCAGAGACTCCTGCGGTCGGGAAACCCTGCTGACCCAATACATAATGGTTGCCGATAGCGTAGCTCCTGATTTTATCCGACCTCCGGATGTTGAGCTTTCCTGTGCACTCGATGCAGAAAACCTGGAGCTTGCCGGTAACATCAGCAACCCCACTGATAACTGCACTGACAGTGCCGATATTCTCCTTTCCTATATTGATGTGATTGAGGAAGACAGCTGCTTAAATCAAAGGATCATTCGCCGACTCTGGAGTGCGGAAGACGCCTGCGGAAATTCTACCTTCAAGCAACAGATCATTACCATTCGGGATACCCTGGCTCCAACCTTTACTGCTCCGGGAGATACTGTGATCAGTTGCCTGTTTGGAGACGATTCCTTCTTTACCGGCCGGCCAGCCAATATCATGGATAATTGCAGTCCGGAAGACAGCATAGGGGTGCGTTCAGAGGATGTCGTGATTTCCGGATCCTGTGCCAACGATTACACTGTTGTGCGGAAATGGTTCGTAGAAGACCAATGCGGAAATATAGACTCTTCCTCGCAAACCATCCAGGTGGTAGATGAGCAGGCGCCAGTTTTTGATACACTTCCTTCCGACCTGATCCTTACCTGCGCTTCCGGAGTCAATTACGAAGCTTTTTTTACAGACTGGGTAAACAGGAAGGCCAATGCCGGTGCTGATGATAACTGTACTCGGAAAAGCGACCTGGTGTGGCAGCTAAACAATGCCGGCACCTTCGAGCCCGCCTCTTTCCCCGAACGCCAGTGCTCCGGCTCCGGTCCCCTAATTTTCGAACGCATAATCGACGTGATCGTAATGGATGAATGCGGCCGCTCCGACACCAGTCAGGCGGTATTCAGTGTTTTTGATCAAACACCTCCGGTCATCGTAAGTTGTCCTGTTGATACCATAATCTCTACTACTCCTGGCGATTGCAATGCTACCTTTGACCTGCAGATTCCACAGGTGGAGGAAAATTGTTCCCGGGATACTGTTCCCTATTCCATCACAGGGGTGGATACCATTACCACTTCGGCCAGTCCAGGGCTCGAAGGGGAGACCCCAGTTGACCCTATGTTCTTTCGCCTCCCTATCAACCTTCCAGCCCCTGTCAATGCCCTTAATGGCGGTCTTCTAAGTATCCGGCTACGAAATGTTGATGGAGAGGTCAATAGTGAACACTTCCAGATTTTTGGTGAAGATGGAAGTCTTTTGGGTATTTCTGCCCCTACCGACATGGCCTGTGGGGATTCCGATACTACCCTGAGCCTGTCTATCGCTCAAATCAATGCTTGGGCAGTAGACGGGTTTATAGAGATTCGACTTGCACCTAACATACCGGATGAGCAAAACGGACAGTTTTCAATTAACGACATTTGCACGCCGCAAAGCACGGTAGAAATTGAATTGAACTTTACGGCCAAGACGTTCGATCAACTTGGGTTTTCCTATCGTATAAACCAGGGTGACCTTGCACCAGTAGATTCACTGGCGTCCATTTCGGTGCAATTAGCGCAAGGTGTGAACCGGATCACCTACTTTGTAAGTGATTGTGCGGGTCTGATGGATAGTTGCTCCTATCTGGTTACGGTTGAAGATAAGGAGCCACCAATGGTTTTCTGCCCTGACAGCATACAGGTGACCCTGGATTCGGGAACCTGTGTTGCCCCGGTTAAACTCCCCTTACCAAGCGGTGCGGACGACAACTGCGGCGTAGAGAACCTTTACGATCAAACCCTGCCAGGTGATTCAACCAATGCATTTTTCGCCTTTTCTTTCGATCCTAACCTGGGGGATTACCTCGCTTTACCCAAAACGTACACGTTCAATAATGTAGCGGCTAACGCCATCGCTCCGGTCAACCTTACAATAAGCGTTCAACTGGACCTCGATTCAGAAAATGCCTTCCTGGCTATTACCGGGGATGACGGGGATACCCTGCTGGTAACCCAACAGGGAGATGCCAGTTGTGATCAGCTCGATCAACTCTCCTTGACCATACCTGCGGAAACCTTCAATCATTGGGCGTCAGACGGAACGGTGACTATCAGCTTATTGCCCAATAAGATCAATATGCCTTCGGGTAGTCCGGGGGAAGGCATCAACCCTTGTGATACGATAACCATGAATAACAGTATCGATTCGATCAGCCGGACTTTTGTTCGTATTCAATACACCAATCTGTTGCCTATCTTTTATACCGAGGGAGCTACCGTAACACCACCCACCCCAATGCCCTTTCCGCAAGGGCCACCCACTTTGGATTTCGAACTGGGCCGCACGGAGGTTTTTTACATCATCAATGACTTTGCGGGTAACCCCGATACCTGCTCTTTTTCGGTTACCGTTCGGGATGAGGAACCACCAGTTGCCCGATGCCAACCAACGACTTTGTTCATTAATCCATCCGGGTTACAGGTTGAAACCATAGATGTCTCCGAGATTGATGCAGGAAGCAGTGACAACTGCGGGATTGACACTATGCTTTTAGCCCCTTCCACTTTTACTTGCGACCAGGCGGACGCAGTAGATTCTATTGCGCTCACTGTTATTGATCGGGATGGGAATTCGGCCAGTTGTTCGACCATTGTTCGGATCGAGAATCTGGAGCCCCAGCCTACCGCTAATTCAGGGATCTGCGGGAACGATACGCTGTTTTTATTCGCCAACCCTCCACCAGCTACGGGAGGTGTGGTGTATACCTATCGGTGGACTGGTCCAAACGGCTTCACCTCTATAAAAGAGAACCCCAGCATACCAAATGTAGGCTCTGTTAATGCAGGTTCATACGAGGTAATGGTAAGCGGGATCACCGGTTGCACCTCCAGCGGTGTGGTAGAGGTAGCCATCGAGAACCTCCCCCAAACACCCGAGGTCATTACGGATAAAGTGGACTTCTGCGAAGAAGAGGATGTCGTTTTCCGGTCCTCCGTAAGCATTAGCGGAGAGACTGTTCGGTACCGTTGGTTTCGCGGCAACCCACCCAATGGTCAGTTCGTTACAGAGACCATTGTACCCTCGCTCACTTTGCCTGCCCCGCATTCGGTTAGTACCTACACCTATTATGTTCTGATCGTTTCCGAGGGTTGTGAGTCTTCTCCTTCTGCCTCGAAAACCGTACGCGTGAATCAACGACCTATTGCTGTGGTGCAGGATTCTGCCATCACAGAATGTGCCGGAGGAGAGATCATTCTAGGTACCCAGATTGCAGGCCCCGGTATTACTTATCAGTGGACCGGTCCAAATGGCTTTAACTCCACCAGTCAGTTCCCGCAGGCGATCACAAATGCAAGCACTGCTAATGCGGGCACTTATCGGCTGGTTGTTTTTCGCAATGGTTGCCCTTCTGATCCGGATTTTGTAAATGTCAATATACTTCCACGCCCCGACCAGCCAGAAATATCCAATACCGGCCCTGTATGTGAGGGGGAATCCTTGAGATTAACTACACGGGCCAAAGCGACCACTTACCATTGGATCGCCCCTGACCTTACCGAGTTTATTACTTCGGATAGCTCTTTTGAAATAAATGTTGCGGACAACAGCGCCCGTGGATCGTGGCGTTTATTCGTCACAGAATTCGGTTGTGATTCAAGAATATCATTCCCTACGGAGGTGGAAGTGTATGACCTGCCCGACCTGGCAGCATCGGCAAGACCGGGTGTAGTCTGCGAGAACAGCAACTTGGTGCTTTCTGCTTCCCCTGTTATTTCGAATGCCACTTATCGCTGGGAGGGACCTAACGGATTTACTGCAGTGGGCCCAACGGTTAACCTTAATGATGTTCAACTCAATCAATCCGGTTTGTACCGGGTATTTTTAGCAACGCCGGATGGTTGTGATACTTCGACTACCGTTAATGTTTCAGTTATCGAAGGAGTGGAGATCATAGCCGTGACCAATGATGCTTCAGAATGCCTTGCCGGTCCCACGGATATTAGGCTTCAAGCCTCTACCTTCCCGGATGACGATGGAAGTTTTACTTATGAGTGGACAGGGCCCAATGGTTTTCGTTCGAATGACCGGATCGCGATCATTCCCAATGGTACGGCCCTGAACAATGGTAATTATCAGGTAGTGGTTCGAACATCAGATGGTTGCGCTTCCGCCATGGGTAATACTATTGTGGGTGTCAACGACCCCCCACCCACACCACCAATTCCGGCTGTGAGTCCTTCTACTCCGGCACCTTTTTGTACCGGCAATGACATTATCTTGCTTACGGAAAGCTATACCGGACAACAGGTGACCTATACTTGGATTACCCCGGCGGGAGTAGTAGACACGAATGAGCCTGAACTGACTATCCCTTCGGCTTCGGGTAATGATTCGGGAGATTATTCTGTATTCGTAACTGTTAATAATTGTATCAGTAATACCTCGCCCAAGCGAAGGGTAAATGTGAGTGACCGGCCAGATGTTACAGCCACAAGTAACTCTCCTGTTTGCGAAGGTACCAGCATCCAATTAACAGCTACCCAAATACCTGGTGCTACTTATTCCTGGCAGGGGCCTGAATTTACTTCCTCCGTCCGGAACCCCAGCATTCCAAATGCTGATTCAAGCGAGCATGCAGGGGAATATACCCTGGTCGTGGATGTCGCTGGCTGTGCATCTGCCCTGGAGACTATAATAGTGGATATCAAACCCGCTCCGACACAACCCCAATTGGTAGCTAATACGCCTATTTGCATCAGTGAAGCGGATGCCTTACTTCGCTTAAGTGTCCGGGAGCAAAGCTTGTCGGAAGGTGCGAGTTACGCCTGGTATGATGCTTTCGGGCCATTGGATACTACCCTGGCCGGAGTCCTGGACATTACTGATTTTTCGAACTATGGTGAAGGACTTTTCCGCTTTACCTCCAGGGCATTCTTTGAGGGTTGCTTTTCCCCTGCGGCAGACTCGGTGCGGGTTCAACTGAATTCCATACCTGATATCCAGGCATTCGCCGGTTTAGACTTCTCCGAATGCGACAACGAGAATGTAGTTTTGAATGCCGAGGCCCCCGAGATCGGAAGTGGAACCTGGACTCTGGTACCTGAAGATACCACCGGCCAGATCAGAATTGTAAATCCCAACAGAGCTCAAACTATGGTAACCGGGCTTTTGGGTGGGCAAACCTACAACTTCCAGTGGACGCTTAGCAATGGTGCCTGTACCAATTATTCCTCTGACGAGGTTCGGGTCACGATCAATTTCAGCGAAACAGCCTCCGCAGGAGAGAATATCATTTCCTGTTCCCCCTCTGATATTCAATTGAGTGCCCAGCCCTCGGCAAACAATTCAGGCATCTGGACTCAATCCGATGTACAACAATTACTTGGTGTCACCATCGTAGATCCAGCCAACCCGAATTCCCCTATCGCAGGCATGCAAGCCGGTAACCTTTATTCCTTTACCTGGACAGTAAATTCGGGTTGCGGAGAGAGCGCAGATGAGGTATTCGTTTTAATTTCTGACCCTAACCCTTTTGCCGGAGCTGATCAAGACGTTTGCAATTCCGACGGTTTTGCCGAGTTGGAAGCTGAAGAACCAAATGAGGGTAGCCAGGGGGTTTGGAGTTCTCCGGATTCCAGTATTCTTTTTGCAGACCGAAATGAGCCAAATACAACTGCCCGAGGTCTAAAACGCGGAGCAAACACCCTTATCTGGGAGGTCGATCAGGGCGTTTGCGGCCTGGATTCCAGAGATACGGTGATCGTTACCTATCAACCCAATCCGGAAGCGAATGATGACTTTGTTGAAATTGAGTTTGGTCAGGAAACAGCCATTAATGTTCTGGCCAATGACCGATTCACCGAAGACGCTGGATTGAGCATTGTACAACAACCCAATAATGGATCGATCGAGATTGAAAATGACTCGGTGATCACCTATCGGCCGAATCTAAATTTTGTGGGTACTGACCGATTTTTTTATGAATTGTGTAGCCCGGGCTGTGAGTGTGCCATGGCCCGAGTAACTATAGAGATCGGAAGTGATACCGAATGTACGGTTCCGAATATAATCACGCCCAATGGCGACGGCATCAACGATACTTTCCTCATTCCCTGCTTACTGGATCAGGGTGCCTATCCCAACTCCCAGGTAATCATTTTTAACGAATGGGGAGATGAAGTATTTCGATCCCCATCTCCCTATCAAAATGATTGGAGAGGAACTTACAACGGAGAGGACCTACCGGTCGGTACTTATTTCTACATTGTCAGCTTCGGTGATTTGCAGGATCCCCAGAATGGTTATTTGATGATTCAACGCTAGAAAAATTTGAAAAAGGCTCAAAAGGTATCCTGAACTTTGTCGAACTCAAGTGCTTGATTTTCGGAGCCTGAATTCCAAAAACGAATGAGATGAAAAGAATTATACCCTTAGTTTTTCTATTCTTTATCGCCACGAGTTTAAGTGCTCAGCAGGAAGCACAATATACTCAGTTTATGCACTTTAAACTCGCTTATAACCCTGCCTATGCCGGAGCAGAAAACGGCCCCTCCTTAAGTGGGCTCGTTCGGAGCCAGTGGCTGGGGTTTGAAGGCGCTCCTCAGACCCAGGGCCTGTCTTTTAACATGCCATTAGTGAATAACCGGGTAGGAGTAGGCGCTAATGTGGTGCGCCATACGGTGGGCTTAAGCGAAGACTATACTATTGATGGGGTTTATGCCTACCGCTTTGAAGTGCCTCGAGGGTACCTTTCCCTGGGTTTGCAGGCATCCGTACGTTTTTTACAGGTTGATTTTTCAGCGGCTCGGGCGACACAGTCTGTTGACCTGGATAATGCGATCCCCCAGGGCGTTCAGGGGAAGACCGTCCCCAATTTTGGCGCGGGAATTTATTACAACTCCAGAAACTTTTACCTGGGCTTTTCCATACCACGTCTTTTGACCAATAATATTGACCTGGCTGATGATGAAAGTATTGTTTCCCGGGAAGTATCACACGCCTACCTTATGAGTGGAGTAAATATACCTCTTGGGGAAAGCCTGAGCTTACAACCTCAGTTCCTTCTCAATTATGTACAGGATGCGCCCTTTGATGCGCAGGCAGGGCTAAGCCTCCAATTTTTGGAACGCTTTACCGGGGGTGTTTCGCTTAGACTTGGAGGATCCGAGGAAAGAGGCTTCGGAGAGTCAGCAAGCCTCTTGTTTAGCGCCTTAATAAGCGATAACTTCTTGATGGGTCTTTCCTATGATTTGACCTTGTCTGAAATACGAGACTACAGCAGCGGTAGCCTGGAAGTGGCGCTCCGGTACTTTTTTTCGGGCAAGGAAAAGTCAGAAGAGACTGACATAGTTGATCCGCGTACCTTTTTCTAAATAATTCGATCTGCAAGTCCTGGAAAGGAGGTGCCTTCGGTACAACCCAATTCACCATGAAATACTTTATTACGGGCCCGTTTCTATTGACTCTCGCATTAGCTTCAGCACAACCGGTATCAGATAGTACTCTCATCCTGGACAGCCCGATTCAACTTCGCAATGCAGCCGATATT
The DNA here is from genome assembly GCA_964479625.1 of uncultured Saprospiraceae bacterium. Lineage (GTDB taxonomy): Bacteria > Bacteroidota > Bacteroidia > Chitinophagales > Saprospiraceae > CAYZMS01. Next base: position 98,686 of record CAYZMS010000002.1, read on the forward strand.
AATTCCGAAAAACTGGACTTCTCTCCAGCCTTCTACCAAAATGGGTTGGTTTTTGTAAGCTCGCGTAAAAAGGTAGGATTTGTGGACACTAAGTCTGGGGAAACCTATTATGAACTTTACTATGCAGAACTGGACCCCAATGGCGAGCCTGTTAAGCCTGAGCCTTTTTCACTGGAAATAAACAGCCGGCTCCATGAAGGTCCAGTAACCTTTGACAAGGATGGAATGCATATGTACTTTACACGCAATAACCAGAAAAACGGAGTATCTCAACCTAATGAGCAGGGGAAGGTCGTGTTAAAAATATATGAAGCGGACCGCGGGGTTTTTGATTGGGAGAACATCCAGGAACTTCCCTTCAATGAGGATGCCTATTCCTGCATGCACCCCAGCCTTACTGCGAATGGGGAACGTATTTTTTTTTCATCAGATAAACCAGGGGGGTACGGTGGATTTGACCTTTATTTTGCCGACCGGAATGGGAACTCCTGGGGAGATCCTGTTAATATGGGACCTGGGGTAAACACGGATAGAAATGAGGTCTTCCCTTTCATCCATTCCAGTAACATGCTTTTTTTCGCCTCCAATGGGCATAGCTCCTACGGCGGGCTGGATGTGTTTATGATCGATATAAGTCAGAACAAATGGGGGGAGGTCATCAACCTTGGAGAGCCTTTTAATAGTTCTGAAGATGATTTTGGCCTGGTGCTTAATGAGGAAGGTACCATCGGCTTTTTTTCCAGCAACAGAGAGGGTGGTAAAGGGAAAGACGATATCTACCGGATCCAGGCTCAACTGGGTTTAGGTAGATCTGCTCAGCGGGAGGAAGTAGCTATGAGTGTGGAAGTTAAAGATGCTGAAACGAATCGGGCTGCCAGAGATGCCGAAATCCGGATATTTGAATCTGAAGGGGGCGTTTTTCAAAATATTGACCTATACAATATTGAATTGGTCCCAACTGAAGAGAGCGGTGGCGACCTGATCGTCCGCCTTGTTCGAAAACCGGATGAAGAATTGGGCGATCCCATGTTTTCTACCAATGCAGAAGGACAGGGAAGCACCCGCTTGGATCCTTCGAAAACCTATAAAGCGATCGTTTCGAAACCGGGTTACCAAACCCAGGAAGTTGATATCACTCCCCGGCCGGACGGTAGCCTGCCCCCTCTTCAGATCGAATTAAAGCGCAGTACCTGCATGGCCCTGACCGGAACAGTAAGCAGTAAAGGCTATAATAAACCCGTACCTACCACTACCTTAAGGATATTCAGTAGCTGCACCGGAGAGGAAGTGTTGATACGGTCGCGGGTGGACGGTGGGTATGATTATTGTCTGGAATTGGGTTGCGACTACACCATTACAGCAGAAAAAGATGGTTATCGTTCTGAAATGACAAGTCTTTCGACAAAAAATGTACGGGGTAGAAGGAGCTTTAAGGTTGACCTAAGCCTAATCCCCGGATCGGTAGCAGTAGTCAGACAGCCCATCCGGGCTGGGACGGTTATTCTTTTGGAGAATATTTATTACGACTTCAATAAATCTGCCATCCGTGCGGGAGCAGCCCTGGAACTTGATGCTATCGCAAGCTTGATGCGAAAATATCCCAGTATGGTTATCGAATTGGGAGCACACACGGATAGCCGGGGAGAAGCCCAATACAATCTTGACCTGTCCCTTCGCCGGGCTGAATCAGCACGTCGTTTTCTGGTTCGGCGGGGAGTGGAAGCAGAAAGGGTACGCGCCTTTGGATACGGTGAGTCTAAATTGCGCAATCACTGTCAAAATGATGTGGAATGCACTGAAGAGGAGCATCAATACAACCGTCGTACGGAAGTACGGGTGCTAAGCATAAATGAATCCCTGGACTCTGCTGAAATAAACCAGGCCTTAAACAGGAACTAGAACTTTTATGATCAATCGGGCAGACAGTATAAATTTTCTTCGAAAATTGACCCTAAAAAGGTTGGTCAATATGGGTCTGGTTACCCTTTCTTTCTACCTGACCCGTTTGTTCCGTCGTCCCATCCAATGGGGAAGTCCTTTTACCATTTCGTTCGAGCCTACAACGGCCTGTAACCTGCGATGCCCGGAGTGCCCAAGTGGTTTAAGGCAGTTTTCCCGGCCGACCGGGAACCTGAAAGTTGATTTCTTTCGACAAACTATCGATATCCTGGCCGACAAGCTCAGCTTTCTGATCTTTTACTTTCAGGGGGAGCCCTATATTAACCCTGACTTTCTGACTATGGTGGAATACGCCTCCAATAAGGGCATTTATACCATTACCTCCACCAATGGACATTTTTTAAATGACGAAAACGCCCGTAAAACGGTCGAATCAGGCCTGGATAGACTGATCATTTCGGTAGATGGTACGACCCAAGAGGTTTATGAGAATTATCGCAAAGGCGGTAAGCTGGCACTGGTTTTGAAAGGAACGGAAAATATAATGTCCTGGAAAAAAAAACTGGGTAGCCCGACCCCTCATGTCATTTTCCAGTTTTTAGTGGTGCGGCCCAATGAGCACCAAATACCTGAGATATACCGCCTGGCAAAGCAGTTTGGAGTGGATGAGGTCAAACTAAAAACTGCTCAGATTTACAATTATCGATTCGGTAATCCTTTAATTCCCTTACAAGAGCAATACTCCAGGTATTCCCGGCAGGCCGACGGTAGTTACCACCTAAAAAATCGCCTGTTGAACCATTGCTGGAAATTGTGGCATTCCTGTGTCATTACCTGGGATGGGCAGGTCGTGCCCTGCTGCTTTGATAAAGATGCCCAGCACTCCCTGGGCAATTTGCGACAACAAGGGTTTCAGGAAATTTGGAAAGGCCCAGCCTACATTGCTTTTCGAAAAAAATTATTAAAAGGAAGAGACCAAATCGAAATTTGTACGAACTGTACCGAAGGGTGCACCATTTGGGCCTGAAGAAAAAAAATGCCTTGACTAGACACCCATTTTCAAGCTGACTTAACAAAAGAAATTCTACTAAACGCGCTTCAGGCAATATTTCCTGGTGTAAAGGGAATGTAAAAGTTGGTTAAAATAATTTTAAACAGATTGTTTTTAATTGATTTTCAGTAATTAACAGCTTTCAAAACTTGCCACGCGTTAATTTTTTTCTCATCTTTGTAATCTATCACTTGTAAAAATACCTAACGAAATCTGATCGTTCAGGTCAAAGGTTCACCCCGGACCTTGCTATATAGGAGGGAAACTGCGAAAAAAGTACCTGTTTCTTTGATTTTAACACGAGCTGTTATAATCCTCAAAGGCGAAAATAAAACTGCTTCGGTAGATTTGTTATGCCTGGATAGGGTTTACCAATGCTTGTGCGTACGTATTGATTTTCAAGCCTTTACCCCAATCATAACGAAGGCTTATTGAAGTAGATTTGCACTAATGTCCAAAAACTGCTTATTGGAAAGCTTGTAGGCGTTCGGGACATGGTTTTCAAAAAAAAATGGCACCATCATAAAGATAACCGCTAATGCCTGGTGGAGTATCTTCCAGAGGGATTGGCTGGTCATCTGCATAACGTTCACAATACCATGGAATATAAAGTAATCATATCTGGTCATCTTGAGTTCAGCTCTTCCCGAAGCTTCGGAAAGGTACTGGATACCTATTTGCACCGGCTTGAAAACTATTACAAAAATGAAGTCCTTCTCAAACAGGAAGATCTTTTCGATGAGGAGCGATGTGTGGTAGATATCCCGCGCTTCATTTGTACCTCTAATAGTGACAAGCGGTGGCGCAACACGGTCAGCATGCTTGAAATGATCATTCAATTCGCTATTGCAGGTAATTTCAGCCTTTGGAAACTGAAAGACGGGAAGCTTTTAGATCAGCTTTCCCTTGAACCTAAGTGCGAAAAAGCAGCGGTTCAATCCTTTCTAAAAGGGCGGGAATTGATGACCAAAGGGAAAAAAACGGAAGCTCATCAGGCCCTTACTACTGCTATCGATAAGTTCGAACGCCACGCTCAGGCCTATGAACGACGCGGCTTTGTCAACTTCCAGTTGGGGAATCTGGAAGATGCCTTTTATGACTTCACCAAAAGCATCGATATTAATTCCCATAACCCGGATGCCTATCTGGGCAGGGCCTCTGTCTATATGAAACAGGGATTGAATGAAGCTGCTGTAGCTGACCTGGATAAGGCTATAAAATCTTCCATTCCCCACCAACCTATTTACTGGCAAGCCCGACGCCGGAAGGGAGAAGCCCTTTTGGAGCTCCTGGAGTACGAACCGGCTGAATTCGAACTTCGTCTGGTAACCAAACGCCGTTTCTCCCCTGATAACCCAAATCACAAATGGCAGCGCAAAACCTATGTCGATTATGGTAAGGCATTGTTGGGTTTAGGCCGCTACGAAGAGGCCGCTGAAGCACTTACTAAAGCACGGGACCTTGAAGAAATGGGCTATATTAGAAAAGATGAGATCCTGCTCTTTAGGGGTATTGCTCTCCAAAAAGCAGGTAAAATAGGATATCAGGATGACTGGAAAGCTGCAGCTGACCAGGGTTCAAAGAGGGCACAGACGCTCCTTCGCCAATCCGTTGCCTAAGGAAGGTCTTTAACGTCTTGACAACGATCTTCTGTGTTATCCATGGTGTTAAAAATGGAGTTTTGGTAACCAAAACTCCATTTTTTTTGGAAGAACCGAAGTTTATGAAAGTTTTTTTTCTTTTTCTATCCTCTAGTCTGGTAAGCTTTACCTTTTTATTCGGTCAGGGATATACCACCTATCGCACAGCTGATAAAAAGACGGTTCGTCTGTATGACAAAGCAAGGGACGCGCTGAAGGAACGGGACCTGGATACCGCCATCGGGCTTTTGGAAAAAACCCTGGAAAAAGAACCGGTAATGGTTGACGCCTGGCTCCAGTTGGGAAATATCTCCTTTGATCTGGAGCAATTTTCCAGGGCAGCAGACCACTTTAAAAAAGCCCTCGAGCTTTACCCGGAATATCAATTATCTACCTGGTACCGACTTGCTCTTACCCAACTTCAATTGAACAATTACGCTGGAGCTGTACAAAGCCTTGACAATTATCTAAATCAGGAAAAAATAAGCGAAATCAATCGCCAACAGGCTCTTCAAGTCCGGGCAAATGCTTCTTTTGCACTGGAGGCGACTCAAAACCCCGTCCCATTCGACCCTAAACCTCTGCCTGCGAGTATAAATACGGATGTTCCCGAATACCTGCCGGCCCTTACCGCAGATGAAGCTTATTTGGTATATACCTCTGTTATTAACGGACAAGAAGATTTCTATTACAGCTATAAAGAAGGAGGCGAATGGCAGAAGGGCCGCCCCATTAGCAACCTGAATACTCCTGAAAATGAAGGAGCGCAAAGTATTTCTGCAGATGGCAGGACCCTGGCTTTTACCGCCTGTAACCGGCCCGATGGACTAGGAAGTTGTGATATTTATATTGCTACCCGAGAAGGATATTCCTGGTCTAGGGCTCAAAATATAGACTCCCCGGTGAACTCCGCTGCCTGGGAATCTCAACCCTGTCTAAACGCCAACGGTGAAGTATTGCTTTTTGCAGCAAAACGAAAATCCGGTAAAGGCGGGGCAGACATCTATATTAGCCATAAAAAGCCAGACCATACCTGGACCAAACCGGATCCGCTTCCCGGGGCGGTCAACACCCCGGAAGATGATATGGCCCCCTTTTTGCACCCGGATGGGAAATCCCTCTATTTTATGTCGAAAGGCCATCCCGGGATGGGCGGTTTCGATCTCTACCTCAGCAGACTGGATTCAACCGGAAATTGGGGAAAACCGATAAACCTGGGCTATCCTATAAATACTACCAATAATGAGGGTGCTATTACGGTAAGCCTAGACGGGAGAATGGCTTACTTTGATAGTGATCAGGCAGGAGCTGACCGACCAGACAAAACGGAATACCAGGCGGATATTTATCAATTTGAACTTTATCCCGGTATACGACCAACGCCTGCCACCTTCGTTAAAGGGAAGGTTGTTGAGGTGGGTTCGAAGGCTCCATTGGTAGCTACCGTCGAGGTTGTTCCCCTTAATAGCGAGCGCTCTCCTTACCAAGTTCCTACCAGCAAAGCCGGAGACTTCCTTGTGGTATTGCCCTCTGGAGCAGAATATGCATTCAATGTTTCCAAGCAGGGTTACCTGTTTTATTCCGATTATTTTGACCTCCAGGACGCCCGGAAACTTACTGACCCTTATCAATTGGAAATTCAGCTTACCAAAGTGGAAGATCAGACTGAGGGAGACAAGCCCGAAAGTACTCCTATTGTGCTCAAAAATGTCTTTTTTTCTACGGGTTCGGCCGATTTACAACCAAAATCCCGCACAGAATTGCTACGACTGAAAGACTTTCTCGAAAACCATCCAGACCTAAGTATCCAGATCAATGGGCATACGGATAATATTGGTACCCCCGCAGATAATCAGGCTTTATCCGAAGCCAGAGCGGAAGCAGTTCGTAATTTCTTGGTGGCATCCGGGATAGCTGCAGATCGACTCCGTTTTAAAGGCTTTGGAGAGACCCGCCCGCTTGCAGGGAATGATACCGAGGCTGGGCGCAGCCAGAATCGCAGAACCGAATTCCAGATAATCCCTTAAGCAGGAAGTCTAAACAAAGACCCTAATCAATATAAACCACCTTCCTTAGAAACCTAAAGCCAATGGTAGCTTCGAAGGTGAGGTTGGTGATTTGCCGTTCAGGTATGGTCACTGTATTTGGGCCGTTAGGGTTGGGGTTGATGATATTGTTGATTTGAGGCTGGCTGTATTGACGGGTAAAATCCGGATTGACGGTAAGTTCAAAAACCATCCCGGTCAATTCTGAAAAGGGGATCTCTATACCGCCTCCGATAGTTGCCCCGAAAGTAAAATTATTCACAAAGTCTTCCACCGGATAGTAGATCGGGAAATTCCCATCGGAATAGAAATCATTGGTATCGAAATCGGTATCCACCGTATACTCAGCGCGAACGCCCAGCATGTAGTACACTTGATTGAAGCCCGATCCCAATGGAAATTTCTGTTTACTTCCCAGGCCCAGGGAAATATTTTTGAATTCGAAAGCGGTCGTATGTGCCGGAATCTCATCAAAAGACCCATCGGGCCGTTGAATGGTCGTTCGGTAGGTTCGAATAGCGCTCCCTTTGACATGGTATCCCCCTTGAGCATAAATGGAAAAAGGCTCCTCTTCATTAGCGGATTCGATAAAGGCGATCGCGTGGTATCGAAAGAGGGGGTCTTGCTGGAAGCTGTTATCCCATTTTTGAGTCCCCATTGTTAACCCCCCTTTTATCCCAAAGGCTGAACTTTGAGCGAAAAGGCCAAATGGGAACAACGATAGGAACAACAGCAACACTTCGAACTTCTTGGTCATTACAAAACAGGTTTAAAATGTTAAAGGATGCCTCAATGGAAATGGTGGCATCCTTTAAAATGATAAATCTTTTTAAATCCCAATGGATTTAAGGATAAAAGTCGATCATTTTGAGCGGAACTCGTTTTTTGACTTTTCCTCCCCTCAATTTGATCTTAGCCCCGGTGGCCGGCTCTTCTCCCTTTTTTAAGAGGTTGCGTTTGTAGAGCTTTTGCAGGTCAAGGCCATATTCATAGGCAATATCCACCATTAACTCGTCCACAGCCACCTTATGCCAGCGCTCTTTACCCCGGTAATTTTTTCGCTTGGGTTGCAGGTAAACCCGCGTTCCATCCGGAATGGGTTCATTTTCTGAAAAAATATGTTCATTATATTTGACAAGCTCTTTGAGCGTATAGTCAACTTGTTTACTAAGCTCTTTCAAGGTTTCTCCCGGTTGTGGAAGCAAGTATTTCACATCATTGTGATGACTGATCAGGTAGGAATTGGCCCCATTGACCACCTCATCCAGGTCGGGAATAATAGGGAAAGTAGGCTTAAAATCATTGGAGGTCAATTGATCAAACTGGTATAACTCAAGATCTTCGATAAGTTGAATCAGGCTTTTTGAATAGCGCTTACTACTCGCATATCCAGCTTTCTGTAACCCCTTTGCCCATCTTTTATAATCGGTACGGTCGAGTTCAAATAACTCGGAATACCGTTCGTACCGCCTCAGAAACTCGGAATGGGCTATGTAACTATCCAGGTCATTATTATACACCCTAAAGCAGGATTTCACCCTTCTACCCCTAACATAATCATCATCCTTCAAATAAAGGGTCTCTCCCAACCAATCGTTGTGGCATTTGATCCCAAAATGATTATTTCCTTCTTTGGCGAGGGTGCTGGTGCCGTACCGGGATTCCAGAATGGCCTGGGCAAGTTTAATGCTGGCGGGAATATTGGTGCGCTCCATTTCCTGTACAGCAAGAGCAGCAAATTGCTGGATATACACCTGACGTTCATCCAGTTGCCCCTGAGCTACGATAGCTCCCCCTAACAAAAAAAGGGGGAGGAAAACGAAGTTTTTCATAAGCATCGGATTTAAGTAAGCCAAAAGCAAGCCGCTATTCGGCTTGCATCATAATCTCTACACTAAATTCGTTTTGGCAGGCATAAAACGAGCTGACTTCTCCTTCTCCATATACTTATACCCGGTTTTGAATAATTTTTAACATCGAATGTTAATGGGCCAGAACCTTTTCACTACCTCTGGAAAGCTATGCAAACCGGGTTTTTTGCTTCCGTTTGGTTTTCCAGTTGAAGCTCCCCGGTATTCGGGTCGATTTTAAACCCCAATATCAAATGGTTGTTTTGATTGGCTACGTATAGAAAGTCTCCTTCGGGACTCATGGCAATATGCCGGGGGAATTCAACTTGTTCCCTTTCAAAGCCAACTAACCTGGCTTGTCCTTCCTCCCTTAGAAACTCAAAAATGGCAATGCTGCCGTGTCCACGGTTAGAAACATAAATAAATCGCCCGTCAGGACTAATCCGAATATCTCCCGCTAAACTTTCCCCTGCAAAACCTTCTGGTAAGGATCGGTAGGTACCCGAAAGGGTAAGGGCCCCGTTATTAGAGTCAAAGCGGTAAATCAGTAGTTCGTTACTCAATTCAGTAACCACAAATGCAAAAGCTGCGGTAGGGTGAAATATCAGGTGTCGAGGGCCGCTACCGGCCGGGGCCTGTGCATACCGAACCGATTGCTGTATGGGCTTTCCTTCCTGTAATTCAGCAATCCAAATTTTATCAGAACCAAGATCAGGCATATACAAAAAATCCGCTTCAGGACCCAAAACCGCAGAATGAGGGTGGGAGGCCTCCTGGCGATCAACATTGGGGCCAGCCCCCTCAAATTGTAGAACTCCATCCGGCTCCAATAAGCTTCCATCCGCTCCGATAGGATAGCTCACTACTACTCCACCTACATAATTGGCAGCGTATAGATGGCCGCCATTGGGATGTACACTTAGGTAGCAAGGGGCAAATGCCATGGAAGCTTGCTGATTTAAGAATTTAGCGGAGCCGTCCTTTTCAATTGCATATGCCTTTATGAAGGCTGTTTTTGGATCTACTTCAGGACCAGTTTCACTAGTAGCATACAAAAAACGACCCTTGGGAGAAATGGCCAGATAAGAAGGGTTGATGATATCCTCAATGGTATCTTTTAACACCAAAGTGCCATCCACCCTGTTTCGTTCCATCTGGTAGATCCCGGGAGCCTGTCCATCAACATGTCCCTCCTTTTTAGTGTATGTACCAACAAATATTGTTTGTGTTTCCATTAATCCTTGATTTGGGTTTTGGCAGCCCGGCAAAAAAAACAGGCTACTGATCGAAATTATTCGAAATAAATAATGCATTCGGTTTAATTTTTCTCTGCAACCCCAATTGAAAATCATCGTCTTTATTAAAAAGCTGTTGAAAACGCTATCTAATTCATAGCCAAAACAAAAGTAAGAACTTCGATGAAAAAACTATTAATCTCGCTTATCGCCTGCCTGGTTGTTGCTTCTGTTAATTATGCCCAAAGTACGTCTGGAGAGGTCGTACAGGAAACCCGGACCGTAAAGCCCTTTACAGAAATAACCGTAAGTGATGGGATTGATATTTATGTACGCCAGGGAAATACTACTGAAGTAGTAGCCAAAGCAGATCAATCTGCCATTGCCCAGCTAATTACAGAAGTGAGGGGAGACGCCTTGCACATTGAAGTAGATCGGAGCCTGCGAAATGTCCGCATTTTGGATGTCTACATCATCATTCCCGATTTGGAATTTATTGAAGCCTCGGGAGGCTCGGATGTAGCAGGTGATGGTTTATTAAGCGTCAAAAACCTTAAATTGATGGGCAGCGGGGGTTAGTGATATGGACCTGGAAGTAGAAACCTCTCTGCTTGAAATACAGGTAAACGGTGGCTCAGATATCAACCTCACCGGGTCGGCAGGTACCCTTCGACTAAAGGCAAGTGGAGGGAGTGACTTCAAGGGAAAATCCCTTAAGGTGCAAGATGCCGAGATCGATGTAAACGGTGCCTCAGATGCCCGTATTTTTGTGGTTGGAGAACTTCGGGTTAAGGCTTCAGGTGCCAGTGATGTTTACTACAAGGGCAACCCGACCGTAGAGAAGCCAAAGAGCAAGTGGCGGAGCAGATATCCGCAGCATGTAATTTGTTACAAGGCTTTCAAAACACCGGTTAAATAGGCTTTAAACACTTGCAATAGTGTTGCAGGATGACTACATTTGCAACGCTATTGCAATAATTAATGAGAGTCCTGCTTATCCTTTTTGCCGGTATCCTTTTTACATTTCCCCTATTTGGACAGAGTGGTTGCCACTTAAGTATCAGCGGTCAAGTAATCGATGAACACAATAGCCGACCCTTACCTTTTGCAAATGCGTTTCTGCTGGAAACTGGCCAGGGGGCCGCTACCGATGAATCTGGGCGCTTTGAACTGAAGAACCTTTGTCCGGGAGTCTATCGAATTCGATTAAGTCATATTGGCTGTGAAAACCGGACCGTTTCCCTTGACCTTCGATCAGATACCCTGGTGCAATTCGAATTGGAACACCATTCAGAATTGCTGGAAACTATCACTATTCAGGAGTCAGCTACCAACCGGGCTGCCCTTTCTCAATCTGAAAGTACACTTTCAGAGCCTCAACTTCAACAACTTCAGGGAAAATCCATAGGGGAAACCCTTACTTCCATTTCTGGTGTAAGTGCCTTACAAACGGGCTCCAATATTTTTAAACCTATTATTCACGGGCTTCACTCTTCGAGAATTCTTATTCTAAATCAGGGAGTACGCATTGAAGGGCAGGAATGGGGCACCGATCATGCCCCAGAGGTAGACCCAATGGCAGCTGAACAAATAACAGTAGTAAAAGGTGTCGCAGCGGTACGCTATGGGATCGGAGCTATGGGAGGAGCCATTTTGGTAGATAATGACTTGCGCCTACCCGATCGCTCTTTCAAAGGCAGGGTAGGGCTCATTGGTCAAAGTAATGGCCGATCAGCAACGGCAAACATAAAGGTTCAGGGCTTGATTAATTCAGGGCTGGGTTGGATGGCGCAGGGAAGCTACAAACGAGGTGGTGATTTGCATGCGCCAGACTACAACCTGACCAATACCGGTATTGAAGAATTAAATTTTTCCGGAGGTCTAGTTTGGTCAAAAAATAACTGGACAGCAAGTGGTTATTACAGCCGCTTCAGCTCCAGGATCGGTATTTTAAGAGCATCGCATATCGGTAACCTCACAGACCTGGAAGATGCTCTGGAAAGAGATACCCCTCTCATCGTTGAAGATTTTTCCTATAAAATCGATGTGCCCAGGCAAGAAGTTGTCCATCAGCTTGCCAAATTCAGCGGAAGTTATAAATGGGAAGGGGTAGGAAAACTATCCGCCGTTTATAGTTATCAGGACAATGACCGCCAGGAATATGATATAAGACGAGGTGGGCGATCCGATAAACCCGCTTTGGATATGGATTTAAAATCCTATCAGGCCGAACTGGTTTTCGAACATCAACCCTGGAAAAAGTTATTCTCCGGTAGCCTGGGCATTCAGTCTAATATTCAACGCAACCGAAACATTCCCGATACAGGGGTCGAACCTCTTATTCCCTGGTACAACAGGGAAACCTTCAGTGCCTTTTGGATGGAACGCCTGCTGTTGAACCGCTTTCAACTCGAAGCCGGTTTGCGCTTCGATTATCAGGACCTTTTCGTAAAAACCTTTGATAGTAAAAATGAATTGCTGGAGTACGCCTACAACTTTACCGGATGGAGCGCTCTGGTTGGGGGATACTATCGTATGGATGAAAACTGGAAGTTGGCTGGTAATTTAGGGTATACTTTTCGCCCTCCCAATATTAGTGAATTGTTTAGTGACGGCTTGCACCATGGAGTCTCCGCTATTGAAAGAGGCGACCCAGATCTTGATTCTGAACAAGGTTTAAAGGCTGTGGGGGGATTCAATTTTCAACAAGAAAAAGTCAAGCTAAAATTCGATGTATATACTAATTGGATAGAGGGTTATATCTTTCTTTTTCCTGAAGATGAGCCTGAGTTAACGATACGTGGCGCCTTCCCCGTATTTTCCTATCGACAAACGGATGCCCATTTATACGGATTTGATCTTTCCAGCCAGTTTATCCTCCCATACAACCTGGATCTTCGATTCCAGGCGGCATTAGTTAGGGGAAATGATCTATTGAATGAGGAGCCTCTTATTTACATTCCCGCTGATCGGTTAGACCTGGAGTTGGGCTATCAAATCACTGGAAACCGCCAATGGAAAGACACCCGCTTCTGGCTAGGAATGAAACTGGTGGCCGAGCAAACCCGCTTCCCTCCGGATAGTGACTTTGCGCCTCCACCCGATGGCTATAGTTTAATCCGGGCAGGTGTGAATACCCGTCTACATTTTAATGGAAGTGATTTAAACCTTAGCCTTACAATAGAGAATTTCTTCAACACTTCCTACAGGGCCTATCTGGATCGGCAGCGGTATTATGCCGATGCAATTGGTCGAAACTTCATTTTAAGATTGCAATATGCCTTTTAATTTTTTCACCCAAAATGTAACATGATGTTAAAACCTTTTTCAATTAAAAGTCTCGCACTTTTATTTTTGCTCGTCGGAGCATTCGGATTTGTTGCCTGTGATGACGACGATGATGATCCAGAGCCGGAAAATGAGGAAGAAGTCATCACTACAATGACTATGGTGTGGACTCCTACTGGTGGTGGGACTCCCATTTCTCTGGCTTTTCGTGACCTCGATGGAGACGGAGGCAATGCCCCGGTAATTACCGGAGGTACCTTAACTAATGGGGTTACTTACACCAGTACCATCACCCTATTAAATGAAACCGAAACTCCTGCTGAGAACATTACGGAAGAAATTGAGGAGGAAGATGACGAACACCAATTCTTTTTCCAAGTTTCAGGTAACCTGAACTTCAGCTTCCAGTATCTGGACGCAGATGATGATGGAAACCCGATTGGTTTGTTGGCTGAATTCACACCACAAGCTACAGGACAAGGGAATTTAACCGTTACCCTTCGTCATGAGCCAGACAAGAACGCCAGCGGCGTTTCCGATGGGGATATCACCAACGCAGGAGGGGAAACGGATATTGAAGTGGCATTTCCCGTTACTGTCGTTCAATAAGCCTCTAGATCTTTTAACTTCCATCAAAGCCTCCCCATTAGGGAAGGTTTTTGATGGAAGTTCTTTTTTTATCTGCTTAACCGGAAAAGAAAAACCAAAACATAAAAAATACCGCACTTGATTGATAATATTGGAAAGTGTGTCCAATGGAAGCATAAATTGCCCCCAAAAACTTCCGTATAGATTGTAGCCGGTAAATTTGAATCGTATATTTATACTGCTTTTCATTAGGCCTGGAAAGGCTAATTTTTCACCCATCAAAGAATAAATACCATGTTGAAAACAATGACCAGCAAATCGCTGATTTTTCTTTTTCTTGGTCTTACAGGAATGCTCGTTTCGTGTGGCGATGACGATGACGATCCTGATCCAGAAAATGAAGAAGAGGTAATTACTACATTGATAATGAACTTTGTACCTGCTCTAGGAGGTGATGCAGTAGAAATGAGCTTCAAGGATCCTGACGGCGACGGTGGACAAGGGGCTACCATTACTGGAGGAACCCTTCAGTTAGATATTAACTATACAGCTACTATTCAATTGTTGAATGAAACAGAAGATCCAGTTGAAGATGTCACCATTGAGATCAAAGAAGAAAAAGAAGACCACCAATTCTTTTTTGCCTGGGATGAATCACTAATCGATTTTCTTTTTGAATATCTGGATGATGATGACAATGCAAATCCTGTAGGTCTGGAGACCTTATTCCGTCCAACAAAGGTCGGTAGTGGCAACCTGGTTGTCATACTTCGTCATGAACCCAACAAAAATGCTTCTGGTGTTTCCGATGGGGAAATTGACAATGCAGGTGGAGAAACGGATATTCAGGTTGTATTTCCTGTTTCTATTGTACAGTAAAAGCGTATTCAGCTATTTTTTATTTTCAATAATATTTTGGAAGACTTTTTGCTAGCAATTTAGTATTGCTAAAGGCGCCTCAAATTTATTCTTTGGTTTTGAGGCGCCTTTATTTCTGCTATACTTTCTTTATAAGCCGTATTGATCCAACAAATAAACCAGGGCAGTCATAGCCGCGGCCCCCATTTCCAATTCCCGTTTGTTGACCGCTTCAAAATTATCGATGGGGGTGTGATGATAATCGAAGTACCGCTGCGAATCCGGGTAAAGGCCAAATAGTAAGCCCTTCTGTGGTTTCAGGCGGGAGATATCAGCACCGGAACCACCAGCACTAATAGTAAGCCCATATGGTTCTAAAAGCGGCAGCCATTGGGTTACCTTTCTCAGATGTTTTTCGAATACGGATTCATCTCCTTCACAAGTAAAGCCCCTGGGGGTAAAACCACCCCGGTCTGATTCAATAGCTGCCAGATGGTATTCCCCCCGCACAAAGGAGGAATCCCGGTAAGTAAGTCCACCCGCCAGGCCATTTTCTTCATTCATAAACCAAACACAGCGGATCGTGCGCTTCGGTTGGTAGCCCAGGCGACGCAGGGTATGGATAACTTCCAAGGCCTGAACCACACCGGCGCCATCATCGTGTGCGCCTTGGCCTACATCCCAGGAGTCGAGATGCCCGCCTACCAAAATAATCTCCTCCGGAAATGCACTCCCCTGAATCTCTCCCACCACATTATAAGATTGTTGTGGGGCCAGCATCCGACTGGTTCCCCGCATAAACACCCGAACGACTTCCTCCTTTAGTAAACGACTTAACAATTCCGCATCCATCGTGCTAATCGCCATAGCAGGAATTTGTGGAGCTTCATCAGCATAACGCAAGCTTCCCGTGTGCGGTACAGTATCCAGGCGGGTAGTCATAGAGCGAACCAAAACCCCCACCGCACCATGTTTAGCAGCTATGGAAGCACCGTTCCCTCTTTGATCAACAGCTCCACCATAAGCTGCAAAAGTGTTGATCTGGGTAGGATCCATTGGGCGGTTAAAAAAAACAATCTTGCCCGCCAAGGCCTCTACTCCCAACTCTTCCACTTCTTCCATACTTTTAACTTCTACTACTTCGGCAGAGATCCCCTGCGCCCCCGTCCCGATAGAATTTCCCAGGGCAAGTGCCCGCAGGGGAACCGTTCCCATTTGCCTGGAATTAACAATACGAACGGTCTCTCGTTCGCCTCTTTCCCAATGCGGTACGGTACATGCCTGCAGTTCAATGCGATCCATTTCCAAGGTATCCATCATTTGACGACCGTATTCAACAGCTGCGGCGGCCTGAGGAGATCCACTCAAGCGAGGCCCGATCTCAGTGGTCAGTGTCCGTAGCCATTCGTAACATTGGCCCTCGGTAAGCGTAGTGTTGAATATTTCCCGAATAAAAAAAGCATCGGCGTTTTCAGCAGACGATTCCTGGGCTAGGGATGCTTGGGATGCCCCAATCCAAAAAAATAAAATCGATATAAAAACGGGAATTACCTTTTGGTCATTGAACTCGTAGAAAACAAGCATTCTTTTAGCTTTTAATTTTAGGTTTAAATATACGGACAAAAAAAACTGTGGCATGCAGACAGCACACCACAGTTTTTTTGCCCGTACAGTTATTTCTATTTCGAAACCCAAAAAGGTAATTCCATTACCTTGGCCCAATCGACAAGTTTAAAGTTCTGACTTTTCTTTTCAGCCCCATCATAATTAAACCCATCCTGGACAATGAGCAACCCATTAGGAAAAGCAGATCCAAGAGACCCGGAATATACATCAATGCCATCTGTTTCCTGAGTGCCATCAACCGAACCATCAACGATCTGAAAGGAGCCAAGGTATTCATTTTCCCCCTCGCGGCGGAAGACAGCATAGGTATTATTTCCCTGACTGGATGCCAGAAGGAAGCCGGTTTCTTCCTCCCCATAGAAAATCGTTAATCCTTCTACATCGTATTCAATATTGGGGTTAGCTGCACTTGAGTTTTCCAGAAGGGATCCTTCGTCAGGAGCATCGGGTTCTGCATCGAATTTCCAGATACCACCTCCTTCTTCCCCGACATAAAGCAGGCCTGTACCCCGATCAGCTACCATGCCCTCAGGTTGAGAAGGTACCGAAAGGGTGCGTACTACCTCCCCTTTGATCAAGGAGTCTTTACTGGCGGTCAACGACCACTGTTCAATCGCACCATCTTTGCTGTTAATAAAAACATAGTGGTTACCGGTTTTAGGACTGGTATACAAACAAATACCATAAACCTCTTCCAGGTCGGACAACAAATCGCCATCGCTAATCGGATAAAGCCCACCGTCCGCCGGTCGAACTGCCATCAGAGTAATACTATTATTGGTTCGGTTGCTTGCTGCGACCAGATCCACACTCTTTTTTTGAAGAGGGAAGCCATAGGCCACGTCCACATTATTGACCCTTCCCACCGGGAAATAATGAATTTCTTTGCCTTCCAGGTTGTATACAGCCAACCCGCCTTTCTTATTCGTGCCAATAATAGTACTGGCATCAGGCTTGGCGACATTGAACCAAACGGATGGGTCATCTGCAGCATCCTCTTCCACTGCTGCCTTGATGAGGTCTGTTTCCAGGTCGGCTACGATAGAAGGAATGTTCGGCAAGGGAGCAGCCACCTGTTCTTCTGTCTCGGTTTCAGCCACTTGCTCTTGGGTCTTATTACAAGAGCTACTCAACAGAAATGTCAATAGGGCAAAATAGGTAACAAATCGGATCATTGGTGCTTTATTTTGTTATGGAATTCCGAATTCCTTGGAGGAGTTCTGCTGCCTCTTTTAGGCTGCCGATCTTGTCTTTTACCATGATAAAATGTCGTGTTGACTTCTTAAAGCTCAATCCCTGTTCAGGGCCCTTCACCGCTACGTACTGCAGCATTTGCTGGAAGCGCTCGCTTTCAAAAAAGGGCGATTGCGGTTGCTCTACAAAGTAGCACCTCAATTTATCATTTTTTAGGATCAATCGCTCGAATCCAAGCTCCCGGCAAACCCAACGCAACCGCAGTCCGTCAAATAATTCATATACGGGGCCGGGAATACGTCCGAACCGATCTCGTAATTGAGTTTGAAAAGCTTCGATCTCCTCCTCTGTCTCCAGTTGGTCCAGGCGAGTGTATAAATTCAGTCGTTCCTGGATACTGCTTACATAATCATCCGGGATGTGCATCTCCGTATCAGTATCGATCTGGACATCCCTTACGTAGATCTGTTTTGCATCAAGCTCCTCCTTGAATAAATCCTTGAACTCGTTTTCTTTCAGTTCCTGAATAGCTTCTTCCAAGATGCGCTGGTAGGTCTCATATCCGATATCTGTGATGAAGCCGCTTTGTTCTGCGCCCAGCAAGTTACCGGCCCCACGGATATCCAGATCCCGCATGGCAATGTCGAAACCGCTCCCCAGATCAGAGAATTCTTCCAGGGTTCTCAGCCGCTTCCGAGCCTCGGAAGTAAGAGTCGACATGGGCGGGCTGAACAAGTAGCAAAACGCTTTTTTATTCGACCGCCCAACCCGGCCTCGCAATTGGTGCAAATCGCTCAACCCGTATTGATGAGCATTATTAATGATCATCGTATTGGCGTTAGGAATATCTAAGCCGGTTTCGATAATGTTGGTAGAGACCAACACATCGTATTTTTTTTCTATAAAATCGAGTAAGGTTTTTTCCAGATTTCTTGCATCCAATTGACCATGGGCCATGGCAACTTCCGCATCTGGACACAACCGCCGGACCATTGCCGCCACATCGGGTAGGTTTTTAACCCGATTATGTACAAAGAACACCTGACCACCCCGGTCAATTTCATACTGTATGGATTCTTTGATCAGTGTTTCGCTGAAGATGCGTACTTCCGTATGAATAGGCTGCCGATTGGGCGGGGGAGTCCGAATGATGGAAAGGTCCCTCGCCGCCATCAGTGAAAATTGCAGGGTCCGGGGAATAGGGGTGGCGGTAAGGGTCAGCGTATCTACATTAACCTTAAGGTTCCTTAGTTTTTCTTTTGCACTGACTCCAAACTTTTGCTCTTCATCAATAATAAGCAGGCCCAGATCCTTAAAACCAACTTCCTTATTCAACAGCGCATGTGTACCGATGACAATATCTGTTTTCCCGGCTTTGAGCGCCTCAAAGACCTCCCGTTTTTGTTTGGTAGTTCGAAAGCGATTGACATAATCCACGCTTACCCCAAAGTCTTTGAGGCGTTCGCTGAATGTTTTGTAATGTTGAAGAGCCAGAATGGTGGTAGGTACCAATACAGCTACCTGTTTCCCATCCACCACAGCTTTAAAGGCTGCCCGAACCGCTACCTCAGTTTTGCCAAACCCAACATCACCACAGATCAGCCGATCCATAGGGTAAGCCTTGGTCATATCCTCTTTGACATCATGGGTAGACTTAAACTGGTCGGGAGTATCCTCATAAATAAAGGATGCTTCCAATTCGTTTTGCAGGTATCCATCTGGAGAAAAAGCAAACCCTTCTGAAGCACGCCGCTTGGCATATAGTTTGATCAATTCCCCGGCAATATCCTTTACTTTCTTTTTTGTGCGTCGCTTGAGGGCTTTCCAGGCGTCTGTTCCCAGCTTATTCAGCTTGGGCGCAGAACCGTCCTTTCCAACGTATTTTGAGATTTTGTGTAGCGAATTAATACTGACATATAAAACATCATTGTTTTTATAGATCAGTCGAACGGATTCCTGAATATGGCCGTTAATGTCAATTTTTTCAAGTCCGGAATAGCGCCCTATCCCGTGGTCTATGTGGGTAACAAAATCGCCTGGCTCCAGCTCTCGCAGTAAGCGCATATTCAGCGCCTGATCCCTACCGAAACCCTCTTTTAGCTTATACCGATGAAACCGATCAAATATCTGATGATCGGTATAGCAAGCTATTTGTAAATCCGGATCAATGAATCCCTGGTGAATAGCCTGAATAATAGGATGAAACTGAACCTCTGCATTCAGGTCTTCAAAAATGGCATAAAAGCGTTCGATCTGCCTTTTATTATCGGTGAAAAGGTAATTTTTCAGGCCCTTTTCGGAGTTCTCTTCCAGGTTTTCAATGAGCAGCTTGAAATTCTTGTTAAAGCTGGGTTGTGGACGCCCCGCGTAAATCACCTTGGTAGTAAAATCAATAGGCTGAGGGGCCTGAGACAAGGAAAGCAAAGGCCTTTTTTCTATATCTTCCATTACCCCATGGGGATACAAAAAGGCCCGATCCCGAAAGATTTCCTTGATCTCTTCTTCCTCCAGAAGCTCGATTCCCCGGCTAAAATCCTGGGCCTTTTCAAAGCAGATCTGCAACTTATCCAGCAATACCTGAAAATCCTGGACCCAGATAAGGGTATTATCCGCCAAAATTCGAAAAAGAGAGACCTTATCCTCCTGCCCAAACCGGGTGTTCATGTTTGGTACAATTCCTACCGATTCAATCTTCCGGATGGACAATTGGGTTACCGGGTTAAAAGTACGAATGCTTTCTACCTCCTCATCGAACAGTTCAATTCGGTAGGGGTATTCATTTCCATAGGAAAAAATATCCACGATACCTCCCCGAATGGCATATTGCCCGGGTTCAAAAACGAAATCCTCCCGCTGAAATCCATGATCATTCAGAATGTCAATTACCGTGTCTACATCCAGTAATTCTCCTTTCCCAATGGTAATTCGCTCCGATTCTAATAATGCAGGGTCAACCACCTTTTCGAATAGAGCCTCCGGATAGGTTACTACTAATTCTTTTTTACCTCGGTCATTACTTAGCCGGTTGATCGTTTCGGTACGGGCCAGCACATTATTGGCATCCAAGCGATCAAAACTCGTTGGGCGTCGGAAAGAGTCCGGGAAAAACCGAACGCCCTGGTCTACCAATAGGCTGCTTAGGTTATTTTGAAAATAAGCGGCCTCCTCTTTATCATTAGCAATTACCAGCATGGGCCTGGGCGCTGCCAGCCACAGCCCGGTCAAAATAAAGGCAGGTTGACTACCGACTGTGCCAAGCACCTGTAGACGAGCAGGGTCGGTAGTTTGAACAGATTCCAGTATCTGTTGAGTCCGCTTATCTTTCTGGTATAAATCGAGTAGGTGATGAAGATTTTCCACGACTGTAAAGGTACAATATAGTAATAGAAGGCCACGACATACAACAGGCCGGCTGCAGAATAGTTATGCGCAATGGATCACAAAAAGTTGGTTATTAATTAAAGAGGTTTGTATTGGGTTTTATCCCAGGCATGCATTATCTTTTTTAAAGAAAAATCATTCGAAATGAAAATGCTCTTATTGGGTTATTGGTATTTACCCTGTCAACTACTTTTCATTCCTGTAATCGCCCCACTGGGGATTCATCGGCAACCAGCTCCAAAATGGAAGAAATTCCTGCCGGTGTCAGCCTTCAGACCCCCGAAGAATTTGCTGCATCTATTTTGCTGGAAGGGGCACAACTAGTGGATGTACGGACGTCTACTGAATTTGAAGCCGGCCACATTGAAGGTGCCGTAAATATCAATTTTCAGGCCTCCCGCTTTTTAGAACAGGTGGAGGCTCAATTAGACAAGGACAGGCCTGTTCTATTGTACTGCCGTTCCGGTCGTCGATCTGCCAGTGCCGCAGAAAAAATGGAAAGTGCCGGCTTTAAGCAGTTGGTAGATCTGCAGGGCGGGTTTATCGCATGGGAAGCGCAATAAGTAATTGGAATGGAGTCTCAAAGCGGCCTGACCACCTTGAGACTCCATTAGTTATTTTTAGCCCCCTTCTTTTTTGTAATACTCTACTACCGCCTTTCGAACTAAACAAATACCTTGCTTTCCTGTTAAACCTCCGTTTTTCAAATATTTATAATAATGGTCAATTGTTTATCTGGAGTAAATTCTTAAATCTTTGAAGAAAAAGGTCATCGTAATTGGTTCGGGTTTTGCCGGTTTAGCAGCAGCTACCAGTTTAGCCCAAAAAGGTTTCACGGTAAAAGTGCTGGAAAAGAATGCAATCCCAGGCGGAAGAGCAAGGTCCTTTCAGGCGGAAGGCTTCACCTTTGATATGGGGCCTAGTTGGTATTGGATGCCCGACGTTTTCGAACAATATTTCAACCGCTTTGGAAAAAGTGTTTCAGACTATTACAATTTAGTTCGATTGGACCCCTCGTATGCTGTTTACTTCGGTAAAGAGGATATTATGCACCTGCCTGCAAATATGGAAGCGCTCGAAGCTCTTTTCGAACAATACGAAGCAGGAGCAGGAGCAAACCTTCGGAAATTTCTAAAGGAATCCGAATATAAATACCGGGTAGGAATGTCCGAATTTGTCCATAAACCCGGGCATAGCATCCTGGAATTTGCCGATATCCGGGTCCTTAGCAGCCTTTTTAAGCTTCAAATGCTGACCTCCCTGAGCGATTATGTTCGAAAGTTGTTCAAAAACGAACAGTTGATCAAACTACTGGAATTCCCGGTTCTCTTCCTCGGGGCCACCCCTCAAAAGACCCCAGCCATGTACAGCCTGATGAACTATGCCGATATGGCTCTGGGAACCTGGTACCCGATGGGCGGAATGCATAAGATCGTGGAAGGGATGATTCAATTGGCCATGGAGTTGGGCGTACAGTTTCATTTCAATCAGGAGGTACGACAGATAATCGTACCCAATGGAATGGCCAGGGAGGTCATTACCCAGGATAATGCTTATCAGGCGGATGTGGTGGTTGGAAGTGCCGATTACCATCATGTCGACCAACACCTTCTGGAACCCGCCAAACGAAACTACGATCAAAAATACTGGGATAAAAGAGTTATGGCTCCCTCCTCCCTGCTTTTTTACCTGGGAGTCGACAAAAAGCTGAGCAACCTTCAGCACCATAACCTCTTTTTCGATGAGGACTTTCAACAGCACGCAATAGAGATATACGAAAAACCCCAATGGCCCTCTAAACCCTTATTTTATGTTTGCGCTCCATCTGTTACAGACCCTTCGGTAGCGCCCGAGGGTAAGGAAAATCTATTTATTTTAGTACCCTTAGCTCCCGGTCTGGAAGATACGCAAGAGCAACGGGAGCGGTATTACCACATCGTAATGGACCGTTTAGAATCACTGACCGGTCAGGAGATTCGCCCTTTTGTCAGCTATAAGCGTTCTTTTGCTCACCGAGATTTTGAATCAGATTATCACGCTTTCAAGGGCAATGCTTATGGTCTGGCCAATACCCTGCGTCAGACGGCATTTTTGAAGCCAAAACTCAAAAACCAAAAGGTTAAAAACCTGTTCTATACCGGACAATTAACTACTCCCGGCCCTGGCGTACCTCCATCTTTAATCAGCGGTCAGGTCGTCGCCAGAGAAATAAATAAAGCTTTCGGCTGAACCAAGTTGATTTCGTTCCATTAAATAGGCATACCTAATACTCGATAGTTCGCCCTAAAGTCAGCAAATTATGGACTTATACAGCAAAACCTGCCTGGATTGCAGTAAGTTGATCACCAGTGCTTACAGTACCTCCTTCTCCATGGGTATTCGTGCGTTCGACAAGCGCTTTCGGGCCCCAATTTATGCCGTTTACGGCTTTGTTCGTTTCGCAGATGAAATTGTGGATACCTTTCATGAATACGACAAGCCTAAGCTACTGGATCAATTTAGAAAAAGTACTTACCAGGCTATAGAGGAAGGAATTAGCCTTAACCCGGTCTTACAGTCCTTTCAACAGGTCGTTCGTAAGTATGGTATCGACAGGGAACTTATCGATGCTTTTCTTGATAGCATGGAAATGGACCTTCATTTTAATACTTATGAGGATAGCCTTTACAAGAAATATATATATGGCTCTGCAGAGGTAGTCGGCTTGATGTGTTTGAGGGTTTTCTGCGAAGGAGATAAAGAGCTATACGATCGATTGAAAGAATCGGCCTGTGCCCTTGGCTCCGCCTTTCAAAAAATCAATTTTCTAAGGGATATGGCCAGTGATTTTGATGAACGGGGCCGGGTGTATTTTCCAGGTGTAGACTTTACTCAATTTACCAATGAGGATAAGGCAGCCATCGAAGAAGACATTAAAAAGGATTTTGATGCCGGTTACGCCGGGATACTTCAATTACCCAAAGGGGTCCGATTTGGAGTCTATTTGGCATATGTGTATTACATTAATTTATTCCAAAAAATAAAAAATGCTCCTGCTAACCGGGTTATACAAGAGCGCATTCGGGTCCCGGATAGCAGGAAAATGGTTCTCTTATTCAGCTCCGCCGTTCGAAATAGTCTGAATATTTTATAATGTCAATAAAGGAAAACTCGACTGTTTTATTTCCAAGCCGAACGCCCGGGCGTCGGCTTCTTTTTTTTATTGCCCTTTTTGCTCTGGTCGCCTTACAGTGGATAACAGATACGGTCGAACCTGGGCATTTTTTGATGGAAACAGATAAGGTACGTTTGATTCCCTGGCTGGAAAGTCCATTCAGTTACTTTTACCTGCATGCCTTTACCGTACTGCCGGTACTCGCCTTGAGTTTTGATCGAAATGTACACTACTACCGGAAATGGAAAGCGTTATTTCCCGCCATCCTTGGGGTGGGTGGTCTTTTTATTGCCTGGGATGCAGTATTCACTCAGCGGGGGGTATGGGGGTTCAACCATGTCTATTTAACCGGGTGGGAAGCCTTTGGCCTTCCCGTGGAGGAATGGCTTTTTTTTCTGACAGTACCCTTTGCTTGTGTTTTTATTTATGAGTGCCTCAACTTCTATATAAAACCGGATCTTTTGGGCGCCTTTGAAAAGTATATTACGCTCTTCCTAATTGTATCCTTCACCCTGATCGGAGTCTGGCATTGGAGTCGCATGTACACGGCTACTACTTTTTTATTAACAGCCGGTTTTCTTCTTTATCACTATTTATTCGAACCTGCTTTTTACCGCGGTAGATTTTACCTTGCCTATCTGGTCATTCTTATCCCTTTCCTGGTAGTAAATGGTGTTCTGACTGGCGGTTATACAAAAGCACCGATCGTAATCTATAACCCGGATGAGTATTTGGGCCTGAGAATTACCTCTGTACCGGCGGATGACGTCGTATATGGCTTCCTGTTGGTCTTTATGGTCGTGAGTTGGTTTGAAAGAAGGAAAAGCCTGCCTAAAACTTCGCCCCGATCGTAAAGATGAAGTTATTCTGACGGAAGGTTCTTGCCACTATTGGAAAAGAAACCGTCTGGGTGGTATAGGGAGCGTAAAGCGGCGCTTCCCGGGCAGTGCCACCACGCCAGGCAACATCTAAATAAAACCCCTGCCCTCGGTATCCAAGACCCGCACTATAGTTATATTTGGTATCATTCAGGTTTTGATAAGGTGAAGGCAATATCTGAATACCTCCCCGTAGTCGAAATGCATCCAGGGCAAGTTCCCCTCCCGCACGAATATTTATGACATCCTGCAGTTGGTTATTGATCTCTTCATTCAAAAAATCTTCGTCTTGCTGGAATCCTTCAAAACGATATTCCGCACTGGAATAATCTACAAACTCCACATCACCACTTATGAACCCGCTTTTCCCGATTATAAAACCCAATCCACCGGTATACCGCCAGGGTGTCCGAAGTTTATATTCGAACAAGGAGATCGAACTTCCACGCCCTTGAATAAAATCCCCCGAATCGTCTTCTTCTGAATTGTAATTATTAAATAAAAGGGTGGAGTATTCGTCATCCAGGTTAAAAACAATAGGGCTTTGAACAGAAGCCCCAAAGCGGATCGCCTGCGTTGGTCGCAAAATGATACCCAGGTTTGCATGTACACCGCTACCGGTAGTCATTAGCTCTTCGGTATAACTTAAATCGTTAAAAAATGGGACCAGGCTACCCGACCCTGTACCCGGGTCGACTTCAACATATTCTTTTTCAAATTCATAATTGATGATGGGTAAGCCGACTTTCAAACCGATCATCAATACCTCGTCGTAATTAGCCGCCAATGACAAGGCAAGCTCGTTGATGGAGCCTCTGGAAATAACTTCCTGTCGTCTGTCAATGGATGCCCCATTACTAAAAAAATAGTCTGTCTCATAAATACCATCTCCTTCCAGATCATAGACAACACTTGCCGAATCAGCCACTATGAACTCGGGGTTATTAAATTGCCCCTGGTCCGCGAATTCCAGCCATCTTTCGGAAATAGAACCCACAGAGTTTCCCTCAAAGGTGAATACCTGGTTAAAATTACCCAGATGGTTAATGCTCACCCCAAAATTTACTTGTTTCCACCGAGGCGACCGGCGTGGTCGGGAAGTAAATACGAAACCGGCATTTTGGATGTTAAATACCGTCCGTTCATCCTCGACCAACATACTTGATCCGGCGTCCAGTAATTTTGATTCAGAAGTGTTGATCAATAAACCAGGTGAAAAAGAGAATTCCGATTTTCGAAACAGGGCCAAACCTGCAGGATTAATGTGTACTGCCGAAAGGTCAGCGCCAAGGGCGCTCATGCTCCCGCCAACCCCTACAAACCTGCCCGTACCGCCATAATCGAAATTGGAAAAACGGAGGGCATCCTCTACTGTTTGGGCAGAAAGAAATCCAAAACCAAAGGCGATAAGGATGACAGAGAGACCTATTTTCTTCATGGAGTTTTGTTTGATTTGAATGAAATCGCGCAACCATTGGATCCCATTCGCAAGAGTTTATGTACCTAGTATGACCAAAATAAAGAGGCTGTTGATAAACAAAGAGGGTGAAAACCAAAGCCTTCACCCTCTAAGGAACAACTGTAATACATTTTGAACGAATTAATACTTCAGTCGTTCAAATCAGCTTTTTATTCACTTCCACCACCTCGTCTTCCTCCTGAGGAAGAGCTACTGCTACGTGATGAGCTGCTACTTCGTACACTACTGCTGCTGCGGGAGCCTCCACCACTGCGAATACTCCTAGAGGGGCTGCTGCTACGACCATAGTTTATACTGCTTCTAGAACCACTTGTACTAGGAGTATAAGTTCTTCTACTGGGAGAAGATCCTGATCGAATACTTCTATTGCTTCCGGTGCTTCCACTACGAATGGAGCGGGAAGGAGAAGAGGAACGGGTACTACTGTTAATCCTGCTCCGGGATGGATCATTCCCTCTATAGACCGGAGCAGTGGAACGACCGGTATTTCGATCAATGGTACGATTACCATCATAGGTTCGGCCCCCTCCTCGTACGGAGCTGTTAATATCTCTCCCCACACGATTGCGGGTATCAACGGATGGCTGTCTATTCGTACCCCTTACTGAAGAGGTTGTAGGATTATCCGGATTAAAAGTTCTCGTTGTTTGTCCGTTACGAATGTTGCGCCCACTGGTATTTCCGTAAGTAGGTTGCTCGTTGATCAATTGGGTTCCAGTCCGGCTACTCGGGCCATATGTACGACTGCTGATTGCCTGATTGGATACACTATTGTACTCAAATCCAGCTCCAGTGCCTGCAAAACCCCAGGTTGGTGGACAGTAATAACCGACTCCACCTCCGAACCCAAAGCCAGGTGCACCCCAGCCAGGACGGCCAAATCCCCAGGGATTTCCCCAACCAAAGTTATTCCAGCCCCAGGGGTTATAGCCAAATCCAGGCCGATTCCAGCCCCAGGGATTAACTCCACGATACCATCCTGTACCGAAACCAATATTGACATTAAAACTGAAACCAGGATTGTAGAAGTTATTCCAGCCCCACGGGCTACCAAATCTCCAGGATTGATTACGTACCCAACGGCGGTAGGCGAAATCGTCATAAATCAAGACGGTGCTTGGACCTACTCGGAATGGGTCATAATAATAGGCGTCAATGTAGTAGGGATCGAAAAAATTCGCCCCATATACGGGCCGATGAAAGCGACGTATGCGTGAGGTATAGTAAAAGTCGTAATCGTTGTAGTACTCCAGATCATCCTCAGCAGGAATATACGCCTGGTAATCCTCAGCACCATACTGATCATAATTATTATAATCATTGCTGGTACTGTTTACACTCGCATAGACCTCATCCTCATCTGGGTTGAAGTACAGATCATCGTACTGACCGTAGAGCGAAGCAGTGACTGCGAACAGTCCTGCCGCCATAATTATGCTTATTCTTTTTAAATGCTTCATTGCTGTAATTTTTTAAACCGAGAAAGTTATATCTGTATAATGCTCAAGCAGGTTTTAAGATTCAACTAACTCTGGTTCCCTTTTGACGTAAAGTGAAACGATAAGTTACTAATTAAAGGTTTAAGAACAAAAATTGTTCCCGGACTTTTCTGAGAAAGCGTGCTTTAAATTAAACGACTAGGTCTTCATAAAACACCTCTCCTTTTCCTTTCTCTAATTTATTACTTTTACAGCGTAAATCTTGTTAATACAGGCATAAACACGGATTTTGAAAAAGTTAAACTCTGGAGGATGTGCAAGACCTTAAATGTTAAAATGGAGATTTTTGACTGTTAAAGTGTTAAAATTCAAAGTTTTGCAAGTTAGATGTCCCAAAAACTTGTCCTCCAGACTCAGCATTTACATTTCGATAAATTATCCCGACAATGGCTGACGTAATCACGAGCAGAAAAGAGGACTATTCCCAATGGTATATTGATATTGTCAAGCGGGCCGGTTTGGCCGAAAATTCCGCAGTTCGGGGCTGTATGGTCATCAAACCTTACGGCTTTGCGATTTGGGAAATAATGCGAGACCAGATCGACCGAATGTTCAAAGAAACCGGCCATGTCAATGCCTACTTCCCGCTTTTCATTCCAAAAAGCTTTCTTAGCCGGGAGGCCGAACATGTCGAAGGTTTTGCCAAGGAGTGTGCAGTCGTTACACACCATAGATTAATGAACGCTCCTGACGGTAGCGGGGTAGTGGTCGACCCTGAAGCCCGTCTCGAGGAAGAGCTGATCGTGCGCCCTACTTCTGAAACCATTATTTGGCATACTTATAAAGACTGGATCAACTCCTACCGGGATCTGCCTTTATTGATCAATCAGTGGGCAAATGTGGTACGCTGGGAGTTGCGGACCCGCTTATTCCTTCGCACAGCAGAATTTCTCTGGCAAGAAGGGCATACAGCTCATGCCACCCGGGAGGAGGCCATAGCGGAGGCCCGGCAAATGCAAAAGGTATATGCCGCATTTGCAGAAGAATTCATGGCCATGCCCGTCATTCAGGGGGCTAAGACCCCAAGCGAACGGTTTGCAGGAGCCGAAGATACGCTCACCATTGAAGCCCTTATGCAAGATGGCAAAGCCCTGCAAGCCGGAACCTCTCACTTTCTGGGACAAAATTTTGCCAAAGCCTTCGACGTCAAATTCCTCAATGAAGAAAATAAAGAAGAATACGTCTGGGCTACTTCCTGGGGCGTTTCCACCCGCCTTGTGGGAGGCCTGATCATGACACACTCGGATGATAAGGGATTAGTATTGCCACCCAAACTGGCGCCTACCCAAGTGGCGATCGTTCCTATCCCAAAGCCTACAACTGAAATAAACGAGGCGGCAGAAAAAATCATGAAGGAACTCCGGGCAAAGGGAATCAGTGTCAGTTATGATACGGATATGAAGAAACGACCCGGCTACAAATTTGCCGAGACCGAATTAAAGGGTGTTCCGATTCGCCTTGGTATTGGTAAACGCGATCTGGAAAAGGGAATGGTGGAAATCGCACGTCGCGATACAGGAGCCAAAACCAACCAGCCTGTTGAGGGCCTGGTCCAGTATGTCAATGACCTTTTGGATGAGATCCAAAAGAATCTTTTTGACCGTGCCTTACAATTCCAAAAAGACCACACCACTAAGGTGGATACCTTTGATGACTTTAAAGAAGTAATCGAACAGGAAACCCCCGGTTTTATTTCCGCACACTGGGATGGTACAGAAGAGACAGAAAGCACCATTAAACAACTTACCAAGGCCACTATTCGCTGCATTCCAAACGAGGTCGAAGAGGAAACGGGCAAGTGCGTCTTTTCTGGCAAGCCATCTGAACGCAGGGTTTTGTTCGCTAAAGCCTATTAAAAATAAGGGCATCTCAAAGATTATTTGTCACTTTGAGATGCCCTTAAATTTACCCAGGTGGTCCAACCTGATCAGAAGCAATAAGCATTTTTTTCGATCATGGTATCTGCAACTGTACGACGCAGTTTTTTGACATTCCTAGGCGGATACTTGGTGAACCGCTTCAGTCCCATGAGAAGGGTGCGCAAAAGATCGCCATCCGCAAAGGAAACTAAAGCGTCGGTAGCGAATTTGTGTATCCGGGCATTTGCGTCATGGAAAAAGACTTGCAGCATCGCGTCATAAGCCTCCTGACGTGCTTCCGTATCTCTTTCTTTTAATTTTTTCACCCGCAGCAATAAGGATTCTGCAACAAAGGTTTCACTGAGCATATCCGCAACGTTCATCAGGATCTCCTGCTCGTCTTTCAGGTTTAATTGTCCGTCCTGTTGCAGTTTTGCAGCAGCTCCGGCAACCATCAGTACTACTTTCTTAAAGTCCTTTAATGCTTTTTTCTCCTCGCCATACAGCCCTTCTGCCTTATCCATACTAGGCATGGAAGCAAGTTCTTTTTGGACCGCCCAGGCTGGACCAACAATATCGAGCTTTCCTTTCAGTGCTCTTTTAAAAAGCATATCTACCATCAACATGCGATTGATCTCATTCGTGCCTTCATAGATGCGGTTAATGCGGCTATCCCGGTATGCCCGAGCAGCGGTTCCCTCTTCAGAAAAACCCATTCCACCATGCACCTGAACTGTTTCGTCCACCACGTAGTCCAACACCTCTGAACCGACAATCTTCAAAATCGAACATTCTATGGCATATTCTTCTGCTGCTTTTAGCTTGGCTTCTGCATAGGAAGCCCCTTCTTCTACCAAGGCTTCACTTTTTTCCTGCAACAGGTTCGAAAGTCGATATAAAGCACTTTCGCCTGCAAAGATGCGTGTAGCCTGCTCTGCCAGTTTGTATTTAATAGCCCCAAAATTGGAAATGGGCTGCTGGAACTGATGGCGTTCATTCGCATATTTTACGGCGGTATCTACACTTTTCTTCGCTCCTCCCAATGTGAGCGCGCCAAGTTTAAAACGCCCGATATTCAGTACATTGAAAGCGATCAGGTGGCCTTTTCCAACTTCACCCAGCAAATTATCCGCTGGGATTTTCACATTTTCGAAGAAAACCTGACGAGTCGAGGACCCCTTGATACCCATTTTATCCTCTTCCGCTCCCAGGGTCAGCCCATCAGAATCTCGCTCAACGATAAAGCCTGTGAACTTATCTCCATCGACCTGAGCAAAAACGATGAATATATCTGCAAAGCCAGCATTGGAGATCCACATCTTTTGTCCATTCAACAGGTAGTGAGACCCATCCTTAGAGAGGTCAGCCCTGGATTTAGCAGCAAGTGCATCAGAACCGCTCCCAGGCTCCGTTAGGCAATAGGCAGCTTTTAATTCTCCACTAATCAAGCGGGGAAGGTATTTTTCTTTTTGCTCCTCGGTTCCAAAATAAAGGATCGGCAACATCCCAATACCAATATGCGCAGCGTAAGAAACAGTAAAGGAACCTGCAGGCCCAAGCGCATCTCCAATCAAAGTATTGGAATTATTATCGAGTTGTAATCCACCATATTGCTCAGGCATATGAGTACCCAAAAAACCCAATTCCCCCAGCTTATCCAGCAACTCAACAGCTATGTTGCCTTCCTGCTTCTCTATTTTTCCAATGTTTGGAAAGATCTCCGTATTGAGGAAATCTTCCGCTGTTTGGCGGATCATTGCTTGTTCTTCATTGATCTCTTCCGGAATGAAGGTTTCCTCAGGTAGGGCATCCTTGATCAGAAATTCACCACCACCCAAAACGGTTTTCTTTGCTAGAGTATCCATATGCAGTTTTTGATTTTAACTTTAATATCTTTTTTAGCGAATTTTCGCTAGAAACAAAAATAAGGGCTTTTCCCTAACTTGTAAAGGGCTAAAATGTTTTTTTGCGAATTTTCGCTTTTTTAGCCCAAATTGATTACCTGAAAATTCGCTTTGAGATTTGCTTTTTAAGAGTTGTATAGGAAAACGACCTCCTGATCATGCTTAGAGAAAAGACCAGCATTCCGACCCTCCCCAGATGGAAGAGTATTCGAAATGTTCCACGCTTTTTAAAAGATCCTCTGGGAACGATTCAAAAAAATATAGCGGAGTATGGCAAGACGTACTATTTCCACATAGGAGGAGTACATTTTGGCATTTTCACCGCTGACCCAGCACTCATTCAGCATGTACTCCAGAAAAACCACCGGAATTATAAAAAGTCTCCAGCGCATTTTGATACCATCGCTCATTTTTTGGGTAATGGTCTGCTCACCAGTGAAGGTCCCTTCTGGCTAAGGCAACGCCGGCTAATTCAACCAGGCTTCCATAAGGACCGCCTTGCTCTGTTGATTGATCAAATGCAGGATGTCATCCAGGAGGAATTAAAGGTCCTTGATGAAAAGTCTTCCACTGGCCCGATCGATATGTATGAAGCCATGATTTCCCTGACCTTCAATATTATCGCCCGATCCATCTTCAGTCAAAGCTTTAAGGAAGAAGAACTTCTAAGGCTGAGTGAGCATATTACCGCCATTCAGGCCTACGCTATCCGGGAGATCCGGGCTCCTTTTTTGGGTTTTTGGCGCAAATGGACCGGAGAACTGGCTCGCCATGAACGCATGGCTTTGGCTTCTGCCCAAATGGTATTGGAATTAATAGAAGCCCGTCGTCAAAGTAATACTTTCGAAGACGATTTGCTTCAAATGTTGTTGGACGCCAGGTATGAAGATGATGGAAGCCCTATGTCGGCGGAACAGTTGCTGGCGGAGGTAAATATTCTTTTCGTAGCCGGTCATGATACTTCCGCCAATGCTTTGAGCTGGACCTGTTATTTACTGGCCAGACATCCGGAAGCCATGGAAAAGGTGAGAAAGGAGACCACTCAAGTGCTAAATAGCAGGCGAGCTACATTCGAAGACCTTACCAGTCTGTCCTACACACGGCAGGTTTTGGAAGAAGCAATGAGACTTTATCCTCCGGCCTGGATCACAGATCGCATTGCTCACCAGGACGATACCTACCAGGAGCTTAGGATTCCCCGGGGAGCTTTCGTGATCACCTACATATATGGGGCACACCACGATCCGGATCATTGGGAAGATCCGGAGGTTTTTCGTCCGGAACGATTTGAATCAAAGGAGGCTAGAAAGAACCCCGCCTATCTTCCATTTGGCGCGGGTCCACGCTTATGCATTGGTAATTATTTTGCCATGATGGAGATGCAACTGGCAATCATTAATTTGGTTGAGCGCTATAATTTTGAACTTTTGGACGAGCTCCCCCCGGAACCCTTGGCCTTAATCACCCTTCGCCCCAAAAACGGGCTAATGATACACCTTAGGAAGCGTTAATCGCTATTCTTTTTCTACCATCTCCAGCTTGGAGATAAAGTAATCCGTATCGCCCTGCCAGGGCATAGCCTTGAATTTTTCCCGATAATGAAGGGTGATCCGTTCCCCCTGACTTTCCTTGAGCAATTCGAAAATATCACGATCCCAGACGGAAAAAGCCCAGATATTTCCATCTAGCCCGGCCGAACTTTCGTGTTGAACACCGCCTACATTCAACTCTCCTTCAAAGGTTTTAAACACATATCCCTTGCGGGAAATTTTTGTAAGATAGCCCGTTCGGCTGCCTTCACTTACAATAAAGTAATTGCAGAAGGCCAGATAACCGGCAACGCCTAAAACGAGAATGACAAGTGCCCAGCGAAAGATTTTTTTTACACCCTTACCGACCTTTTGGGCACCGTCTTTAACTATTTGTTTGAATTCACTCATAATTTTTTGGGATGCTAATCTGATTTTTGTAAAGGTACACCCTCCACAAGTAGATTGCAATTCTTTTTTAATTCAAGATAGATCAAACAGTATTATCCCGGATTTCCTGCCCCAGGTTAATGATGCGCTGCCTTGCAACTACCGATAGTGGCCTGAATCGAAAACCATCCCAAAGCCCGAAAACGTCCACAGCTCCCGTACCTGCAGCCGCGACCAATGTCCAAACCGTTTCATTGCCCATATCCAGAGGGAGGGTTTGGGCTTGAGCATCTATTAATAATGGCTTAGCCTGCTGCATGATCACTTTTTGGCCACCCAATAAGACGGGAAGATCCTCTAACCATGGGTTTCTGGACAATGCCTTGGCAAACGTCTTTAATAAGTCCGCTATGGAAGGAATAGCCTGCAAGCCCTCTATTGGTCGGTCGGGAGGCCTGCGGTGCAAAAGCAGAGCTCTTAGAGGAAATGCTCCCGGATAGAACACAAGTTCTCCGAAAAAGGCGGCACCTACCTCCAATTGATAAGGAAATGCTGCATTGCCCCAGGCATAATCCAACAAGTAGGCCACCCGGCCCGATCGCCCTCCAAGCAGATAATGCTTTTCAAAACGCAACCGATCTTCCTTGCCCGAAACCTTTCCTGCGACCAACCAGAGATCCTCCAGGCCGGGACCTTCCCGAACCAGATCCTTTTTCAGGTTCCAACCACATTGTTGTAAGACTTCCTCCTGAATAGTTGGGGGCAATGTATCCGACCCCTCTAAGACACGGGCTAAAGTGTATAATTCTGCCAGGTTTTGTGTAAACACTTCTAACCATCCGGATGAAAATCGTTTGGAGGCCATAAGCCTGACCCGCCTTGCCAAGCCAGGCAGCTTGGTATCTACCAATGATTGGGCCGTTTTTTCCCAGAAGGGATCAGGTCGTTCGCGAAGAGCTGCCAGGCCTTGTCG
Source organism: uncultured Saprospiraceae bacterium (assembly GCA_964479625.1). Lineage (GTDB taxonomy): Bacteria > Bacteroidota > Bacteroidia > Chitinophagales > Saprospiraceae > CAYZMS01. The sequence goes on from CAYZMS010000002.1 coordinate 133,007, forward strand.
TACGGCATCCTCCAGCCAGGTCTGTAGTTCTTGGGCTCCTTGTTGCATGAGTAGCAGACGCTTTTTTGCAGGACCATTATCCAGGGATCTTCGCATCAGTCCTCCTCTTCGTCCGACAATATCTTAAGACTGCGCATTGCTCGTTCAGAGGCCAATTGCTCCGCACTTTTTTTATTGAAATCATCGGCAGTTGCCAGCCGCTTTCCATCAATGACCACGGCTACTTTAAATCTGTCCCTTTTCTCGAACTTATAACGAGCCAGCAATTTATAGCTAATAGAATGGCCTTTTTTCTGACACCACTCCAGCAACTGGCTTTTATAATTGTCATCAAGCTGCTCCAGCTCGTGCACATCAATGTATTTTCGGAGCATTTTATTTATAACGAACCGGCGTGTGCCCCTATACCCTTCTTCGAGATAAACCGCTCCGACTAATGCTTCCACAGCATTTCCCAACATGGACCAGCTTAGGCGCATGTTGTTGTACTCCTGAAGGAATACATCCAGTTGCATTCGGTCACCGATCCGGTTGAGCGCTTTCCGCTTAACGATCTTTGACCGCATTTTCGTCAGAAAGCCTTCGTTTTGATCCGGATATTTTTGGAAAAGGTATTCGGCGACAATTGTTCCCAGGACGGCGTCGCCCAGATATTCCAGGCGTTCGTTATTTTGTTGACTCTTCTCTTCTTTTTCATAAGTGGATGACTTATGGTAAAAGGCCTGCTTAAATATATTCAAGTTTACAGGCGTGAAACCCAACAAGGAGCGCAACTTAATCGCCAGTCCTCGTTCCGGAGAAAGGTATCGATTATAAAGTCTAAGAATTAATCGCAAAGCGGTTCATTAAAGGAAGGCCGCTCGATCAAAGGATCGAGCTTCTCGTCCTAATCCAAAATTAGAAGCGCTTAAACTGAAAGATTCCGGTATCGACAGAAAAGGATGGAGTGAAATTTGGAGTCTACATTTCAGAACACCAGCCACTGGGAAGAATAATGCTCTGAAATACATACCCCCAAGGGGTCATCATTTAGTACAACTCAAGCTCCCTTCGTCAAACCGGATGAACTCTCAAAAAATAAGGCAGGACGCGCGTTTTACCTGCCAGGTTTTTCGGGCTAAAGGGCTAATCTTCAATAGCCTTGAAAATGATGCAGGAGTTATGCCCTCCAAACCCGAAGGCATTGTTCATTGCTGCTTTAATTGGCTTTTCCTGGGGTTGATTAAAGGTAAAGTTCAATTTGGGATCCAAATCGGGATCATCGGTAAAATGATTGATAGTAGGAGGGACGAAGTTGTGACGGATCGCCAGTATACAGGCTACTGCTTCGATAGCCCCCGCCCCACCTAATAAGTGCCCGGTCATGGATTTGGTAGAACTGATATTCAGGTCATAGGCGTGTTCTCCAAATACCTGTTGAATCGCTTTTACCTCAGCAATATCGCCCAGTGGGGTGGAAGTTCCGTGTACATTAATATAATCGATAGCATCGGGGCCAAGCCCGGCATCTTCAAGGGCTAATCGCATCACAGAACGTACGCCCACCCCTTCAGGATGGGGCGCGGTGATATGATAGGCATCAGCGGTTGCGGCACCTCCAACAACTTCTGCATAGATGGTTGCGCCGCGCTTTTTGGCATGTTCATATTCCTCCAGTACAAGAGTAGCTCCACCTTCTCCCAGAACAAATCCGTCCCGGTCCTTATCAAAGGGGCGGGAAGCCGTTTTGAAGTCATCATTTCTGGTGGAAAGGGCCTTCATAGCATTGAATCCCCCGATCCCGGTTTGAGTTATCGCTGCTTCAGCTCCCCCAGCAACAATAATGTCATTCTTACCCAGGCGGATATAATCGAATGCATTTAGCATAGCATGGGAAGCGGTAGCACAAGCTGAAACAGTAGCGTAATTTATTCCTCTGAATCCGTATTTGATCGAAATTTGACCGGCGGCAATATCCGCGATCATTTTTGGGATCATAAAGGGATTATAGCGTGGAGTATCCGCATTTGTATTATACTCAACCTCTTCCTCCAAAGAACGAAGGCCTCCGATCCCGGAGCCGTAGATGACACCTACGCGGTCGAGGTCTAGTTGTTCATCGTGTGCCTGGATCCCTGCAGCCTGCAGAGCTTCTGCTGTAGCCGCCATGGCGAATTGGGCATAACGATCAAGGCGTTTTACCTCTTTTCGATCGATAACCGCCGTCGGTTCAAAATCTTGAGCTTCGCAGGCAAACTGCGTCTTCATTTTGGAGGCGTCGAATTGGGTGATTTGAACGGCTCCGCTTTGCCCGTTCTGCATTCCCTCCAGAAAAGCTTCGATATTGGAACCGATTGGCGTCACCGCACCAATACCGGTAACGACTACTCGCTTCATAAGTAAAACTATTTGATGTATACCGCTTAAAAGCGGAGCCGCTTCCGGGAATGAACACCAAAAGCGATTACTTTTCTTGGCTTTGGGGAGATAGTTGAGATATGATTAGTACAGGGTCGGCCAAAAGATCAGCCGACCTGTAATAAAAGTTTAATCTTTGCTTTGCTCTTCCAGATAGGAAACTGCCTGCCCTACCGTTTGGATGTTCTCAGCTTTTTCGTCAGGAATGGAAATATCGAATTCTTTTTCGAATTCCATGATCAGCTCAACGGTATCAAGAGAGTCAGCTCCTAAATCGTTAGTGAAGCTGGCTTCAGTAGTAACTTCTGATTCCTCTACGCCAAGCTTGTCGACGATGATTTTTTTAACTCTTTCTTCAATGTTGTTTGCCATAAGGATTCGCTTTATATGTTTTACGAATGCTGACGCAAAGAAAAGCAGAACCCCCCTGATAACCAAAGTTTTTACAACTTTTTACAAGCCCCAAACCCCTTGCCCAGCCTCACCTGAAAGGAGTCTATGGACTTTAATCAATTTAAAATAAAGCGATTAGGTGATTAAATATTTAAGGGTGAAGCCCTTTTTCTTCCAGTAAAATAAATGTCTTTGTCCGTTTTGTACCTATTTGAATTAGAGCATTCGAATCAGGAAATTTTTACTCCAAGCACTTCCCATTCGAAAGAAATATTGTATAATTCACACTTAGTTTGCAAGCATTTGTTTGTTTTACAAGAGTAATGCTTCGGGAAACTAAAATGTGCAGCAATTGCGGAGTTTGCTCCAGTAATCGATCTTTGTAACCACAAAAGCCACAACAGTATGCCATTTTGTTCGTCCATCCCTTTTTATCACCAAAGCAACCCTTGACATGCAAATTGATGATAGACAGAATACCAAGATCGTAGCTACTATTGGTCCTGCATCCAGTTCTTATGAAAATTTACTGGAGCTGGTCAAGAACGGAGTGGATATTTTCCGCCTGAATTTTTCACACGGCACCCATGAGGATCACCTTTCCGTTATCAACCACATAACCTATATAAATGATAAGTACGGTCTGCATATCGGTATTCTGGGTGACCTCCAGGGTCCGAAACTTCGAGTGGGTCAGATTGAGAACGATGCCCTTGAAATAAAACCTGGAGATATTCTGACATTCACCAATACGGAATGTGTCGGCAATATGGAGCAGATCTACATGAGTTATGAACAATTTGCCCAGGATGTAAAGGTTGGAGAAAATGTACTAATCGATGATGGAAAGCTCGTATTGAAAGTGGTAGAGACCAATAACCTGGACACAGTTAAATTGGAAGTACTTTTTGGCGGAGTGCTCAGTTCCCGCAAAGGAGTCAACCTGCCCAATACCAAAGTATCTCTTCCCAGCCTCACCGAGAAAGATAGAAGGGACCTCAACTTCATGCTTACCCAGCCCATCAACTGGATCGCACTATCCTTCGTACGGTCGCCCAAAGATGTAAAAGAACTGCAAGCTATTATTGAACAACATGAACACCCGGCCAAGGTGATCTCCAAGATCGAAAAGCCAGAAGCTGTCGAAAAAATTGATAAGATCATTAAGGCCTCTAACGGCATTATGGTAGCACGAGGCGACCTAGGAATAGAGGTACCTATGGAGAAAGTTCCTACCATCCAGAAGGATATTATCAGAAAGTGCATCCAGCGAGCCCGCCCTGTTATCGTAGCCACCCAGATGATGGATTCCATGATCACTAATCCCAGTCCGACGCGAGCAGAAGTAGCCGACGTCGCCAATGCCGTAATGGACGGGGCGGATGCAGTAATGCTGAGCGGAGAAACTTCCGTAGGGAAACACCCAGCCAAGGTGGTCCAGGCCATGAACAATATCATCCTGGAAGCAGAAAAGAGTCTCGACCTGTCTCATATGAGGCCAGCACCTTCTCCAAAATCAAGAACCTATTTCTCCGATGCCGTTTGCTTTAATGCCGCCCGAACTGCCGAAGACATTAAAGCCTCCGCTATCATTGGAATGACCAGTTCGGGCTATACCGCCTTTAAGGTCTCCAGTTTCCGGCCCCAAAAAGGCATAAAGATATTTATGTTTTCCGATCGCATGCACATGCTGGCCACCCTGAACCTGGTCTGGGGGGTCCGTTGTTTTTACTATGATCGATTTACGACTACTGACGAAACGATCATAGACGTAACGAATATTTTAAAACAATCCGGGAGAGTCAAAGAAGGCGAAGTTATTGTCAATACCGCGTCAATGCCTTTACACAGGCGCCACCGAACGAATATGATGAAGGTTACGGTTGTAGAATAGACCAGAAGGTGGTCAAGCCGGTGAATGCCAGATACAAAATACCAGGGTAAAACGTTATATGTTTAGAAATCGGCTAAGCGGTCACTCGAAAGCGTTCCTGCTGACAGTATAGCAGAAAGCTTGGAATGGCCCTTTCCATTTGACAAACCCGCCGTTTGAATTTCAAAACAGGCTGCAACATTATGTATTTTAATAGTACACCCTTCCTTTTTGTGACCATTCTTTGGGCCGGGACGGCTTTCTACACCCATGCCCAGGATCAAACCAGTGAACAGAATGTAGAACTGGAACAGCTTTTTATCGATGCAGGAAGTGCAAAATTATTGGGAAAAACAGAAGAGGCCGCAAAGATCTATTCCGAAATACTTGCAGATTATGAAGAAAACCCTGTTGCTTCCTATGAATTGGCACGCATCCGATTGGAGGAGCAACAGATCAATGAGGCACTAAAACTTGCTGAGTCAGCCGTCCGGAAGGATCCCGCTAACCTCTGGTATAAAAAGTTTTTGGCAGACTTGTATGAATTAAACGGACAATATGAAAAGGGGGCTGCTGTTTTCGACCAGATCGTTCAACTCCAACCCAATGCCCCGGACTTGTATTATCAATGGGCATTTTTCGAGTTAAAAGCTGGCAATATTCGAAAGGCCATTAAAGTCTACGATGAACTGGAAAACAAAATTGGCCTCACTGAAGAGGTCATCCGTCGAAAGCATGCCCTATACATGGGAAGCGGTGATTTCAAGAGAGCCGAAAAGGAGCTGCTGCGCCTTACGGAGGCCTTCCCCAAGAATACCGAATACCTGCATTTACTAGCCGAATTCTATGTGGAAACGGGAGATGAGAATTCGGCTCAAAAGGCATACCTCGCGATAAATGCACTGGACCCGGCTGACCCCAAAGCGGCCATGGTCCTTTCGGGCAAAACCAATGGTAACACTAATGACCTGGAGTTCCTTTCCAACCTTAAGCCCCTCTTTAAACGCCCGGAACTCCCCATCGATCCAAAAATTCAACAAATACTACCCCTTATTCAAAAAGCATCCGAATCCGAAGATTCCAAGCTGATCAGCGCCCTTCAATCGCTGACCGAAACTTTAATTGAAGCACATCCCCAAAATACAAAGGCCTATGCAGCGGACGCCGACCTGTATTACCTTGCCGGGCAAAACAACCGGGCATTAGAGCAATATCGCATAGCCTTGAAGTTGGATGATACGGTTTACCCCGTTTGGGAGCAATACCTGCGCATTCTTTTTGAACAAAGACAATTTGACGTTTTAAAATCCGAGGCCGAACGGGCAATGGATGTATTCCCAAATCGAGCCAGGCTTTATAATTTTGCGGGTTACGCCCAGTATACGCTTGGAGCGCTTGATGACGCCCAGGACTTTATCTTCCAGGCAGAGTTGATCAGTGGGGGAAATATGGAATTAAAACAGGAAGCACTTTCTATTAAGGGCTTGATTTACAATGCACAGGACCAAAGCTCTGAGAGTTTCACAATACTGAGAGAAGCCTGGGACATCAACCCCCAGAATCCCGAAGTTGCTCTGAGGCAAGCCTTTATATGGATCGAGCGGGATCAGCAACTGGAAACAGCGGAAAGCCAGTTAAATGACCTAGAAGGAGTTTTGGGAAAACAAGCAGAGTATTTGCAGGCCAGGGCCCTGTTGAATTATCGAAAAGGGAACTTGGAGACCGCCCGGAATATACTCGAACAGACCCTTGAATTAACCAGCAATTACGGGCCGCTCCTACAGGAATTGTATGGAGATGTACTGTTCAAGCTCGATGCTATACCCGAAGCACTTTCAGCATGGGAAAATGCCCGCAACCAGGGCCGGATAACTTCTTTATTAACCCGAAAAATAACCAATAAGCAATTGTATGAATAAGTCTATTTGCCCCCTATTCACCAAATGCAGGCTGCTTGCGCTGAGTTTGGTCCTTGTAATAGGAGCCAACAGCTGCTCCAGCAAAAAAAAAGTTGTTGATTCGAATACTGCAGATCGTTCGGCAAACTACCTTCTGAAGGAAGTAGATAACCGCTTGCTGGAGCCGGAATGGATGGAGGCAAAAGCTAGTATTCACTTCGAAGATAAAGATATATCCATAGGAGGAAAAGCGACCCTTCGGCTTCGAAAGGATAGCCTGCTCTGGGTCTCCGTCCGAAAATTCGGTTTGGAAGTAGCACGTGCAAAGATCAATACAGATTCTGTATATGTGCTGGATCGTATTAATAACGAGTATGCCATTTATGGGCTCAGCTACCTGGCCAAGTCCTATGGATTACCAGCAGATTTTAATTTATTGCAATGCATGGTCCTCGGAAACCCCTACTTTTTTAACCGCACCCGGGTAAGGGTGGAAAATCGGCCGCCGGTATATATTTTGCAGGAACGCCTTGATGCCCGGTCACTAGCCTATTCGGTGGCAGGAGCTGATTTTTCCCTTACTGCTATAGATTTTCTAGACCGGAATGAAAGCATTACAGTCAATGTGGCCCTATCCGATTATAAACCCGTAGACAAGGACCGTATTTTTTCCTATTTTCGTAAAATTCAGGTAGATAGTGAAGAAACAGGTCCTGTAAAGGTTGAAATCAAATATGATAAAGTGGAGTTCGACGTCCCTTCTTCGATGGAATTCAATATCCCGGGAAAATATTCGCGTATCGATTAGAGTACTTCTCCAGAGGACGGTATTTCTGCCGGCTTTTTTACTTGCGCTGGCCTCCTCATTTCCGCTATTCGGGCAGGACAGGAATGAGCTGGAAGAACAACGAAAGGATCTACAGGAGCAAATCCGAAAAACAGGAGATCGTTTAGAGGAAACTCAACAGAACAGAAAGGCCCGGTTGAACGAGTTCCTGGTTATGAAAGCTCAGGTTCGGAATCGGCAAGCCTTGATAGCCAATCTTCAGTCGGACCTGGATTACCTGAATGAAAATATTGAGCGAACAACGGAGGTTCTCGCAGCTTTAGAAAGTGACCTTGATCGCCTGAAATCGGAATACACTGCCACTTTGCGCACTGCACTACGTCACAAATTGCAACAAAGCTTCGCTGCGTTCCTGTTTTCTGCTCGCGACTTCAACGATGCCTTCCAGCGTTGGCGATATGTTCGGCAGTATCAAAAGTTTCGACGGCGCCAGTCTCAAAGTATCATAGATACTCAACAAACCCTGGATGAAAAAGCAGCCCAACTGGAAATTCGAAAACTCGATCAGCAGGACTTGTTGGATGCGGTGGAGGATCAACAAATTTCAGTGGAAAAGGAACTCGGAACCCTAAACCACTTGTTGAGCAATTTACAAAATGATGAAAAGCAACTGGCTCAGCAATTAGCCGAACAGGAGGAAGAACGCGCTCGCTTAAATACCGCCATTGCTTCCATTATTCGAAGAGAAACCCTGGCCGCCCGGGAGAATAATGCCGAAACCTCACCAGGGGGTTCGAATAATGCTCGCTCAACGGGTAATTTTAGTACCCTTCAAGGTCAATTACCATGGCCGGTTCCTGCAGGTACTATCGTTCGTCCCTACGGTGTCCACCAACACCCAAAATACCCTGAAGTTAAAGTAACTAACAATGGCATTGATATACAGACAGAAGCTCGGGCGCTGGTACAGGCGGTTCTTGACGGCAAGGTAGCCGGGACACAGTTTATCCCCGGTTATAAAAACACCGTAATTCTCCAACATGGCAATTTTTACAGTGTCTATTCGAATCTGGACGAGCTTTACGTACGCCGTGGCGATCAATTAAAAGCAGGGGATCACATCGGTAAGCTGCATGGCGCCAAGCCGGAAATGCATTTTGAAATTTGGCAAGAAAAAAAGCGACTTGACCCTACCTCCTGGCTTGTCAGGCGCTAGAAAAAGGAAGTTTATGAGCAACTATAACGGTTGGAATTTAGGGGAAAAGGACAAGGGCAAAGGGCTCGAAAAGAAACTGGAATACGCCGTTTTGGTAGGTTTGGTCACGATAGAGCAGTCGGAGGAACAAATCCAGGAATATCTGGATGAACTGGAATTCCTTGCCTTGACTGCAGGGGCCGTCTCCCAAAAACGATTCATCCAAAAGCTGAAGCACCCTAACCCCCGGACATTCATTGGCTCGGGTAAGGTTGAAGAGATCCGTGATTATATCGAAAGCCACGAAGAAATTAATATGGTCATTTTTGACGACGATCTGAGTGGTAAACAGGTCAATATCTTGGAAAAGGAAATGAAGGTCAAGATCATTGACCGCTCCAGTTTAATCCTGGATATTTTTGCAAGGCGTGCCCAAACAGCACAGGCAAAAACCCAGGTTGAACTTGCCCAAATGCAGTATTTGCTTCCACGGCTTCGCGGACTTTGGACTCACCTTGAACGCCAACGTGGTGGTATCGGTATGCGAGGCCCGGGTGAGCAGGAAATCGAAACAGACCGCAGGATCGTAAACGATAAGATCGCCCTGCTCAAAAAGAAATTGGAGAAGATCGATAAGCAAAACGTCACCCGTCGAAAAAACAGAAAAGGTTTGGTCCGAGTAGCATTAGTAGGGTATACCAATGTCGGCAAATCAACGCTGATGAACCTGCTCAGCAAATCAGAGGTCTTTGCAGAGGATAAATTATTTGCCACCCTAGACACTACAGTCAGAAAGGTCGTTTTCGACAGTATGCCCTTCCTTTTGTCCGATACCGTTGGGTTTATCCGTAAACTGCCTCACCATCTTATCGAAAGTTTTAAGTCTACTTTGGATGAAGTAAGGGAAAGCGATTTACTATTACATGTGGTGGATGTGGCACATCCTTCCAGGGAGGATCATATTAAGACCGTAAATGCAACGCTCAGGGATCTGGAGGCTCTGGAAAAACCTACACTATTCGTTTTTAACAAAATTGACCTGTTCCGCGAGAAAAATTATGACCCCTTTACGGACGAGGAAGCACGTATGGAGGTAGAGGAAGGCCTTCAAGGTAGTCTGGAATACCAATTCCAAACTCCAAGTATTATCGTTTCCGCCCAGACCGGTGAGCATACTGAACTTCTAAAAGAAAAAATAACCAACCTGGTTCGAACTATTTATCAGGAACAATATCCTCACCAGCCTACCCAATGGTAGGTTGAACTTTTTCATAGAATGAAAAATTTACTTAACTCCTACGCCCACTTATTGGTTAACTATTGCCTGGAATTAACTCCCGGTGACAAGGCCCTTGTCCGGTCAACGACCCTGGCTGAACCCCTACTTCGGGAATTGTATCGCGAAGCCTTACGCGCAGGCGCAATTATGGAATTTGATATCCATTTTCAAGGTCAGGACAAACTCTTGCTTGAGGAAGGAACAGCGCCTCAACTAAACCACCTTCCCATCCTTTTTGAAAAGGCGGTGCAGCATTTTGACGCCTATCTTCTGATACGGGCGCCCTTTAACACCGCTGAATCCGCCAATGTTCCCGAAGGCAAATCCACCCTTCGACAACTCGCCCTGAAAGATCTTTACCAATTATATTCCCAAAGAACAGCTGATCGAAGCTTGCGTCGCAGCCTATGCGAATACCCCGTTAATGCACATGCTCAACAGGCGGGCCTTTCATTGGAAGACTATCAGCAATTCGTGTTTGGAGCCTGTAAGCTATTTCAAGATGACCCTATCGCCGCCTGGAAAGAGGTCGGGCAAGAACAGCAACGAATAGTGGATCATCTCAACAAGTGCAAACAAATACACTATAAGGGTGAGCACATCGACCTTACCTTTAAAACCGAGGGGCGTCAATGGATTAATTCCGATGGTCGGACCAACATGCCTTCCGGTGAAGTTTATACCTCTCCGGTCGAAGACAGCGTGAACGGGCATGTCCACTTTTCTTTTCCGGGCCACTATATGGGAAGAACCGTGGAGGGGATAACACTATGGGTGAAAGATGGGCTTATTGAACTTTGGGAGGCTAGACAAGGGAAGGATTTCCTTGATTATATTTTCTCCCTTGAAGGAACCCGCCATTTCGGGGAGGCAGCAATTGGAACAAATTATAATATAACTCAGCAAACCAGCAATATCCTATTCGATGAAAAAATGGGAGGCACTGTTCACCTGGCTATTGGCCAGAGCTACCTCCAGGCCGGTGGAAAAAACCAATCGCCTGTTCATTGGGATATGATCACCGACATGAGCAGGCAGGGAGCCATTTTTGCAGATGGAAATAAAATATACGAGGATGGTTCTTTTTTGATTTAAGGAAGCCGGGCTTTACCTGGAATTCCTACTTTTTTCCTGGCGATTGTTAAAACGTCTAAATTTTTCTCCATAAATTGCAAATCTATTCAGAGAAACCAGAGAGCGACTCTCAAACTTGGGTGAAGCGTCCCAAACCTCAGGAAATAAAAATTGGAAAATCGCTTCCTGTGCAAGCGCAAAACAGCGTCAGCAAACAGCCAAGAATAAACAATTAACCGTGAACAAGAATACCGCATTTTTAGAACTGAAGTATGGCAACATCTACGGAGGCTACCCCAACTTTTATGCGATAAGTGAAATCTCCTTATTGATTTTTGAGGAAGGCAGTAATCGAATTTTCCTCGAAACCTTTAGAAATACCGCCAATATTGATTTTGTTAGTGTTACTTCCAAGGTAGATGAACTGGGCCATACTATTGGTCGTAAAAAGGAAGTGATCAATATGCGAACGGGCCGCAGGAAACCCTTTGACGAAGAGTTTCGGTTAAGTGAGAACGACCTGGCCTTTGAATTCAAAAAATTACGTCCCAGTAAAAACCCTATCCGTAATTTTCTCAGAAAAAATTTCAGTAAATACCGGTTCAGGGATTTAATTGTGTTTGACGGTCGACGAGACATTTTTTTATGTGAACGTTCAGGGGCTCGCTTTGACAGGTATAATATAGTCGATCTGCAAAAGGTCCTTAATAAGGAAACTGACTACCTGTTCAGCTTAAACAAACTCTCCGTAGTTACCAATTTTGAGTTTGACCGTTCTTACCTCCGGTCAAATAACCTGGAATACTGGCTTCACCCTATTGCCTCCCGACAGATTACCCCCAAGTCGGCAGCCTATGACGCCACCCGTCTGTTGATGGTTTATAATGAACATCAGTATTATCATGCGGATTTTCTGATTAAGGCCCAGCTTCTTTTAAATAAGATTCAGGTAAATAAAAACACACCGGAAGAGTAAGTCCCGGACCAGGTCATGCGGGAAACAAAATTCATTCAACAGAATCAGGAGAAGTGGAAAGCTTTCGAAGAGCATCTCTCCGGTCATATAAAGGATCCCGATCAGCTGAGTGAATTTTTTGTTCAGGTTACGGATGACCTTTCTTATTCCCGCACCTTTTACTCTAACCGTTCGGTAAGAGTATACCTGAATAGTCTTGCCCAACGGGCGTTCCTCCTTATTTACAATAGCCGACGGAAAAAACGCAATCGCTTTTTCCATTTCTGGGCTGAAGAATTACCACAACTGGCTTGGGAATCCAGGCGAGATTTTTTGTTTGCCTTTCTCACTTTTACCCTTGCTTTCCTTATCGGCATGCTATCTGCCGCAAATGACCCCGAATTTATTGAGGCGATACTCGGCCCGGGATATGTGGAAATGACCCTGGAGAACATTGAGAAAGGCGACCCAATGGGTGTGTATAAGCAATCCAATCGATTGGATATGGCTTTTGGCATCACCATTAATAATTTATGGGTTGCCTTTTTGACTTTTATAATGGGCATAATTTATTGTGTGGGAACCCTGGGCATCCTTCTTCAAAACGGCGTAATGATCGGGGCATTCCAACAGTTTTTTATCGAAAAAGGCCTTTTCTGGGAGTCGTTTCTCACTGTCTGGACACATGGTACGCTGGAGATATCCGCCATAATTATTGCCGGAGGAGCTGGCATCACAATGGGGCGGGGCCTTGCTTTCCCGGGTACCTATTCGAGAATGCAGTCCTTCCAACGTTTGGCCCTCAGAGGTCTTCGGCTGATGTTTGGGATTGCCCCGATTATTGTTTTGGCTGGGTTTATAGAAGGTTTCCTGACACGCTATACAGAAACGCCCGACTGGTTAAGGGGCAGCTTTATTTTCGTCTGCCTGGCATTTGTTTTATTGTATTTTTTATGGTATCCCCGCATTAAGGCCAGGATAGGCTTTGAGAACAAAGCCGATGCTCCTCTTCAACCCTTACCCCCTTCGCAGGTCCATTACCATTTTATTAAACCCAATGGTATTGTTTTTGCCGACCTATTCATTCTTTTTCGTTCTGTTTGGATTAGGTTGATTCGTTTAACTGCCGGTATTAGCGCTCTGTTTTGCCTGGTAGTTTTTCTATTCTTTAAGGCAGAGGTTGTTGATCTTTTTTACTTTCCCGTTGGTTTATTTGGCTCCCTCGGCGTTTTGGATCAGTTATTTTTTAATGAGCGCATTCCCTGGCTTCCTCTTTTTCACGGGTTACTATTGAGCATTCTTACCACTTCCGTTTTCGATCTATTAAGAATGCATAAGACTGGTGCAACATTTCGACTGAAAGATTGGATAATAGCATTTATGAAAAGCCTTCCCGTAACCGCTCTCTGGATTTGCATTATCTGGACGAATAATTGGTATACCACCTTTATCATTGCTATGGTCGGCCTGGTTCCTGTTCTTTGGCAAGCTACTTTCCAGGTAGAGGGCAGCTCTCTTTTCCAGTCAGCACAGCGGTGTCTGGAATTTATCAAAAAAAGCTATGGCCGGATCCTTGGTTTGGGCCTTACTTTATTTCTGACAGGGATCCTGTTCTTTTCCATCGTCGATACGACCTTGCTCTGGTTCCTTCTGAATATGGTAAGCGTGGTAGTTTACCTACCTGAAAATATGGGCGTATTTAGCACCATGATCCAGACTTTTATTACCTTATTATTACTCTATCTGGTCATTAGCATGGGGATAATAGGTGTTTTTGTTCAATATTTCACCCTCTGTGAAATCGCGGATGCTACCCATCTGCAAAAAGAAATTGCAGATATTCGAATCCAAAAGAAAATCCGGGGGATCCTGAGAGAATAACTTTCAAAAAACAACCAATGAGCCGGCAAGCTAGCAGGATTGGTTTAATTTTCTTTTTTATGGCCAGCCTGGTCTGGATTTCCCCGGTGCAGGGTCAAAGATTTGTGGTTTCCTCCGCTCCGTTTTTGAATGATGCTCTTGATTCGACCTCCTTTGACCGGGATACCTGGCGCTCTTTGACCGAAGGGCTTGAATATCCTACCAAGGAGAAAAAAAAGAAGAAGGTCGAAAAACCGAATACCAAAAAAGGGAGTCCCCTTTGGGATCGCCTTTCCAACCTGGGTCCAGCCCTTACCATTGTCTTAATTATCAGCGGACTTTTTTTGCTATCCGCCATTTTGCTACGAATTTTTGGAGAGCCTGCGAATAAAAGGATAAGCAAATCCGACCACGGGATCTCCCTGCAAGCAGTTGAAGATAACCTGGAGGACAGCGACCTCCCTTCCATGATCCAAAAAGCTAAGCGGGCCGGTGATTATACACTTGCCTTGCGTTTTTATTATTTGAATACCCTAAAACAACTGGCTTCAAAAAATTTAATACGCTGGCAAAAGGATAAAACCAACAGGGAATATGAACACGAACTCCAGGGCAGCAGATTCGAGGATAATTTCAGCCAATTAACCAATCAGTTCGAATGGGTCTGTTATGGAGGCTTAGCCGTTACAGCCGATACTTTTCAGGAGATGGAGCCCTTTTTTCAACAATTTCTTCAAAGTATAAATCATGAGGCGGTCTAATCTTCTGCTTGTTATCCTTATTGCCCTTATTTTAGGAGGGCTGTTTTATGCTTTTTTTCTGAACGACCAGAAACGGGTTTCCTGGAAGCGCGATTTTCGAATGCAAAAGGAATCGCCTTACGGTACAAAGGTGATCGCCAAGTTACTGGAGGCAAAAAAGGGAGAGGATCGGTTCATCAGTTTCAAAGCATCTCCTCTGGATTTTTTTGATTACCCCTTAGAAACCGATGCTTCCTACATTTTTATTGGCCTTTCTTTTTTCCCGGATTCTCTGGAATCCCAAAGGTTGTTGGAATTGGCGGAAGCGGGCAACTCCATATTTATCAGTGCGGAGGCATTTTCCTGGTACCTGATGGAGGACCTATATCAGTTATCCTGTGCAGATTTTGAGTGGGATAATATGGTCTACGAAGAATCCACATCGGTCAGCCTTAACCTGGAAGATCCACGCATTCGTCTTCCTGACCATTTTACTTTTGATTTTAAGACACGGGCCGGGCCTCAGAACTATTACTGGCCCTTTTTCCATGAGTCTGTTTTCTGTGAAGGGGAGTCAAGGTTTCGGCCACTGGGTATTTCTGGTGATAGCCTCGTAAGTTTTGTACAGATCCCGTATGGCCTGGGCAATTTCTATTTACACACGGTCCCTTTAGCCTTTACAAATATCCAGTTACTGGAGGAGGAGGGTCTGGCTTATGCAGATGGCGTGTTTGCTTATTTGAATCAGGGAACCATTTATTGGGATGAATACCACAAATTGCCTCGACCGGAAAGGAGTGGCCAAGGCCCAACCCGCCGTTTATCCGACCAAACTCCCCTCCAGTATATTTTAAGCCAGCCCCCACTTGCCTGGGCATGGTACCTTCTGCTTGCCACCGTTTTACTTTATTTCCTCCTTGGAGCCAAACGACGGCAAAGGATGATCCCCCTTCTACCCGAAAAACGCAATACCTCCCTAGAGTACATCCAAAATATCGGTCGATTATATTTTCTTCAGAATGACCACCGACAACTGGCAGGGCAACAGTTTAAGCTCTGGTTGTCTTTTGTCCGGGAACGCTACCAGGTTTCAACCCGTCACCTGAACGACGATTTTATTCAATTACTATCTCTGCGTTCCGAGGCACCACCCCAGTTGCTGAAAGCGATCCTGCAGTTGCATCGTAATATTGAAAGCAGCTCCTTTACCTCCGAAAATACCATGATCGAGCTACACCGAAAAATAGAATCCTTCTACCAATTAACTAACCCCCACTCACCGGAGGGATCAAGGCCAATTCATCCGTAGGGTGGATCAGGTCTTCCTCCGCAGCATATTCGCTATTCACTGCGACTGCCAGGGCATTTAAGGCCTTAAGTCTGGGGTAAGCATCTTCCAAAGCTTTTTTTAAACTGCCCGCAGTCGGTTTTTTTTCTGATAATTCAAAAGCGATCCGCGGTCCGCCAACGATTTCCCTGGCAATTCCAAAGGCCAGTACTTCGAATATTTTTTTCTCTTCCATGAGTTGAATCAACGGTTTTGTACTAATAACAGCTCCTCTTTTTTTAAAGGGAAACATCCTCCAGAGAATGTTTTTGAAAGAACAAAAACATAAAAAGTGTTAAAATTTGTTAATTTTTTTATGTGTTCAGCCTTTAATTTATTCGAATAAATTAAACCCGCCTTGGTTGGATGTAGATGAATTGATTATCTCCAAAATTTTATTCCATTAAACACAAACATGGCCTCCATTTATTTGCCAGGCGTAGTGATATGGCTCATCAGGTGTTTTCAATAAAATCATTGACTTTCCTTTCCAAAGGGTATAGCTTTGCCTATCTGTAAATGAATCTGCAATTTATGTGATTGCAAAAACGTTATAGAATACGATTTTAGTTAATATAGAATAATCCCATTTAATCCCAGTTGGCGCTCAGCGCCGGATATTTGATAACGAAAGTCAAATAGATGAACATTCCATGGACATTAGCCGCCCTGCTGGCGCCTGTGAGCGTTAGCATGGCAACGAAAACCCCTATCCCTGAAGAAGAACAAACATCAAAAATCTCCGTCACTCATTCCTATACCTGGAACAGTCAGACGGAGCCTTTGGTGAAACATCGGGTTTCTGAATTGGACCTTCCCCTTCAGGTAGTGCCTGAAGTACTTACCATGAAACGCATAAAGCAGTATGTTACTGCTGGCAAGCCAGACATGGAACGAGTGATGGGGCGATCTCTGTTATTTTTCCCAATTTTCGAACACTATCTTGCTAAGTATGAACTGCCGGAGACTTTAAAGTACCTGGCTGTCATCGAATCCGGTCTGTATCCTGACATTCGCTCCGGAGCAGGTGCTGCTGGTTTATGGCAGTTAATGCCGGCTACTGCCCGCCATTACGGCTTAACGGTTAATAGTGTAGTTGATGAACGTTTGGACGTTCATAAATCAACGGAGGCCGCCGTACGTTTATTAAGGGACCTGCATCAGCAATTCGACGATTGGGGGGTAGTTTTGGCTGCCTACAACGGAGGCGGGGGGCGTCTGCGTCAGGCGATCCGCAATTCCGGTACTAAAAATTACTGGGCCATGCTGGATCACCTTCCAGTGGAAACCCGTCAATACGTGCCCGCTTATATTGCAGCAGCCTATACCTTTAATCACGCAGCGGATCACGGCCTGGCACCCGCCTTGGAACTTTTTCCCATGAGCGAGCTTCGGGTGATCAGCCTGAACAGAAAAGTCACTTTTTCCCAGATCAGCGCTATTACCGGAATGGAAATTACTGAGATCGAACGCCTTAATCCAGCATACCGTAAAGGATATGTGCCAGCAAGTAAAAAAGGACATTACCTTACTTTGCCGGCTCCAGCCATCAACCTACTACGAGAAAACCAGGAGTACTCTGCCCCTGCTCCGGATAATACTGTCCCTACTTCCTATACTGTTTCCAGAGAAGATAGCCTGGAGCAAATTGCAGCAATGTTTGAACTGGACATCAATAGCATCAAACGCTGGAATGGATTGGTCACCGATCGTTTAGCTCCTAATCAGGACCTGGTGCTTCACCTCTCTCCGGACTATTTGCTCGCGCATGCCTAAAAAAATTCATTGAAGGATACTCTATAGTTAGAAGAAGCCGCCCAAAGGGCAGCTTCTTTTTTTTCGTTTCCTGCTAAGGCTTTTCATCCGCGTGTTTTACTTTTGGGGAAAACTACACTATGTACGATCACCTCCAGCAAGCCTTAGAATATATTCGTACACAAACCACCACTCTCCCTGAAATTGGTATAATTCTCGGGACTGGTATTGGGGACCTGACTAGTCATATCGAAATCGAAAAGGAAATTCCTTATTCTGCAATACCGCACTTCCCCGTTTCCACTGTTAAAGGTCATGCAGGCAAACTGGTTTTCGGGAAGCTCTCCGGAAAACAGGTGGTTGCAATGTCCGGTCGATTTCATTACTACGAAGGTTACACTATGCAGGAGGTTACCTTCCCCGTTAGAATCATGGGTTTATTAAAAATCCGATTGCTGATTATCAGCAATGCAGCTGGAAGTGTCAATCAACATATCTATGCAGGGGACCTGGTCTTTATTCGCGATCATATTAACCTGCAGCCTGAAAACCCACTCCGAGGTCCCAATGAGGAAAGACTTGGTCTGAGGTTTCCTGACATGCTCGAAACGTACAACCGCAACCTGAATCAAACCGCATTGGCAATTGCCCGGGATTTCCATATCAGAGCACATGAAGGTGTTTATCTTGCATTGCCCGGCCCAAATCTAGAAACACCTGCAGAGTACAATTTCGCTCACCTGATTGGTGCCGATGTAGTTGGTATGTCCACTGTTCCCGAAGTAATTGTAGCCAGGCATATGAACCTGCCGGTTTTTGTGGCCTCAGTTGCTACTAACCGTTGCTATCCGATTCAGGACATTCGTCCAACCACGGTGGATGACGTCATTGCGGTGGCTAAACAAGCTGAACCCAGGCTTAGTAAGGTGGTGAAGGCGATAATTAAATCTTATCCTTTTAGCTAAATTATTCAAATAAAACTTGACAAAACCTTGTAAGATCAATAAATTGCCCTAAAATTACCCAAATGGATAACACCAATCCAAAGGAGACCAACCAACGAATTTTGGCAGCAGCCAAAAAAGTTTTTTCCTCCAAAGGGTATGCGGGTGCCAGAATGCAAGAGATTGCAGATGAGGCTGGCATAAATAAGGGGCTGATCAGCTATTACTCCTGGACGAAGGAAAAGTTATTCGATTCTATCTTTTCAGAGGCGATGGATACCTTTATGCAACACCTGAACCACACTATCAAAAGTGATTTCCACCTTTTGAAAAAGCTCGACCTCATCGTGGATCAATATATCGACCTATTAATACAAAACCCTCATTTACCACAGTTTATCCTTGCAGAAATACATAGTCAACCGGATAAATTCCTGGCAAGGCTAAAAAACCGAGGTAGCTTTCCGGATGTCAATAGACTAATGGTTGAAATGCAAATGGCCACTCAGACAGGCCAAATCCGAAGGGTTGACCCCTTCCAGTTATTGCTGCATGTATTATCCCTCTGCGTTTTTCCTTTTGCCTCCCGTCCCTTGATTACGGGGATAGTCGGAATTGACAATACCACCTTCTTTTTATTAATGGAGCAAAGGAAAACGGCTGTGAAGGCCTTCTTGCATCAAGCACTTGATGTTAACCAAACGGATAAAACATCATGAAGATATTCCCTTTATTGTTATTATTTGCTTTCTCTGCCCCATGGGTTTTCGCTCAGGGCGATAGCCTAAGTCTGGAATTTTGCCAGGAAAGAACCAAAATGACCGATCCCACCCAGGATCAAAAAGCCTTACTTGCAGCCGACTATCTGCTTCAAGTAGAACAACTGGACCTGAGTCGTAATCCCGGGCTACTATGGAATGCAAGAGCCTCTTATCAGTCGGATGTTTTCACTTTGCCTTTTGAAAACCCTTTGATCGAAATCCCCGAAATCCCGAAGGAAAATTTTCAAACCAGCCTGGAAGCCAATTGGACCATCTGGGACGGCGGTGTCAAACAGGCACGCTCAGACCTGGCTCAACGAAAATTAGCCCAACAACAGCAGGAAATAGAAACCCAGCTCTACCGACTGGAGCAACGCGTAAATGAGTTATTCTTTGGAATAGCTCTTAGCCGCCAACAACGCCTAATTCTCGAAACGACCAGGGAAGATATCAGCACCCGAATTAAAACCCTGGAAGCAGCCACCCGTATCGGGGTCTTGCTTCCCAGTGAAGTCAAACGCCTAAAAATCCGCCTTCTGGAACTAGAGTCTACGATAGAAGAAGCAAAAGAAAGGGAGTCCTATGCCCTGCTAACGCTGGCCGGATTGATGGATACTATTCTTCCTCCGAACCAACCATTAAAACTTCCCAAGGAAGTAGTAGACTTAAACCAGCGTCCGGTTTCCAGACCAGAACTGGAACAGTTTACCCTTAACAAAGAAGTGTTACTTAGTCAGGATGAGCTTATCACTGCCGGCAGGCAGCCTAAAATTGGCCTTTTTGCCCAGGCCGGCTTTGGTTACCCTAACCCCCTTAATGTTTTCGACACCGATCTTAGCCCCTTTGCCCTTGGAGGAATACAGGCGAGCTGGTTTATCACAGATTGGGGAGCAAGCAAACGGCAACGAGAACAACTCAACGCACAGGCTCAAATGATCGCCAAACAAGAAGAAGTGTTCTTAAGGAATATTGACCTGCAAGAAGCTGAGTACGAGGGTAAACAGAACATCCTTAGAGAACAGATCGAACGTCAAAAGGAGATTTTGACCCTACAGGACACCATCCTGGAGGAAAGTAAGGTTCGTCTCGACCAAGGTGTTATCACGGCCACAGACTACCTTGGCGACCTGAATACCCGGCTACAAACAGCGCTTCAGTTAGAAGTTCTGCGCATCCAGATCCTACAGGAACAGGCCCGCTATCGAACTATACTCGGCTTATAAATCCACCAATATGAACAAACAAATCCTACTCGTTTTAAGCTGCTTTCTTTTCCTACTTGGATGTCAATCAGAAGGAGCATTAGCTGATGCCTACGGCAATTTCGAAGCCAGGGAGGTGATGATCAGCCCTCAGATAGGTGGCCCTTTCCTCTTCCTGAATATTCAGGAGGGCCAGCGGCTAGAGGAAAATCAGCTCGTAGGCTTGGTAGATACCATTCCTTTACATTTGCAGGCTGCTCAAATCCGAGCGAAAATGCGGGCAATTCGACAAAAAACTGCTCAATCACAACCTCAGATCGACATCCTGCTTTCTCAAAAAGCCAACCTTGAACGAGAACAAGTCCGCCTCAAAAAACTATTAGAAGAAGAAGCCGCCCCCTCCAAACAACTAGACGACATCAATGGCCAGATTGAGGTCATTCAAAAACAGATTATTTCCACCAGAGACCAGATCCAAACCGCAAACCGATCCATCCTCTCCGAACTGGAACCTATGGAAGCGCAGTTACAGATCATCGAAGACCAAATAAAACGGTGCAGGATCATAAACCCGACAACTGGCGTAGTATTGCAACAACTGGCAGAACCGGAAGAAATGGCCGCTCCCGGTAAACCCTTATACAAGCTGGCCGACCTGGATCGTATGATCCTCCGGGCATACGTATCCGGTGCACATTTGCCCTACCTTGAAATAGGTCAGGAGGTTACCGTATATGTGGATGAGTCCAAGAATTCCAATCGAAGGCATACCGGTATTGTGCGATGGGTCGCTGAGGAAGCTGAGTTTACACCAAAAATTGTTCAGACAAAAGAAGAACGGACCAACCTGGTGTATGCAGTAAAAGTAGAAGTTCCGAACGATGGAAGTATAAAGATTGGAATGCCAGGAGAACTGGAATTCCTGCCAGATTCGATCCTTATGTCCCAAAACCGATAACAATGCCTCCTGCCATTTACATTAAGCAATTGAGCAAAAGTTATGAGGATTCGAAAGCGCTGGAGGATATCAACCTTAGCGTTAAAGCCGGGGAGCTCTTTGGGTTGATCGGCCCGGATGGAGCCGGCAAAACCAGCCTCATCCGCATTTTGACCACCCTTCTGCTTGCTGATTCCGGAGAAGCCAAGGTCCTTGGCTTTGGGGTGGAAGAAGGGCTGCGTCAAATCCGTAAGCGCGTAGGGTATATGCCCGGGCGATTTTCTCTTTACCAGGACCTTTCTGTGGAGGAAAACCTTCGATTTTTCGCTTCGATTTTTGGAACTACAGTAGAGGACAATTACGATATCATCCGGGATATCTATCAGCAAATTGAACCTTTCCGGACCCGCCGTGCTGGGAAGTTATCCGGGGGAATGAAGCAGAAACTGGCCCTTTCCTGTGCCCTGGTACATCGGCCCGAGCTTTTGTTTTTAGACGAACCAACCACCGGGGTAGATCCTGTATCCCGCCAGGAGTTCTGGGAAATTCTAAAAAGGTTGCAGGAAAAAAATATTACCATTTTTGTTTCTACACCCTATATGGATGAAGCCCGCCTTTGTGACAGGGTAGCGCTGATACAACACGGTCGCCTGCTCGCCATAGATACCCCCCCAAATATCGTACAACTTTTTCCTTATGTCCTTTGGCGAATTGGGGGTAAAGATCAATATCGACTATTGCTCTGGCTAAGGGAGCAGCAATGGGTCCATTCTGTTTTTCCTTTTGGAGAATCGCTTCATTTGGCTACTCAAAAGGACACACCGGAAAGTCTTCTCCTGGAGTATCTGGAGCGTTCGGCCTTTGCTAATGTACAGGTAGACAGGATCACACCCTCTATCGAAGATTGTTTTATGGAGGCGATGGGCGCTACCCAAAAAACCTAAGAAAATGGTTATAGAAGTAAACCAACTCACCAAAAAGTTCGGAGGCTTCACGGCCGTGGATCACATCTCTTTCGGTGTCAAACCCGGTGAAATATTCGGTTTTCTGGGAGCCAATGGCGCTGGAAAAACTACTGCAATGCGCATGCTCATCGGATTATCAAAGCCTACCTCAGGGGAAGCCCGGGTAGCCGGCTTTGACGTTTACCAGGACCCGGAACAGATCAAAAAAAGGATTGGCTATATGAGCCAGCGCTTTTCTTTATACGAAGACCTAACCGTAAGGGAGAACATCCAATTCTACGCGGGTATCTATGGCCTTTCCTTTAAAGCTATCCGAAGCAAAACCCGCCAACTTATTGAAGAACTAGGGCTTGCCGAAGTAGCTGATAAGTTGGTGCGTTCCCTCCCCTTGGGATGGAAGCAAAAGCTGGCTTTCTCGACCGCAATAATTCACGATCCGGAAATCGTTTTTCTGGACGAACCCACCGGTGGAGTAGATCCCATTACCCGCCGACAGTTCTGGGAAATGATCTATGAAGCCGCTGCAAGAGGAGTTACCATTTTCGTTACAACGCATTATATGGATGAAGCTGAATATTGCGATCGCATCAGTATGATGGTCGAGGGAAGGATACAAGCTCTTGGGGCTCCGTTCAATTTGAAGCAGGAATATCAGGTCCCTGACATGAATGCTCTTTTTTTAAAAATGGCAAGAGAACAAAACAACTAAGCCCAAATAATGAGGCAATTAGGAAATATAATTCGAAAAGAGATCTGGCACATTCTGCGTGACAAACGCACGCTGCTCATCCTTTTTGGGTTGCCGATGATCCAGATCCTGTTATTTGGTTTTGCCATTACCAATGAAATTCGAAATGCAAAAATTGCAGTTTTGGATCAGGCTAAGGACGAAGCCAGCTTTGAGATTATCGACCGCTTGATGGCATCCGGCTATTTTTCTCTAAAGAAGAAGGTGAATTCCAGGGAGGAGATCGTTCGACTTTTTCGAAAGGGCCAGATAAAGCTGGGGGTTATTTTTTCGCCCGCTATGGGTGAAGCTTTTTCAAGACAGGAGGGGGGCCAGGTTCAGCTCATTGCAGATGCCACAGACCCAAATACCGCCACCACCCTGGTCAACTATGCCTCGGCAATTATCAATGACTATCAGCAGGAGCAGGGTAATGCAGCACAACCCTTGGCCATCAATACAGAGATCCGGATGCTTTACAACCCTCAGCTTGAAAGCGTTCATATGTTCGTTCCCGGAGTTATGACCATTATTTTGATGTTGGTCAGTGCCATGATGACTTCCATTGCCCTGACTCGGGAAAAAGAACTTGGCACCATGGAAGTATTATTGGTTTCCCCCTTACGTCCGTTCTTTATCATTCTGGGAAAGGTTATTCCCTATGTTCTACTTTCCATGATTAATACGATCCTGATTTTGGCCCTTTCTGTTTCTGTTTTCTCTATGCCGATACGGGGAAATCTGCTCCTTTTAATAGTGGAAAGCTTGCTATTTGTTTTGACGGCTTTAGCCTTGGGCATTCTAATCTCTACCAGAACAAATAGTCAACAGGTGGCAATGATGATTTCACTAATGGCCCTAATGCTACCTACTATTTTGTTATCGGGTTTTATATTCCCAGTTGAATCCATGCCTCTCTTCTTACAGGTCCTAAGTAATGTCATTCCAGCCAAGTGGTTCATTCTCATTATCAAGGATATTATGTTAAAGGGCCTTGGATTCGGCTACGTGTGGAAGGAGACCATGATCCTGGCCGGTATGTTCGTTTTATTAATGGTCGCCGGTATTCGAAACTTTAACATTCGACTGTCTTCATGAAAACCATCCTCTTTTTACTGCGCAAAGAGTTTTTGCAAATATTCAGGAACAGGGTAATTACCGCACTGATCTTTATTATGCCGGTAATTCAACTACTGATCCTCGCCAATGCCGCAGACTATGAGGTGAAAAACGTCAACCTTCACATAGTTGATAAGGACCAAAGCGTAGTATCCAGACAGCTGATCAGTCATTTTGCCGCTTCAAAAAACTTCCTGTTGGTCAGGCAATCCTCCTCAACAGAACAGGGGTGGCGTGACATCCAGAGCAGGCAAGCAGATCTGGTGTTGGAGATCCCTCCGGATTTCGGAAGGAATCTCTACCGGTACAGCAAAGCGGGCTTGCACCTGAACATTGATGCTATTAATGGAGTAAAGGCAGGTCTGGCAAACAGTTATGCCCAGGCAATTATCCTGCACTTTAACCGGGAATTACGCCGGGAATGGCTTGGGGTTACTCCCCGTACCCCTCTGGAGATCACCTATAGCAACTGGTTTAACCCGACTTTGGAATACAGTAATTTTATGGTCCCGGGTATTCTTGTTTTGTTAGTAACCCTGGTGGGTATGTTTTTGTCGGGTATGAATATAGTACGGGAAAAGGAAATGGGCACCATCGAACAGATCAACGTGACCCCCATTCGAAAATACCAATTTATCATTGGGAAGTTACTGCCGTTCTGGATCATTGCCATGGTGGAACTGGCCATTGGATTGATCGTAGGCTGGCTGGTCTTCTCCATTCCATTTGAAGGGAGCTTACTGGTGGTGTTTAGCTTTGCAGCTATTTATTTACTGGTGGTTTTGGGGATGGGGTTACTGGTATCAACCCTAACCGATACCCAACAACAGGCCATGTTCATTAGCTGGTTTTTCCTCATTATTTTTATTTTAATGAGTGGCTTGTTTACCCCAATTGAAAGTATGCCCGACTGGGCCCAAAAAATCACCTGGTTCAATCCAGTTGCTTATTTTGTCGAACTGATGCGCTTGGTGCTCCTGAAGGGAAGTAGCTGGGAGGATATCCGCCCGCACCTTTCAGCTATGGTGCTGTTTGCCCTGGCTGTAAACGGATTAGCCGTCTGGAATTACCGAAAAACCAACTAATGCTAAAAAAAAGTGTCCCGAATCGGTGCACCGCTTCGGGACAGCCCGATTCCTTACAACTAGGTCAAGCTTGCAAATGGGAGTCTTTTCAAAAGATTGTGATTTTCAAGCTTTGAAAAGGTTACTTTTGCTAATCTTTTTCGATCCGGTTAGCCAGGATCTGATCTGCAGTAATTTCCTCGGAAGCAAGCTCTTTAATAATATCAAAGGTGGTAACGATACCTACCAACTCCTTACCATCAACTACTGGAATAGCGTGAAAGCGATTGGCCATGAAAATTTCAAGCGCAACGTTGATCCGCTCATCCGGGCTGAGTTTAGCCAATCCCGTAGTCATGATATCTTCGGCGGTATACACACGTAATCGGGCATAGTTTACGAAACGATCCTCGTCATTTCTACTAAACCCGCGTAGAAAATGCAGGAAATCAGATTTACTGATCATACCCACCATTTCCCGAAACCGGACTACAGGCAGGTGGTGGATATTATTATTCTCAAAAATTTCCTTTATAACCGTTATCTTATCGGAAGGATTTACGGTGACCAGGCTGGTCGTCATGATGGTTTTTACTGGTGCAAGGACATTCATACTATTCGAATTTAATTGGCTTTTTAACAATAATGTTATAACAGGTTTTACTACCTCGTGTTAATTGGCTACTTAATTGACTTCAACATTAATTTCTAGATTTTTGAAAACATTAGAATTGACAAATATCAACCGGCAACCTGATTTTTGCAACCTGGCCAGACAAGCTGTTGCGAATTTTCTAACCTATTGCGGGTTGCGCTCTTTATTTTTCCTTTAATTCTTCTATAAATTCGATTACTGTTTTTCGCATTAGTGCATGTCTTTGGGAACTCTCCTCAATCGGGAAGCCTTTACTTTGAATTGCTTTCTGAATACCTTGTGCCAATTCAAAATTATCCTGGGTTTGACGAGCACACCATCCTCTGAGTTCCATTTGTTTTGCGAGATACTCCTGCTCAGTTTGTCCTTTGGTTGGGATCAGTAGTGCCTTCTTACCTCCCATGGAGTAAAGGTCCATCAGGGTAGTATAGCCTGCGCGACAAATAATTACCTCTGCATTTCCGATTGCTCTGGACAAATCGGGCCCGTGGAGTCGATTTACAATGTCCACATTCTGCTCCCGCCAATCTTTACGGTCTGGGCTTGGAAGCCCCTGAATGAGCAGGTGTCGACCTGGTGCTTTTTTCAATTGCGCTTTCATTTTTTGTTCTAAAAAGCTTCGAAGGGGTTCCGGCCCGGAAAGGATCAACAAGCTTTTGAATTCAGGCGTGGAAATATCGATACGCTCCAGACGGGAAAGCACCCCCAGGTGCTTCGTTGGAATAGGATAGGGTGGAGCCGACATTTCCCCGGCAAGATTTTCCGGCTCCGGAAAATCCGGGACCCAAAGCATTTGAAATTTTTTCACGAATCGGCTCTGTATCCAATTTGCAAATTGAGACCCCGCCCTGGTATTCCCCCTTAAATGAATTTGGTGCGCTATGAAAACACAAGGAATCTCTGGTAGAGAAAGCCCGTACCGGTTATCAGAAATAACCGCATCGATCCTGGCTTCCGAAACAATTTCGACTAAAAATTGGCGCTCTTTTTGGATCATCCACAAAACCCTGGCACTCTGACGGGCCAAAGAAGGAATTAATCCCTCTTTGGGATAGCGAATTCCGTAATCAGGTAATTGATAGTAGGGAAGTTCCGGAAATTCTAAACGTATAAGATCTAATGCTACGCCAGAAGAGGCTAAAACCACATCCTGACCAGCCTCCAGCAAAGTATTAATTATCGGAACGCAACGGCCGGCATGGCCTAAGCCCCAATTTAACGGGGCAACTAAAAATCGATATTTCCCTGGCATAAATCACAATTTGCTGTTAAATTAGGTAATCGCATTAAATGATTGGAATTACTATGACATCAGGTACAGTTTGGTGCTGCCGACGAATCGTTTTGATCCTGTTCATGTTGGGAATATTGACCTCCGGTTGCAGGGAGAGGGATTGCGGCTGCCCTATGGCTGAGAGGACTTCCATTCGAAGGTAGGTCTTTTATCAAAGGACGGATTTGAATGGAGCGCCAGGGCATAAAAAAAGGCCGGTTGCTAACTCCTTTTTGCAGCCTTGATAAGCTGGTATTAGCAAACGGCCTGTTGTTGTTTTTTTGAACCTCCTTACTGGTTCAGTCGGATCTCATCATCATTTTTATCGAAGAAGCGGTATTTTGTCAGGGCATAATCCGTATCTGCTTTGATCGTTACCCATCTTAAGTATTTGGTATACCATTTCACCTGGCGGTTAGGCAGTCCTTTTTTAAGATATGCTTCAATGTAAGGATGTACAGCCAGTTTCAGCTTCGCCTTGGGTTGAGATTGGAAGATATAATCCAGATCTCTTTCGATATCATCTACTAACAATATGGATGCATTCATTTTTCCGGTTCCTCCACAGGTGGGGCAGACCTCGCTGGTATCTATTTTGACTTCGGGTCTGACTCGTTGTCTGGTAATTTGCATTAAGCCGAACTTACTAAGCGGGAGTATGGTATGCTGCGCCCGGTCTTTTCGCATAGCTTGCCGCATAACGGTCATTAATTCCTTCCGGTGTTCCGCCTTCTTCATATCGATGAAGTCGACGATAATAATACCACCAATGTCGCGTAGTCGCAATTGGCGGGCGATCTCCTCCGCAGCCTCCAGATTGACGTTGAGAACGGCATTTTCACCCCTTTTGCTGCCCATTTTGTGACCGCTGTTAACGTCGATCACGTGCATGGCCTCTGTGTGTTCGATTACCAAATAGGCCCCACTACTCATGGTAGCAGTTTTCCCAAAGCTTGATTTAATCTGGCGGCTCACACCGTAGGCTTCAAAAATGGGTTTATTCCCCCGGTGGTGCTGAACAATATTAACTTGTTCGGGCGAAATGGTGCTCAGGAAGTTTCGAATATTGGCAGCCATCTGCCGGTCGTTCACCACAATCTTAGTGAAGGTATCCGTTAGTAGGTCCCGAAGAATACTGGAAGTTTTATCAAGTTCACTCAGTAATTTAACCGGTGCTTTAGCTCCTTTGAGCTGCTCGAAAATATCTTCCCACTTCTGGAGCATCACCGTCATTTCTTCGTGAAGGTCCATGACCTTTTTTCCTTCGGCGGCGGTACGCACAATAACCCCGAAATGTTTGGGACGAATACTTTCGATTAATCTTTTTAGTCTGGCCCGCTCCTCGGATGAGGTTATCTTTTTAGATACGGCAATTACATCCGAAAAGGGGGTCAGCACCAGGTAGCGCCCTGGAATGGTGATTTCACAACTCAGGCGAGGCCCTTTGGTGGAAATAGGTTCCTTTAGAATTTGCACCAAAAGCTGTTGCCGGCGCTTCAGCACCTGGTCAACCTTACCGGTCTTAATGATATCGGGAGCCATTTTGAAATTCTCCAGCCTGGAGATCGTCTGTTTACCTGAAACGGCTTCATTGGTATATTTGGCCAGTGAGTTTAATGTAGGCCCCAGATCCGTGTAGTGTAGGAAGGCATCCTTTTTATGTCCGATATCCACAAATGCGGCATTCAAACCAGGCATAAGCCGTTTGATCCTTCCCAAGAAAATATCGCCAACCGTAAAATTATCGTTGGTCTTTTGGTCGTGTAGTTCGACCAGCTTTCCATCTTCCAACAAAGCAATATCCACTTTGGTGGGAGAGGAGTTAATGATTAATTCTTTTTCCACGGGCGTATCGTTTTCAGGGACTGGATGCGCCTGCTTCGGATGAACACCTTTAGGAGAATTATGTCTGTTTTCTTTGGCGGTACTTTTTGAGTTGTTGACTGTTTGGGAATTCCCGTTCTCCTTATCAGAGGGTGGCTGTTTGGGGTTGGGGGTTTTCTGATCTTTATTTTTGGGATCTATCTGCACGATTTTAGTCTTGAATGGAAAAGTGTAAAAGATTAGAGATCCAAGGCATCTGGAAGTTTAGTTTGAAAACAGATAATAGTTGCTCCCGGTTTAATCTTCAGCTTGGCAAGGGTCCCGTACAATGCACTAAATAGGGATTAGCCTTCTATCCAGAAAGCAAGCCTTTAAGGAATAAGAACAAGAGCAAAGTACAACAAAAAAATGGTACTAGAAACGCAAATATGCGGAAGGTGAAGTCAAATTAAGGCTGGACTTCACCCTCCACGATTATTTAGCATTAGGAGCACTTGCCGAGGCTAATGCTTTCTACAAAAGAATGAGCTTATTTCTTCTTTTTATGGCGATTCTTACGCAGGCGTTTTTTACGCTTATGCGTTGCAATCTTATGTCTTTTTCTTTTTTTTCCGCTTGGCATAATACTTCTACAATTTAAATTGGTTTATCAAAATTTATTTCTTTACCCGGCCTGTAAAAGTTGACATCGGCGAGTGTAATCTGCCGCTTGAGCGTCATCGTTAAGGCTGCGGTATGCCTCGGCAAGGAGGCAAATAGCCCGAATATTATTGGGATCAACCTCCAGGACGGTTTCTAAACGCTCAACAGCGCGTTCATATTGGCGCGTCTGGATAGCTAGACGCGCCAGATTATTAAGGATCATGGGTTCCCGGGGGTGGGCTCCGTCCAGTTCCCTCAACATCAAGATTCCCCTCATCGGGTTATCCTGCGGAGGATCCAGGGTGTAAACCAGGGCCAGATTAACCTTATGGGACAATTCTTCCGGGTTTAAGGAAACCGCAGCCTCAAAAGCTCGAACGGCACGACCGCTGGCGAAAGCTCTCGTACTTTCATCCCCGGCTTCCTGCAAGGCGATCGTATAGGTAGTGCCGGTAATAGCCCAACTTTCCTCCGTTTGCTCAATTTCAGCGATCTGTTGCGCATAATAACCCGACATCACCGGATAACCATACTGGTACCACAAGCTGGACAACTCCCGGTAGCGAGCCGTACGGGTGGAGTCAACGACCGCCTCATCCAACCTTCTCTGCAAAGCTTCGACATTCGCAAGCTGATTGGCCGAGAGTCCCTTACTTGCCTTGGAAAGCAAAAGCGTAATGTCTGTGCTTTCCATTTGCAGAGCCTTGGTCTTTTCCAATTCCTTCTGTTCACTAGAGGTTTTACTCACCCCGAAATACAAAACAATCAAAAGAAGCACAGACCCAGCTATTGCCCCTATTTGCGCTTTAGTCATGGGGTTGATAAATTTCCAGTTAGTGATTTTCTGAAAGGCCGTTCGTCCGATCTTCCGGCAGATCCGATACGTTATCTTTTACTTGTTCAACGAAAATCTTCGCCGGTTTAAAGGCAGGAATGTAGTGCTCCGGAATCTCAATAGCAACGTTTTTCTTGATGTGACGGCCAATCTTCTTAGCCCGCTTCTTCACCACAAAACTACCAAATCCACGAATATATACATTCTCACCCTCCGCCAGGGATGATTTTACTTCTCTGAAAAAAGTCTCCAGGGTCACCAAAACATCTACCTTAGGAACTCCCGTCTTGTCCGATATGGATGTTACTAGATCCGCTTTTCTCATCGTTATTTACTGGTTTATAGTAAGTTATGAATGTTTTTCCTTCAAAAAAGGAGTCGCAAATTTCGAAAAATTATCCTTATAAAAAAAGGATCTTATTAATTATTTTAAAGCAATTCGCCTAGTAGTCAAGTATTTATACGTATTCGGCAGGTTCTAAAGGGCCAAAACCCATGTAAAGGACTAATATTACTGGGGATTGGTTTATCTTTAGGCCTGAGATTATCCAAAGGACAAATTCTCATTTTGTAAACCCGATAGGAAGAGCCGGATGCTTGCCATTTCCCAGGATTGCATAAACTTCCCATCCTCGCTTTCCTTACCATCTTTAGTGGTTGTACTCTAGGCACCACTCGTTGTGATAAGCAGTTTTCAAAAAGAATAATCCGCTCTATGCTTTTTTCTATGACTGGCTACGGCCGAAGTAAAGTTGACTTTCAGGACAAGGTCATTACCGTCGAGATTCGATCCTTAAATAGCAAATACACTGATCTTCGAATTAAGTTGCCTAACCAGTATAAAGAAAAAGAACCCGACATTAGAAAGTTAATCACTGACCGTATCGAAAGGGGAAAAGTGGACTTTGCTATTGAACTAAGTAATGGATCGGGAGAAGATAACTACAGCCTCAACATTCCTCTTTTTAAAAAGTACTATTCGGAGCTCAAACTACTTTCCGATGAATTGGGAGAGCATCCCAAGGAAATTACCTCCGCCATTTTACGACTTCCCAATGTGGTGACCTCTCAGCAGGCTGACCTGGCAGAGGAAGAATGGCAAATTGTCTTACAAGGCGTACAGGAGGCTTTGCAGCGCTTTGATGCCTTTCGCGAAAAAGAAGGCCAGGTCATGGAAGCCGATATGCGGGAACGCTGCCAAATTATCCTGGACCTTTTAGACCAGGTAAGCCCTTTCGAGCAGGAACGTATTGAAAAGATGCGCGCCCGAATGCAACAAAACATGGAGGAATTCCTGGGCCGGGAAAACGTAGATGAAAACCGTTTCGAACAGGAAATGCTCTTCTATTTGGAAAAAATGGATATAACAGAGGAAAAACTCCGGCTTCGACAACATTGTGATCACTTCCAGGAAGTCATCCAAAACGACCAAACCCAAAAGGGAAAAAAACTGAGCTTCATTGGACAGGAAATTGGACGGGAGATCAATACCCTGGGGGCCAAAGCCTATTCCTTCGGGATTCAACGATTGGTGGTCAGTATGAAAGATGAACTTGAAAAAATAAAGGAGCAGGTAGCAAACTCACTCTAGCATGGGTAAACTCATTATTTTTACTGCCCCTTCCGGCGCAGGGAAAACAACTATTGTTCGACACCTTTTACAACAAAACCATTCCTTAGCTTTTTCTGTTTCGGCTACTACCCGTTCGCCCCGACCCGGGGAGATCCATGGCAGGGATTACTATTTTTTTAGCAAAGCCGATTTTGAACAGGCTATTCGAAACGAAGCCTTCGCCGAATGGGAAGAGGTATATCAAGGTCTTTTCTACGGAACCCTGCGCTCAGAGATCGATCGCTTATGGAAGGCTGGAAAACACGTACTCTTTGACATTGATGTAAAAGGTGCCATGAGCCTTAAACAGCAATATCCCGAACAAACCCTCACTGTTTTCGTTATGCCTCCCAGCCCCGAGACCCTATTCGAACGCCTTCGCGCGAGAAGCACGGAGACAGAGGCCAGCTTGCAAAAACGCCTCGCCAAGGCAAAAGAAGAATTGCTTTTTGTAAACAAATGCGACAAGATCCTGGTTAATAATGTGTTGGAAAATGCGCTGGAAGAGGCAGAAAATTTGGTGCATGCTTTTTTAAACGAACCTTTATGAACACATTTACCACTAATGACATCAAGGTTAGCGTAGAGCCAAGTTACCAGTCCGGCTATTCAAAACCAGTTGATCAAAAATTCATTTTTGCCTATCATATTACCATCGAAAATCTAAGTGCCCAGACTGTCCAGCTTTTACGAAGACACTGGACAATTGTCGATTCGAACGGTAAGGTTCGAGTTGTTGAAGGGGAAGGCGTCATCGGTAGGTGCCCCATCCTGGAACCAAATGAAACCCACCAATACGTATCCTGGTGCCCTCTGGAAACAGAGATTGGCAAAATGAAAGGTTCCTATTTAATGAAAGACTTAAAAGATTCCCACGAATTTCAGGTGATCATTCCCGAGTTTCAGCTCATTGCTCCCTTTATCCTCAATTGATAACGGATAATTCAGGGAGCTCTTTTTAGGCCAGATTCAAAACAAAGGCTATCTTCAATAAATGCCACCCTGGAAAAATCGATTATCCTCCGTATTGTTCTGGTCTGTGATTTCAGCTGCCTTTATAGGGCCCGGTACGGTTACAACGGCAGCCCGTGCAGGTGCAGATTTTCAACTTCAACTCCTCTGGGCACTGGTATTCTCCACGATTGCGACCATAGTTTTACAGGAAATGGCTGCGCGATTAACCCTTGTTTCCGACCAAAACCTGGGCCAGGTCATTGCTAAACAATATAGAGGAAATACCCATCGGGTACAATGGTTTCTTTTTCTGGCCATCGCTTTAGGGTGTGCTGCCTATCAGGCTGGAAATATGCTGGGAGCCATTGCAGGCCTTACCCTTATTTTTCCGGTAAATCGCATCTGGCCTGGCCTGGGTATAGCTCTCTTGGCTTTGCTTATCCTTCGACAAAATCAACCTAGGCGCATCGCCAAGACCTTGGGTATTTTGGTGGCGATAATGGGTATTTTGTTTTTGTATGTTGCGCTACAAAGCCCAGTTTCCATAATAGACATAAGCCGGCATTTATTAAAGGTAGAATTACCGGAAGGCTCTGCCCTCTTAGCAATAGGTTTGATCGGGACCACCATTGTTCCGTATAACCTTTTTCTTGCTTCCGGGCTTAGCGCCGGCCAATCCTTAAAGGAAATGCGCGGCGGCCTGATTGTCGCCGTTTTGCTTGGAGGAGTGATTTCTATTGCGATCCTTATTGTGGGCAATACCGTGACCGGTACATTTAGCTTTGAGGCACTAGCAGTGGCCTTGGAAAACCGCCTTGGGAGCTGGGCAACCGCCTTTTTTGGTTTTGGCCTTTTCGCAGCAGGACTGAGCTCTTCTGTGACAGCTCCTTTAGCTACTGCCATTACCGGTCAATCCCTTTTGGGCCGTAATGGAACATCATGGGGAAATCGATCAAGGCAATTCCAGTGGAGTTGGGGAGCTATTTTGATCATTGGGCTCCTTTTTAGTTTATTGGATATTCGGCCGATTCCGGCTATTATCCTTGCTCAGGCCATTAATGCATTTTTACTCCCTCTGGTTGCCGGTTTTTTGTTGCTTGCTGCAAACGACCAAAGCCTTTTAGGGGCCAAACTGGTAAATAAGTTACCAAACAATTTTTTTGGTCTTATCGTGGTCGGAGTTTCTGTTTTTTTGGGTATTCACAATTTGTTACGCCTGGCAAATAGTTGGATTCCGGTCTTTGAAACGGACTTAACCTGGCCGTTTTGGATAAATGCTCTGATTAGCCTGGCGATCACCTTCTGGCTTGGCCAGTTGATCCATAAACAAAAAAGGAAGGCTGCTCCAAAAGGTAATATCCCTTTTTGAAGCAGCCTCGTTCTAATTCGCTGGAATTAGCTTATCAGACCAATGGAGAAACCTCTACCTGAGGCATTCCTCTTTCGTATTCTCCTTTATCCAGTTTGGCGCGACAGGCCTTAAAGGCATCAATGGTTTCCTGTACATCCTGCTCGGAGTGGGCAGCCGTTGGGATCAACCGCAACAACAGGATACCCTTCGGAATAATTGGGTACATTACCGGAGAGCAGAAAACATGATAATTTTCTCTCATATCATATACTAGGTTGGCCACTTCGCTCACAGAGCCGTGCATGTAGACAGGAGTGACGCAACTGCTGGTGGTTCCAAGGTCGAAACCTGCTTCCCGCAATCCATTTTGAAGCATATGGACATTACGCCACAATTTTTCCCGCAATTCCGGCATGGTACGCAGCATCTCCAACCTTTTCAGGTTACCGACAACCAAAGGCATGGGCAGGGACTTTGCAAAAATCTGGGAGCGTAGGTTGTAGCGGAAATAGGAAATCGTATCGCGATCAGCAGCTACAAAAGCGCCAATACTTGCCATAGATTTTGCAAAGGTCGAAAAGTATACGTCGATCTGATCCTGAACCCCTTGCGCTTCACCAGCTCCAGCACCGGTTTCACCCAAGACGCCAAAGCCGTGGGCATCGTCCACGAGGAAGGTAAAGTTATATTGGTCCTTCATGCTTACAATCTCCTTCAGAATTCCCTGGTTGCCTCGCATCCCAAAAACTCCTTCGGAGATCACGAGAATCCCTCCACCGCTTTTTTGGGCAAAAATATCTGCTTTGGCCAGTTGCTTTTTGAAGCTTTCGAAATCGTTGTGTTCAAAGGGTAGTCGTTTACCCATATGCATCCGGATACCATCGTAAATACAGGCATGCGAATCCTTATCATAGACAATGACATCATGGCGATCTACCAATGCATCAACGATTGACATTATCCCCTGATATCCAAAATTAAGTAATAAGCCACTTCCTTTTTGAACAAACTCGGCCAACTCGCGCTCCAGGCGTTCGTGGTAATCGGATTCACCCGACATGATTCTGGCGCCCATTGGGTAAGCTAACCCCCATTCACGACTTGCCTCTTCGTCAATTTTACGAATTTCCGGATGATTGGCCAGGCCCAGGTAACTATTAATACTCCAAATGATTTTCTCTTGACCTTTAAATTGCATCCGTGGTCCGATTTCTCCTTCCAGCTTTGGGAAAGAGTAGTAACCATGGCTCACTTGGGAGTATTGACCGAGAGGCCCCATTCCCCGGGACTTCACTTTTTCCAGAATGTCCATCTCAATTCATTTTGAGTTATTGAATCCCGGTAAATACTTACCAGGTTTTTTGTATTTCCCTATTATCTACCCATTTACTCCAATTCCTATTATAAGTATGAAGCAAATTTGTCTTATTTCCAAAACGATCTTCCAAAGGGTAACCTCTATTTGCCCATTCGAAGATACTCCCGTACAGGTTTTGAACCTTAATGTACCCCATAGATCTGAGGCGGTCTCCCATTTTCTCACTTCGATACCCGATCGAACAATACAACACCATCCGGGTATTTTTTGGGATGTTCTCTAAGGCTGATTCCTCGAAGCTCCCCCCATAACCCACAAACAAGGCACCGGGAATATGGCTTTGGTCGAATTCTTCCCGCTTACGCGCATCCAATAGAATGACCTCATCCCTTTGCTCTTTTAACTCGTCTACCCCAATTACCGGAGTGGAAAAACGGAGCATGCTTGCGATTTTTTTATCGAAGTCCTGATTTTCCACCTTGGGTCTGTTTTCCGGAACAGGGTGCTGCGCACAACTGATGGGTAAAAATACCAGCATCATTTTTAAAATATTCCAAAATTTAAAGGGTAAACGTGCCATTTTACGGGTGTTTTACAATTCCAGTGGGCCTTGCCCCACTTTATCTGCAATGTAGCGCTTCTCCTCTGCCCAGCCGACCAACTCTTCCTCCATAAAGGCTCGAACAACTCCCTGCTCTGAGGCCGGATAAAGTAAGTGGATGTTGGGACCTGCATCCAGGGTAAAGAACAAAGGGGTTTTACTTTCCTTTCGAAATTGCCTAACGGCCTGGATCACTGCCAGGCTATTTGGTTCCATTAAGACGTAAGGTGGGCTGGAAGTCATCATTAATGCATGCAAACTTAAAGCCTCTTGTTCTACTATTGCTCCAAACTGCTCCAGATCCCCTGTCTTCATGGCATTTAAAAGAGCTGTTAAATTTTCGTTAGCTTGCTGATAACGCGCTGGAGCAAAAGGATTGTCTTCCATTAATTGATGTCCGGCGCGGCTGGAAACCGATTTTTCCTGTTTACTGATGATCAGAATATCGTCACAAAAGTCCAGAAAAACAGAATTTACCCATTCCCTGCATGGAATGGCGAATTCGTCAGAACTTCCTTCTAAAACCTCACTTTTCCCCCAGGCCGCCAGTCCGGGATAAACAGACCGACAAGCGCTACCGGAACCCAGACGGGAGAGGTAAGAAGCTTTTTTGAAAAAGTCAGGCCCCTTTTCCATCTTCCCTTGAAGGCGGTGCTCAATACTACATAGGCAGAGTGCCAAAGCGCTCATTCCAGAGGCAGAAGAAGCGATCCCCGCAGAATGTGGGAAGGTATTGCTGCTATCTATAAATAATTCATAAGCTTTTAAAAAGGGAAAAACCGGCATCAAGCCCTGAAGATAACTGGAGATCTTACCAACAAAATCGGGCCTTGGCCTACCTTCAAATTGAAACTGAAATAAGGGCTCCTTTGTAGTCTTGCCTTTTGGCAGAGGTTTAAATTTTACCTGGGTCTCGGTGTGGGCTTCAGAAAGGGTAAAGCTTATAGAAGGGTTACGAGGTAGCTGTCGACCATGCTTCCCCCAATATTTGACGAGTGCGATATTGGAAGGGCTCCGCCAGGATACCATATCGACTCCCTTTTCAAGAAGCTTACCTGCTGCATTATCCCTATTTATTTCATTCATTACTAAGCCCTTGTGAATCAAAAGACGAAATTACACATAGCCTTACAATTTAAAAACACTGATTCGTAAAATTATTTTTGTGGCTGCAGATGACCAAACGCAAAGTATTGTTTGTCAAACACTTGAACAAAAATGGGTCCGGAAATTCGGACCCATTTTTATTTCCCTAATCTCAATTGGAGCCGCTTCCCTGCTCTTCTGCCCTACGGGAACGCTGCATGGGGTTTTCCCCTCCACCGTAGCGTCGTTGTTTAAATAACTCGAATTGATTCATCTGCTTTTGTGGTGGGAAATAGTTATTCTCCCGATCAACATCCGCAGTTTCCAAATAAGGATCGAGAATGATCTGCTCGATCTTTTGTTCCGTAACAAATACCTTGCTGACCATCTCATTATTCATCCGCCAGATCTCTGCTGGAATATGGTGTTCTTCGATACTCCCGTCTGCCAGTTTAAATTGCAGAATAATAGGCATAACAAGGCCACCTTTATTTTCGAAGGTCAGCTCGTAATAATGCTTACCAGCTTCCAGCACAGCACGTTCCTCTTCCGATAGACTCGCCAGGTAATTTTTATATTCTTCCTGATCGAGAACAGTAATTTCCAAGGGGTCATAGTCTGTGTAAAAATCCCTTAAAGTAGGATCTATTTCATCATAGGTCTTGGCGATCTCCTTCTCATTTCTGATGCTTCCGATCCGACGGGGAGCTGCTTCCTGCATTTGACGAGCCAACATATTTTCAGTTTCGGGGTTCTTGCTATCTACCTGGAACCAACGTACATCTGTCAATGCAATGTCAACGTGGTCGGTGGTATAGAACCAACCGCTCCAGAACCAATCCAGGTCAATCCCGGAGGCATCTTCCATGGTACGGAACAGGTCAGCAGGAGCCGGATGTTTAAATTTCCAGCGATTAGCATACGTTTTAAAGGCGTAATCAAAAAGCTCCCGGCCGATTACCGTTTCCCGTAAAATATTTAAGGCAGTTGCCGGTTTGCCATAAGCATTATTACCGAATTGATAAATAGACTCGGAATTGGTCATGATCGGGGTGATATAGCTTTTATCTCCCCCCATATAATTGGTAATATTTTTTGCAGGTCCTCTTCTGGAAGGATAGTCCCGTTCCCATTGTTGTTCTGTCAGGTATTGCAGGAAGGAGTTCAGGCCTTCATCCATCCAGGTCCATTGGCGTTCATCTGAGTTAACGATCATGGGGAACCAGTTGTGCCCCACTTCGTGGATGATGACCCCAATGTGGCCGTATTTGGTGCGCTCAGAATAGGTTCCGTCCTTCTCTGGCCTCCCGTAGTTGAAACAGATCATGGGGTATTCCATGCCCATGCTGCCGTCGACTGACCATGCCACGGGATAAGGGTAATCGAAGGTGTAGTGAGAATACCACTTGATCGTATGCGCCACGGCCTTTGTCGAATAGCGCTCCCAAAGCGGATTTCCTTCCCTAGTATACATAGACATTGCCATCACGACCCGGCCGTCGCTCAACTCTATGCCCATGGCATCCCAAATGAATTTCCGGGATGAAGCAAAGGCAAAATCTCTTACATTTTCGGCTTTGAACTGCCAGGTTTGCTCTTTTTCCGCTTTACTGGCCTCGCGTTCCACTGCTTCCTCCTGGCTGTAAATAATGACCGGTTGTACCCGTTCCTTCCGGGCTTCTTCCAGCCGGTCGCGGTGTTCCTTATCCATCACTTCTTTTGGATTTTGGAGTGTACCTGAAGCAGAGACCAGGTGATCAGTCGGTACAGTAATATTCACTTCAAAATCACCGAATGGCAATGTGAATTCCCCTCGCCCAAGGAATTGTTTATTCTGCCAACCCTCAATATCATTATAGACAGCCATTCGCGGGTAGAACTGCGCGATATTATACATATAGTTACCATCTTCCGCAAAATATTCATAACCGGAACGCCCCCCGTCATTGACGTGATCATTGATATTATACCACCATTTGATCTTTAGAGTGGTGGAGGCTCCTGAGGCCAGGGCTTGTGGTAAATCCACCCTCATCATGGTCTTTACAATGGTATATGGGATTTCTTTACCGGTTCCATCTTTAACATATTCAATCTTGAACCCACCATCGAATTCTCGTTCCAGGGACTTTAACCCATTTAGGGTCATTCGTTCATCTAGCTTACTGGGTCTGGTTTTATAGGTATCCGAATCTTTAGCTCTTACATTTTGATCCAGTTGTATCCAAAGGTATTCCAGTTGGTCTGGCGATTCATTGTGGTAGGTGATGGTTTCCTCTCCATAGAGTCGTTGATTTTCATCATCCAAGCGAATATCCATAAGGTAATCAGCCCGGTTTTGCCAGTATTCATGCCCGGGAGCACCGGATGCGGTCCTGTAAACATTGGGGGTGGGTAATTCTTGTCCCAGTTGTTTAAATTTGGAGGTATTGGTATTTGGCTCTTGTGCCCAGCCCAAAGCAGGCAATGCCAATAAGAACCCCAAAACCCCAAATCGGGTGAAGCACTTCATCATGATAAATTGATAGTTTTGAAAAGTTTTTTACCAAAGTATAGGATAACCGAAAGCGTGTTCTCTTTGCGATAGTTTCCAAATATAATAATTTCACTGAGGTGTTTTTACAAAATCGACGAGGGGTTGATGTTCCACGTGGAACATCAACCCCTCATAGCCCAACGGTAATTATGGCTGATGCCCGCTCCCATTAACCTTTTAAATTATCCAACATCCATTCTTTGAACCCTTTATAATCCTTGTCCAGGCTTTCAGCTTGTTTGGGTTTATCTTTCAAACTAGCCAATCGCTCCGGTATTTCGATTTGCACTCCAAGGGCAGCCTCCACTGTTTCGATAAACTTGGCAGGATGAGCTGTTTCTAGAATTACACCAACTGAATCCGGATAGTTTCGCTGCCAGTGCTTCAATGCCAAATAACCTACAGCACCGTGAGGGTCCAGGATGTAATTAAACTGCTCATAAACCTCCTGCATTGCTTTTTGGGTCCTGGAATCATCGAATGCAAAACCTCTTACTTTCTTTTTAATATTGTTCCACGTGGAACAATCATTGGTTTCCGGGAAAAGGTCAAGCATACGAGCAAAATTGCTGGGGTTCCCAACATCCATTGCATTCGAAATGGTAGGCCGTGAAAACCTAGGAGAAAAAATTCCGGTACTCAGGTACCCAGGAACCACATCGTTGATATTTGTAGCTGCTATGAATTGATCCACCGGCAAGCCCATTCGCTGAGCCAGTAGGCCTGCCGTCAGGTTCCCGAAATTCCCGCTTGGAACGCTAAAGGCCACTGGGCTTTTTGTTGGTTGGAGTTGCTTCCAGGATTCAAAATAATAAAAGGCTTGCGGAATTAAACGTGCAATATTGATCGAATTGGCAGAACTCAGTCGAATCTCCCCACGAAGGGTTTCATCCAGAAAGGCATGCTTTACCAAGGCCTGACAATCGTCAAAAACGCCA
Organism: uncultured Saprospiraceae bacterium; assembly: GCA_964479625.1. Classification (GTDB taxonomy): domain Bacteria; phylum Bacteroidota; class Bacteroidia; order Chitinophagales; family Saprospiraceae; genus CAYZMS01. Next base: position 173,884 of record CAYZMS010000002.1, read on the forward strand.
TCGATCTCAAGGGCGGTAATATTTTTCCCCTGAGTCGTTAACTGCTTTTCCTGCAAGGGGCTCACTTTTCCCTTTGGGTATAGGATCACCACACGTATTCCTGGAGCTTCTAAAAAGCCCCCTGCCACAGCCCCACCGGTATCTCCGGAGGTCGCTACCAAAATCACCAGCTCCTGGTTCTCATTTCGGTTAAAATAACTCATCAAACGAGCCATAAAGCGGGCCCCGAAATCCTTAAAAGCCAAGGACGGTCCATGAAATAATTCCAGTATGTGTAGGCCTTTTTGAAGCTCTACATTGGGTGCGGGAAAGGTTATGGAGGTTTCTATGATTTTTCTTAGGTCCGTCTTCGGGATGTAGTTTTCGAGGAGTGCTTCACAGACCTTTAAGGAAAGCTCCAGAAAACTCAAAACAGGCAATTGGTCAAAAAATGCGCTGGACAAAACCGGAATACGAGCGGGCATATACAGGCCATTATCCGGAGGCAATCCCCGCAAAACTGCTTCTTTCAAGTCGACCCGATGATTCGGATTTTTTGTGCTGTACAATTCCATTTTGATCTAAATTCGATATGCCCCCTTTTGATTAATGGGCGAAACGAAAAGTTGACTCTCTACCTTATTATCCCTGAATACTTTTTGCATCCCCTCTCCTACCTGCCTGGCGATCTTTTCGCAAGTACTAAGCGCAAAAATAGACGGGCCCGCCCCCGAAATACTACAACCCAGTGCTCCCCTTTCAAGGGCAGCCTTCTGAACAGCATAAAATCCCGGGATCAATGGTGCGCGTTGAGGTTCGATCACTACGTCCTTTAAGGACCTGCTCAGTAAATCAACGTCCGACCGATATAAAGCTGCAACAAAGGAAGCCAAGTTCCCGGTTTGCCGAATGAGTGAACTTAAGGTTACGGATGGCTCGAGTATGGTTCTTGCATCCCGAGTCAATACTTGTATTTCAGGATGAACGACACTTGCATGAAGGCTATCCGGACTGGGCAGGCTGACCACATCCAGGGTTTCATTATCCCGGATCAATACAAATCCTCCTAACAAGGAAGGAGCAACATTATCCGCGTGGAAGGCACCATCAGCAACTTGTTCTCCACAAACGGCAGCATGTAACAGCTGGGATTTTTCCAAAGGTGCCCCCAGTAGTTCATTCACCACCATTGCCCCAGCGGCGGCAGATGCGGCCGAAGAACCCAGCCCGCTACCAAAGGGCATGTGCTTAATAATCTCCAGTTCAATCCCACGATCGGTCTCTCCCAAATGCTCCAGCACCTTCCAAGCAGCATAGCCTGCCGTGTTCTTGTTTATTGCCAGAGGTAACCGACCTTGATCTCCCCTGATTTTTTGGATCCGCAGCCCGGGCTCTTCCACAATGCGAGCTCTGATCTCATCTCCGGGGCCCTCCAGGGCAAATCCCAGGATGTCATACCCTACAGCTACATTAGCTACCGATGCAGGGGCGAAAACGCGTACCTCTTTTTGCATTAACTTAGATAATTTCCGATTCGAATGATCTCAGAGAACACTCCCGCAGCCGTCACCTCCGCCCCCGCTCCTGGGCCCCGGACAACAAGGGGGCGGTCCATATATCTTTCTGTAGTGAAAACGACCATATTATCACTTCCATTTAAAAAGTAGAAAGGATGGTCTTGATCTACCTCGTAAAGCCCGACAGCAGCTTTTTCCCTATCCAGGCGTGCAATCATTCTCAACACTTTTCCAGCTGCTACCGCTTTCTCCACCCGGTCGGAGAAATGTTCATCCGCTTTTTCCAGCTCGCTGAAAAAAGCATCTATACTGGGAGCCGCAATACAGGCTTCCGGTAAAACAGTATCCATCTCCACCATTTCTGGTTCTAGTGGAATTCCTGCTTCCCGAGCGAGAATGACCAACTTTCTTCGGATATCCGCTCCGCTTAGGTCCTCTCTTGGATCCGGTTCTGTGTATCCGTGCTCTCTGGCTTCCCGAACGATTTCACTAAATGAAGTCCCAGGACGAAAGTTATTGAAAATGAAAGACATAGACCCTGATAAAACCCCTTCAATCACTCTAATGCTGTCCCCGCTGATCAGCAAATCATTTAAGGTAGAAATAACCGGTAACCCGGCTCCCACATTTGTTTCATACATAAATTGTGCTCCTCTTCTTCTAGCAATGTTTTTTAATCGCTGGTATTTTAAAAAGGCCGAAGAAGTAGCGATCTTATTGGGTGTAGAAATAGAAATGCTGGCATCTAGAATGCTTTCATAGAAATCAGTGATCTGTTCACTGGCTGTATTATCAATAAAAATGGCATTACTCATATTCAATTCTCGCATCTTGCTTACGTAATCTGCCATTCGCATCGGCATTTCAGCAACCTCTAATTCCGATCGCCAATTATCCAGGTCGATCCCTTCAGGGTCGAATACCATCTTTTTTGAGTTGGCAAGCCCAACTACCTTTAAAGCAATGGTATGGTCTTTGATCAGGAACTCTGCCTGTGCCCGTATCTGTTCCAGTAAGGTGCTGCCTATCAGGCCTACTCCGATCATGAACAAATGCAGTTCTGTGGTTTCGGACAAGAAAAAGGCATCGTGGAGTGCGTTTAATGCTTTCGCTTCATCCGTTCTATTGATGACCACCGAAATATTCAGTTCAGAAGAGCCCTGAGCAATTGCTACTGCATTAATACCATTTTTTCCAAGAGCCTGGAACAAACGTCCGGAGATCCCGGGCTGAAAACGCATGCGTTCACCAATTACAGCCACGACGGAAAGCTCAGATTCTACTTTTACAGGGTCTATAATACCCCTTTCCATTTCATATTCAAAGGCCTTTTCGATCAATTGTCGCGAACGCTTGGCCTCCCTTGGTTGAACGGCAAAACTGATGGAATGCTCCGAGGATCCCTGAGTGATCAAAACCACATTTACGCCTCCGGAAGCAAGTGCCCCAAACAGCCGGCCTGCAATACCAGGCACCCCAAACAGGCCACTCCCTTCAAGGGTTAATAATGCAATATGCGATATGGAAGAGATCCCTTTAACTGGCCTGCCATCAGGATTCGCCTCACTGGAGATCAGGGTTCCTTCAAATTCGGGATTGAAGGTGTTTTTGATCACCAGGGGAATATTTTCCGAAATGGCTGGCTGCAAAGTAGGCGGATAAATGACCTTAGCCCCGAAATGGGACATTTCCATTGCTTCGGCATAGGTCAAACTGGGAATGGTAAATGCTTTTCTTACCCTGCGCGGATCAGCGGTAAGCACTCCGTTTACATCTGTCCATATCTCGATCGATCTGGCCTGCAGGCCTGCTCCCAATAAAGCTGCTGTAAAGTCGGATCCCCCTCGCCCCAGGGTGGTGGTCAAACCACCTTTTGCACTTGCCACAAAACCCGTAACAACTTGTATATCAGCATTTTGCCTGTAATGCTCTCTTATTTTTCTATAGCTAAGTTCCAGGTCTACCTTTGCATTCCCGAAGTTTTTATCCGTCTTAATAACCTTACGAGCATCCAGAAAAGAGGCTGCCATGCCTTCCTGTCTTAAAACATGGGTAATTAAATAAGCCGCATTTCTTTCTCCAAAGCTCAGAAGGTAATCCATCGTTCGGGGAGAAGCTTCCCGGACCAGAAAAACACCGTATAGCAAATTTCCCAGTACCTCATGGTTTTTTTCTAACTGAGGGAGTACTTCCTCCAAATAGCTTTCCCGGAGTAGATCCCTTGCTGCCTCCCGGTATCTGGTACTAAAGGCTCCGAATAAAAGTTGGTAGTTGCTATCGCCGGATGCGGCCATAGCACTCATTTCAATGAGTGCATCGGTAATACCTCCGAATGCCGAAAATACCAGGGTAAATTGCTCCCCGCGGGTATAATAGGATTTCACGATCTCCACAATGGCCCTGATGCGTTCAGGCGTTGCCACGGAGGAGCCGCCAAACTTCAAAATCTTCATGCTTTGCCGGTCTTGATTTCTAGCAAAAAAGAAGCAGGAAGAAACACATTTTATTCAGCAAATGAAAAAAAACCTTTGGAGGGTGGGAATTATCTTTTTTGGGAAATCCGACTTCAATCGGCTTTTCCTTCGATCACAGCGGAAAGTCCCCGCTCGATAAGGGCATCTTTTTTGGGCTTGAGCACAGAGTAGGGAGCTGTTTTTACAGTGGCTTTACCTTTTAAGTGGATAAGCAGGGCAAGCTGTTCAGACTGTTCGAAAGTATGACCTAATACTTCCATAAAACACTCAATGACCCAATCAAAGGTATTGTGATCATCGTTATAAACAATCAGTTGAGCATGGTCCCCGATATCTTCCTCAACGATTTCTTCTTCCACTACAACTTCCTCGGTGTCTTCCCAGGGGCCGAAATAAAACATAAGGTGCTACTACTTTACAGGATAAGTATTTGGGCGCCTTGAAGTGCTATTTCCACTTTGAAGCGCCCAAATTAATTTTACTCCTTCGGGCCAGTTGTCTATCTTACTTACTAATTCAACTGCTCCAAGGTTTCCTTTACAGCTGCAAAGTTCGGCATTTCTCCAGGGTTATCCAATACCTCTTTGTAGCGAACGACCCCTTCCTTGTCAATAACAAAAGCAGAGCGTTTTGCCACTCCTTTCAAACCGAAAGCAAATTCTTCGTGCAGACTGTCATAGGCATGGGAGGCCTCTTTATTGAAATCTGATAATAAGGGGAAATTAAGCTGTTGATCCGCTTTAAAGCGTTCCAATGTAAAAGGGGAGTCCACTGAAATGCCGAGTACCTGAGCATCGAGTCGTTCGTAATCCGAAATATTATCCCGGGTCGTGCACAATTCTTCTGTGCAAACACTGGTAAAGGCAAATGGGAAAAAAAGTAAAACCACGTTTTTCCCTTCGAAATCCCCCAAGGAAACTGTTTTTTTGTCTTCTGAAGTCAACTTAAAGGAAGGTGCCTTTTCGCCTACATTAATGGCCATAGCAAGCTGGATTTTTAGATGTTTTAAAAAATAGGCCCGGGATTTCCGGAAACCTCGTATTTGTAAATATTCGAGAAGAGGAAAGGTTTACCAGAGTTCGTACTTTGCGCTAAATTTTTGATATGCATCCCACTTCGGAGCAGCGTGCCTATTTGGAGTTACATATTGCCGTTTTCTTATTCGGTTTTACGGCTATTTTAGGAGATTTGATCCAGCTCTCCGCTGTGGAACTGGTTTGGTGGCGAGTATTACTTACCTCTATCAGTTTACTATTTCTCATTCAGGGCGGTCGTTCTATTCTCCAGGCCTCCAGAAAGACCATACTACAATTTATGGGTATCGGGCTGTTAGTAGCTATTCATTGGGTTACCTTCTATGGAGCTATTAAACTTGCCAATGCCAGTGTGGCCCTTGTGGCCATGGCCACTACCTCCTTTTTTACCTCCTTACTGGAGCCACTTTTTACTCGCCGACGAATTAAGGGATATGAATTATTGCTCGGGCTTTTAATCATTCCCGGCATGTTTTTGATCGTGAACGGTGCCGATTTCTCTCTTTTAAAAGGCCTGCTTGTCGGTTTACTCTCTGCTTTTCTGGCGGCCTTGTTTGGAACATTAAATAAGCTGATGATCAGCAAGATGCCCGAAACGAGTATAACTTTTCTCGAACTGGGGAGTGCCTGGATCTTTCTTTCCTTTGTTTTACCTTTTTACTATCACTTCGGTGAATCTGAAGTCCTGTTTTGGCCCCCCAGGCCGATTGATTGGTTATATATACTGGTACTTGCCCTTCTTTGTACCACTTTAGCTTATGTACTCTCTCTACGAGCTTTGCGCCACCTATCAGCATTTGCCGCAAACCTGACCATTAACCTGGAACCGGTTTATGGTATAGGCCTTGCTTTTTTCCTACTGAACGACAGCCAGGAGTTGGGCCCCCAATTTTACCTGGGGGTTATGATCATTATGCTGGCCGTACTCAGCTATCCTGTTTTACGAAATAAATACGGACGGTAGGGAGCATTCAAAAAAATTTGGACCTCAACGGTCTTAAACACATTGAGGTCCAATATTTTCCTTTTTCTATGCTTCTTTGTTGGAAGCTTCCGTGCTGGAGTTTACACCATCTTTTTCAGAATTACCATGATCATGCCCGTCTAGATGGCCCTTTGGTGAAGCAGCTTCAACAGGATCAACGAACGGACGATCCCCGACCAGGCGTTGGACATCAGACTTGAGGAGCACTTCCTTATCCAAAAGCTCCCGAGCCAGTAATTCTAAATGATCACGGTGTTCGATCAATAATTCTTTTGCCCGCTTGTATTGAGATTGTACCAGATTCCGTACCTCTGAATCGATCATTGCAGCCGTTTCCTCTGAAAAGGGCTTTTGGAAAGAGTCGTTCTGCAGGCCATAGAATGAAACCTGGCCTACCTTGTTACTCATACCAAAAACAGAGACCATGGAATAAGCCATTTTGGTGACCTGATCAAGGTCATTTTGGGCGCCCGTGGAAATTTTTCCGAAAACAATATCCTCTGCGGCTCGGCCGCCAAAAGTCATACACATTCGATCGAGCAAGGCTTCGGTACGGGTAATATATTCTTCCTTAGGTAGGTATTGGGCATACCCCAGCGTACCAATTCCACGAGGTACGATAGTGACCTTAACCAGGGGCGAGGCATGCTCTAAGAACCAGCCACAAATAGCATGTCCCGCTTCATGATAGGCAATGATCTCTTTCTCCTTGGGAGAAATGAGCTTATTCTTCTTTTCCAGACCGCCGATAACCCTGTCCAATGCATAGTTGAAATCATCCATGCTGACAGCCTTCTTATTTCGGCGTGCGGCCACGAGTGCTGCTTCATTACAAACATTGGCAATATCGGCCCCTGCAAAGCCGGGCGTCATTTCCGACAAGGTATATGGGTCAACCTCTTCTTCGCGCTTAATATGCTTCAAATGGACGCGGAATATGGCTTCCCGACCTTTCAAATCGGGACGATCAATTCCGATTTGGCGGTCGAAGCGACCAGGTCTCATCAGGGCGGAATCCAGCACATCGGGGCGGTTGGTAGCAGCCATCAGAATGACTCCTTTGTCGGTGGAAAAACCATCCATTTCGACAAGCAATTGGTTCAAGGTATTCTCCCGCTCATCATTTCCGCCCTGGATACGGTTTCCTCCCCTTGCCCGACCAATGGCATCGATCTCATCGATAAATACGATACATGGCGCCTTTTCACGAGCCTGCTTAAACAGGTCCCGAACCCGTGAAGCCCCAACGCCTACGAACATTTCTACAAAGTCTGAACCGGAGATCGAAAAGAAGGGCACCCCGGCTTCACCAGCTACCGCTTTGGCCAACAAAGTTTTACCAGTCCCTGGAGGGCCTACCAATAATACTCCTTTTGGGATTTTACCTCCCAGGGAAGTGTATTTCTTGGGGTTCTTCAAAAAGTCCACCACCTCCATGACTTCTTCTTTAGCCTCATCAAGGCCGGCAACATCGGCAAAAGTTACATTAACCTTACTATTCTGATCGAAAAGGGTAGCTTTCGATTTCCCGATATTGAAGATTTGTGCTCCTGGTCCGGCTCCACCTGCGCTCATTCGGCGCATGATAAACAACCAGATCCCTATGATCAGTAAAAGAGGCAGCATGAGACTGATAAAAGGCTGCCAGTAATTAGGTTTCGTTTTGAACTCCAGATAGATTTGGTCATCCACTGGAATATCTGCCTCCTCCTGGAAAGTTTCCAACTGATTGGAAAAAGCCTCTACATTCACCTGCATCCGGTAATGAGGGCGGTCTCCAGTGAGCTGAGATTGCTCGGCATCATCGTATTCCGGCTTTTCAAGGGCCTCTTCCTTCAAATATATTTCAGCCTTTGATTCATTGATCACCACGATCCGCTCCACATCCTGCGCAGCGATCATCTTTTTAAGACGTACAGGAGTAAGGTCCTGGTCAGGATTCCCGAAAAAATCTCTGCCTGCCAGCACTTGCAGCAAGATAAAGGCAAGAGCGATCAACCCGTAGATCCAAAATGAATTGAACCTATTATTATTATTGTTCTTCCCATCCCCCGAGTTTTGGTTCTCCGGTTGGTTATGGTTATTCTTTTCCATTTAACGAATTCCCTTTTTCTTCATCACAATTAAGCAACCCAAACGAGTTGACGTTAAAGCCGCCGTTATATTCCATAACTAAACGCCCGCTTGCCGGAATCGTTGTCGATATTCGATAAAAGTGCAGATTCCAGCTATAAACTATTATATTCCGTCATCTTAGCGTCGCTCCACAGTTGTTCCAGCTCATAATAATTACGGGCCTCCGGATGGAATACATGGATCACTGTTGAAAAGTAATCGATCAGAACCCAACGGGCGACACGCTCCCCCTCCACGTGATTAGGCAGTACTCCTCCTTCCATTTTCAGGCGCTTTTGCACTTTGTCTGCAATTGCCTTTACATGGGTGTTGGAATCGCCTTCGCAGATAATGAAAAAATCAGTGGGAGCTTCATCTAGTTGACGCAGATCCAGCTTGATGATGTTCTTACCTTTAATGTCCTGGATACTGTCAATAACTAAATCATTAATAGCTTCGGTGGTGAGAGTCGGCTGACGAAGATTGATTTGTGGATTCAAATTCAGATTTTATAATTTAGAATTATTGAATGCGAATTGGTTAACAAATAAGATGGCCGAATTAAATCTCAGGGAAGTAAAAGGTGTAGATTCAGCATTATAGAGAATATTCACTGGAATTTCTATTACTCCCTGATTTGCTTCTTCTTAAAAGTACAAAAAATTTCCATTGCAAGATACAAACACCCTTTTTATCGGAAAGGTTCTTTTTCAGTTTCAGGAGCTCAAATCCACCAACGATTACTGTAAAGAATTACTATCAAAAGCCGAGCCAGCTGAAGGAACTACCGTCCAGGCAGATTATCAGTCTGCCGGCCATGGACAAATAGGCAGTAAATGGATCTCCAATCCCGGAGAGAATCTTCTGCTCAGCCTTATTCTCTTCCCCCGGCAATTAGCGGTAAAACAACAATTTGTACTTACCCAGATGACAGCCCTTGCTGTACGTGATTTAATTTACCACTATTTGCCCCAGGCCAGTATTAAAATAAAATGGCCCAATGATATTTTTCTGAACGGACGAAAAACCGCAGGGATTCTTCTCCAGATTACTATTCGAAAAAACGGAATAAAAGATTGTATAATTGGAATCGGATTGAACCTCAATCAGGTTGAATTTCCTATAGACCTGCAACAAGTCACTTCACTCGCTTTAGAAAGTGGACAAGAATTCCAGATCGACCAATGGCGCAACCAACTCTTCAAAAACCTTGAAATTCGATACCTCCAATTAAAGAATGGTCATATGGAGAAATTTTCTCAAGAATACCTTGAGCACTTGTACTTAAAAGACGAACCAGCTCCTTTCAAAACCGCCACGGCAGCTCCCTTTACGGGCATTATCCGATCTGTTACTGAAGAGGGAAAACTGCTGGTTGAAACCGATGCGGGTTTACAAATGTTCGGGTTTAAAGAAATTCAATATTTATAAAGCCTATATGCAGATCAGCGTCATTACCATTGGAGATGAGATCCTAATCGGCCAGATCATCGATTCGAATTCCGCCTGGATGGGCCAGCACCTTAATCTTGCAGGAGCTTCCATAAATCGAATACTCTCCGTAGGAGATGAATTGGAGGACATTCAATGGGCCCTCCGGGAAAGCCTTTCCGCTTCAGATATCGTTCTGATTACCGGAGGTTTGGGCCCGACAAAAGATGATGTCACCAAAAAAGCTATCGCAAATTTTCTGGGAGTTCCCCTGGCTTTCCACCAACCTACCTATGACCGCATCGTCAGAATTTTCGAAAAATGGGGCCGTCCGGTAACAGAAGGGCACAGGGAACAGTCTTTTTTACCCGAAGGCGTTCAAATATTGCCTAATAAAATGGGGACTGCTCCAGGTATGTGGTTCGAATGGAGACAAAAGGTCATTATTTCCATCCCGGGAGTTCCCTACGAAATGGAGTACCTCATGCAAAAGGAAATCCTGCCCAGGTTATTGGATCGCTTTCCTGCCCAGCCTATTGCACATCGCACTATTCTAACCGTAGGTGAAGGAGAGTCCAATATTGCAGTTCGGTTATCTGAGTTCGAACAAAACCTACCCCCTTTTCTCAAACTGGCTTACCTTCCAAACCTGGGGAAGGTAAGGCTTCGTCTTACAGGGAAATACCATGAAAAAGATGCCTTGATAGAAACCCTGGAGAAAAATACCCAAACCTTAAAGCAACTCTTACCAGATCTGATTTTTGGAGAAGAAGAGGAAGAACTCGAGGCTGTCGTCGGTAATATGTTAAAGGAAAGAAAGCTCACGCTTGGTTTGGCCGAGAGTTGTACCGGTGGGCACCTCGCCCATTTGATCACTTCTGTTCCCGGCTCTTCTGCTTACTTTCATGGAGGGGTGGTTTCCTATTCCAATGCCTTGAAAACGTCTTTGCTTAAAGTTAAACCTGAGATCCTTTCCGAGCACGGCGCAGTTAGTGAGGCTACCGTCCGGGCGATGGTTAAAGGCGCAATCGAACTACTGGATACGGATATTGCGGCAGCCATTTCAGGAATCGCCGGTCCTGGGGGTGGTAGCCCCGAAAAGCCGGTGGGAACTGTCTGGATAGCTGTAGGAAATGGAGAACACATTGAATCCTATCTTTTGCGTGCTGGAAAAGATCGTCTTAAAAATATCCAGTATAGCAGTGTTCACGCATTAAATCAGATTCGAATATTTCTCCTGCAACATTATCCCCTTCCACCAGTTTAAAATAAGGGATAAAGGCTTGAAAACAGCCAGAATACAGTTGGCAAATGAAGGAAGGCCCATTCACCCCCCTGGGGAAACTGAAAAGGTAAGGCTTACAGACTTTAAATATTTGAACAGTAGGATCCAAAACCGTATTTAGTTGTACTTTTGCAGCGCAAAACCACCACCACCGAATAAGACCATCCAAAATTTCTGAACTATGGCACAGTTTGAACTGATCATGCCTAAAATGGGAGAAAGTATCATTGAAGCAACTATTCTCAATTGGGTAAAAAAAGAGGGAGACAGAGTAGAGACAGACGACACCATTGTCGAAATAGCCACAGACAAAGTAGACTCTGAAGTGCCTTCCCCCGTTAGCGGCACCATCCAAAAAATCCTATTTAAAGAAGACGAAACAGTTGAGATCGGTAAGGTAATTGCCATCATTGAAACAGAAGAGGGCAGCGACGCCCCTCAGGCTTCTCCTGCTACTGCTGAATCTCAGGGCAGTGAAAGAAAGTCCAATAATAATGGCCATCACCGTGAGGAATCTGTCCAACCGGAGCTTGCCTCCTCCAAGCCTTCTCTTGCCAATGCAAAAATAGAAAGTGGGTCCGGTTCCCGATTTTATTCTCCACTGGTTAGGAATATAGCAGAAAAAGAAAACATCTCTCTACAGGAACTCGAATCCATTTCTGGCTCGGGCATGGGAGGCCGGGTAACTAAAAATGACATCCTGGCATACGTAGAAAATCGTTCGGAAGTACCTGTCACTGCCGTCCAGACCCCTGCTTTACCTTCATCCAGGCCAAGTCCGCCACCAAGTCCAACATCAGCGGTAGTGAATGGAGGGGGTGGCAACACCGAGATCATTGAGATGGACCGTATGCGTAAGCTTATTGCCAAACATATGGTCGATTCCAAGCACACCTCCCCTCATGTAACTTCTTTCGTGGAAGTGGATGTGACCAATATTGTAAATTGGCGAAACGGAATTAAAAGGTCTTTTCAAGAACGCTACGGAGAAAAGATCACCTTTACCCCAATTTTCATTGAAGCCGTTGTCAAGGCCCTTCAGGATTTTCCCATGGTAAATATTTCCCTGAACGGGGAGCAGATCATTCGGAAAAAATACATAAATATAGGTATGGCTACCGCTCTTTCCAGTGGTAACCTTATTGTGCCTGTAATTAAAAATGCCGACCATCTCAATCTCATCGGATTAACCAAAGCGGTCAATGACCTGGCCGGACGCGCAAGGTCCAACAAATTAAAAGGAGATGAGATCCAGGATGGGACCTTTACGATTACCAACGTGGGTACTTTCGGCAACGTCATGGGAACGCCCATCATCAACCAACCACAGGTAGCGATTCTCGCCACCGGTGCCATTCGGAAAAAACCGGCCGTAGTTGAAACGGAATACGGAGACCTGATCGCAGTTAGACAAATGATGTATCTTTCTTTGTCCTATGATCATCGGATCGTCGATGGCTTCCTCGGAGGATCCTTCTTGCGTCGTATCGGAGATTATCTGGAAGCCTTCGATCCCGATCGAAAAATTTAGTAAGCTTAATTAGCCATGAACCGATTTAGCCTTCTCCTGCTATTGACTGCTACGATTGCAGTTACTGACCTTCGGGCACAATCTACTGATCTAGTCAAGCAGCAGGCGCGGGAATTCATGTACTACGACCGTTATGAAACTGCCCTTGCCCTGCTGAATAATAACAGGGAGCTGCGGCTCCGGGATAAGGAAGGCCGGTTTATGGCTGCTTTATGCCATTACCAACTCAACCAGTTGGAGCCCGCCCAGGAAATCCTGGATAAGCTGATCAATGAAAAAAATCCATACCCGGAATGCTGGTTGTACAAGGCCCGTATTTTTCACGCCCAACACCGGTTCGAAGAGGCCTCCGAACAGTACAAGCTATACCTCAAGACCATTTCTAATTCAGATCCGAAAAGGGACAATATCCACGATGCGGTAAGGCGTTGCGCAAATGGCATTCGATTACAACACCAAACGGCAACCGCCGTAGTGGAAAGCCTGGAACCATTAAACACGGTCAAAGATGAGTTTGGACCGATCCTGAGCCCTACTGATCCTTCAAAGTTGTATTTTTCCTCTATCCGGCAGGGGAATATCGGAGGACCCCGTGCTGCAAAAGGCCAACAAGACGATCGCTTTGGTCAATACCGGGCGGATATCTTTTTCGCTGATCGCAAAGCTGGTCGCTGGAGCAACCCTACAAGTTTGCACTACCTGCTTAACAGTCCACAGCATGAAGTTTTACTGGATGTCAGCCGCAATGGGCAGGTACTTTATTACTTTCAGGGTGATCAACTGCGCGACGGCCAACTGCGCGTAGACACCTTTCGAAGGCAACAAAGGCTCGCCTCGGATCCATTAATTAGCCCGGTTGATCCGTTGGCCGGCATCAGTGCTCCTTTCTTTTTCAGCGATACCCTGATTATTTTTCCATCTCAGCGGCCGGGTGGCTATGGAGGACTGGATCTTTACAAAACTGTAAAAACCCGAGGTCGATGGACCACACCTACAAACCTTGGGCCCGAGATCAACAGCCCTTATGATGAAACTACTCCTTTCCTGGCCCCAAATGGCTTAACGATATACTACAGTTCAAATAACAGCTCCCTGAGTCTCGGCGGATTTGATATAATCCGAGCCGAATACAACCCTGTGAACGGGCGCTATGAAGGGGTGGAAAATCTGGGAATGCCCATAAATTCCGCTGGTGATGAAACCCACTTTCGTTTGAGTAAAGATGGATATACTGCCTACTTTGCCTCATCCAGAAAAGACGGCCTTGGTCAGCGGGACCTATATGCTGCCTATTTTTTTGACTACCGCGAGGAAATGACCAAACCAGCAGCCCAAACGCTTGGGACAAGCTATCAATCTCGAAGTACCAGTGAAGTCGCTTCTTTAAACCAGCCGATCCTGCCCATTTACTACAACAGCCAGGAGGAGATCACCAAACCTGATAACCGGCAAAAACTGGAACAAATAGCAAATTGGTTGATCCAGCATCCCGATGCAAAGGTGTTAATAAGTGCCTGCTCAGTTAGGGAAATGGCAACTACCTCCCGGCTCTATCAGGCCATTTTGGCAACAGAGAAAAGTGCGAAGCTTCTGCGTGAAATGGGCGTTCCCCGGGAACAGATATTTCTGGAAGCATATGAAGCCCTCCAAAGTGGCCCCAGCCTGGGAGCTGTTGACTTTTTCTTTTCCGCTGAAGACAGCAGGACCAAACCTCAAACCCAGATCTCGGAATTTCGAATGGGCTTTCCCCTTCCGGGAGGTTTACACTATCGGTTACAGTTTGCCCAAAGTGAAGGAGCCTATCAGGGGAGTATCCCCAACAAGAATCTACCTATTTACGTTGAACAAATACCGGGCGAAAGGCAGTATGCTTATAGTTTAGGACATTATCCTCAATTTGCAAATGCCTATACTGATGCACAGCGATTACAAGAATTGTTTCCCAACAGCCTGATCATTACCCCTTATTTAGAGGGCAAGCGGCTAAATCCTTCAGAATCAGCCAGTCTGAAAAATAAATACCCCGACCTGGAAGCCTGGGAAGTTTGGAAAAAGAAAAAAGGGCAATAAGTGGGGTGGATCAGACCTCTACTTCCCTTGTTTACATACCCAATAAAAAACCCGTTATCATGCATGCCTTTTTAACGCTTTTCCAAATGGTGGTTCTTGCCATTATTTGCAGTAATTGTTCAAATGTTAATCCGCCTACCCCTCAGGAATTTAAACGAAGTACAGATCTGCCCCTGGAAAATATACAACTTCCAGAGGGGTTCTCCATTGATGTATTTGCGGAAGATGTAACCAATGCACGATCTCTTTGTCTGACTCCTAACGGAACCCTTTTTGTAGGTACCCGTGGAGAAGGAAAAGTCTACGCCATGCGTGATGAAAACGGTGACTTCTATGCAGATACTGTCTATACCCTGGCTTCAGATTTGAAAATGCCCAATGGAGTCGCCTTTCGGGATGGTGACCTCTATGTTTCCGAGGTTAGCAAAATTCTGCGTTTCCCCGATATTGAAAACAAACTCGATGATCCGCCTGCCTTTGAAGTAATTTATGAGGAATACCCTACCGAAACACATCACGGCTGGAAGTATATCGCATTTGGTCCCGATGGAAAACTATATGTCCCAGTTGGAGCCCCTTGTAATATTTGTAAATCGGATGATCCCGTTTTCGCTTCCATAACCCGCCTGAATCCGGATGGCAGCGGAATGGAAATCGTCCAGGAAGGAGTCCGGAACACAGTGGGTTTCACCTGGCATCCGGAAACTGGAGATCTTTGGTTCACCGACAATGGCCGGGATTGGATGGGAGATGATCAACCCGCCTGTGAACTCAACTATGCCCCGCAAGATGGTATGCATTTTGGCTATCCATTCTGCCATCAGGGAGATTTGCAAGATCCCAAGTTTGGAGACCAGGGTAATTGTTCAGATTTTACGCCTCCAGTACAAAACCTTGGGCCTCATGTAGCCCCTTTGGGGTTGGAATTCTATACAGGGGATCAATTTCCGGATAATTACCGACACCAAATCCTGATTGCAGAGCACGGATCCTGGAATCGAAGCAAAAAAATCGGTTACCGTGTCATGATGGTAGAACTTTCGGGAAACGAAGCACTCTCCTATAAGCCCTTTGCAGAGGGCTGGCTCGATACAGACACAGATGAGGCCTGGGGCCGGCCGGTTGATCTGGAGCACCTGCCAGACGGTTCCATTCTGGTAAGTGATGATTACGCTAATGCCATTTACCGGATCAGCTATAAACAGTAAAGTATTACCATTTTTAACGGGTCAAAGAAAGACAGTATAGCCACCTTTTGAAAGCAATCCTGCCAAAAGGTGGCCTTTAATTAGTAAATCCCAAACTAGGGAATTAGCTGAAGTTGCCTGTAGTATTGTTTAAGTTGGGGATCGGTTTCCTTTTCGGCCATCTCCTTTAACATTGCAGTAACCGCTTCTGCACCCTCAATCCATTCTGCTTTCCTTGCTTCATCAGACGATTCGTCAGCAAGTGTCAACCAATTGTTGCGCATAGTACTTAGTGCAAGAGCAGCTCCGTAATGATGCCAAATACTTTTTTTCTGGTCCACTCCGTAAGCCTTCAGGGTTTGTGCTGCTTGTATAGCCGTTTCTATCTCTCCCCCTGAGGCTAATTCCTGATAATCCCTCATCATGCCAACTACATCATAATCCTGTAATTTATTAAAATTGGATTCGAAATAGGGTAAGTATTGTTGATCACCACTTTCCAGGTAAACATAACCAACCGCCGTCCGGATACTTCCACTGGGAATGTTTTCCAATTCCTTTGCCAACTCAAGGGCTTCCTCCTGATCGATATAGGACAAAGCTTCCAGAGTTTCGCCTATTACCAGGTAGGAGGGTTCCTTTTCGAAAACTTCTTTTGCTATTTTCGGGAACTGAGGGTCCGCTGCAAGACCTAATTGATAAATTGCCTCCGACCGGACGGCAGAATGTGGATCTTCAAGAGCCAATGTTCGAAGCTGGGTAGCAAGCTCATCCGTAAGCTCTTTTTCGGAAAGGGTTTCCAGGGCCATTAGCCGTATACTCCAAAACTCATCCTTTAAAGCAGCTTGAAATAGTTCTTCTGACCATTCATTCTCCTGGTCTAGTAGGGCAGAAAGGGCATCAAAGCGATCCAGGAAACGGGGTGCATGGTAAAATTGAAAGACATAGTCGTCGGCCGTTTTGTTATCCTGCATTTGTGCAAGAAGCGTTCGATCAGCGTCGAAAATGATGAGGTCGGGCCGGCCCTCAACCGGAAATCGCAAGGTTTGTTTACGCTGATCAACTACTGCCATATGGCGTCTTTTCTTACCTCCCTGATAAATATCCACGGGAACCCTTAATTCAAATACAGGGGAGAAAAGCGCTGGATCCTGTATCTGTTCGATCTCAATGATCGCTTCTTGTCCAATGCTATCAAAACCATAATTGATATCCAGCATAGGGTGGCCTGTACTAAAGTACCATTGATTGAAGAACCAATTGAGGTCTTCACCTGTGACATCTTCGAAAGCCAGCCGTAGCTCGTGCACTTCCACATCAGAATAAGCATTGTCATTCAAATATTTCCGAAGGGCTGCAAAAAAGGCCTCATCCCCAACATAGTTTCGAAGCATGTGAAGGACGGAGCCTCCTTTATTATAACTGTGTGCATCGAACATGTCTTCCTTATCATCAAAACCGAACCAAATCAAGGGGTGAGCACTTCTCCCCTGAGCACTCCCCATATAACCGGCCCATTCGGAAAGCAGATGATAATCAGCTTCATCTCGACCGTATTTGTATTCCAGCCACAGGTATTCACTGTAGTTGGCAAAACCTTCATTCATGGTAAGATTCGACCAGCTTTCACAGGTCACCAAATCACCAAACCAATGGTGGTACATTTCGTGAGCTACCACTTTTTCGTTGGTCAGTTCGTCGATCAGTTCCCGCTCTGGTTTTTGCATAAATTCTCCAAAAATCACGGCGGTTGTATTCTCCATGGCTCCTGATACATAATCCCGCACTACCACTTGTGCATATTTTGACCAGGGATAGTCCACTCCCAATTGCTCTGAAAAAAACTCTAGCATCTCGGTAGTATAAGGAAAAATTGCCCTGGCATGCTCTTCAAACTCGGGCTCCACATAATACTGTACTGGAATATCACGCCAGGTTTCCTCCACTAATGCAAAATCCCCAACGGCTAACATAAAAAGGTAAGGGGCGTGGGGTAGGTCCATTTTCCAGTAGTCCGTCCGGGTACCATCTTCATTTTTTTCCGATTTTACTAAAAGGCCATTGGAAAGGGTCTCGAGATGGTCTTCCACGGTCACTACCAGTTCCTGCGTGCATCGTTCGTTCGGTTGGTCAAAGGTCGGGAACCAGCGGGAGTTGTGTTCCGTTTCCCCCTGCGTCCAGATTTGCCGTGGTTTCTCTTTTTCTTCTCCTCGTGGATTAATGAAAAATAGCCCTTTGTCGGAAGTTATGGCAGCGCTCCCGCCTGAAGCAGAAGGGGTAGCGATATAGTCAATAAAGACCTTAAAGGTATCTGTTCTGGAATAGGTTCGATCCAGTTGGATGTCAACAGTTTTTCCATTCTCGTATTGATAGGCCAGTTCCAGTCCATTTTCTCCTAAACGGATTTCCTTAAATTGGAATCCCTTGGCATCCAGGGTCAATTGATCTGTTTCGTAGAAAAAAGGGCTTAGGGTAAGCGTTGCTTTACCTATAACCTGTTCTTTTTCCCAATTAAACCGAAGGGCTAAGCTGGTGTGCAAAAGATCATATGGGCGGGTTTGCGAGGCCCTATAAGTTTCTCGTTCGAAAGAGGGTTCAGGGACTGAATCACTAATTTCGGGCCTGTCGGCAGAAACATAAAGTGTATCTAGTATGCGTTCTTCCGTAAAAACTTCTTCAGTAGGGACTTCAACAACTGTTTTACCGCTGCCACAGGCAGATAGTCCTAACAAGCCGATTAAGCTGAGGCCCCATAATGGTTTGATCATAAAAAAATT
>CAYZMS010000003.1:0-191689 GCA_964479625.1 uncultured Saprospiraceae bacterium
AAAGAAGCTGATCTGCTCAGGTTTGCAGAGGAATGTTTTGTTAATACCTTCTAATACTATATTATAAATTTGTAATTTACCCCTTCTCTGAACCATTACCTGAAACATGAGTTTTCTACCCTTCAACTTTTTGCTCTTTCTAAGCTTGTTTTTTCTTTCTACTTCTTTTGCTTATGCGGTAGAGGTAGATCCTAATTTTGTAGAAGCAGAGATCCGCCAGCGGCTGGAGCAAATGCAGAGCGAAGTTTCCAAGCCACGCTATGATCCGGCGGTGATGAGTTACTTGCGAACTTATCTTATTAACGACAGAGAAAAATCAGAAAGGATCCTAGGGCGTAGGATCTTATATTTCCCCCTTTTCGAGCAGGAGCTGCGAAACCGCCATTTGCCAGAAGAACTAAAATACCTGGCGATCGTTGAATCAGCCCTGGAGCCACGCGCCGTATCCAGAGCGAAGGCGGTTGGGCTTTGGCAATTTATGGAAGAGACCGGGAAGTATTTTGGTTTAACAGTCAACAGTGTAGTAGATGAACGATGCGATCCCGAAGCTTCTACCAAGGCAGCGGTAGATTACTTAGAGTTGTTATACGATCGTTTTGGAGATTGGGAATTGGCGATTGCGGCCTATAACAGCGGTGGGGGTAGGGTTAGCAGGGCCATGAAGCGGGCACGGAGTACCAATTTTTGGCGGGTAAGGGATTATCTGCCCCAGGAAACGAGAAGCTATGTGCCGGCATTCATTGCAGTGAGTTATCTAATGGCCTATCACGAGTTGCACAATCTGCAACCTAATTACCCTTCCCTTGATGAACAACTCACTGAGACCTTAAGCGTTAACCGGGATATTTCTTTTATGGAAATTGCCCGCGTCACAGGGGTTTCGTTGGAAACGCTCAGCTTGTTAAATCCCTCCTACCAGCAGCAGTATATACCAGAGAACCCTTATGGACATAAATTGGTGTTGCCACGGAGAGTTTCAGATGTTATGAAAGCTTATCTCGAGCTGGAACATCCCGACCCCGCAGCCCCTTATGCACCGATAATTGATGCCCCTGTTTACGTTTCTCAACCAAAGGAAAAACTTAATGCCAATTATGTCAGGGGCGAATATATTGTACAGGTAAATGAAACCCTGGAGTCATTGGCGGAAACCTTTAATTGTAGTACACATCAGCTCATCGCCTGGAATCGGCTTACCCCGCCGGTGGTAGCTCCAGGCCAAAAGATCATTGTCTACCATAACAAGGGCTTTGAACCCACTGGTAGAATGGAGGTATTAGAAAGCTTTCCGATGCTTCCGATCAGGTCGCTTCCCTCAAAGGTTAATTCTAAGTATAACATTTGGGAAAAAGAAATCAAGCGTTTCTTATGGCAGGATAAATACTTATATTACTGGACCAAAAAGCGGGAAAGTGTTTTTGATATAGCGGAAAAGCTTCCCGGTATTTCTGCAACGGATATTATCCGCCTGAATAAGTATAAAGGCAATGAAATGTTGAAAGCGGATACCAAAGTGAAAATTAAAGTATTATCTTCTAAACATTCAATTTATTAATCCAAAAAATCAAAGATCATGTCCAACCCTTTAATGAACCTGCTTCAGGAAAAAATGAACGATCCGGATGTTATCAACCAACTGGCTAGCCAGATCGGCGGTGCAGATACCCAAAAAACGCAAAGTGCGGCCAACGGTATCCTGGCCTCTCTGTTGTCTGCTGCCTCTAAATCTGGAAATACCCAGGGCCTGTTGTCTATGTTAGACCAAGACGGCGATGGAGATATTATGGACGACCTATCAGGCTTTCTCTCGGGATCAGGTGGGTCTATCGCCAGTTCTGCTATTATTGGCAGTTTGTTAGGTGGAAAGAAAGGTGGCTTATCCAATGTGATCAGTGAAATGTCTGGCTTACAGCCCAACCAGGCTAGTCAGCTAATGGATATGCTGGGCCCTATTTTCGCCGGTGCTGTTAATAAGGTGAAAAATCAGGAAGGAGCTGACCTCAGCGGTCTCGCAAATATGGTACAAGATGGTGCTCAAACAGCTCAACAAGGAAACCCAGCCATGGATATGCTGAACCAACTCCTGGATCAGGATGGTGATGGTAAGCCCGACTCAGAAGGTATCGCCAATATCGGCCGCGGCTTATTAGGTAGCTTATTCGGAAAGAAAAAGTAAAACACAGAATACCTAAGGGAGGTAATGCTCTCTTAGAAAGGAAGAAGGAGTCCCCGCTTTGCAAAGCGGGGATTTCTATTTTAAGCGCTTTCTTGCGTACTTTTCTTCGCTTCCTCTTCCTTCATACCCTCTTTCAACTCACTTTCAATAGTAGAACGTGCGGTATTGAACTCCCGGATGCCTTTTCCGATACCTCGCATCAATTCCGGGATCTTTCGGCCTCCAAACAGTAGCAGGATGGCGAAAAATACTACCAGCATTTCCGGGCCTACGAAACTGAATAACAATAAAGATTTCATAATAAAAAATTTAAAAAAGTACTTGGCAATGACATGTTTGATCGAAAGGCCTTTTTGAAAAGACCTTACGCATTAGACCTGCTTTTATTACTACACTACCCAAACAGGATAAGTTTTCAAGTGTGAATTTCAAAGGTAGTCCATATACCACTTGCAGGCAAGCACCAAACCCGTCATTTCAAAAATAAAAACATAAGCATTACCCTCGGGCGACATGCCTTACCGGACTACTTTGATCCAATAAACGAGGAAGCGTTTAATTTTCCCTCTCTAAAAAATAAAGTTTTTTCAGGAATTCCAGCCTTTGCGTCTGCCTTATTTTTTTAACCCGATCTCCCGCAACCGCTCATCGAGGTAAGCTCCTGCTGTGATGGGGGCGTAACGGGCAGGGTTTGCTGCAGAAACACAAGACTCGAGACAATCCAGGTCCATATCCGGTTTAGGGTGAAGAAAAAAGGGAATGGATAAGCGGGGTAGGTGCCATTGATCTCTTGGGGGATTGACCACTCGGTGGGTGGTCGATTTTAAATAATCATTTGTCAAACGCTGGAGCATATCCCCTACATTGATCACGATCTCGTCATCCTCCGGCATAATGGGTAACCATTCCCCTTTTTTGTTTAATAATTCCAAACCACCTGCAGATGCTCCGACCAAGAGGGTGATCAGGTTGATATCCTCATGTTGTTCAGCGCGAATAGCAGAGGCAGGCTCCCGGTTGATCGGGGGGTAATGAATGGATCTCAGAATACTGTTGCCATTCGAAATATGGGGTTCAAAATAATTCTCTTCCAATTCAAGGTGCAAGGCTATTGCCCGAAGAAGTTTCCCTCCAACTTGTTCGAATGCTCTGAATAACTCCCGGGCAATTTTTAGAAAATCCGGACATTCAGCCACAGGAATGTTTTCGGGATAGATCTTTGCCAATGGGTGGTCAGGATCGACGGTTTGGCCGAATTGATAAAATTCCTTCAGGTCGGCGACTTTGGCCTGTTTAGCATGTTCCCGCCCAAAAGAGGTATAGCCTCTCTGACTGGCAAGACCTGGGATCTCATACTGTTCTTTTACGGTAACCGGAAGCGCAAAAAAGGCTCTGGAGGCTCCAAAAAACTGTTGTATTAACGCTTTTGGAATGCCATGGCCAACCACACCGACAAAACCAATCTCTTGGAAGGCCTTGCCAATAGATCCTACGAAGTCTTTGGAGCGGGAGTCAGTGAACTGATTCAGGTCGACAAGAGGGATGGTTCGGGTGGTCATTAGGTTTTTACATTTTGGGTTTGTACCGCGATTCAGCCAGCAAAGTCTGTGCATCCCGGATCTCCACAAGTTCCGAAAAACTGGTTTCGGGGTGCCGTTGCATATAAGCTTTTACTATTTGCCAGCCAATCCAATTGGCGGTTCTTCCCGGAGCTTCCGGGGGCATGCCTGGAGAATGCGGACTGTAATCTACATATTTTTTTATGTCCCTAAAAGTGGAGGAATAGAGCAAATCTTCCTGCAGGAAATATGCCCACATTTCCCGTTCGTTATCCGACAGCCATTGGGTTTGTTGAACAGTCATTTCGAGTAAAATAGAGTCGGGAGTATCTGGTAAAATATGATCTAGGAGGTACAATTCTTTCCCATTTTGAACCATTAGATCAAGTAGGCGCACCTGATCGGGTGCCTGGTTGATATCCTGAATCAGCGGTTTTAGCGTTTTCATTACCAGGTGTTCCGGGTTAAAGGTACGAGTCAGGTAATCCGAAAATGCTGGGTTGGAAGGATTTAACTCCCGATAGGGGTAGTCTGCCCCAAGGAAAAAATCGAGGCCAACTGCCAGGGCATTATCATCATAAATAATGCTGCCAACAGCGTACTCTGAAAGGAAGGTGGTCAGGTAAGGGGGCAAAGGATGGTCGGGAAAATAATAGTTAAAATACTTCAGGCCCTGTTCCACCTCTCTTGCGTAAGGGGTGAAATCTTCATACAGGACCTGTGTGGAGTCGTAAAGGGCACGTACGGCCGGATGTTGAATGAACCCTTTGATGAAGTTTTCCGGGCCTTGTGGGGCACCTTGAGCGGGAAGGATTCGTTGGAAATACAGGTCTGAAAAAACGGGATATCGTTCAGACAGCAGGGACAAGCCAGTTGACATGTCATTGGTATCCACTAGAAAAAGGTCCTGTTCGAACCTTCGCACCTTAAGGTCGATTTCAATGCCGGATAGGTCTGGTGGCTTTGGTCCGTCGGTTTGACAGGATTGAAAAAGGTAAAGAGCAAAAGAAAAAAAGAAAAGACCAATGAGGTTTAGAGGGTTATTGCCTTGCATTTGCGGAAGAATTACGTTTCACGTTTGAATATTTTTTTAACCTTTGAGCCAAGCCTTGGCCGGAGTAACACCAAAACATAAGCAAAATGAAAAAAATTGTTGCACTTGCCCTTTTTTTAGTTGTGGCAGCAAGCTGCTTAAAGGCCCAGGAAAATGATATACGTTTTGGCTTTCAGTTGAGCCCAACGTTTTCCTGGATGAATACCGATGATAACAGTATTAACAGGAATGGGACCAACCTCGGAATTCGCCTTGGGGTGCTGGGAGAGTTTTACTTTCGGGAAGAATACGCTTTTTCTACTGGCTTTGGTTTTGCCTTTAATCATGGTGGCGGGCTTCAGTTCGAGCATGGCGGCACCTACTGGCCGGGTTCTGATCTTGGACCAGGCCTGGATACCCTCCCCTCGGATGTGCGATTACAATACAAGATCCAATACATTGAAATTCCTTTATTATTGAAAATGCGCACCCGGGAATTTGGGTATATCCGCTACTACCTGGAGCCGGGGCTGCGCTTAGGGTTTGAATCACAGGCAAAAGGAACGATCACAGGGCGGGGTATTGGCGATGAAGCAGAAAAACTTAATATTCGAAAAGAGGTCAATACCTTTAACATTAGCTGGACTATTGGCGGAGGAATTGAATACGCTCTATCCTCCGGTACTTCCCTTGTTGGCGGACTGGCACTGGATTTCGGGTTTACAGATGTAACCAAGGACAAGGGTACTATTTTCGATCCGGATCGCGGCGATCGGGAGGAAGATTCAAAAGGAGTCATTAATTCGCTCACTCTCAAACTGGGTGTTCTATTCTGATGGATCCAATTGACATTTTTATCGAACAAGGGTTAAAAGAGGACGTCGGCCCCGGCGATTTTACTTCTGAGGCCTGCATACCAAATGACGCCCGTAACCAGGCGGTGCTTCTGGTTAAATCAGAAGGTATCATTGCCGGTGTGGCCATAGCAGAAAGGATTTTCCGAAAACTGGATCCAAGCTGTACGTTTGAAGCCAGCCTTCGCGATGGAGATATTATGCAGCCTGGAATGACCGCTTTTCGAATCAATGCCAATGCGAGGGCCTTGTTGCAAGGAGAGCGCCTGGCACTCAATACCATGCAGCGCATGAGCGGGATCGCCAGCCTAAGCCATACCTTCGCTAAAAGGGTAGTTGATTTACCCGTGAAAATTTTGGATACCCGTAAAACTACTCCCTTGATCCGGTTCATAGAGAAGTGGGCTGTACGGCTGGGGGGGTGTCACAATTACCGGGACGGTTTATACGACTGGTTTATGATCAAAGATAACCACATCGACGCCTGTGGAAGTATTCGGTCTGCTATCGAACGGGTAGTTACCTTTCAAAAAGTCAATGATCTGAAGCTGAGTATTACCATAGAAGTTCGAAACCTGAAGGAGTTGGAAGAAGTGTTGCAGACCGGGAATATTACCCGGATCATGTTGGATAATTTTGACCTGCCTGAATTGGAAGAAGCAGTAAGGCGGGTAGCTGGACGTTTCGAAACGGAAGCCTCGGGCGGAATTAATCTGGAAAAGCTGAGGCCTGTTGCGGAAACGGGGGTGGATTTCATTTCGGTAGGTGCACTGACTCATTCAGCCGTAAGTAAAGATCTAAGCCTGAAAATCCGCCTTTAAAGAACAAGAGCGCCTCAAAGTACAATGAACTTTGAGACGCTCAATTTTTCTGGCTGCCCTGCCGGTCTTAAACGGGGTAGCTTTGCACAGTTAACCAAAGCAATACTACCAGCGAAAATAAAACCAGCCAGAACCGCACATCTTTGTAAAAGACGGTTTGGTTGTCGCTGATCACGTGAAAAAGATTGTAACCGATTAACAAAAAAAGAAAGCAGCAAAGCAGCATGGGGCAAGGGGTTAAGTTAAAAATTTAAATCAAAACGGGGGTAAACTAGCTTAAGTTCAAGCACCCATTAAACCCTTGATCATTCTGCTACATACCTCACTTACCAAAAAGGGTGCCAGATTTGGGAATAGGGCTAAAAAATTAAAAATTTTCTAATAAGAGAGGAGCGATTGCTTGATTTTCCTGACCAGTAAGGGGCCTTCATAAACCAGGCCGGAATACAACTGTATGAGGTCAGCTCCAGCTTTTAGTTTTTCAGCAGCAGCTTCGGGGCTATCAATCCCACCTACGCCAATGATGGTCAAATCATCCGGTGCGTGTTTTCTTATATAACGCACAAATTCAGTAGATCGCTGCCGAAGCGGGCTACCAGAGAGACCGCCTGCCCCTATTTCCTCAATTTTTTTGGTATCCGTTTTCAGACTGCTTCGATCAATTGTGGTATTGGTGGCAATGATGCCATCCAATTCTGTTTCCCGGAGGATATCCAAAATGTCGTCGAGTTGTTCAATGCTAAGGTCAGGAGCGATCTTAAGTAGTATAGAGCGGGAAAGCGGCAGGCCTTTATTTCGGTTTTGAATTTCACTGAGCAGCACCCGGAGGGGTTCTTTATCCTGGAGGGATCGCAAGTCGGGGGTGTTAGGAGAGCTGATATTTACCACGAAATAATCGACCAAAGAATGCAGGGCATCAAAACAATATAGGTAATCCGCTGAGGCCGATTCGTTTGGGGTGGCCTTATTCTTACCGATATTACCTCCGAGGATCAAGCCCTCCGGTCGACTTCTTTCCAATCGCCTGGCCAGTTCGTCGACTCCCTGGTTGTTGAAGCCCATCCTGTTGATGAGGGCTTTATCAGCTGGCAGGCGGAAGAGTCTTGGTTTGGTATTGCCCGCCTGTGGTTTTGGAGTGACCGTGCCTATTTCTATGAAACCAAACCCCAGAGTGCTCATGTCTTCGAAGTATTGTCCGTCTTTATCGAAGCCGGCAGCCAGGCCAACGGGGTTTCTGAAGTTTAGGCCCATTAGCTGTTTCTCTAAATTTTGATCTTCGAAGGAAAGCCAGGATCGAAAGGCGGAGTTAATCAGGGGAATGCTCAGGGTGTGGTGCAGGGCATCTACCGTGAAGTGGTGAGCCTGTTCGGGAGACATTCGAAAAAGAAACGGTTTGAGGAGTTGTTGGTACACTGGATAAAGGGCATAAAAAAGCTGGGTATAGAGAGGATTACCCAGCCATAATCATAATCCCAAAAACTATTTTATGCTTCTTCTTCTGCTTTCACGAGCAACTGAAAACCATTGCCGTGAATGTTAACGATTTCTATGTGGTCATCCCGCTTAAGGTATTTTCGCAACTTTGTAACAAAAACATCCATGGAGCGGGCGGTGAAGTAGTTGTCTTCTCCCCAAATTTTTGTAAGAGCTTCGGATCGGGGAAGGATGTCGTTCAGTTTAATGGCAAACAACCTCAACAACTGTGCTTCTTTCGGAGAAAGCTTACTGGCCTCCTCGTTTTCACCTCCAGGATCAAAGGTAAGTATTCTTAATGGAAAATTAAAGTGATATTTACCGATATTAAATTCCTTGATCTCTTCCCGAGGGTTGTTGTTATGGTTGCTACGTTTTAGAATAGCCTGAATGCGCAAAAGCAATTCTTCCGAATTGAAGGGCTTTGTGATGTAATCGTCAGCTCCGATCTTAAAACCTTCCAGGACATCTTCCTTCATGGACCGTGCAGTTAGAAAGATTATAGGAATTTCCCCATCCTTCTCCCGGATCTCGGAGGCCAGGGAAAACCCATCTTTTTTAGGCATCATGACATCGAAGATACAGAGGTCGTATTTACCCTGTTCATAGGCTTCCAAACCCAGCGTGCCATCTTTGGCTAGGGTCACATCATATTCGTGCATTTCTAGATAGGAGCAAAGCACGTCTCCAAAATTTTGATCGTCTTCTACGAGTAGAATTTTGTTATTCGCCATAATTGTTGCGGTTACTTATTAACCTGAAACGGAAAAAACAAAATAAAATTGCTTCCCTTATCAAGCTCGGAGCGGACATTCACCGAACCGTTATGGGCGTCAACCATGGCTTTGACATAGCTAAGGCCCAGGCCAAATCCCTTGACATCGTGCAGGTTCCCCGTGTGAACACGAAAGAACTTATCGAAGATGTTCTTACGGTCTTCTCTGCTCATACCAATCCCATTATCCGCTATACTGATCTCCAGACCATTGGGAAGGTTGCGGGTGGAAACAGTGATTTCCGGTTTTTCAGGTGAATATTTATTTGCGTTATCCAAAAGGTTGTTAATAATATTGGCAATGTGGATCCGGTCGGCCAGGATGACCGGTTCTTCGGCTTCTAGTTTGGTATGTACCACCCCATCCTTTTGTTCGACCTGGAGGCCGATATTCTCCACAGCTCTTTCAATAACTTCGTGTACATTTACCGGGCTGAGTTTCAGGCTGAAATCCTTTTTATCCAGTAAAGCCATCTGCAACACCTTTTCGACCTGACTATGCATGCGCTTGTTTTCCTGGCGGATGATCCCGGCAAATCGTTGAACCTTGGAAGGATCGGAAGAGATCTTATCACTGGTTATGGAGTCTGTGGCCAGAGAAATAGTTGCTATAGGCGTTTTGAACTCATGGGTCATGTTGTTTATAAAGTCGGTTTTCATTTCCGAAACCTTCTTTTGGTAGAATATTACATTGACCGTATACAGGAAACAGAACAGGATTACCGACGCAAAGGCCAGCGTACCGAGCAAGTTAGCACCAAGAGAACTCCAGACAATATCCGACCGGTTGGGGAAAAATATTCTTAATTCCCCCGGAACCGGGGTGTCCAAAGGGAATAAACTGGTAACATAATCCGTGGTGTACAGATTCTGGCGTTGCTGCCCTGGGTGGAGATCCCTTGGCTGGCTGTCTTCCACCACATAATGAGCATCTACGATGACAAAACTTTCCCGTTCGAAGGAATAGACGCCATAGTGATACTGGTATTTGCTGCTGCTCAGGTCAATTCCACGGTTCCGGAATTCCTCCTGAATAATTCGGTCCAGGAAACGGACGTCAATGCGCTCCTCCAGTGGCCTTCGGATGAAGGCACTGCTAAAGGGTAGGATGTTGAAAAGGTTTTGGCTGAGGTAATCTTCCCTGCCCTGATTCGGGTCATTAAGGCCCCTAAGTACCTCTCCGGCCTGCTGGTTGTCTGCAAAAGGAGTACCAGGGTTCTGGAAATACCTACGCAGGGCGTAACCGTTGGCCATTAATGAGATTTCATCCTTGCGTTCCCGAACCCGTAAGGCCTCTGCCACATCACCCAGTGCCGTAAAAACATTGCGTTCGAACCGCTCCTCATTGACGGCGATGGAGGTTCGGATCAAATCTACCTGCAGCAATACGGTACCGAAAAGCGAGATTGCCATCAGTCCTATTACCGCCCAGATTACTTTTTTGCTCATTGAACTCCCACTGTTATTTGTTAAAGTTAACAAATGGAATGCAGCAAGGATGTGCTTTAACAGGAGTTTAATTTAGAGCAAAGCGTACTACTATACCACCTGCTGTGTCCGTTCTTGGAAAGCCAGAGGATATTCGGGGAACATTTCGACGGTAATCAAAAAATAAACGCAGGGATAACTGCTGACTGATCCGGTACTCTGCAGAGGGGCTGATCTGCAGGGAGTAATTTCCCCTGGTAGGTTCTACCACCCCCTGGTCTAAGAGGTGGTTAAAGGTTACATCATCCCTAAGCGAAAAGGTGAAGTTAATATCCAGATCCCTTCCTCTGGCCTGGGGAGTCCGGGTTTGATCCTGACGGATGACCCCGTCCTCATCCTCGTCCTTCTTACTTGATTTGGAACCGGTGAGGAAGCCAATATTAACATCTCGTATCAGGTAACCAAATCCAATATCGAACTGTTCTGTTTGAGTTTCACTTAATTGGTTACTTACAAAACTCATCGCCAGGGTGCGTTGCTTGGTGTAAGTGGAGTTTAATGAGATGCCGTTCTGGAAGGTCATATCGAGCCCGATCAGGGGCTGAAAGCCTTCCTGGATCACTACATCCGGTATTTCAAGGATAGGATAGAAGTTGTTATTGATCTCGTTAACCGGGCGGTCATTAGGATCATTAAAATCGACATTCCCAAGGTAATCGAGGCCTGTGCCGAAGCTATTGACGGTCAGGGTGGATTTGTACCCGTGGGTAATGCTGAAGTTTTGGAACAATCCTTGGAACATGGGAACTCTGGCCAGTCCATTATAAGTCAGCCTCCAGTTAATCCGTGGGGTTTGGTCAAAAATATCCAGTTTTACGGAATTGGGGCTTTCATCGGTATAAGCAGCAATAAAAGCAGGGATCAGGACATCTTGCTGCGCCCGGCCATAACCTTCTGTATATCCCAGGGCTGCTTCCGTGGAGTCAGCATGTTGGCCGGTCCCAATTCTTTGGGAAATAGTGACCCGGTTATTCTCAAAGGTGTTGAACAGCTGAATAATATCGTCATTACTATCCCTGAACAGGGTGCTTAGTGCGGAGTAGGTCACGGTCATAGAACCCAACTGCCTGGGAACGGTATGCTCGAAGTCTCCTCCCAATTCCAATACTTTGAAATATTCCGTGTGGTTCTCTGTGTAAGAGCGACTTAAATCCAGGTCCAGCCGGAAGTCCCGGAAGGGTTCTATGGTTGTACGCCCGTCGTAGGATTGTGTGTAGTTTTGCGCGACCTGTTGGTTTTGGAGGGTATCTCTGGAAAGCCAGCCTTTATTGGCAATTTCATTCAACCAATCTGCCTCGGTCCCGTATTCGGCCCGTTGGAGAGTACGGATCTCCGGTTGCAGACCAAAGATAAAATCCAGACCCGGCCCTTCCAGTCCAGGCCCCATTCCCAGCAAACGGGACTGTAGGGTAAAGCCTGGAATGACGGTTGCATGCCGTTCTGACCAGGTGAACCTTGCCCTTCGCACCATCATGAGGGGGCGGATCAGGATCTTTTCGATGGTACTTGGGGCCCTACTTGCGGAATTAGTGTTATTTTGATTATTTCTCTGCCCAGTGTTACCTGTAGGAAGCCGACGCCGACCACCTGAACTGCTTCCCCCGTTGATGGAAGCAAGATAGGACGATTTGTTGTACAGGCTTTCGAGATTAAAATCAGCATTGATCTGGATATTTTGTCCATTTTGAATGAGGTTGCCCAGACTTTGATTGTTTAAAGCGGCAGCACTCCAAGAGTAATCCCCGATGTATTGTCCCTTAACATCGATCCAGTCCAAAAGCGGAATGAACCGTAAGGGAAGGGTGTAGTTTAGCGTGAGGTTTTGCCGGTAATTTTTAGTCCGCCCCCAATCCAGGATGTTATTCCAGATGGTATCCCTTCGTATGTCGGCAATTTCATCCAGGGTGAAGTCCTGATTGATCAACTCTTCTTCATTGATTTCGTCGATCACCGCCAGGTTGGTTGCATTAAAGTTCATGTTGAGGCCGCGGAACAGGGTCCATTGGAGGTTGTAATTCCGATCCCAAAGGAAGCTTTTGTTGAAAAAAGTCGAAAATTCGGGAGATCCGGTAAAGCGGTATCGGGTAGTTGCAAACCGCCTGTTCATTTGGGTACTGAAGGTAAAGTTATTGGGTATGGGGTTTATATTGATCTCCTTGATAAGTTGCAACCAATTCCCTTTTACGTTTTTGAAGGGTTCTATAGGTTTTGCTTGCGGGCTATAACCATAGTCGAGGCTGGCAGTCCAGCTTTTTTCTTCATCTTTTTCGATCAGGGGGTCGCTTTGGGTAGATTTTGTGTTAGCATAGGATACGCTAAAATTGGAAACATCCCAAGGCATGGGTTTGGAGCTTCCGGTTCGTTCCTTTCGAACATTGGTGAAGTTAAAGCTCCGGATATTGGTAACATCCTGGGCCTGGTCTTGAATAGAGTCGCGCTCTTCAGCATTTGGAGCCGCGTCCAGTTTCTCATTCAAAGGGATATCCTCGTCATAGGGGTCGAATTCTGGCCTGCTGGTGGTATTCGACCATTGTGCGTAAAAAGGGACCTGTAAACCCCAGGTTTCAGGCAGGAACTTGTCGAGGTTGGCATTGAAGGCAATATCGTAACCGGTAGTTCTTTCCCTTGCCCGCTCCTGCACTTTTTGGTCTAATGCTCCAAACCCGATACTGCTGTAGTTACCCGCAAGGGTCAGGTTACCGAAATCGGCCAGTTGCATATCCACCCTCCCGATGGCAGCAGCCCCTCCGCGTTCGTCCAGCCCGGTCAGCCGTAACTCATTTAGCCAGACTTCTGAGTTCAACTGGCGGACGTCACCGTTGGCCCGGTTTCGGACGCCCATCATAACTACCTTTACATAAGCCAGGTTTGGGTTGCCCTTTACTTTTGCAAACTGGGAAAAGGGGGAGTGGTCAACAGGGATCTCCACACTATACTCCTCGGCCAGGGGAAAATCCTCTCCATTGCGTTGAAGTTTAATATCGCGAAGGATCTTTAGGGCAAAGTCGAATTCATTTTCTTCCCGCCAGACCTCCATTTTATAGGAATCAGACTGGGGCCCACCCGTTAGGCGATCCCCATCTGATAGTACCAAAGGGATCTCATATTCATAATAATTGTCCTGAAAATCAGACCCCAACCTAACAAAAACGGACAGTTCTCCGTCCTCGATTTCCTGCTCGTTGATGGCCTCTGCGTGTACAAACATCTTTAGACGTTTGTATACGCGGTAGTCCTGATTAAGGGTTTTAAAAACAGCCCTTTCCTCCCCATCACAAAGGAACTGGGTCTTAAGGGTCAGGGATTGCTCGTTCTGCAGGTTATTGAAAACCCCCACCGATTGCTCCCGCTGAATGCCGAGCGGCAATACATAGTTGAAAGGTTGGCGATCGCTGTTCTCTTCAATATTGACCGCATCCACGTCGAAAACCGGGGGATCCTCGCATTGAGTGGTTTCGGATAAATCCTGAGAGTAGCGCCGCCACTGGTTTCGTACCAGTTCCAGCCGGGCAAACCGAAGGGTTACCTGGGTTTCAAAACCCCGCATATACATTCGCATGAAGCGGATGGACCTGAAATCACGGATCCCCCCGACACTCGTCCGGCTGGGGTCACTCAAAGGGACCCGGAAGCGATACCAGACCCGGTTACTGGCGGGGTCTTCCAGGCGGTCAGTAATAAAAGGCGTTCGGTTCTGATCAATCTCTCGGGGATCCTGTGGATTGGCCAGGATCGGGATGTGGTACTGAAAATAAGCTTCTGTCTCATTAAGGGTGTTATCCTGATCCAGGTCTTCCGCATCGGGAATATTAGTGGCTGAGGTCACCTGATTACTGCCCTCATTTTCCTGTGAGTTACCCTGTGGGTTATTAAAAAGGCGATAGCGCTCAAGAATAGAAGATTCAGCAGGAAAATCTCCGTAGTAGCGGAAATCATCTGCAGATGGATCTTCTCGTACGCGATCAGCGCCGATGGGGTTGGTTTGAGCAAGGGCATCCAGATAATCGGAAAACTGCCTGGCCTCCGCTTCGTTGTTGAAGCCGTCCAGCCCCAGGTCCTGAACAACGCGGGTACCGGGTTCGTTATCGAAAGCCCGGGTGATCTGTTGCCCGACTGGAATAGCCGACCAATTGGTCGTATCCACCCGTCGTTCCGGGTTGGAAGGAGTGGGTAGGCCGTTTTCGAAAAATTTGCGGGAATCGCGCAGGATATCTTCTGAAACGTTCCCCAGGTTCAAATAAAAATCCCCCTCTTTTTGTTGCCAGTCCGGAGCCGGCATGGTCGGATCTTCCGGGTCAAGAAAAGGACTGAGCATCCAAAACTCAATGAATTCGATATTGGCAGATTGAAAGTCATTGGTCTGCAATGCACGCATGATACCTCCCCAGCGGGTTTCTGGCCGGTTCAGCACCAAAGAGTCCCCAACAAAGAACGACCCCTGGGAAAGACTGGGATAGCCCCCGGGTATGTCAAAGTTGTAAGGCCCACGTTCTGTAGGGGTATAGGTCAAATCCAAGGTAGGGATATTGGGTAACTGGTTGGGAGGGACTTGTGCATTGGGGAAAACTTCTACCTGAGGAACAATACTGGTGTAGGGGTTTTGTCTGTCTTCCTCATTGCGGAAGCCATTATCGATCGTATACCAACTCAAGCGGGCCCGGTTGACATTGGAGCGAATATCATTGATCAGACTTGCTTCCGGGAAAAAGGGATTATTATTCGCGTTGTCATTTTGAGGGACGGAAGCCAGGAACCAATTGACTACCGGTTGTCGAATGTCAAAACTACTTGCTGAACCCTCGAAGTCATCGATATACACGACCCCTCCTTTATCTTCTCTGTTTTGATTAATTGCACGACTGTGCCCGGGACGGATCCAGGCCCCTTCTGCACTTACGTTAATCTGGGATTTTTCCTTGGTAGATAGCCCTGGAATGGCGTCTACTAATTTTGTAAGGAAAGGCGCCTCTCGGTTGAAATTGAGGTCCAGACCATAAATACTGTTGTTGATGGGGTCGTCTCCCAGG
The DNA here is from genome assembly GCA_964479625.1 of uncultured Saprospiraceae bacterium. GTDB lineage: Bacteria > Bacteroidota > Bacteroidia > Chitinophagales > Saprospiraceae > CAYZMS01. Next base: position 15,207 of record CAYZMS010000003.1, read on the forward strand.
TTTACTTTTTGGGTGAATGGGCGTTCGGACAAGTTAAGCCAGGTGGCACCGATATTAAAATTCTCATCCAGCTCGTAATCGGCTCTTACCCCAAACATGGTTTTGGTTTGAAACCCGAAAAGCGTATTATCCTCATAGGAAACATTGACCGGGACCCCGGAATTGAGGATGGCATCATTCAGGATCTTTACCCGCCCGATATTGTAATCGATCTCGTAATCACGGCCTTCCACCAGTGTTTGCCCTCCAGCCGTAACACGTACTGACCCGGGAGGGATATTGAAGGCACCTAAGGAAATTTCAGAAGAAATGTTTGATTTATATTCTCCCCGGATGGCATAGCGATTTTTCTCCGGGAATTCCTGTGCAAGAAATAAGGTAGAGTCGTATAGTTCAGGATAGGTGAACTGTTCGACAAAGGGCTCAGGGTCTACTCCAGGTTCGGTATATTTGCGAATGGAATCAGCCAGGGATTCCCCAAACGGCTCTAAAACGGGGAACATAACCCGGCCTGTGCGGGTATTGATGGTGACGCCAGGTACAAAATCAAAAACCCCGTCCGGAAAAGGATCTCCCTGCACGTTGAGCTTGTCCAGGTTGAATACCCGTAACAGCGGGCGGCCTTCCAAAGGGCCGCTGGGAAGAAAGCGCTTACGACCCTGACCGGGGTCCTCATAGGTGATTTCCAGACGAAAATCAGCAGGGTTGATATTAAAAGCGCCAGTGGGATAGACGTTTTTCATCATCAGGTCCCAGGTGGTAACGTCGGTGCGCTGAGTGGTGCTTTTCAACATTTTAACAAACAGTACCTGCAAGCTGGTATCTACTTTTGTATTTGCGGCATTATTGGCCAGCTCCCCTACTTTATAAGTCTGACCATTAAATGAATATTGAAAGGCTACCCCGACTACCTGATCGGGTTGAACATTAATGTTCAAGGAAATAAATCCAAGTTCCGGATGAAAGGTATATTCTGTAGGCTTTAGCTTTCGGGCACTTACCCTTTCAAAATCCTGAGATTGTTGAAAACCGAACTCATTGGTCAGGGTGTTCACTACCTGATCGATTTCCCGGATGTCAGGATCGGCCAGTAAGCGGGGGTAAAGATCATTGGCTTCATTGTCGGGTAGCCCATTAGTACTATTGTTTACTTCAATAAGGTCAGGGCTTACCAGGCGGCGGGTCTCTCCAAGGTCGGCAAGGGCAACAATATCGCGCACGTTGTCCACTTCATTTCTGTCATTTGTAATCCAGATCTCAATATTTTCAATTCGAAAAAGGGACCGGATCTGGGGGAGATTGACCAGATTTTGCTCGAAAGTCTCCCGATTGAAATGGGTAAGGAAAAAGTGCCGGTTTTCATCATACTGGTCGGTAGCCACGGAAAACTCTTGTACCTGGCTGCCGCCTTCAAGCTGAATGTTTTCCTGCTGGGATTGTTGTTGTGAAGCGATGGCAGTTACCCGTAGGTGACCAAACTGCATTTCTGTTTTGATCCCGAAAAGGCTTTGTACACCTTGAATTAGAGAACCGCGTAATGGCAGGCTTACATTACCTGCTTCGATCTTTTTTATGATCTCGTCTTCACTGAACAGGTCGGAATTATAATCCAGCTTGATCTGGTTGTCGAAATCGAAGGTTGCATCAGTCCGGTAGTTGGTGGACAAATTCAATTTTTCACCGATCTTACCGGTAACATTCAACTGGATATCCATATCAAAGTCAAATCCCCCCTGGGTGCGTTGCCGCTGGGTTAAAATGGGGTTTTCGACCCGTTGAAAATCGGCGCCGAAGGTCAGGTCGATATTCCCCTGAGGACGAATATCTACGGTGGTTCCTCCAAACAGGCGGTCCAGGAGATTGGGTTTGATGTCCATTTTTGCCATCGGGTCAAGGGCGCTAAAGCTACCATCTCCCGTATTTACTCCGGATAGTTGGCGGAAATAATCCGTTTCCTGTTTTTTTCGATCATATTCCAGGTATTCCTCAAAGGTCATTACCGTGGGCGGACGAAAGAAATCTCCGCCAATGGTTTCGGAGATGATGTATTGCCCGGTCTCGGGGTCAAACTCTATACTTTTGTCAATGGCTTCGGGATCATTGAGGTCAAAAGGGTTTGGAGGGGTAAGCAGTAATTCGCTTCCATATCGATCTTCAATTGGGGGGATAGTATCCCTGGAGGCCACATAATAGGGGATGTGGAAACGGGAATCCAGCCATGCGGGATTCACTTTTTCACCCTCGAGAGGGATGTATAGGATGGTCAGTAAAAAGGGTAGTACAATTCGATTCATAAGCTTATAGCTGCTGCTTCTCCAGACTGTAACGCTTTCATAACGCATGTACGCCAATCAACGTATGCGCACACGAAATCTTAGAACTCCTTAAGGGTCCGTAGATCAATCGGTATAAGGGATGGGAAATTCAGGATAGTTCTCTCAAAGCTGCTTTTATTAAGTCCTGTACGTTTTCGGGACTGCCATCGGTACGCAGAATAGTATTGAGTGCTTTCTGGACCGGAATTCGACTATAACCGAGGGTAACCAAAGCTTCTAACGCGGCTTCTCGCATGGTATTGTCCACGCCAGCTTTTGAACCAACATCAAGGTCTCCCCCATCTTTTAAGAGTTTATCTTTAAGGTCCAGTATAATGCGTTTGGCAGTCTTTGGGCCTATGCCTTTTACCAGTTTGAAGGCGTTGACATCTTCTCCGATGATGGCGGCCCGAATATCTTCAGCACTTAGAGAAGAAAGGGCGAGTTGAGCGGTCGCTGGCCCGATTCCTGAAACGCCGATAAGCAGTCTAAACAGCTTGCGCTCCCCTTCCTCGGCAAACCCAAAGAGCGTGTGGGCATCTTCCTTGATGTGCAGGTGGGTAAGTATTCTGGCCTCCTCCAATGGTTCGATCTTAGCATACGTTTGGAGGCTGATATTTACTTGATACCCAATGCCGGCAGCTTCTATCACTATAAATGCAGGGCTCTTGAAGGTGATAGGGCCTTTTATATATGTGATCATCCTGCGAAGATAAGTAAAGGGGTTGTCTTCTTGTTTAATTATCTTTGTGCCCAAAATAAAAAACGGCATGAATATTCTGCTACTGGGAGGAGGGGGGCGAGAGCACGCCCTGGCCTGGAAAATTGAACAAAGTCCATTTTGTGATGAACTTTTCATTGCCCCCGGCAACGCTGGAACCAAGGCAATAGGTAAGAACCTTCCTGTAGATCCAAATGATTTCCAGGCAGTAAAAAAAGCCGTTTTAGATAAAGCGATCGACCTGGTCATCGTAGGCCCGGAAGACCCCCTGGTGAATGGTATTTATGATTTCTTTCAGGATGATCCTTCCCTTCAGGGTATACCTTTGGTGGGCCCTTCCAAAGCTGCTGCAAGGCTGGAGGGAAGCAAAGCCTTTGCCAAGGCCTTTATGAAAGCGTTTGACATACCCACGGCCGGATATCGCGAATTTAGCCGGGCTGAGCTCGAAGAAGGCCTCGAATATTTGAAAACCGTTAAAGCCCCTTATGTTTTGAAAGCAGATGGACTGGCTGCCGGTAAAGGGGTACTGATCATCAATGACCTGGAAAAGGCACAGGAAGAGTTCAAAGCGATGCTGGAGGGTAAGTTTGGATCTGCTGGCGAAAAGGTGGTGATCGAGGAGTTCTTAAGCGGTGTCGAATTTTCTGTATTTGTGCTGACGGATGGGAAAGACTACCAACTGCTGCCGGTTGCTAAGGATTACAAACGGGTAGGAGTGGGAGATACCGGTTTAAATACCGGTGGTATGGGGGCTATATCCTCCCCACCCTTTGTGGACAAGACTATGATGGAAAAGGTCAGGTCCCGTATTATTGAACCTACGATAAAGGGATTGCAAAGTCGCAACATGGTGTATAAGGGCTTTATTTTCTTTGGGCTGATCAGCGTTGAAGGAGAGCCTTACGTTATAGAGTACAATTGTCGTTTGGGCGATCCGGAAACACAGGTTATTCTTCCCCGCCTTCGATCCGACCTCCTGGAGTTACTACTCGCGCTGTCCAGGGGGCGGCTGGCTGAGGTCAGGCCAGAGGTTGACCAAAGAGCAGCGGCGACGGTTATCCTAGTGTCGGGAGGTTATCCGGAAGCGTACGAAAAAGGCAACCTTATTAAGGGGCTGGAAGCCGTTGAGGGTTGTCAAGTCTTTCTTGCTGGTGCTCAAGAGGAGAACGGGCTGATCAAAACCTCCGGAGGAAGGGTACTAGCAATTACCACTTTGGCGGATGATTTCAAAGAAGCAGTAGCACAATCCATGAAGGCTGCTGCCGTTATTGATTTCGAAAAAAAATATTATCGAACGGATATAGGGTTTGACCTGTAGTTAAATCGACTATAAGTACAATGATAATGGCTAGAATTACTCTCCTTTTGGCTTGCTTAACGCCTTTCGGGCTGGGCCTCCTGTCGGCTCAAAATGATGAGACCATCCTATTTACAGTGGAGGATACCCCCGTGTCGGTGTCGGAATTCACTTATATATATAGCAAGACCAACGGGCAAAAAGCGGATTATTCCCGGGAATCCCTGGAAGAATACCTGGACCTGTACATTAAATTCAAACTAAAAGTACAAAAGGCCAGGGACCTGCAATTAGATACCATCAAGCAGTTACAAAATGAACTGGCCGGCTATCGCCGGCAGTTGGCCGACTCCTACCTGATCAACCGGGAGGTTACCGAAAAACTGGTTCGGCAGTTATGGGAGCGCAATCAAACAGATGTACGGATCAGTCACCTTCTCTTTCTGGCCGGCCCGGATGCTACCCCGTCAGACACGCTGGCTGCATTCCAAAAGGCGCAGCAGGCATACCAACGTCTACGGAGGGGAACAGATTTTGAAGTGTCAGCGGTTGAAGTCTCAGAAGATCAGAGCGCCACTGAAAACAAGGGGGACCTGGGATTCTTATCTGTTCCTTTCCCAAATGGGTTTGACGAGGTAGAAGCCGCGGCTTATTCACTGGAGCCTGGAGCTTTTTCCAAGCCGGTTCGATCCAACCTTGGGTATCATATTGTAAAACTGGTAGAAAAAAGACCAGCTCGGGGAGAGATCGAAGCCGCTCACCTATTACTTCGTACGAAAGACAAGGATCCGACAGCAGTTAAGCGACTGATCGATAGCTTACACCAATACCTGGTAGAAGAAGATGGCGACTTCACTCAGCTTGTTCGAACCTACAGCGAGGATGACCGTACGGCCCCCCGCGGTGGATATATCGGTTTTTTTGGGATCAATCGTTTTGAAGAGGCTTTTGAGGAGGCTGCATTCTCTATTCCAGAAGATGGAGCATACTCCAAACCGGTACAGACCTCTCTGGGCTGGCATATTATCAAACGCATCAGCCTTAAAGCCGGAGAACCATACGACATGGCTAAAACCAGGCTCGAAGCTATGGTGAAGAAAGATAGTCGGTTTGAGCAAGCCAGGCAGGCCCTGCTCCAGGATATCCAAAAAGAAAATGGGTATATGGAGTTTCCAAAAAACCTGGAGGCCTTCACCCAGACCTTGAACGATACCTTTCTGACCTTCCGCTGGAAACCTGGAGCTCCCAATGCCGATGCCCCACTATTCCAATTAGGTGGCGAAACCTATACAGTTGGAGACTATGAAGACTACCTGAGCCGAAGTACGCGGGATCGACTTCGACTTAACCGGACCCTTAGCCCAGAGGAAGCCGCGATTGATCTTTTCCCGGCCTATCTCGAAAATGAGTTATTGAGGTTTGAGGAAAAACAACTGGAAGAAAAATACCCGGAATTCAAAGCACTGATGCGAGAATATGAGGAGGGGATCATATTATTCGAAGTGACCAAAATGAAAGTCTGGGATAAAGCCGCCCAGGATACAGCTGGCCTGCAAGCTTTTTTTGAGACCATTCCCGGGAAATATCGCTGGAATGAACGGGCAGAGGTTAGTGAGTACACCGTGAAATACGAGGATAAGGATATCCTTACCGACTTGCGGGAGTACGCATCGGATCACCGCCCCAAAGAAGTGTTGGAACAGTTTAATACGGAGGAGGCCAGTAAGGTCTATTACGAGCCGAAAACGCTTGAAAAAGAAAAGAACCCGGAGGCGGCTGCCTTTATCGAATGGCGGGAAGGCTACATGACTACCCTGAAATTGAGTCCGAAAAGGGATTATTACAGTTTCCAAAAGATCGAAAAAATCCTGCCGGCCGAAGATAAAACACTAAACGAAGCCAGAGGTTACATCATCGCTGATTATCAGGATTTGTTGGAAAAGCAGTGGATAGAAGAATTGAAGGAGGAATATGAAGTAAAGGTCAACCAGAGCGTTTTTGAAGATCTTATCAAGAAAAGTTAATTATGTGTAAACGGGTGCTATCCCATTATTTTTTTGTTCTACTGGCCTTGGCCGGGCTGATGATCGTTTCCGCTTGTCAATCAAAGAAAGCAGAAGAAGATCCCCTGCTGGCCCAGGTCTTTAACCGGACCCTGCACCTATCAGATCTGGATGGTTTATTCCCCGAAGGAACAACCAGCTCTGACAGCACCTTGATCATTGGTGCTTTCACCAATCGTTGGATCAGGGAGGCACTCGTGCTGACGGAGGCGGAGCGCAATTTGCCGAGCGACCTGAATATCGATAAGCTGGTCCGGGATTATCGTGCTTCCCTTATTCGACATAATTACGAGCAGGCTCTGGTGGAGCAATTACTGGACTCTACCGTTTCTCAAAAGGAACTCAGTCAGTTTTACGAAGCAAATAAAGAACAATATCAATTGGAGACCCCCATTATCAGATGCCGGTTCCTTAAGGTGCCCAGTAGTCTGGATCTGCCGGATAGCCTTAGGTTTTGGTGGAATGATTCCGACCATTATATGGAGCAGATCAGGGCTTTTGCTGAAAAGGGAGGTGCGGCCTACATACTCAATGACAGCAGCTGGACCAGGCTGGATGAGCTAAGCCCGGAAGCGCCTGGTGAGTTGTTGGAAGAAAGGAACATAAAAAGCAAAACAAAATTTCAGCATAAAAATGCTGATTTTACCTATTTTTTCGAGTTGTTGGAAATGAAAAACAGCACAGAAATTGCTCCTCTTGGTTTTATCGAAGGTCAGGCCAGGAAGGCAATTTTGCATAACCGAAAGTTAAAATTGCTGGAAGAAAAACGGGAAAGCTTATATGAATTGCACATGCGCCAGGGAAATGTAAAGATCTTTGATTTTCCCGGTTAGGGCTTTGTGCTCTCCCCGCAGTGGAATACAACCCTGGAGCCTTATTCATTCCTCTTTTCCTAAGAGACCTGAAGGTACATAAGTATTGAACGGGAACCTGACCAAAACTTTGAAATTTAACTTTACGATGAATCGCTTTTATATCCTTATCTTTTTTCTCTTTTTAGCCATTGCCAGCTTTGCCCAGAAGGCAATAATTGACAAGGTCGTAGCTACGGTTGGAGGTGAATTGATTCTCTTGTCTGATGTAGAACAACAACATGCTTTGATGGAAGCTCAAAACGGTAGAGTTCCAGAAGATGCCCGTTGCCGCATCCTTGATCAATTGATGGCTTCGAAATTACTCATCCACCAGGCACGGCTGGATAGTATTGAAATTCAGGATTCGGAAGTAGAAGCACAGCTGGATGCCCGTATCGAACGTATTCTGACCTTTATGAATAATGACGTTGGTCAATTTGAAGAGTACTACGGGCAGACCATCAAAGAAGTTAAAGAACAATTCAGAGAGGATCTTAAAAATCAATTAATGGCCGAACGAATGCGGGCCAGTATTATGGCCGATGTTACGGTTACTCCTTCTGAAGTCAAGAATTTCTTTGCCGAAATTCCCGAAGATAGCCTTCCCTATTTCAATGCAGAAGTGGAGATCAGGGAGATCGTCCATAAACCGGAAGTGAGTAAAGAGGAAAGGGCCAAAACAATAGCACAATTGAAGGATATTCGCCAACAGATAATGGATGGGGCAGATTTTGCCGAAATGGCTATGGAATATTCACAGGATGGCTCGGCACGGATTGGGGGTGACCTCGGTTGGACCACGCGCGGTAAATTCGTACCCGAGTTTGAAGCAGCTGCCTATAAACTGGAGATCAACGAAGTTTCAGATATTGTAGAATCCGAATTTGGGTTTCATCTTATCCAAATGATGGGGCGTCGTGGAAACAGTATAAACGTGCGCCATATTCTCTTAAAGCCAGAAATCACCCAAGCTGACCTGGACAAAGCGCGTATCCACCTGGATTCTGTTCGCACCATGATCCTGGATAGCCTTTATACCTTTTCCATCGCTGTTAAACGGTTCTCCCAGGATGACCAACAATCCTATAACAATGACGGGCGGATGGTCAACCCGGTGACCGGGAACACGTTCTTCGAGATCGGCGATCTAGATCCGGATATCTATTTCACTATCGATACCATGGAAGTAGGAACTATTTCGGCTCCTTTTGAATTCAAAAATCAAATGGGGGAGCGCATGTATCGCATAATTTTACTGGACTCCCGATCCAAACCTCACCGGGCTAATCTGAAAGAGGATTATTTTAAGATCCAAAGAGCAGCCATTGACTCCAAGAAAAGCGAATACATAAGTTCATGGGTAGGCGATCATATTAGCTCCACTTACGTTCAGATTGATGGCTTGTATGAAGGGTGCCCGGCGTTGATGCAACGCTGGACAGGGGAGAAGATCCGGCCCTGACCAAATACAAGGGCTAGTTAAACATTGCTCTGGAGGTATAATGCTCTTTGATTAATTCTTTTAACTTCTTACGGGCAAAGAAGATTCGGCTTTTTACTGTCCCCATCGGCAGTTCCAATGTTTCGCTTATTTCATCATATCTATAGCCGGTAAAGAACATTAGAAAAGGACGACTATAACGCTCCCCAATTTCCTCGAACAGTTCTCCTATTTCCTCCATCGTCAGACGGGATTCCCCTGCATTTTGAACCGTTTGTCGATTTTCCAGGGCGAAAAGGAAAGTGTCAAGTGGCTCATTTACCACCTTGGACCGGCGTCTCTTTCGGTACCGATTGATGAATGTGTTTTTCATGATGGTGGAGATCCATCCTTTGAAATTGGTACCTTTTTTAAATTTATCCCGATGGACATAAGCCTTCATGGTCGTTTCCTGCAACAAGTCTCGGGCTTCATCATTTCTTTTAGTTAACTTTCTGGCAAAAGCAAGCAAAGTATCTTCAAATTGATCGTAATGCTGGACAAATTCGGTGTTGGTCATTAAGCGGGCAATTTTAATTCAGATTTTAGAGTTTCTGTTATATATAGATAACGCATCTGAATTAAAAATGTTTATTTTTTTCACAAAAAATCTTATCCGACATTTTTTTGACTATTTTGCCCGATTAGTTGGAGAATGTTGTCATTGTGCAATAGAACGTGATCGATCAGGCTGATCAGGTTAGTGATATCAGCCTGTAATCTTCGGGCATCTTCAGAAAGTTGATCATTGGATTGCTCCAACTTAAACCGGTAGAAGGCTTTAAATCCCTCCAGCATTTTCCGTACCCTGAACGTATTGGTGGTGAAGGCGGAGATTCCTTTTTCCATTCGGTTGAAGGGGAGGGCATTCGAAGTGGCTCCCGAGGCCACCTTCTTTTCTTTTTCTCTACGATAGGGATTTGCTTTTTCAGGGCCCCCAATAGCTTCCAGGTCTCTTTCTACCAGTTCCTGCATACTCACATTGAATGACCTTGCCAATTGCAGTACAAAATTAAACTTCGGGCGTACATTTTTGCTTTCATAAGCCGCAACGCTACTCCTTTTAACACCCAGTTCCTGTGCCATTCTTTCCTGAGACCAACCGTTCCACTTTCTTAAGAATCGAATGTTTTTTGCCAGATAGTCCATTATTTCTAAAAAATTTTTCAGTTTCTGAACACAGAAGAGGATGAGTATGTTTAAAAAATGAACAAAATTTCAAATCTTTCTGCTTGAAAATTTAGAAAAGTATATTTTTTAAACAAGTAGAACTAAATTATTTATTTCTTATGGATCGCAAGACAAGTTATTGGCTATTTGGAGGATTATTAGCTGGAGGAGTTGCTGGTTATTGGTTAAATTCTAAAGATGGTAGAGCACTTCGAAAAGAGGCCGTTGATAAATCGATTAACATGGCAGAAACCGTTCAGGAACAAGCTAAGGGTACGGCTAATCAGGTAGCACAATCAGTAAATGATTACGCCAATCAGGTAATTCCTTCCAAGGATGCCTATAGAGAAGGGGTAGAAAAAGCCAGAAAGAAACTCCAGCAGGCGGTAGAATTACTTTCGCTGAATTAACATAAAAATGGAGCAATTCCCTATTACAATTACAGATCAAATTTAAACTTACTGAGCTGGTAGGCAGCCAAATAAACGCAAACTGCTGCAGTACTCAAAAACGCTTTTCGGACCTTTTCCGAGTGGCGTTTTTTCGTCTGGGTCAAGGGGAGTTGGAATAGGAGTCGGTTTTAGGCTCTGGAATGCTGGTCATTTTGTAGTTTTATAGATCATGGAAAAAAATATACCAACCCGATCTGCACAACTGGTAGTTTTTGGTCGGAATGTTCGGTTTTTACGCAAATTAAAAGGACTTACCCAAGCCCAATTAGCGGAGCAGTTATCAGTTAATAGAAGTCGAATCGCCGGTTGGGAATTGGGAAGTATTGAGCCTGACTTTGAAAAACTGTTTGAATTAGCTGCCTTTCTGGAAGTGGCTCCAGAGGAGTTATTAGCGGAGGATTTTAGCCAAATTGACCTGGAAGACCATTTACTATCTCCGATTTCAATCGAGCACCAGGGAGGTAGGCTGCAGGAATTGGCCAGTCAGACGCTGGAAGCGGAAAAGGCTTTGGAAGGATTTAGGGAACTGGTCGCCCTCAGGTATTCCAATGCAGATCCTGAGGATGAAGGGTTAATGAACCTGTTTTACCAATGGGATAACCTAAGCGAGATTTTTAGACTCTTGATTCGGACCAACTGGGATTTTCTGGGAGCGGAGGAATCTTCCTCCTGAAGAAAGACCGGTTAACAAGGGGTCAGTATTTTTGAGCGATCACCACATACCGGGTAGAAGAGCAACTGTCGGCCCAGTCTGGCAGTACCTCCAGGCTGTAGGCGTCAAAAAGTTCGACTCTACCCCGAAAATACTTTTCGAAATACTGACGTATACGGTGCATGGGTGGTAAAAAACGCCTATGCTTCCCTGCATAGGTAACCCGCATTTGGTCACCTGTGAAGTCAAGATTAATAATGGCACTTTCCTGGTACATGCGCCCCTGTGCTTCTACCAGCTCCGGAGTCCGAAGGGAAATGATCTTTTTATCGGTAGAATATACTACGTTGGGATACCACCTGATGTGGTCGGGCGTAATAAAGTCCCCTATAAAATAGCCACCCGGCCGAACGATATCCGCCGTTTTTTCGATAGCATTCTCCAGTTTATCGGAAGGAAGGTAGTGAAAGACATTCAACCCGCTAAAAGCAATATCCCACAATCGAATCAAAGGATCCAGGGTCAGGATATCCCCCTGATCCGCCTGGATGCGCTTCCGTGCCTCGCTCACCATAGCGGGAGAAATATCAATGCCGTAAACCTGCTCAAAGGGGACTTTAAATTCATCGATTATTCGGCCTTCGACCAGTCCGGTACCACAACCTACAGATAGGATCTCCTTTTCCCGAAAAGCTTGGACCTTATCATTGAAAAACGCCAGGTATTTTAGCATGAAGTCATCCAGAGATGGAGTGCCTATAATGGCATCATAAAGGGAGGCATATTGATGAAAATGATCCTCTGGTCGGTTCTCCTGTCTCCATGCTGCCTGAAATGTAGCTGCTTCCCGTAATTCCCAGTTTAGTATCCTCCAGTAGACGGAATTGGTCTGTCTGCCCTGATCATTTGTATTTGCTTGGAGGCATTGGAGGAGTTGTTCCCGTTGTTTAGGAGATTTAAAGTCCGCAATGAGTTGATCCAGGTCTTTTTCAGTCCTGGTACGATCCTCAGGAGACATTTTGCGTAGTCGACGGATCAATTCGATCATATGCCGCAATCGGGTAGGGTAGTCTGGTTTAGGGCCTGGCTCTACCCGAAGAATCTCCTTTGGTGGAAGGGCAAAAAAGACGCCACCATTTACACGTTGGATAGTAGCATTTTCCATATCTATTACCCGGGCTTCCCCGGTAACATTATTTACATCCTCTACGTCACCATAGACATGCAGGCTGAGGAAGCGTTGATCCTTGGTGGGATTACCCATTTGGTGTAACAGATCATGGTGCACCCCAATGGCTTCCCCGGTTTGCATTTGCCAGCGTGCAAGGGTATAAATGCGTTCGTTGTCTATTCTGAATGTGGCATGCTCTGCGGGACCAAACACCTGAACAGCGCCCCACTGTGTATAACCATGATCGTGAACGGTAGAAAAGTCTCCTGGATTCCAGGACATGACCATTACCTCAAAATGACCGCCTTTATAGATCAGTTTCCGGCCGTAACTATCCGTGAGGGGGTGCTCAAAATCAGCCCATGGCAGAAGATCTGCTTCTTCGACCTTTGCCTCCAGTACAATCCGCCGCATATCGGCGGGTTTTAAATGACGTTTAGTGTTTAAAGTCTGCACAATATGTTGTAATGACCTGGGTAGTGAGGTAATTATGGTGTCTTTAGTAAGGCTGTCCATTATAGAATTTTGTTTGATCTTTCTTTTTAATAAAGGTAATAACTAGCCATAGGGGCTTATGTGACGAACGTCACTGATTTAACTGGGGATTTAAGGGACTTTTGCACTGGTCATTTGGAAGACCGGTTTGCGTTGCAGACCTCAAAGATAGTAAAGGGCAAACGTCCTTAAAAAGTCCTGGTGGAGACATTTTTAAGTTCATTTACGTTTTACCGGGTCGGTAGTCCAATTGTTAATTATTATTTGAAAAACATTTCAATGCCCAGGTGCTGTTGAATAAGGTACCTGAATTTGAATCAATATCATTCAAACCATGAGTAAGAAAGTATCCTTTGGGGAATTGATCAATGACGATAAGCCGGTATTAGTAGATTTTTCAGCGGAATGGTGCGGACCTTGTAAAGCAATGGCGCCGATTCTGAAAGAAGTTGCCGGTTCCGTCGGGGATAAAGCGTCCATCATAAAAATTGACGTGGATCGTAATCCTGCGATTGCTCAAAAAATGCAAATTGTAGGAGTGCCCACCTTTGTCCTTTTCAAGAAGGGGGAGATCAAGTGGCGTGAATCCGGAATGCATTCCGCACATCAATTGACCAGTATTATTGAAGAGCATGCCCAACCGGTCGAATAAGCAGCCTTCTGCTTTGAATCGGGCATTTTATTTGAATGCAAATTTTAAAAATCGAACAAATAAATGATTTTGAGTATAAATGCTATGGGGATCATTGATACCATTAGTCAACCCTGGCATTGGTCGGTTTCAGGCCTTGCTATTGCTATGGTGTTGTTTTTAATGACCTGGATGGGGCGCAGTTTTGGCGTTTCTACTACTTTTAAAGGGGTCTGTACTGCCGTTGGAGCCGGTAAAGTTTCCGACTTCTTTAAAATGGATCTAAAGGAAGAAGGATGGCGATTCCTCTTCGTCGCAGGTGCTTTGATCGGTGGGATTATATCTACCACCCTTTTACGGAGCCCGGAGGCCGTTCAAATTTCCCAGTCTACCATCGAAGGTCTGGCAAACTTAGGTCTGGACTACCCCGAAGCCGATGCAAGGGGAGAAGGTTTCGTACCTACACAGATTTTCAATTTCCAAAGTCTAAAGGGAATACTTTTGGCGGTTTTTGGTGGGTTTCTCGTTGGCTTTGGTGCGCGCTACGGCGATGGGTGTACTTCCGGACATGCCATCAGCGGATTAGCTCATTTACAGTTGCCTTCTCTAATTACCGTGATCGGCTTTTTTATTGGTGGCTTGATCATGACCCACCTGTTGCTGCCTCTTTTAATTGCTTAACCCCTTAAAGATCAATAACTAATGAAGAATATAGGTTTTCTGGTAGTTGGAGTTTTCTTTGGTATCGTTATGACAAAATCAGAAGCTATCTCCTGGTTCCGTATTCACGAGATGTTTAGGTTCGAAAGTTTTCACATGTACGGCATTATCGGTACGGCTGTAGTTGTAGGTGCCCTCGGGATCTTCTTAATGAAAAGAAGTAGGATGAAAACTCTTCGAAACACCGTGGTGAATTACAATCCCATTAAATTGAGCCTTCCCCGACATTTGCTGGCCGGGTCCATCTTTGGGCTGGGTTGGGCGCTGGTAGGCTGCTGCCCGGGACCGATGTACGTTTTACTGGGCCATGGCTACTGGATCATGTTTTTGGTTATTGGAGGCGCTATTTTGGGAACCTTCACCTATGGCTTGGTTCGTAATCAGTTACCGCATTAATCAGCAAATATCCAAACGGGAGCTGTCTCTTAAATAGCTGGATTTTTGGAGGCAGCTCCTGCTTTAAATAAAACTTGCAAAAAACTGTTTTCAGTTCTGTTACCCAGGGATGCTCCTCTCTCTGAGCATCAGGACTGAAATGCCAGTTATGCACCTGCGGAAGAACGTAAGGTAATTTTTCCTCTTGCTTTCCCGGGCTGGCAGCCTATCTCTTTCGAAAAATCAGAAATCATGTATCGTTTGTTGTTTTTTATGACCTTGCTGATGGGGCAAGGGCTGGCTCTTTTTGCTCAGGATGAAGGTTTTCACTGGCTGGATAAAAAAGAGGATGCAAAGGTAGAACCCTATTTCATGCTGCAACTTTGGGGAAGTTATAATTTCGGTATGGAAGTGTTCGATGAAGAGACCGAGCAGTATAAAGCGGTAGAAAACCGTCTGAATGTTCTACTTAGAAGAGCTCGTTTCGGTTTTCGCTATCAACCTTATGAACAACTGAAATTCAATTTACACCTGGCCTATGATCAACTGGGGCGGGATGTACTGGCCTCCGGGGTGGGAGGGTTCAACAATGATTCCCGACCGACCCTTTATATTTTTGACGCCTTTGCTCAATACCAAATCAAGCCAGAATCAGATGCGCTGGTCTTAACCGGCGGATATTTTCGCCCTCAACTGGGTAGAGAGAGTATTACTTCTGCCTGGTCTGTGAACTCCATGGAGAAATCCATGACCCAAAACTATTTAAGGCGCCACCTGGTTGGCATAGGGCCCGGGCGAGCCGTAGGTTTAAACCTTGGGGGATTAGTGCGTAATGCAGCACATCAGGCGAAATGGAATTATAATCTGGGCATTTTTTTCCCTCAATCCTTCAGTGCTACTAATGCGACTGCAGGAGTTGACCAGTCCCCCCTGATTGCAGGCCGCGTAGTTTCATATCTCGGAGATCCGGAACAGGCTAACTATAAAATCGGATATGATATCAACTATTACGGCAAGCGTAATGGACTTTCTCTTGGTTTAGGGGGAAGCTACCAGGGAGCCAACGAATTGTTTAAGGCCAGTTACGTGCTTAGTGGAGACTTTTTATTTAACTGGGGCCTTCTGAATGCTGATGGAGAATGGAATTTTTTGTTTCGAAAGGGAATAGAATTAATGGGGGATAACAGCCTGCGTTCGTTTACCTATGGCTCAGATACCTGGCATATTCGATTGGGGTACAACCTGATCTTTCAGGATAAGTATTTTCTGGAGCCTGTCTTTATGCTCATGCAATTCAATGGAGGAACAGGCTTGCAGGAACAAACAGAAGCAGCCCTTGTAGGGGCTTTTAGCGGTTGGGAGCGCACTTATGATGCCGGGGTCAACTGGTACCTAAATAAAAAGCACCTCAAAATAATGCTACATTATACCTGGCGAGAAGGTAATGCGGGGGAAGCTGAAGCCGGGACCAGGGTAAATCAATACTTCTCTCAGGCGGGGGCCGGGGCTATTCGTAGGGGGGATTGGCTGGGGCTCGGAGTAAATACAATTTTCTGAAGCAAGCCTTCGTTTTTCGAAAAAAGAGTTCTCGATCATGTGGATAGTTTTCTTTTTCCAGGCCTTAATGGGGGGGACTACGCCACACCCCATTCACCTTAGTGTGACGGAAATCTATCGTGAATCTACTAATGGCCCGGTAACCGCCTCCATTACGTTTTTTGCGGATGATTTTGCCGTCGCTGCAAACTATAAACAACAGGCAGCGGCCATTAATTCCGGGCAATTGAGTCAGGAAGACTTTATTCTCCACTATCTTAAGGAGCGGTTCTCTCTTCAATTAAATGGTCAAACTATTGATTATTCGATAGCCCAAACCCAAAGCAACTTTCCCGCCATAACCTGCTACCTGGATTTGTCTCCAGAGGTTGTTGAGGTGAAAAGCCTTGAGGTCGAAAATACCCTGCTCCTGGAGCTTTTCGATGACCAAAAAAATACAGTGAATATTGACCTTGGAAAGGGGAAACAAGGCGCGTTGATCCTTGATCATCGAAAGAAAAAAGCTTTACACAAATTCAAGTAGGCTTACTTCAGTATTCCTGTGGCAACTCTTTTATCCCGTCTGATATACTAAAAAGTGGTTATTTAAAGGGTTTGCACGATGATTGTTCTTTGGGCTTAACCTATACCATTTCATTTGATGAATGCTTCGATAAGCGCTTTTCTCTACCTACGATCAGGTAAATAATGCTCCCAACGAATGGGAGGAGAACGACCAATAGCAACCACAGTATACGGTCGGTATCAGTGGGGAATTGCGACTGGATAATTTCTACTATTAGATATATCCAAAGTGCCATAAGTCCCAAATCAAAAGAGAATATAAAGAACAATACAAAAGCTTCCATCAATTGAATTTTTCAGTTAATAATACCTTATTAATCTATAAAGAATAGTGGAAAAGCTCGATTTTCTTCGGCTAAGTAAGTAGGAAATCTGACTAAAGGAAATTTGATAAATAAGGAAGGATGGAAGGTAGCATTGCGATCAATACGTCAATTAAACCTACTGCTCTCTCATTTGTAAATTTGTCCAGATACAGCGGAAATAGTCCAATGGTATGGTGACAAGGGTCACCGTTGTTCAGCCTGGCATGACGGATCTTTATAATAGAAAAAACGCATCAATTATGAAAATCTACACGTTCATACCAGGCTTGGTACTGATTGGAATTTTCTCCCTTCAGTTAGGAATTACTCAATTGGCATCACCTCTGAACCCAGCTCTGGAAAGGGATTATTTTTTCCTGTTGCAGGAAGAAAAAATGGAAAGGGATGTTTATAGGGCCTTATACGTCAAATGGGAAAAGTCCATCTTTGACCACATTAGTGCTTCGGAACAGCGCCATTATGATCGTATAACCGGATTACTGATCGAAAAAGGATTGGAAATCCCGGATGAGCTGCAAGCGCTCAAGGAGGGAGCCTTTGCTCACCCTGAACTGCAATCACTCTACAATGATCTTACCGCAAGGGGAAATCAATCGCTGGAGGAAGCCTTCAGGGTTGGCGCCTTGATCGAGGAGACGGATATTCAGGACCTGATGGAGGTTATCGCTGAATTGGAGGAAGGAAACGATAAAGCGGTTTTCGAAGACCTTTTAGGAGCATCTCACAATCATTTAAGAGCTTTCGTAAAGAATCTGGGTAAAATTGGCGTTACCTACTTTCCGGTCTTACTGGATACAAATACTTACGAGGCCATCAAGGAAGGGGAGCACTATCAGTGCGATTATAAAAAGAATACCGGAGAGGGCTGCCATGGAAAAGGGAAGGGTAAATGTGCAGGAAATTGCGGAGATCATGGGCATTGATCGGGAAATTGCTTAAATTAAACCTCTAATTAAAATCAGGCTCTTGCGCATCTTCGCTCTATTCATTGCCCTTTACCTGTTATTGGGAAGTTGCTTCCCGGGTTCAGACTATAGCCAGTTGGGAAAGATCAAAGGGTTGATCGAACACTATCAGGAGCACAAGGCCCTGGCCGGTTCGCAAGAGACTGGATTTTTCGAATTTTTACAAGATCACTTCTTTTCCACGGGAACGCACGAACATTCCGATGAAAAGGGACATGCAGACTTGCCCTTCTACCAGTTGGGAAACGGCCTC
The DNA here is from genome assembly GCA_964479625.1 of uncultured Saprospiraceae bacterium. Taxonomy (GTDB): domain Bacteria; phylum Bacteroidota; class Bacteroidia; order Chitinophagales; family Saprospiraceae; genus CAYZMS01. Next base: position 33,268 of record CAYZMS010000003.1, read on the forward strand.
ACCATGGTCCACCTTCAGTACAGCCTGCCGGTCATCTCTTTTAGCAAGCTGATCAGGATAATTATTGATTTTCCCTACCTCAGTGCAAAGGGGCTGCAGTATGTGGCTCTCGTCTTCCAGCCACCGATCTTCTAGCTTTGGTTTCTGCCCGCTACCCCCTTTCTTGGCATTAAGTCGATAGCTTGAGGGTACTCGCCTAAAACAGCTCTGGACTTTAGGGCTATCTATTGCACTTTGATTACCAAAGTACCAAATCCAGTTTTATGATCGAACGTATCATCCGTTTTTCGGTGCGGCAGAAGTTGTTGGTCGGCTTGTTTACCATTGCTCTGATCGCTGCCGGCACATATTCTTTACAACACTTACCCATAGATGCGGTACCGGATATCACCAATAATCAAGTCCAGATCGTTACGGTTTCATCGGCACTTGCACCTCAGGAGGTAGAGCAATTCATTACCTATCCGGTAGAAGTTGCCATGGCCAATATCCCAAGGGTTGAGGAAATACGGTCTATTTCCCGTTTTGGGTTATCGGTGGTGACGGTGGTTTTTGAAGATGCTGTCCCCATACTCGAAGCCAGGCAATTTGTAAAGGAACAAATTGACCTGGCCGTAGGGGAGATCTCCCCTGAAATGGGGCGACCCGAGCTAATGCCCATCACAACCGGGCTGGGGGAGATATACCAATACGTTCTGCGGGTAGAACCGGGTTACGAGCATCAATACGGACCGATGGAATTGCGAACCATCCAGGATTGGATCGTAAAGCGGCAATTGGCCGGCATCCCCGGTATCATCGAAACCAGTAGTTTTGGCGGCTACCTTAAACAATATGAGGTGGCGGTAGATCCACTGCGGCTGGAAGCTTATGGTATCGCCATTAGTGAACTCTTCACCGCATTAGAGCGAAATAACCAGAACAGTGGTGGAAGTTATATCGAAAAAGGACCAAATGCCTTTTACATACGAACGGAAGGTTTGGTTGAATCCATCGAGCATATTGAGCAAATAGTCGTGGCTCTTAGGAATAACAGCCCGGTACTTGTTCGGGACATCGCCCAGGTGCAATTGGGGAGCCCCAAACGCTATGGTGCCATGACAATGGATGGTGTTGGAGAAGCAGTTGGGGGTATCACCCTGATGTTGAAGGGCGCCAACTCTTCTCAGGCTATTGCCAATGTGCATGACCGTATCGATCAGGTCAGGCGATCTTTGCCCGAGGGTGTATTGCTGGAACCCTACCTTGACCGTTCAGCCCTTGTAGCCAAAACCATAGAAACGGTAAAAGAAAACCTGTTAACCGGAGGGGCCATCGTAATATTGGTCTTGATCTTCCTTTTGGGCAATTGGCGTGCGGGTTTTATTGTCGCCTCCGTGATCCCTTTGTCCATGTTGTTTACTGTAATCCTGATGCAGCAATTTGGAGTGTCTGCCAATTTGATGTCCCTGGGGGCGATCGACTTCGGTATTGTGATTGACGGGGCTGTAATTATCATTGAGGGAGTGCTGTTTACCCTTGGTCTTGAATATGCCGGGCGCCAATTGACCCAGAAACAGATGGATGACCTTATTGTGGATTCTTCCAGTCAATTATTTCGCTCGGCAGTTTTTGGGGTTTTCATCATTTTGGTCGTGTTTATTCCCATCATGACCCTGACCGGAATAGAAGGAAAAATGTTCAGACCTATGGCCCTGACCTTTAGTTTTGCCATTTTGGGTGCTTTACTGTTGTCCTTAACGTACGTTCCCATGATGGCGGCTTGGGTCTTTCCAAGGAGGGTCCAGTCGCATGGAGGATGGTCAGAACGCCTGATGGATAGAATTAAGACCATTTATAGACCCTTGCTGAGCGGGGCGCTAAGGTTACCTTTCCTGGTGTTGGGTATTGCTATTTCAGCAGTGGTGATAGCCGCCTTTATATTTAGTCGGTTAGGGGCCGAGTTCATTCCTACGCTAGAGGAAGGTGACCTGGCTATGCAAATGACCCTGCAACCTGGTTCGGCCCTGTCGGAGAGTATCCGGGCTTCCACACGAGCGGAGCGCATTTTGCTACGGGAGTTTCCGGAAGTAAAACACGTGGTTTCGAAAATTGGTACTGCTGAAGTCCCAACAGACCCAATGGCTGTGGAAGATGCAGATATCATGATTATCCTAAAACCAAAAGAAGAATGGACCAGCGCAAACGGTAGGGAACAATTGGTTGAAAAAATGAAAGCCGCGCTTTCTTCTCTTCCGGGGGTGGAGTTCGAATTTACCCAACCCATCCAATTGCGCTTCAATGAACTGATGACCGGAGCGAAAACGGACATAGCCGTAAAGATCTTTGGTGAAGAGAATACCACCCTGGCGCGCTTTGCCGAAAAGGCGGCAGGAATTATCGAACCCATTCCTGGAGCAGCGGACGTTAGAGTGGAGCAAACGGAAGGCTTGCAACAATTGCGGGTTCGTTACAAAAGAGAAAAGGTGGCAGAATACGGTTTGAATATTGAAGACCTGAATACGATTATTCGAACTGCCTTTGCAGGAGAAGTTGCCGGTGCCGTTTTCGAAAATGAACGAAAATTTGATCTGGTGGTCCGGCTGAAGGAGGCATATCGTCAGGATGTAGATCTCAATCACTTGTATATCCACCCTAGGGACCGGATAATGAGTATCCCGCTCAGCGAGGTAGCTGAATTGAATTTTGTGGAGGGGCCTATGCAGATTTCCCGAGAGTCCGCTCGGCGTCGGATCACTATAGGGGTGAATGTACGCGAAAGGGATGTTGCCAGCCTGGTCCAGGATATCCAGACCCGCCTGGAAACATCCCTGGATCTACCACCGGGTTACAGTATTGAATACGGAGGGGCTTTCGAGCACTTAAAGGAGGCGCAAAGCAGGTTGGTATTGGCTGTCCCTGTTGCGTTGGGGTTGATCTTTTTGCTGTTATTTTTCACTTTTGGTCGCTTCAGTTATGCTTTGTTGGTCTTTTCAGCCGTGCCGATGGCAGCCTTAGGCGGTATTATTGCTTTGTGGATACGAGGTATGCCATTTAGTATTTCAGCAGGGGTAGGCTTCATTGCCTTGTTTGGTGTAGCCGTGCTCAATGGGATCGTTCTGATCAGCTACTTTAACCGAATCTGGCTTGAACAACCGCAAATGGAATGGAAGTCCCTGATACTGGAAGGGGCACAGACACGCCTTCGACCGGTGTTAATGACGGCAACAGTGGCTGCCCTGGGGTTTCTTCCCATGGCACTTTCTACTTCTAATGGGGCTGAAGTGCAAAAACCATTGGCTACAGTTGTGATCGGTGGACTGGTCAGTGCAACTATACTGACCTTGCTCGTTCTGCCTGTTCTTTATTATTTATTGCAACGGAAAAAGCAACTCCTTCCACCTGCCTTACCGATTATATTATTATTACTGATTCCCAGCGCCTTACCGCTCCATGGGCAGGCACCTCTAAGTCTGGAGACTGCTTTGGATTCGGCCTTGTTATTACATCCCGAGCTGCGCAATGCCTCCCTGCGTGTTCAACAAGCCCGGCTCGGTCTGGATGCTGCCTGGGAGTTGCCTCCTGCTTCTTTGGATCTTGGGCTTGGACAAATAAATACGGCTGCCTTCGATTACCACTTTTCTATACAACAGGGACTTGGTCAGATCGGCAGGGATAAGGCAAGAAAGGAACTGGCCCAAACCAGGATTAGTCTGGCCGAGGGAGAGCAGTCCCTGTTGGAACTGGAGCTCATCCGGGATATGCATTTGACCTTTGATCGCTGGGTGTTTGAGACCCAAAGTCAGGACCTGCTTTCCCGTTTGTATACGCTTTACCAGGACTTTGAAACAAAAGCCCGGCTTCAATTAGAAGCCGGGCAGATCAATGCCCTGGAATATGCTCTGGTGCAAAATGCCCTGACCCGCCTGGGTGTGCAATTAGCGGAACGGGAAAATGCAAGGGTAGCGGCTTTTCGGGAACTTCGGGAGCGCGCCTGGCTAAAAGGGGAATACCAACCCTCGGATACGCTTTACGCTCCAATAGCATTCCCCTTGGGAGACCGTCTGGATCAACGGTTGACAAAACCCTGGCAACTTCAGGTGGAGGAGGAGCGGAATCAACGGAATATTCTTGAAGCTTCCATGGCGGGTCAATGGCGTTTCGGGTACTTTAATCAAAGTATCCGGCCAGACTGGAGTTTGCAAGGAGCCCTGCTTGGTCTGGATATTCCCATTTTTCGAAAAGCAGATAAAACTAGGGTGGAAATCCAACAACTCGAACAGGCTGTGGCCGGGAACCAATTACTCTGGGCCGAACATCGTTTCGAAAGTCAGGCTCAGGAACTAAGCCTCCAAGCTCAAAATTGGGATTCGGAACTAAGAGATCGGGGGGATATGCTCAAAGCCCAGGCAGCTCAATTGCGAAGACTTTCCCGCCAACAACTAGAAGCCGGTGCTATCGATTATTTCGAATACCTGCGAAGTCTGGAGGCTGCCCTTCAAACCGAATTGGAGTACCTGAAACTGGTACACTGTTACAACCAGGCCGTCATTGGCTTGGAATTCTTCAAGGAATAAAGCAGAAATCAAATAAGATGGAAAAAACAATTTACGGCATATGGTTGATCGCTCTTTTATTTACCGGTTCGGGCTGTAGGCAGTCCCCTGCCAAAGAGGACCGGACCTCAACAGCATCGCAGCCCATGCCTCCCCCTCCTGAAATACCCACCATGGAGCTGGGCTCTCCGGCCTTTGAGCCTATTTCTACCTACTTTGAAGTGAGCGCACAGGTAGAGGTTCCCCCTAAAAACCAGGCCTTTGTTCATAGTCCGGTTCCAGGTTTTATCCAAAGTGTGGATCATATTCCCGGGGATTATGTGAAAAAAGGGGCTTATCTCACCACAGTCAAGCATCAGGATCTGGTGCGGTTACAACGGGAATTTCTGGAAACGAAGGCTGCATGGAGTGCTGCCCAAAAACAATATGAGCGATTAGCAAAACTGGCGCAAACGGATGCTGCTTCCCTACGGGCACTGGAAAGCGCCCAGGCTGAATATGAACTGCTACAGGCTACCCATGATGGCATATTGGAGGAATTGGAATTAATCGGTATGCCTCTTGATGAAATTCAGGCCGGTAACATTCAGACCCAGTTGCATTTATACGCTCCGATCAGCGGCTACCTTACCTCTATTCATGCCCGGCCCGGCATGCTCGCGACACCAGATATGGCTTTGTATCAGATCGTTCATTTAGGGCACCCCCACCTGGAGTTACAAGTCTTTCAAGCCGATATTGGCCGCATAGTTGAAGGACAATCCGTAATGGCCTGGATACCGGGTACCAGAGATACCCTTTTGGCTCAGGTTTATCGAAATGGCCGACAACTGGATCCCGAGCGAAGAACGATATCCGTACATGCACATTTTGAAGATAAAGCCTTTGCTTCCAAACGATTACGATTGGGAGGGCATCTGCAGGCCCGGATTTTTGACCTTCCTGATTCGGTTTGGACTGTTCCAGCGAGTGCTCTGGAGCGCCGGGAAGGGGAAACGTTGGTATTTCGAAAAAAGGGGGAAACCTTCGAAGGTATTCCGGTACAAGTTGGAAGAACCGCCAATGGCAGGGTGGAGATCCCGAACCCCGGCCTTGACTCTTCCATGCAATTGGTCGTTAAAGGGGCTTATTACGTCCAATGATTTGGAAAGTTGTTAATTTCAAACGTAGTATTTATAGAACAAGTGAATTTTCGAAAAAGAGGATATGGACCATCCGGATCAGCATGGTAAATCGGGCCTATTCGATCGATATCAAGCCTATTTGGGCGAATTCGTTTATGGAGGGATAGATGGCTGCGTAACTACCTTCGCTGTGGTGGCGGGAGCAGTAGGGGCGGGACTGGATAGTATAGTGATCATTATTCTGGGGTTTGCGAACCTCCTGGCAGATGGTTTTTCCATGTCGGTAGGTGCCTACCTTTCAACTAAGTCTGAGCGAGATAATTATCAAAAACATCGGCAGATCGAATACTGGGAAGTGGATAACCTACCGGAGACAGAGCGTGAAGAGATCCGGGTGATCTATCAAGCCAAGGGATTTGAAGGAGACCTATTGGAGCAGGTGGTGGAGGTGATCTGCGTAGACCGGGATCGTTGGGTGGACGTGATGATGACAGAAGAACTGGAAATGCTCAAAGACCAGAAATCTCCCTTGACGATAGGAGCCGTAACCTATCTGGCCTTTATTTTGATCGGATTGATCCCTTTGCTCCTTTACGTCTACGATCAATTTTTTGTCTTCGAAGGCGACCTGTTCCTTTGGACGTGTTTGTTGACCGGGATTGGGTTCGGAACTGTCGGATGGTTAAAAGCTTATGTGACCCAAGTGTCCATTTTTCGATCTGTTTTAGAAACCTTGACCCTTGGGGCCATTGCTGCCGGGGTAGCCTATTTAGTTGGCGATTTACTGGAGCGACTCTTGTTGGGGTAGCGTTCCCGAACGGACACATCCTGTACCCCTTTTGCAATAAATTGTCTTTCGAACCTGTTCTTAGAGATTAAGGTAAAGAATGGATTAAACTAATGGGCTGCGTTTGCCACCAATTAGTTTAATTCTATTTAAAATAAGAAAACCTCCAAAAGCTATATGTGTTTTTTAAAGCGCATTATTCTGGTCTTGGCCTTTTACTGCTCCTGCATTTGTACATGCAGGGCACAACTTTTTGCGGGGGATCCCTTTGCTCCGGCTAAGAAGAAAAGCTTTTGTAATCCTGGTATTCAAAATAGCAGCCCCGGGAAAGGAGTTGATATCGGGTTTGCCCATCACGGAGGCAGCCCAATCGGCCACGACATGCGACCGGGTTTTGCTCCGGATTACCTGGAGTCCTTGAATGAATTAAAGCTTAGCGTAAAAGCACCCTTGTTTTTGAAAGATCGGACCAAGGTTCTGGTTGGATATAAACATGTACCTGAGTACCTCGACTATGATTTCATACCGGAGGGTGCCTTCCAAGATCCCGAAAACCTTTTCACTCAGGTAGCTTCCAGGCGTCTGGTTCGAAATTCCTTTGGCCTGTATGGGATCCATTCCCTGGATAATAAGCACTATATAGGAGGCCGACTGGCCGTGACTTACACCGGAGATTACACTGGTTGGATCAATACCGACAGTCGTTATGCGGCCTACAATGCTATCCTGGCCTATGGAATTAAAAAAAGTGAAGATTTCGAGTGGGGCTTTGGTTTAATGGTCAACCATAACGCCCGGCGTACTCTGCCCTTACCCTTTTTGGTGTATAATCGAAACTTCAATGAAACCTGGGGAATCGAAGCCTCTTTCCCTCAGGAAGTCCAGGGGCGATTAAATATCAACAAACGAAACCTGCTGCTTTTTGGATATTCTTTCGGAAGTAAAACCTATTCCGTAGACCTGGATCACTCCCTTACAGAAGACCCGGGTCCATATACCTTTAATCACTCGGAGATCATCAGCGGCCTGAATTGGCAAACCAATGTTGCTCCCTGGGTATGGTTGGACCTGCAGGCCGGTTATTCGTTCAACCTGAGTACCAACCTTCTAAATGACCTGGGAGAAGAAACTTACCGGCTTCAGACAGGAGCTGCACCCTATTTCCGCATCGGGATTTTCGCCTCACCTCAATGATTGGTGATGGGGGCGCTATTACCTTATTTAAACCACAGGCCTTTATCACCACTCACTGCTTATCACTTATGGTAATACTCCACATTCCCCGCAGGTCTCCTTCTGCATAGCCGATAGCCTCATCCTGGGGGTAAAGGGATTTGATGATGGCGTAGTCTTCTTCGGCCATAGTCTCGCCCAATTTTCCATGGCATTTCAAACAGAGGGCTTGCATAAGGATCGGGGCATAAAATGCCACGGTATTGGCATCGATTGGCTTGACAACGGGTTTTAGGGGGGCTCCGGCATTAGCCCGGGCGTGGTATTCGCCCAGCATAGCTGCTTCCAGCTCCGTAGGGGCATCCTTGGGGTTTCGGATTTTGCGGCTGGTTCTACGAATAACTGCATTATTGGCTTTCGAAAGGGAATCCACAAGAGGATAGGCTACCGTATTGCAATAGGCTGCTGCGTGTTCAACCCCTCCTTTTTGTAAAGCTTGCTGGAGTTGGCTGCTAAGTACTGCAAAGGACTGTGTAGCCATTGCTTTTCCCCTTTCCAAATAAGCCTGTTCCTCCGCTTCGGTCAATTCAACAGGGGCATTTGATTGCGGACTTGGGGTATTACAGCTGGATAGTCCGATAAGGAAAATGTTTAGGGCGAGAGCAAGGGGTGTTTTCATGTTAAATAGGTGTGTGTTTTCGAAAAAAAATAACGGAGACTTCTTGCTGGAAGCCCCCGCGAGAACGATTACCATATAAATTGCTTGATATCTTTTAGGCAACAGCTTCCATTGCCTTGTCCAGTTCCTCTTGTGAGATCGTTGTGGGGCAAACATAGTCTGTCTTGGGGACATCCTTGTTTTCCTCCAGGTTGTTCCATCCGCCGGCAATATCCACTATATTGTGGAATCCGCGGGATTTCAAAATAGAACTCGTGATCATGGAGCGATAGCCTCCCTTGCAATGCAGGTAGTAAGTAGTATCATCATTCAAGCGCCCCATGTTCTTATTGATATAGTCCAGCGGAAAATTCTCTGCACCTACCAGATGTTGCGCTAGGAATTCAGAAGGTTTGCGTACATCCAGGACCTGGTCTACCTGCCCATCGGCTAGGCGCTGTGCAAATTCCTCCACCGGAATGGAAGAAAGCGTATCGATCTCTTTACCGGCCTTTTTCCATGCTTCCATCCCTCCTTTGAGGTATCCCAGGGTGTTGTCGTAACCAACCCGGGCCAAACGAGTGACTACTTCCTCTTCCCGACCTTCGTCAGAAAGGAATACAATGGGTTGGTGCAGGTCGACGATCAGGGCCCCTACCCAAGGCGCAAAGTCCCCTTCAAGACCGATAAAGATGGCGTTAGGAATAAACCCATCCTTGAATGTTTGTTCCTTGCGGGTATCCAATACCAGGGCGCCTTCATTTTCAACCAGTGCCTCAAAGGCTTCCACATCCAGCAGTACGGCACCTTTTTCCAGAACTTCTTCAAAGCTGCCGTAGCCCGTTTTGTTCAGCTTCGCATTCTTAGCAAAATACTGGGGCGGAGGAGCTAAACCTTCAGTGACCTCTTTTATAAACTCCTCCCTGGTCATGTCTTCCCGAAGTGCGTAGTTGGTTTTTTTCTGATTACCCAGGGTATCCCAGGTTTCAGAGCTCATATTTTTTCCACAGGCAGAGCCTGCACCGTGGCCGGGGTAAACGATGACCTCATCAGCCAATGGCATGATCTTATTGCGTAAACTGTCAAAGGACCAACCGGCCAGGTCTTCTTTGGTAATACTACCTGCTTTTTGGGCCAGGTCAGGGCGCCCTACATCTCCAATAAACAGGGTATCACCGGTAAAAATGGCGTGGTCTTTACCCTGTTCATCCCGAAGTAAAAAAGTAGTACTTTCCGGAGTATGGCCGGGAGTGTGAAGCACTTTGAAAGTAACCTTCCCAAGCTTTAGCTCTTCTCCATCTTTAGCCTGGTATTTTTCAAACTCCGTTGGGGATTGAGGGCCGTATACGATAGTAGCACCGGTAGCCTTTGCCAGATCCAGGTGGCCTGAAACGAAGTCAGCATGGAAGTGGGTTTCGAAAATATATTTCAGTGTTGCTCCTTCCTGCTCCAGTTTTTCCAGGTATGGTTTGGTTTCGCGTAGCGGGTCTATGATCACAGCCTCGCCTTCGCTTTTGATATAATAGGCTGCCTCAGCCAGACAGCCGGTATAGATTTGTTCGACTTTCATTGAAGTTGGTTTTGTTCGATTGTTCATTCTTATGCTTCTAAATATGATTTGTTTAAATTATAGTTTATTTGGATTAACATGAAAAAGTCTTTACGTGTTTATTCGATCAAAAATTTGGTTTGAAAAGAACGACCCTCCGTTTTGATCTCCTTTCTTCCTTTCGAATACAAAATTATTCCTTTCTACACTTTCCATCAGTAATGTTAATCACAATCCGGTCTTGTTTGACTATCGATAAACAGGAAGCTGGAAACCTTTTCTTTTCAAAGCTATAGAACAAAATTAATAGATGTTGTTACATTTGTTCAGTGACGGTCATCACACTTCAGCGCATAAAAAAACCGGGCAAACAGCCCGGCAATTGAATGGGTATGACACAAGTTTACTTTAAGAAGTGCCTTTGAATTTACTCCTGTAACAAGGCGCATTCCCTGAAACAATGAGTGATCAGATCATGCGTGGTGACCAGGCCTACCAATTTTCCTCGATCTACTACGGGCAATGCGTGGAAAAAGTTTTCTTTAAAGATCTCAGCGGCATAGGTAAGCGGGGCATCCGCCTCCAGGGTGGCCAGTTTGCAGGTCATAATTTCCTTTACCAGAATTGCCCTATAAAGACGGTCATTATAGGCTGAATACCTTTCCTTATTGAATAAGGTAAGCATGTGATTAACCCGAAGGAAGTCCTGTTTGCTGATCATTCCCATTAACCGACCATCTTCTTCTACCACTGGTATATGGTGGATGGTATTGCCATTGAAAATAGCATTTACTTTTTCCAGGGTGTCATCGGGATGAACGATGAGCAAGTCTCGGGTCATAATTTTGGAAACTGGAATCTTCAAGGAAGGCGGTTGCATAATTTGGTCTTTTTATTTTAAAGTACTTCCTTTCCTTTTTAAGTGGGATGCTATCCGTCAGTTTCAATTGTTGATCTTTATCATCCTGGTCTCCGATCTTAGTAATGTATGGGCTGATAGGTTGGTAAAATTGATCCATCAGCCCATTCCCTCCTAGGATACCTGGGTAAGAGGTGCTTCATCCCAGGCACCCCCATTATACACTTCGCTTACTCCCTGAGCCTGCATCAGCATGGTCGCTAAACCTGAGCGGTTTCCTGAACGGCAGACCATAATCAGGGGGCGGCCCATGGTCTGTAATTCCTCCAGGCGGGGCATAACCTGATTCAGGGGAATATTCAAGGAGCGCTCAATATGGCCTTCTTCAAATTCGAATGGTTCCCGGACGTCAATAATAGTAGCATCCGGTTGTTGGAATAATTGTTCGATATTCATCTCTATTGTTTTTTGTGTTTGTTGTTGCAAATATGGGCGTTTTTGCTCCTGGTCTTCCGTGATTGTTGTTACAAATCTCCCAGCCAGTAGTGGATGCCCCGATAAGGAAGGAAAACAAACCAATGAATCCCATTAAAAAAAGGGCTAACACCTAACAGTGTTAACCCCACCAATGAAAATCGAACAATTTATACGGTATCTTATTCCTTGTTACAGCTCTGTGAGTTGTTCGGTATATTCTGTGAGTGGTAAGTTCGTTTCCTTCAGGGCTTCGAACCCACCCTCTATGTTGATCAGGTTTTCAAATCCCCGGGCACGCAGAATAGAGGTTGCGATCATGGAACGGTAGCCTCCTTTACAGTGCAGGTAATAAGCTTTATTGCGATCCAGCTCGCTCATATTTTGGTTGATGAAGTCCAGCGGAAAGTTTTGCGCTCCTACGACGTGTTGGGCATCGTATTCACTTTCCTTTCGAACATCCAGTACCTTCTTTCCCTCCAGCCCTTCTTTGGCCAGATCCTGAACATCGACCTCCTGAATGATATCTACTTCCAAACCTTCCGTTTTCCAAGCCTCAAACCCCCCTTCCAGGTAACCGATGGAGTTATCATATCCAACCCGGGAAAGACGGGTAACGACTTCTTCTTCCCGCCCTGGGACGGCAACAAAAAGGATGGCTTGCTTCAGGTCGGTGATCAATGCTCCAACCCACATGGCAAAGTTGTCGTCAATGCCGATAAATATACTGCCGGGTATAAAACCTTTGGCAAAAACCTCTTTTGGGCGGGTATCAATTACTAAGGCACCTTCTGCTTCCCAGGCAGTTTGGAAGGCTCTGGGGCTCAACGCGACCAGTCCGCGTTCGCGCACTTCGTCAATGCTGTCATAACCCATCTTATTCATTACGGCATTTTTGGGGAAGTATTGAGGAGGAGCGACCAGACCAGTAGTTACTTCCTTAACAAATTCTTCCTTACCCATATCTGCCCTGAGGGCATAGTTGGTTTTCTTTTGATCACCCAGGCGCCCCCATGTCTCACTGCTCATTTTCTTGCCGCAGGCAGAGCCAGCGCCGTGGCCGGGATATACAATTACATTATTGGGCAAAGGCATGATCTTATTTCGAAGGCTCTCGAAAAGATGAGCGGCGAGGTCTTCGCGGGATAAATCCGTTTTGACAGCAAGGTCGGGGCGGCCAACGTCACCCAGGAATAGCGTGTCACCGGTAAAGATGGCGTAATCCTTTCCTTTTTCGTCACGTAAGAGGAAGGTACTGGATTCCATGGTGTGCCCAGGGGTATGCAAAACGACAATACTAACATCGCCCACTTTCAAGACTTCTCCGTCTTTTGCAATGTGCGCTTCGAAATTGGGCTGTGCAGTAGGACCGTAAACGATAGTCGCTCCCGTTTTCTTTGCCAGGTCCAGGTGACCGGAAACAAAGTCTGCATGAAAATGGGTTTCCAGCACGTATTTGATCTTGGCGCCGTCTTGCTCAGCGCGCTCCAGGTAGGGTTCTGTTTCGCGAAGGGGGTCGATGATGACGGCTTCCCCTTTACTTTCTACATAGTAGGCGGCTTCCGCCAGGCATCCGGTATAAATTTGCTCTACTTTCATAAGGTAAGAAGGTTAAAAAGTTTTGATTAATGAAAATATGAACAAGTGTTCATATTTTGGATAAAAAGAAAAGGCGGTTAAACGCCTTTACCGTATGTTTCTTTTTCCAATCGAATACAAAAATAAGGTGTTACAACATGTATGGCGTTGACTTTTGTCAACGCTACTTAATGATTTTCCTTTGTAACCAGTTTTGGGGGGCTATGTTTGGGTAAGGGAGCGGGTAACGCGCCAGTCGTAGCTATTCGCTACCACTGGCGCTTGAAGAGAAATCCTGAGTTGTATTTACTGATTCGCTTGCAAAGTATAATCTCTGTAGGATTGAATTTTATCCTCTTCGGGAGGAGTGGTTCCCTGAATGAAGTTGACCGCATCATTTACGTTCAAAAAAAAGTGCTCTTCTCCCACTTTTTCGATCAGGTGGTTCCTTTTTAGGGCATCACGTACCGGCCCGATCAGATTAGTGAAATAAAGGTCCAACCCTTGTAGACGTAAATCGTCGATCAGATCAGACAATCCGTGAACGGCACTACTGTCCAGTTTGCTGATGCTTGACATATTGAATATTATGGATTTTAGTTGACCGCTATTCGAGCTAATCAGGTCTTCCAGTTTATCCCTAAAATAAGCAATATTGGCGAAGTACAGATCAGAATCGAATCGGTAGATCAGTAAATCCTCTGGTCGCTCCAGGTTGTCGAAGCGATCGATATTCCTAAAGGAATGGGTACCCGGTACACGTCCTTGTACGGCAATATGGGGGCGGCTGGAACGATAGATCACCATAGCCAGCGATAAGACCACCCCTACTCCGATACCTTGTTCAATGCCCAGTGAAAGGGTAGCGAAGAAGGTGACCAATAACATAGCCAGGTCTGGTTTATTGGTCGCCCAAAGGTGACCCACTTCTTTAAAGTCGATCAGGCCAAAAACAGCAACCATAATAACAGAAGCCAGAATAGCCTTCGGTAAGAAGTAAAATAATGGGGTGAGGAAAAGAAGGGTCAAAATAATCAATCCAGCGCTAATGATCGAAGCTAGCCCTGTTTGTGCCCCAGCCTGGTCATTGACCGCTGTCCGGGAAAATCCACCTGTTACGGGATAGGATTGCAGGAATGCACCCCCGATATTGGCAGCACCCAGGGCAATGAGTTCCTGATTGGAGCTGACCTTGTAATTTTTATGTTTTGCCTGAATCGCCTTAGCAACAGCGATGCTTTCCATAAAGCTGACCAGAGCAATAGTAAGTGCTATTGGAAGCAACTGGCCGAAAACTTCCCCCCCTAACTGCGGAACACTAAAGCTGGGTAGTCCCTCTGGCACTGTCCCGACTATTTTAACTCCTTGTTCGGTAAGTCCCAGTCCCCAAACGACCAGGATACCAAAAGCTACGGCCAGCAAAGGACCTGGTATCGACCGATTGATCCTTTTGGCACCTATGATCAGTATAATTCCAAGAATACCAATGGCAAAGGTTACCCAATTGACCGCCCCGATTTGCTCAAAAGCCTGAAGCAGGATCTCATGAATGTGATGAGAACGCGGAATATCAATGCCCAAAAGGTGTTTTAGCTGGGATAGCCCGATGATGAGGGCGGCTGCCGAAGTAAAACCGCTGATTACTGGGTGGGATAGAAAATTAACCAAAAACCCAAGCCGGAAGGCGCCCAGTAAAAATTGAATAGCTCCGACAAAGAGTGCAAGGGCAATAGCTAGAGCGATATAAGTCTCACTTCCTCCCTCCGCAATGGCACCTATACCTGCTGCGGTTAGCAGGGAAACCATAGCTACGGGCCCTACCGCAAGCTGGCGGGAAGTCCCCAATAAGGCATAAATGATCAAAGGAATAGTGGAAGCATAAAGCCCGTAAATGGGAGGTAGGCCGGCGATCATAGCGTACGCCATACCTTGAGGGATGAGCATTACGCCCACTGTTAAACCGGCTGATAGGTCTCCCTTGAATTGTGTTGCCTGATAATTGGGCAGCCAATCCATGGCCGGAAAAAAATGTTTGAAATTCATTGGTTATGCTGTATTTACTATATCCAAACCGCTCTATTAGAAAACGCATGAATAAATTTACATATGAAAAAAGATTGGTGCAAATGTAGCAAGTAAAGGCAGCCCACTCAGTGACAGATGTCACGTCGGCAGTGGTGATAGGGCTTCTTAAGAGGAAGGTGTTGTTTCGGAAGGTTGGTCTTTCCAGATATTCAGGGCATTTAAGCCTCCGTCAAGGTGGTGCACATTTTCGAACCCGGCATTTCGCATTAAGGTACAAACTCGCATGCTACGCCGGCCACTTCGGCAAAAAACGAGGTAATGGCCTTTAGGGTCAAGGGATTCCAACTGATCCAGGAATTTTTCGCCCAGATAGTCCATATTAATAGCATCTAGCAAGGTCTCCCCAACTGCTTCCTGCGGGGTTCGAACGTCCAGCAAAACTGCTTCGGGGTCTTTTCGTGCTGCATCCAGAAAGGCTTCCGGGGGTAAATTGGAAAGGTATTGTTTTAGTAAACTCCAACGGCTGACCGGGCAAGCGCTGGACTTTTTATTGTCCTCCATAATATTGTGGGCTTGACTATAAGGTCAAGTTAGCTAATCGCTATCTATTAAACAAGGGTAACAGCTTAGAACTACCCCCTTCGCAAATGGTTGAAAAAGCAATTTGAAAAAAGGTAAAATTGTATATTTTACCTTAGATTGCAACGAATTTAACGGTTGAAATTAGCTTTTTAGCCAAAACCGGGCTTCCGGTTCTTTCCATGCTAAGGCTGCAAGGCCATCTGGCCGACCTGAGATCTCTATTTAGGTTGGTCGTGGTTTTCAGTGTTGACCATACCCAAAAAATCAAGAATGAGTTGGACGTAGCCATTCAGAGCATCTCTGATGAGGACGCCTTAGGTATTGAGTGTTTATTCTCTCAAAAATAAACCGATTTATGAAGATTCTTGATGGTGTGGACCGCGACATACTCCGGCTTTTGCAGGACAATGCCAAGTTGACGATAAAGGAAGTGGCTAATCAATTGGGAATGACCACCACTCCTGTTTATGAACGGATCAAACGCATGGAAGAAGCCGGATATATAGAACGTTATGTTGCCCTGCTCAATCAGGATAAGCTATTGTTTAACCTTTCTGCTTATTGCCAGGTAAGCCTTGTAAGCAATACTCCTGGAAAACTGCAGCTATTCGAGCAAGCTGTCGGGAAAATGGATGAAGTGGTGGAGTGCCACCGTATTGCCGGGGCTTTCGATTACCTTTTAAAAGTAATAGTAAGCGACATGAAGGAATTTGAGGCCTTCCTGGTGGAAAAGCTGTCGGCCCAGGAAATCGTTGGTCAAGTGCATACTTCGTTCGTTATGTCCTCTTCGAAACAGACTACCAGCCTACCCCTTTAATTCCCGCTCACAAAAGATCAACTGCCGGTTCCTAAAAATTGGCTTCGATCTTTCCATTGAAGCGCCTTTTGATAATAAGTCGGGCTGGGCTGCGTTAAATTGCAGGAAAAAAGTCCCCATTTTGCGACTTTGAGCGAATATCCTCGTATAGGGCCCAAATTTTTTATCCTTTTCCCTATCCAAGTATCTATGCGTATTAAAATAGTATCGGTTCTTGCCGCTTTCTTTTTTTGTACTCTTCCTTGCAAAGCTCAGGAAATGGATTTAGGAGTTGCTGTTGGCCTTTCCATATACGACGGGGAGGTTACCCCGGTCGAGATCCTGGATTATTTTCAAATGTTACGGCCCTCTGCCGGCGTATTTGCCCGATTGCATTTCTCTGACCATCTTGCTGCCCGTGCTCAATTTACCTATGCCAAGTTATACGGAGACGATGCCATTGCCGAACGCCCCAGGGATTTCAATTTCGAAAATGACTTATTTGAGTTCTACCTTATGGGAGAATGGAGTTTATTCAAAGTCCATTTCACTCGCAACGTAACTTACGCTATGCCTTATATTCATGGAGGAGTAGCTCTTAATCGTTCCAATCCCAGGACTTTTTTCGAAGGGCAGTGGATTACCCTTCGGGAATTGGGTACAGAGGCACAGGGAGCCCCTGGTTATCCGGATCCGTATCCTGTCTTGAATTTTGCGCTTCCCATTGGAGGTGGAGTGAAATTGGTGATCAATCGGTCCTGGACGATCTTTGGGGAGGTGACCGGGCGTTATTCCCTTACAGATCACCTGGATGATATTAGCGATGCACGTTTTGTTTACCGGGATGTACTGGAAAATAATGGAGAATTAGCGGCCCGCATCAGTTGGCCTTTAATTGACCCCGAAACGGGTAACCTGGATCAGACTATTTTTCGGGGTGGCCCGTTCACTGATGTTTATTACACCTTCCACCTGGGAGTTTCGTTCTACCTGAATAGCAGTGGTGGTGGCCGGGGAGGAGTTCGGTGCTATGAGTTCTAGGGTGCCTCATGGTTTACCTCGCTCCGGATTGGCCTTCAAAAAGGCATCCCAGTCTGAATAACGCTTTCCACCTGTCAGGGGTGAACGACTTTGGTGGTAGTGACAAACCGCTACTGCCAAGGCATCCGAAGCGTCCAGATACTTTCCTTCGAACTTGAGCTGTAGGGTAGTTTCCAACATGGCGGCAACCTGCTCTTTGGAAGCATTCCCTTTGCCGGTTACCGATTGCTTGATCTTGCGGGGAGCATATTCTTCTACTTCCAGTTCCATCATCATAGCAGCGGCAATAGCCACCCCCTGTGCCCGGCCAAGCTTTAACATAGCCTGGGCATTTTTCCCATAAAAGGGAGCTTCTACCGCCATTTGAGTGGGCCGGTACTGCCGGATAAGTTGCTGGGTGCGTTCGAAGATATGGCGCAATTTTTCACTTTGGTTGCTCAGATGTTTCAGATAAATAACCCCAATACCCTTGGCTTGGTAAGCGTTACCGGATACTTCAAGGATAGCATATCCTAAAATATTCGTACCAGGATCAATTCCACAAATTCGATAAGTATCTTTAGCCATGAAAGGAGTTTACATTGGAACGATGGTCTTGAGTGGATTAAAAAGGGTAGACGGCATTATGAAAATAAACAAAAATACTGAATACAAAAGCAAGATAAACAAATTGTGCTAAAAGGCAAAATTCGAAAAATCCTTCCGCTCGTTTACCAATGCTTGCTGGTCACTGAAAACCCCAATCATCAATGAACCAAAAAATACAATTTAATCCCATCCTTAATATTTTACTCAAGGCAATGCTGCTATATGGCCTGGGATGGGTTCTTTACCAAAAGCTATTCGAAAACAGCTCCTGGTTGAGTATGAAGGCTGCCTTTCTGAACGATTGGGAAGGAGTTTCCTGGCCGTTCCTGATCATTGTTGTCCTGTTGATGCCTTTAAACTGGAGCCTAGAAGCCTTTAAATGGTTGTGTTTTTTGCCAAAAGACCAGCGCCCATCCATCCGGCAAAGTCTGCGGGTAGTCTGCTCAGGGGTTACTTGTTCCATGGTGTTGCCGAACCGAACAGGAGACTACCTGGGTAGAGCGCTTGCAGCTCCAAAAGGAGGAAATGCCAACGCGGTAGTGGCTAGCCTGGCCGGAAATTTTTGCCAGTTATTGGTGCTTTTCGGTTTAGGTCTTCCCGCATTGCTTTGGTTTGTCAGTCGTTTCCTGCAGGACAGTTTCCAAGCCCTTTTCCCATTGATATTGACCGCTTTAGGCGTTATTTTAATCTTAATTTTAGGGGTTTTATTTAGTAAAAGACTGCTTTCGTACGTTATAAGTTTAAAGCTATTGAGTCGGTTTAGAGCGCAGGGGACCCTGATTCGATCATACGGATGGCTGGAATTTTTGAGTGGGCTTGGCTTATCACTGGCTCGGTATTTGATCTATAGCAGCCAATATTACTTGATGCTGCGGTTTGTAGGAGTGGAATTACCGCTTATAGCAAGCTTTTGTGGCATTTGGTCTATTTTTTTGATCCAGTCCAGCGTACCGCTGCCTCCTGTACTGGGTTTGGTGGCTCGTGGAGAGATTGCTCTATTGATCTGGGGTATTTTCAACCTTAATCCTTTGCAAATCCTCACGGCTTCCTATAGCTTGTTTGTAATAAACCTCGTTGTACCGGCCCTGGCAGGGTTGGTAACGATCATTCAGATAAATCTGGTCCATGCCATACGTTATGAAAACAATTCTTCTGAAAAGTCTGCTACCGGGGACATTCGGCCTGCTGTTAATGGGGCTGCCCGGGAGTAAATCTACTTTGTATCCTGGCCCTTCCCTACCCCTGAACGAAACGTCCCTCGAAATCGGGAACCAATGTAACCAGGAAAATCAGGCCTTCACCGGAGGGGAAGAGATCGTTTATAAAATTTATTATAACTGGAATTTCGTCTGGATGGCTGCAGGGGAGTTGACTTTGCGCGTACAGGACGCCGGCGAGCAATGGCATATTTCCGCTCATGGAAGCACCTATAAATCCTATGATACCTTTTTTAGGGTAAGGGATAAGTACGATACCTATGTGGATAAGGAAACCCTCCTGCCTACGGTTTCTATCCGGGACGTACAGGAGGGGAATTATACCTTGTACGACAAGATCCTTTTCGACCAGCGTAAGGGCACCGCAACTTCTACCCGTGGAAAAACTAAGGACTCCGCCGAAACGGAAGTGTATCCCATTGAGCAATGCATGCATGATCTGGTTTCCATTCTTTATTTCTCCCGTAACCTTGATTTTGAGTCAATGGCTGATGGAGAGATCTTCCCCGTTAAGATCTTTATGGATGAAAAGACCTGGCCGTTAAAAGTGCGGTATTATGGAGCGGAGGGAAAGAAAAAAGTGCGGGGTTCCGGAAAATATGATACCTTGGTTTTTGGGCCGGAGGTGATCTCGGGCTATGTTTTCGATGAAGACTCGAAAATGAAAGCGTGGGTAAGTAATGACCAGAACCGGATCCCATTGTTGATCGAATCTCCCCTTTCCGTAGGCTCTGTAAAGGTAATGCTGAAATCTGCAAAGGGCTTGCGTCATGAAATGACTGCCAAACGATGATAAAATACCTGCTATATCTGATCATTTTGATCGCTGTTTTTGCTCTGGGGTTCATGCTCTCCGGCCAACTGAACTCCCTATTCAAAATCGAGACCAGAACGGAAGAAGAAGCCGAGGTCCTTTTGGAAAAGATCGAAACGGTCTCCAAGCTGGTGACCGTTGAGGGGTATTATTCAGAGATGTACAATTTCAAAGAGTATTGGGGCTATGACTGGAGCCTTTTTCGAAAAAAAGCAATGATCCGGGTGAAAGCAAAAGTATCCGCAGGGTTTGATCTTAGCAGGATGGAATTTGAGGTACGCCCGGAGGAAGGAGTACTGCTCATAAAAAACGTGCCCGAAAACCCGGAGATCCTTTCCATAGAACACGACCTCGATTATTACGATCTGAAAGAGGGAACTTTTAACACCTTCTCCGAGGAAGATTATAATACCATCAATGCCAATGCCAAGGAATTCATTCGTAGCAAAGCAAAGGAAAGCGATCTGCTGGACGAGGCAATTGCCCAGGGTAATGAAGTACTTGATCTAATACAGTATATGGCGGAAAGCGCAGGGTACCGGGTAGAATTTGTAGGCTCCAGCATGCCTTTTGCAACCCCACTATTGCAATAGCTCTTTTCCTCCCCCCTCTGTGTTCTTTTAGGCACGTCTTCTTATTTGCCAAAAAATACCGGCCGATTCCCCGGCATCCGTGCAAAATCTTCTATTTTTGGTTTTTATCAATAGATTATCCTGGAAACGGAGCAGGGTGGGTCAAGGAATTTGATGCCCGATCCACCCTTTCTTCATTTAATCACCGAATTAACAACGCATGGATCAGTCGCAAAAGGTGTCAGTTGATCAACAACCACAGATCTTTGGCCATCCGGTAGGTCTTTATATCTTATTTTTTACTGAGTTATGGGAGCGGTTTTCGTATTACGGAATGCGGGCTATTCTGGTATTATTTCTAGTATCGGAAACTGCTTCCGATAACCCTGGTTTTGGGTGGACGAATGAACAGGCTCTGGTGCTCTATGGATGGTATACCATGTTAGTCTACCTGGCCAGTATCCCTGGAGGTATCCTTGCAGATAGGGTCTTGGGCCAACGAAAAACGGTCATGTTAGGGGGATTACTACTAGTAGTTGGTCATGGTATTTTGGCTGTTGAAGCCCTTTGGGCTTTTTACACTGGTTTGGGGTTGATCATTGCCGGAGTGGGTTGTCTAAAGCCAAACATCTCGACAATGGTAGGGGATCTTTATGTTCCGGGTGACGATCGAAGGGATAAAGGGTTTACCATTTTTTACATCGGAATCAATATTGGAGCCTTTCTTGCTGCATTAATTGTAGGATATGTAGGGGAAACCATTGGCTGGCATTATGGCTTTGGTTTGGCAGGAATTGGTATGGCAATAGGACAAGCCGTTTATATTTGGGGGCAAAAATACCTTAAATGCATCGGAGAGTTTATTGGCAGTTCTACATCGCCTGACAAAGAAGCTTATAACCGGCCTTTAACCAATATCGAAAAAGACCGAATGAAGGTGATGTTCCTATCATTTTTACTAATAATTGTTTTCTGGGGTGCTTTTGAACAGGCTGGAGGGCTTATGAACTTGTACGCCGAACAAAAAACCAACAGGGACTTTTTTGGTATTTTCGAAGTACCTGCTTCCTGGTTCCAATCTGTGAACGCCTTTTTTATCATAACCCTGGGAACAGCTGTAGCCAATTTCTGGTACCGCTGGAAGCACAAGGGACGTGAAGGTTCCTCTCTGTTTAAAATGGCCTGGGGGGTCATGATCATGGGGTGGGGTTTCCTTTTCATGACCGCTGCTTCCCTGCAATATGAAAGTGTCGGAGAAGCTGCTATGTACTGGCTGGTACTGGCCTATTTGTTTCATACAATTGGAGAATTATGTGCCTCCCCGGTCGCTCTTTCCTTCATCACCAAATTAGCGCCTGTAAAGTACGCCTCCTTCATGATGGGAGCCTATTTCGCTGCTACGGGTCTTGGAAATAAGGTAGCAGGAACTCTTGGAGTCTATGCGCAAAAAGCAGGAGAATTGGAAATTTTCACAGGGATCGCCATCTTTTGTACCCTGGTAGGGATCATTGTTTTAGTTATGCTTAAACCACTAAAACGATTAACCCAAGGAGCTGAAGAAATCTCATTGGAAGAGGATGACCTGCACAAACAACAGGAGAAGTCCCTGATTGCCGATCCGGAGTAAGAAGGAAGCATGCAGGAGCAGGCCCTGAAAATCCATATCAAATTTGGAACTACAAAAGTAATTAGCTGATGGATCCGACGCTAAAGTTATTGATCATTGGTTGGGTATTTGTATTGATCTGGGTCCCTTTCGTGATTTACTCCAATCGAAAAGTGCATCCCGGAGCCCTGTTCGTCTGCTTTGGTGCGGAAATGTGGGAGCGGTTCAGTTATTATGGTATGCGAGCTTTGTTGACCTTGTTCATGGTCAAGGTTCTTTTTTTAGATATGGGACAGCAGGTGGCGGATGTCAGAGCCCTGGGGATTTATGGATCATACACCAGTATGGTCTATCTGTTTCCCGTTTTGGGAGGGCTGATAGCCGATCGGGTCTGGGGCTTTCGAAAGACTATCGTCTGGGGTGGCATTTTGATGATGTTAGGGCACTTTACGCTGGCTCTGATGGGGCTGCCTACACTGGAGGATAACCTCTGGATCTTTTTCGCTGCCCTTGCCCTGATCATCACTGGAAATGGGTTTTTCAAGCCGAATATCGCCAGTTTTCTGGGAGAATTTTACGAACCTAATGATGCCCGAAAAGATGGTGCTTTCACCATCTTTTACATGGGTGTAAATATTGGTGCATTCTTGGCTACCCTCACCTGTGGTTACGTAGGGGAAAAGATCAACTGGCATTACGGTTTTGGTTTGGCAGGTATCGGTATGGCGTTGGGAATCGTGTTTTTCATTTTACTCGCGCCACGTGTCTTCGGCTCGAAGGGGCTCAAACCCAAAACGGAAGAGCCAGACCCTTTGGATGAGACCCAGGTGGCGCCCCCAGTAAGGGCTTTACTACCCTTTATTAGCAATAAAAACCTCGTTTATTTAGGGTCCGTTCTATTCGTCCCTATGGTGGCCATCTTTCTAAATTTTGGACAGGCTATGGCAACGGCCCTATTGGTCATCAGTGTGGTGGTTATTGGGTATATGGTCTATATATCCGTAACGAATACCGATAAAAAGGAGGGGCAACGGCTTCTTGTAGTCATCGTACTGTTTTTTTTCCACGTTGTATTCTGGGCGTTATTCGAACAGGCGGGTGGCTCTCTGACGTTATTTACCGATCGAAATGTAGACCGCAACTTGTTTGGAAGCGAAATACCTGCCTCTGTTTTCCAATCCTTAAATCCTTTTTACATCGTAGTTCTAGCCCCTGTGTTCTCCTGGATGTGGATTCGGTTGAACCGGGCAAAGCTGGAACCCAGTACACCGATGAAATTTGTTTTGGGCCTTGCTCAATTGGGCTTGGGGTACCTGATCATTGTACTAGGGGCCCGGTTGTTAAATGTAGATGGAATGGTGCCGGTCATCCTGCTGTTCCTGATGTATCTTCTCCATACCACCGGTGAACTATTTCTTTCCCCGGTCGGGCTTTCGATGGTAACCAAATTATCCCCCGCCAAAATTGTAGGCTTTACCATGGGAGCCTGGTATCTTTCCATTGCCCTGGCCAATAAACTGGCAGGTGAGATCGGTAAGCTCACCGCTTCTGATGACCTGGCCTTGGATGCACCGGCGGCCGACACCTTGCCGGTCTATTTGGGAACCTACCAGACTTGGGGGGTATTCGTTGTTTTTGGAGCGGCGCTTTTATTATTATTACTGGTCCCCATGCTGCGCAAATGGATGCATGGGATCCATTAAGAAATAGGTTATGGATTTAAAACAAACCAACATCATTTACCTGGCTCTGTTGGCAGGGCAGGTGTTACTGGCTGTGGTCATTTATTTGTTGTTGATCGACCCTGAAAAGGGGGTTCAGGATGGAAGGCTTTATCAGTGGCTGGTTCCGCTGGTGATCGTCGGGGTGGTTGTCGCAGCAAGGGCTTTCGACAATTGGTATTTGAACCAGGCCAAACCTTCCCAGGATCAACAGTATAAAGAGCGCCATTATGTGGGGCGGGTCATTATGCGTCTGGCGATAGTGGAAGGAGGGAACCTACTGGCCCTCATGGTCGCAATTATAACGAATAACCCCTTGTATATTTTGTTTTGTGGCATGGGCCTGGGAGTTTTTTACTTCTTCCGGCCAAAGGCTTCAGAATTCGAAGAGCAGTATTTGAGGTAAGTCTTCGTCTTCTGCAGCGACCATTGCGAAGTCGCTACGACCGCCGCAGGAATTTCCATTTATGTCGATCATAAGTTGACCAGCTACTCCGAGCATTATTTTTTTCTGGCCGCTTCCGCTACGGCTTCCCCCACCTTCCAGGCAACTAATTCATTCAGGGTAGGCGGAATTACCTGATCTCTTTTAGGGTTGGGGACGCTATCTGCAATGGCAAAGGCAGCTGCCAGCTTCATGGCTGGGGTGATTTGTCGGGCCCGGGCGTCCAGGGCGCCCCGGAAAATACCTGGAAAGCCAAGTACATTATTGATCTGGTTGGGAAGGTCGCTGCGGCCAGTCCCGACGATGGCAGCCCCTCCGGCAAATGCCTCATCTGGCATGATCTCTGGTGTGGGATTGGCCATGGCAAATACGATAGGATTCGATGCCATAGTTCGAATATCTTCGCGACGGAGTAGGTCTCCTACGCTTACACCGATGAAGACATCCGCCCCTTTAAGTGCATCCCGAAGACTTCCTGAAACATCTTCCGGGTTAGTAAAGGCCAATAATGCTTTTTTACTTTCATTGAGATCTTTACGCCTGGAACTGATAATTCCCTTACTATCACAAACTACTACCGATTTAACACTTATGCATTCGCTGTTATCGGCATGATCCATGCAGCGCAACAATTTGGCAATAGCCACTCCCGCAGCCCCACCCCCGTTGATCACGACCTTCAGTTGAAATAAACTTTTACCCAGGACCTTGGCGGCATTCATCAAAGCGGCAAGGGTTACAATGGCTGTACCATGCTGGTCGTCGTGAAAAACTGGGATGCCGATATCCTGGAGGCGATCTTCTACTTCAAAGCTTCGGGGTGCGGCAATATCCTCCAGGTTTATCCCACCAAATACGGGGGCGATCAATTTGACCGTTTCGACGATCTTATCCGTATCCTGGGTGTCCAGGCAAATAGGAAAGGCGTCTATATTAGCAAAGCGCTTGAATAACATCGCCTTGCCTTCCATAACGGGGATGGCAGCGGCAGCACCAATATTCCCAAGCCCGAGAACGGCTGACCCGTCGCTTACAATGGCTACTGTATTTGACTTAATGGTATAGTCCCAAACGGATTGGGGGTCAGCTGCGATTGCACGACAGGGTTCCGCTACCCCAGGTGAATAGACAAGAGAAAGATCCTCCTTGGTGCGCACATCCATTTTGGGAGTCAATCTGATTTTTCCCTTCAAACGTTTATGTAAGCGCAGAGACTCCTGGTAGTAATCCATAATTCGGACGATTTTGGTTTTATTCCTTTAAAGTGGTTTCCACCACTATATCGCCGTGTAAGGTACGGTGTACCGGACATTTATCCGCAATTTCAAGTAACCGTGCCTTTTGAGTTGGATCTAGTTCACCGCGAAGTTCGATAAGGCGGCTAAAATGATCGATCTTACTTTTTGAAGCCTCGGTATCCTGCATATCCTTGGCATAATCCTTTAAATGATCAAGGTGTACAATAACCTCCTTTAGGTCCCATTTTTTTCGGCGGGCATACATTTTCAGGGTCATAGCGGTACAGGCACCAAGGCCCGCACTGACCAGGTCATAGGGGGTCGGTCCGTAGTCATTACCGCCGATCTGTGGGGGTTCGTCGGCAATCAAGCCATGATGTCGAACCATGATATCGGTGGTAAATCCTTCGCCTTTTAGCCGGACGGCTACTGCTCTTTCTGCTTTTAATTTTTCCTGTTCGGGCTGATCGATGTAGCGCATGGCCCATGCGCCAATCAAGCCTCCTACATACATGGAATCTTGCTTTTTTGAAAGCAGGTGGTCTGCTTCATCCAAGGAGATGAAGCTTTTTGGGTGGCGGGCGGCTTTATAGATCTTTAAAGCATTTTCGATGCTAACTGTACCGTCTATAGGGGAGTGCATGATCAAAAGAGCCCGGTTAAGGTCATGAATCCGGTCGATCATCCTGTTGTCCCGGATATCTTCAAGGAATTGTTTTTTAATGGTGAAGGGCCGTCCGCCGATCGAGACCTCGGCTTCTCCCTTTGCTTCAATATCCTCTACACCTGTGGAGATCAAATGGCTGACATGTTCAGGATCAAAGGGCGCCCCTATGGTAGCCACTGCTTTAACGGATGGTAGATCATAGGCGGCACGGATCACGGCAGCCCCGCCCAGAGAGTGCCCCACCAAAATCGTCGGCGGCTGGTAATGCTCTTCCATAAACGTTGCAGCAGCGATAATATCCTGAAGATTAGACGTAAAGTTGGTATCTGCGAAATCGCCTTCACTCTCCCCCAGGCCCGTAAAGTCAAAGCGCAAAACAGCAACTCCCCGAATAGTCATTGCCCTGCTGATATTCCGAACGGCGGAAAGGTTCTTATTGCAGGTAAAGCAGTGGGCAAACAGTGCATAGGTATGCGGGTGTTGATTGACCGGTAACTCCAGACGCGCGCTTAATTGCTCTCCCGAAGCAGAAGTAAAATAGACTTTTTCGAATTGCATAATACTTGGATTAGGTGTTGATTTGAATCTAAACATTATTACCGTCACCTCTGGTTCAGAAACTGCTTTGGGTAGTCCTGGTGGCGACAGTTTTTGGTATGAAATCCAGCAGGAAATAGTCGGGAAGTAAAGTGGATAAACATTTTGTTTAAATTTATAAAGTCAATGATCTCTAGTATTGATGATTGGTAGCTCAGCTACATTTTACCCGCATTATTGTAAACACCAAACACCTTTATCCAATGAGAACCTTATTGATCGTTTTATTGCTTCTGGTTATTATTATCGGGTTAATAGCCATCATTGTTCCCAAAAAAGCAAGCCTGGAACACAGCATTTTTATCCAGGCCAGTCCGGAGAATGTATATCCTCATCTGGTATTTTTTGAAAAAAGAAATGCCTGGTACCCCTGGTACAAGCTGGATCCTGATATCGAAACCACTACAGAAGGAACCGATGGCGAAGTGGGTTCCATCTCGAGCTGGAAAGGCAACAACAAAGTAGGGGAGGGATATCAAAAGCTTATTTTGTCACAGCCCTATGAACGGGTAGAGCATGAGCTTGAATTCATAAAGCCATTCAAATCAGAAGCCAAGGCTTACCATACCCTGACCAGAGAGGCAGATGGAACCCGCGTGACCTGGGGGTTTGAAAGTCCAATGCCAGTCCCTTCCAATATTTTTGCCTTTTTTATGCAACTGGAAAAGAACCTTGCCAAGAATTACGACAAAGGCCTTGCAGAACTTAAAAAAATCGTAGAAAAAAAATAGGTTAAAAAAGAATGTGTTTTGTAACCGGCAAAATACATTCTTCCTTTTCTAGCCTGGTTTAAAACTACTCAATAGCCAATTAATTTGATAATTTAGACTTTCAAACGAAGAGCAGCCGGTTGTGGCACCTTAATCAGTAAGGAAAATTCGGATTAAAGTGCTGCTGCGTGCCAGGTTGACCAATCCGAGCGGTTTCGGATCTTAATTATCAATTATGGATCAGGCAAGTGTGTCACCTATCTTAAAAGCAGCAGAGGAACGGGTTGAGCGCCATTATGAAGAGAAGGTAGACGAACTAAAATACGTTTATCACAACTTTCAACACACGCTGGATGTAGTTGAGGTAACGCAAACTATTGCTCAGGGGTATGAGCTTTCCGAACGGGATATGGAGGTGCTTCAGCTGGCAGCCTGGTTTCATGATACCGGCTACGATGAAGGTGCTGAGGGACATGAACAAAGGGGGCAGCACTATGCTCGTGCTTTTCTGACTGCCCAGAGCTACTCCGAGGGGGATATTCAAACCGTAGAACGGCTTATCGAAGCTACCCACTTTGATTATACGGCCCCTAAGGATCTTTTAGAGGAGATCATAAAGGATGCAGACTACAGCCACCTGGGCAGCAACCAATACTGGGACCGTTGTAGCCGGGTGCGACAGGAAATGCTAATGACCCAACAAACCTTTATGTCAGAAGCAGAGTGGCTGCGTTTTGAACTGGATTTTATCCAGCATCATCAATTCTACACTGAGTATGCCCGGGAGCTTTTCGAAGATCGGAAGATCAAGAATATCAAGCAGCTTCGAAAACAACTCCTGCGCATCATGCCGGAATTGAAAAAACCAAAGAAAAATAAGCCTTCCGCCAATAAAGATGCTGAACTAAAGGAACTCAACCTTGGACGTGGGGTAGAGACTATGTTTCGAGCCACCTACCGAACACATGTCAACCTCAGTTCTATTGCTGATAATAAAGCAAATATCATGCTGAGTATCAATGCTATTATAATCTCCATTGTAGTGTCCAATCTGGTGCCAAAATTCTCTACCAACCCTTATTTGGTTATCCCTACCTTTGTATTACTAAGTGTATGCCTGACAACTTTGGTTTTTGCCATTCTGTCTACCCGTCCTAAGGTGACTGAAGGGAAGTTTACCCGCACTGATATTGAAAGCAAACGTTCCAACCTGCTTTTCTTTGGGAATTTCTACAAAATGGATATTAATGACTTCCATTGGGGGATGATGGAAATGATAAAGGATAGCGATTTTCTTTACAGTTCCATGACCCGGGACCTGTACTACTTGGGGGTGGTTCTGGCTAAAAAGTACCGCTACCTTCGTATTTGCTATAATATTTTTATGTACGGCTTAATCCTGGCGGTTATCCTTTTTGCAGTAAGCTACCAATCCTACCATGCGAAGTAAACCCGAGGTATAAAAGGCTATCTTTTGGAGATCCTGTTACCAGTTATTTGTTTTTGACGACTGGATTTGAAGCGTAGCGCTGTTGGTGGCCCTTTCCTTTTGTGTTTGGTAGAACGCCCCTGAACCCGGGCTCGCCATTTTTTAAAATTCCGGGGGTGCATTTCCCTGCGCATAATTTGAATGACATCTCCCTCGGGAATCCCAAATTGGGCTTCAATTGCTTCGAAAGGCGTTCGGTCTTCCCAGGCCATTTCAATAATGCGATCCAGGGCAAGTTGGTCCAGCTGGTATTTTTTTGTAATTTTCACGGATACCATGTTTTCTTCCCTCCATAACGACCAAACTATTGTTGCGGTTCGATTTTTTGAATCCGAAACCGCCGCCCGTCTTTTCGCTGCCAGGTTGCAGCAGGAGAACATTCCCTGCTTTTTGTCTAATGCTAATATGGCTTCCGTTCTCCCTTTACAAAACACCTCTGTTGGCTTACATGTAAAAGCGGAAGACCAGGTAGAGGCGGCGCGATTGATCGCCCGCCTGGAGGCAGAAATGGAGCAGTCGCCTGACCTTTCCTATCGGGAGGCTACCAAAGAAGACATTATTTACCTTCAAACCCTGAAGGAGAGACAAAGTAAGAGGTTCCCTGCAATTCTGGGAGGCAGTCTATTGATAATGAGTGCATTGTTGCTGCTTCGGGCGCTCTTCCGGGCCTTGGGTTGGCTGGATACCAGCCTTGCGCCATTTTGAATGTTTCTCAATTTTTAATAAACTGTAAATTTATCATTAATCACCTGAATGGTAATGCCTCCTCCAACTATGTGGGAGGCTATGGTGTCTCCGTTCCGTCTTAATCACCGTAAACCAAGATACCTTTTTGATTCATAATGGCTTTTGGTGGCGCTCCTCACAGGAGCGTCACTTTTTTTTAGCATTAGGTTTCCTGACGCTTTCCTGGCAATTGGTTTATAACGAAATCCATACCTTTCCGAAAAAATCAGATGCGATCCGATATTTGCATCCTGGGAGCAGGGCCAGGTGGAGTGGCCACCGCACTCCGACTATCCTACCTTGGTATCCCTTCTGTATTGATCGATAAAGCGGAGTTTCCGCGGGATAAGATTTGTGGAGATGCCATTAGCGGTAAAGTAACCACCCTTCTCAACCGGCTGGATCCCGAGATCCTGCAACGGTTTAATGCCGAGCCCGTCCAGGTGGACATCTGGGGCGTTCGATTTGTTGCTCCTAATTCGAAGGTAGTGGATATCCCTTTTAAAGAACACTACATTCGGGATGCCCATAATGCGCCGGGCTATGTTTCAAAACGAGTGGACTTCGATAACTTTTTAATTGAAGAGGTAAAACGTCGACCTGATATTCGCTTTTTCCCGGGAACAGAGATCACCCAAATTCGACGAACGGGTGAGGGGTTTCATGTGCAAACCGCAGACGGGCAGTTTGCATGTTCCTCCCATTTGCTGATCATGGCGAATGGCGCACATTCCAGATTTAGTCGAACATACGCCGGATTGGAAAAAGACCCTGCACATCACGCAGCGGCAGTCAGAGCTTATTACAAGGGAGTGACCGGGTTTTCGAAAGAAGAATTTATTGAGCTCCATTTTCTAAAAGAGCTTACTCCGGGCTATTTCTGGGTGTTTCCATTGCCTAATGGGGAGGCAAATGTAGGTTTGGGGATGCGTTCCGATTTCGTAAAGAAGCGTAGTTTGAACTTGCGGGAGTGTTTCCTGGATGTAATTGAAAACCATCCGAAAATTGCTCCAAGGTTTAAGGCGGCAACCCTGGCTGGTAAGGTGGAAGGGTATGGATTGCCACTGGGTTCGAAAAAACAGCCTGTTTCCGGCGATCATTTTATGCTGGTGGGGGATGCTGGCCACCTGATCGACCCCCTTACCGGCGAGGGAATTGGAAACGCATTTTACAGTGGGTTCATTGCTGCAGAGCAAGCGGAAAAGTGCCTAAAGGAGAACAACTTTTCAGCAGCCTTTCTAGAGGATTACGACATTCG
Organism: uncultured Saprospiraceae bacterium; assembly: GCA_964479625.1. Lineage (GTDB taxonomy): Bacteria > Bacteroidota > Bacteroidia > Chitinophagales > Saprospiraceae > CAYZMS01. Next base: position 64,097 of record CAYZMS010000003.1, read on the forward strand.
GGTAGCCCGGGTTCTGGGAGAAGAAATGCGATTGAGTTATAAGCTTCAACAGATCGGAGCATATCCCTATCTGGTCAACATCATAGCCAATATTATCCACCGCAATCGCAAAGTCCTGAATTATCTTTCCGATATGTACACGGATTTCAACTTGCGGGAACAGCTGGCCAAGCCCTGGTTTTGGATGAAAATGCTTCTAAAAAAATGAAAAGTACTCACCATACAACCCTTAGACTTTGTGGAAAGTCTTTAATGCACTACTCTATAAAGTAGGAAGTTCGATCGGGATTGGACAAAGACCTATTGATTTTTGGTTTTTTTAAGATTTCCCGGGAATTTTAAATGAAATTTAATCCAATAACCAGCAATATTTTTTCGTTTCTGCTTGTTTAAAAGATAAGTTCGACATAATAGTCGGCTCAAGTTTCATAAACTAGTGAGTGTAAAGTTTGCAGCCTTCCCTTTTCAGGGAAGGCTTTTTTATTTTTTGCGGCCTTCCGGGAAAACTGGCGTTAACTCAATATTAATAATTTCTTCCGACCTTTGATCTTACTCTAAAGCTGCGTTGTTATTTCAATAATTTCGAGCGAATACATCCAGAATTAACATGTCCTCTAAGATCAACATACTGTTCTGTAGCCTTTTTCTTTTATCTGCCTGTGCCACCAACCACTTACAATATGCCCCTTCCGCTGAAGAATGGGCGCAAGAGCCCTTACCGGAGGAAGCCCCTGCTTTTACTTTATTTACTACAGGTGATCTAGGTGAAAACCCTGATACGCTGCTTCTTACCCAATTGGCTGCTCAATTGAAGGAAGCCCCCGAAGAGAGTGCGATGGTTTTTTTAGGGAATCAACTACCAAACGGATTTCCACCCGAAACGGATACTGCGGGCTATCGCGAGGCTGTAGAGTTATTACAACTTCAGTTGAGCACCTTAGATGATTTTGAGGGAAAGATCTTTTTCCTGGCAGGCAATCGCGATTGGGCCCATTATGGTGTTGACGGGGTAGAACGGCAGGAAGATTTTATTGAGGACTACCTGGATGAAGGTGGCGTATTTGAGCCAAAGCCGGGTTGTGGAGACCCGGAAGAAGTGGAAGTTACCGATGAAATCACCTTTCTACTGCTGGATTCCCAATGGTGGGTAGGTAGTTGGGAAGGAGACCCCGAGGTGAATGATGGTTGTGAGATCAAAAGCCGTACTTATTTCTGGCAATTTTACGAGGACGCCATCAAGGGAAACCGAAGTAAGAATGTGGTCATTCTGAGCCATCATCCGGTTTATAGTGCCGGAAGATACGGAAGTAATTATACTGCTAAAAATCACCTACTCCCCTTACCTGTGGTTGGGTCGGTGGTAACTTTATTTCGTTCCGCCTTTGCTTCTCCCCAGTTTTTGAGCCACCCCCGCTACCGGGAATTACGGGATGTCATGGTAAGTTCGGCGCAGAAAAATGGCAACTTCATTTTCGCAGCAGCACATGAGAATGGCTTACAATTAATAGAAAAGGAAGATCAGGTATTCGTCGGTGTTAGCGGAGGTCAGCCTTCTACCCCCATGCGTGGGGGAGATGGCGCTGCCTTTTTGTATCCTGAAGCTGGATTCTCAAAAATGTACTTTTATGAAAATGGAGCTTCCTGGGTAGAGTTCTTTACTGCGGGATCCGGAAACCAACCCGTTTTTCGAAGGCAAATGCATCCGGGGCGTACCACCCTGGTGCAGGTAGATACCAACCTGCAATCTTCCGAGGCATTACCGGATTCGATTCAGGTTCCCATCAGTCAATACGACTACCAGCGGAAGGGCCTGGGGCTTTGGGCCTGGGGGGCACACTATCGGGAGGCTTATGCACAAGATCTCCGGGTACCTGTAATGAAACTCCATCGGTTTAAAGGGGGAGTGGAACCCATTCAACGCGGTGGGGGGTACCAGACAAATTCTCTGAGGCTGGAGGCTGAAAATGGGCGTCAATATACGATGCGATCGGTAGAAAAGGACCCCTCTCGTACTATAGCTTATCCCTTTAACACGGAGATCGTGCTTGGCGTAATTCGGGATAATTTTAGTGCAGCTCACCCCTTATCGGCTACTCCCATTCCTCCCCTGGCCCAGGCAGTAGACGTTTATCATACCAATCCCAGGGTTTTTTATACTCCAAAGCAATCCGAGCTGAGTATTTTTAATAACGATTATGGCGAAGCTCTCTACCTGGTGGAGGAACGCCCGGATGATGAGGTTTGGAAAGACGCAGTATACTTTGGTGAGCCGGACAAAATTCTTAGTACTTCCGACGCCGTGGAAGAAATGATCGATAAACACAATCATGTTATTGATTTCGATTGGGTAGTAAGATCCCGCCTTTTTGATATTCTGATCGGGGACTGGGACCGGCATGATGATCAATGGCGATGGGCAATGATCAAGGATCAGGGACCCCATGAACTGGATATCATGCGCCCGATCCCCCGGGACCGGGATCAGGCCTTTAGTGAATATGATGGGGTTATTGCCTGGATTGTTAGACAAACCGGCCCCAGGACGAAAGCTTTCCGGCCTTATTCAGGAAAAGTAAATCATGTAAAATGGACCAGCAATAGTGCACGCCAGTTCGATCCAACTTTCCTGGCCGGAGCCGATTGGAGTGATTGGGAAACACAGATCCAACACCTGCAACTTAAGCTTACCGACTCCCTTATCGATTCATCCTTCCGGGAACAGTGGCCCGAACAGATTTACCAACTGGATGGTCCACAAATTACAAAAGCCTTAAAACAAAGGCGGGATAAGCTGGCTGAGTTTGCAAGGGAGTTTTACCTTCTTCATTCGAAAGAGGTAGACGTGGTGGGTACCGAAGAGCACGATCTCTTTTTGGTAGAACGAATAAATAAGGACAGTACAAGAGTGCGGGTATGGGGACTTACAGACGAAAGGAAGGAGCCAAAATTCGTTTATTTTGACCGTACGTTTCTAACAGCGGAAACACAATGGATCAACCTTTTCGGCCTGGATGGGGAAGATCGTTTCGAAATTAAGGGTAAGGTCAAAAAAGGGCCAAAGCTGCGGGTGATCGGAGGCTTGGAAAAGGACGTGTTCATTGATGAAAGTGAGGTGAATGGCTGGAAGCATCACACCCTGATCTACGACGCAGAGAGCGAAGCCCGTGAGCTGACTGAAAGCGCTGAAACGGGACTGCGGATCTCAGATGACCCCAAGTACAACACCTATAACCGGAAGGCATTGGATTACGAATTCAATTATCTGGGTTTGCTCCCTTTTTTCGGATTTAACCCAGACGACGGCTTTCTTATCGGGGGGCTGGGAAGTTATACCACTTACGGCGGCTACCGAAAAGAACCCTATTCTGCGCAACACCGGTTCAGCGGACTTTATGCGGCCGCCACAAATGGCTTATCCTTAAACTACAATGGACAATTTATTGATGCAATAGGGAATTGGGAACTGGGTTTGAACGGCCGATTACAAACCCCCTTATATGCGACAAATTTTTATGGGCTGGGCAATGAAACCGAAAACCCGGAAGAAGAATTGGGTAAGGATTACAATCGGGTACGGCAGCGACTGTATAGCGTTGGGTTGAGCTTCAACCGGCAGTTTGACAGCAATGCTCAATTTTCCATTGGGCCGGTCTTTCAGTCCTATCGTTTGGAAGCCACCGAAGGGCGGCTAATCGGGGAATTGGCGCCGGATCTTAACCCTGATTACTTTACGGGGATTGATTTTCTGGGAATCCGATCCGCCTTTTCTTTTGTCAACCTGGATGACGCTGCCTTTCCCTCCAGAGGCGTTCGATTGTCGGCAGAAGCTGGGTATAACTGGGCCTTGGAGGGGGGAGTAGAAGATGTTCCTTACCTCAGTGGTGCACTGAGTTTATATCAAAACCTGGATCGTGACCGGCAACTGGTTTTCGCTACCCGGATTGGATTTCGACATTTATTCCAGGAGGATTTCCCTTTTTTCCAGGGGGCTACCCTGGGTGGAGTAGGGCCCGATCGAAACTTCCGGGGCTTTCGAAGAGAGCGATTTACCGGACAAACGGCTTTTTATCAAAATACCGACTTGCGGTGGGATGCTTTCGAATGGGATAATAGCCTTATCCCTATGAGTGTAGGTTTCTCGGTTGGATTTGATTATGGGAGGGTATGGCTGGTCGGGGAAGATTCTAACCTCTGGCATTATGCTTATGGGGGCGGTCTTTTTTTAAGCCCATTCGATCTGTTGAGCATAAACCTTCAGTTATTCCAGGGAGATGGAGGCCTTTGGCGCTTTCAATTTGGCGGAGGCTTCTTCTTTTAGGGCGATTCCCTTGTCAGGGGCCGCTGAAATTAATTACTTTAGCAGCATCAAACCCAAAACCATGGACCACACCCTTATTATCACCGGCGGCGCCGGTTTCATCGGCTCTCATGTCACCAGGCATTTTGTCAATAAGTATCCCAACTGCCGGATCGTTAACCTGGATGCTCTTACTTACGCCGGGAACCTTGAAAACATCAAGGATGTAGAGTCAGCCGACCATTATTTTTTCGAAAAAGCCGATATTACTGAACTGGATGAGATGCGGGCGTTGTTCGAGCGCTACCAACCAGATGGTATCATTCATTTGGCGGCAGAGTCGCATGTGGATCGTTCGATCAGTGATCCTTTGATCTTCATAAAAACAAATGTCCTAGGTACTGCCAGCCTATTACAGGCTGCCAGAGAGTGCTGGGCAAATGATTTTGAGGGTAAACGCTTTTACCATGTTTCAACGGATGAGGTGTATGGCAGTCTTGGAGAGGAGGGCATGTTTCTGGAAACGACTCCCTACGATCCCCGCTCCCCATATTCAGCTTCCAAAGCAAGCTCGGATCATTTGGTTAGAGCTTGGGGACATACCTACAACCTGCCTGTAGTACTTTCGAATTGTTCAAATAATTACGGGCCTTACCAGTTTCCCGAAAAATTGATACCCCTTTTTATAAATAATGTACGGCAGGAAAAGCCCCTGCCGGTTTATGGTAAAGGGATCAACGTTCGGGACTGGCTATTTGTAGTGGATCACGCCAGGGCTATTGATGAGATTTATCATAAGGGCCGCCTGGGAGAAACCTACAACATAGGTGGCTTCAACGAGTGGCGGAATATTGATCTGATCAAATTGCTATGTCGGCTGATGGACCAAAAGCTCGGTCGGGCAAGCGGCTCATCAGAACAACTCATCACCTACGTAAAAGACCGGGCCGGTCATGACCTGCGCTATGCCATAGATGCCAGCAAGATCAAAAATGAATTGGGGTGGGAACCCTCCCTTCAATTTGAAGAAGGGCTGAGCAAAACGATCGACTGGTATCTCGAAAATGCCGAATGGCTGGAGCACGTTACCTCCGGGACCTACCGCCAATACTATGAACAACAATATGTCGAACGATAAACAAGAGCGTTAGGAGTTTGGGGTTATGCACTTTACCCAAACTCAAAACTCAAAACCCAGACCTCCATGAAAGGTATAATTCTCGCCGGTGGATCGGGCACCCGTCTTTACCCGATTACAAAGGGTGTTTCCAAGCAACTTATGCCCGTTTACGATAAGCCGATGATCTACTACCCGCTCTCCGTCCTGCTTCTGGCTGGTATTCGGGAGGTGTTGATCATTACTACTCCGCACGACAATCCGCAGTTCAAACGTTTGTTGGGTGACGGCAAGGAGCTTGGTTGCAATTTTGAATATGCTGTTCAGGAAAATCCCAACGGGCTGGCCCAGGCTTTTGTAATTGGAGCCTCCTTTATTGATAGGGAAAAATCTGCTTTGATCCTGGGAGACAATATCTTTTACGGGTCCGGTTTAAGTAAATTATTGCAAAGTAAAGCCGCTTTAGAATCTGGTGCCTGCGTATTCGCCTATCCGGTGGCTGATCCGGAGCGTTATGGAGTGGTAGAGTTTGATGCGGAGAATCGGGTGATTTCCATTGAGGAAAAGCCCCGGCAGCCTAAGTCAAATTTTGCCGTTCCGGGCTTGTATTTTTACGATGAGCAGGTAGTGGATATTGCTAAAAATATTAAACCCTCGGCTCGCGGCGAATACGAAATTACCGATGTAAACAAGGTCTATCTCGAAAAAGGACAACTACAGGTTGGGGTCATGGATCGTGGGACGGCCTGGCTGGATACCGGCACTTTCGAATCTTTATCGGATGCAGCGGAATTTGTACGGGTGATCGAAAAGCGACAAGCCCTCAAGATCGGTTGTATTGAAGAAGTTGCCTGGCGCATGGGGTATATCGATTCGGCTCAATTAGAAAAACTTGCGGACCCGCTTCGAAAAAGTGGCTATGGCGAATACCTATTGCAGCTGCTGCGTTAGTAGGGTCATTTCCCGATCGAATCGCTCTTTCCAGGGAAGAATATGCCCATCTACCGTTTGGCGCATTCGGGTGGTTTGTTTAAGCACTGAAACCCCTCGAAGTTCCTTTATGGCCTCCGCCATTCGCGCTGGAAAATCCTTACCATCCGCCAGGATCAAGCCGGTAGAGCCAGACTGTACAATGGAAGAGGTATCACCGGTGTCCGTGGCAAGGATAAACCGCCCCGCCAGACAGGACTCCCAGAAAGCATTGCCCAGGCTGCCGTCCCGGTAAAAGAAACAACTCAGGTGAGCCTTTCTCAAAAACTCGGGAAGCGCTCTCTGGGCCATGGGCGAATGGAAGGTTACCTGCTTTTCCAGTTGATTGGACCTTACGAGTTCTTTTAAGGGTTTTTCCTGCGAACCTGCTCCCAGAATCTGTAATTCTACAGTCGGGTCTCCCAGTTCGAAAACCAAATGCCGAACCATTGCAATAGCAAGCGCCTGACGTTTGTAGGGCTCCAGACGAGCGACATATACGATTCTAAGGATGTCTGAAGTTTCTGGAAGTTTGTCTACAGGGGGGAGGGAAAGCAGGGCCTTTTTAAAATCCCGGTCAATTCCGTTGTAAAGTAAGTACATGGGTACCCTGCCATTAAAAGTGCGGGCAACCATATCCAGCTTGGAACCATCCCGTGTTCCTATTAAAATGTTGGGAGGTATTTTGTAGGAAAAGATCTCCATCCAATGGCGGCTGTACAAGCGGGCCCATTCCCCTTTTTCGACCATGCGGGTCAGTATGGTGCCGAAGATGCGGCCGGCAGAGGGATGCTTCATCCAGCGCCCGCAAAGGGAGGCAATCGCTGCAAAAGATCCCATTCCGTAAACCAAATCAAATTGCCCGTTTTTAAGGTGCTTAAAGCCGTTGATCTTTTGCATTCCTAATACGCATACCTTCCAAATGAGGTAGAAGGGAAACCGGAATTGCCGTAGCTCCAGGACAGATCCATTAGGCAAGGATATTTTTCTTTGGCCAACCGGGTTGTAAATGATCGCTTTGAATTGATGATCTTCGGATTGTCCCAGATAGCGATAAAAATTATAAACTGCGGGCATGCCCGTTACCGCCTTGTCTTCGAAAAACCAATCTTTTAATTCCGGGTGATATTCTCCAAAAATTAGCAGCCTCATTTATTTCAATTAGAATTCAACATTCAACATTTTTTAAAATCCATTGCCACCAGGCCTGCATACCCAGGCCATAAGGGCGTATGGGGTCAAAGACGTGATTGTGGATATTGATCGTCAGGGCGGTGTTGTATTGATTTGCGCGTAAAAATTCCAGGGCAAGGGTGGCGGCCTCTGCCGTCTGTTCTTTGGTTTCGGTAAGCAGGGCTGTATCCATAAGGTGGAGCGGGAAGGTCCTGACCCTGCTGATTCGGTCCTGGTGAAGGTCGTAAAGGTAGAAAGGAAAACCCGTTCCGGCCCGGAAGCCAATCCGGTCGTTAAACCCCAGGGAGTAGTCCTCCCGTATTCCGGCTTTTTCCAGTATCCGGATAGTTTCTGGAAAGGCAAATCGAAGGAAATGTTGCCGGCTAAGCCGGATAGGGAGGTCTAACCATCTTTCCAGCTTTTTTTTCTCCTCCAGTAGGAGGACTGTATTTTTGGGAGTGGCGTAGGAAGGGTGAAGGCCAATAGTATAACCGCAAGCCTCTGCCAGTTGCACTACTTCTTTCAAGGTATAATCTTCCAATTGGTACCAATTGTCATGGCGGGTCTTCCCTCCGCTCATCAGGAAGAGGAGTTTGTTGGAAAAAGGGGCCGCCTGCTGTAACATAAGTTCGAATTGGTCATAAGGGTCAGGCTGCTTCTGAAGAAGAAATCGCCACCAGTTTTGCCATAAAGCCTGTAAGCCCTGCACGCCCTCTCCCCGCCAGATTATCCCCAATAAGGTACGAATTACTCTTCCCGGGGGCTTAAATTTTTGGAGGACATCTACATCATGGGTTAGGGTGAAGGAACTCTTCCTCGAAGTAGATCCAAAGCCCAGGCTTTCAAAGAAGGCAAGGACTAGTGCATCGACTACTGGGCTACGATGAAGGCCCGTCCGCACCAATAGTTGATTTTTGGAGGCCAGGTTGCCCCATTTATCCCGGAGGCTTCTTTCAAAATGGTATTCTTCCCATCGACTCAGGTGAAAGAAAATAGTTTCGAAAATATCTGCCTGAAACCGGTGGTCTAAACACAATCGTTTAGAAGCATTACCAAAGCCAACTACTTCTTTGCCGGAGGCAGAGGTAAAGGAAAAAAGCTCCGGGACTGGTTCTGGCCCGTCGGGGGAGAGGTGGAAAAAATGCTCCAGCGGTTCCATGCTCCAGTCTCCTTCGCTGGGCTTACCCCCGTATCGCAGGTATTCTTTGGGTGCAGGCAGCTCCAGTCCGATCGAAAGACCTTTGGGCTTTAATGGATGCCTGTTGAGGTATTGCAACACATACTCCAGCCGGGGAGAAGGGCGCTGGGGGATGACTTGAAGGCGCACTACCATAGAAAAGGAGTTTTTCGAATAGTAAAATACCAGACTTGTCGGCCTCCAAAACCGCTGAGGAACTCATAGACCCCGGGGTGGGCGCTGCCATTTAGGTCAAGAATCTTTGCTTTCCCCTGCAGATCAAGTATTAGTTTCCAGATCAAGACCGCATTTGCACCTTTTATCGCCAGGCTGGCGTCATAACCGGAAAGAAGGCAGTAAGCCTGGTGATGGTCCCGGGCCCAATATTGGCCGGCCACGGCTGTTCCCTCTTGGTTAAGGGCCAAAAGAAGAGAGGAATGCCCCTGTTTGCGCAACTGTTGGTCGAGTTGCTCCAATTGAGGAAAAAGTATAGGAAGGCGGAGCCCCTGGCGTTGGATGGAGTTTTTTAAAAGGTGGAAAAAGGCCTCGATATCGTTCGATTCGACTACTTGAACCTTTTCTTTAGCCCGGAGAATTTGTTTCTGATGGCCACTCGATAGTCGTATCCATTGTTGTTCGGGTGATCCTTGGAGGTCGACATAAAAAGTAGAAAGGGGGCTTATACGAAAGGTGGAAGGTAAGTGAGCAACCAGGTCGCTGTTTTCCGGGCTGAGGTGAGCGCTTAAAAAACGGGAGGGAGGTAAAGCGGTCAACAAGCTTTTCATCAGTGATTGGTGTCGCATTCGTTGGCGATGAAGAGTGCTCGTTTCAGGAGCTTTTACAATCCGTGGACCCAGGTAGGCGGTTAGGGGAGCTTGCCGAAGGAGGGATTGCCCAAGGTATGTTGTTTTAAAAAAAGGCCAGACAGCTGTCCATTTGCCACGCTCTTCTTCTGCGATCACTGCCGACCATCTATCCGGCCCGGCAACACTATCCAGCCACCATCCCTGAAAAAAGAGCGGTTGGTCTTGGGTTAAGCTACGATAAGCCGATCGGTCAGCATGGGTTTTCACAAGTGATAAAAATAAAAAGCGCAGCCGGGCTTTCACCCGTATGCGCCTTTTATTTTTAAAATGCTTCCAGGTGCTGAATTCAGGCAGAAATGTCCACTACTTCGAATTCCATTTGTCCACGAGGCGTATCAATAATGGCTACCTCGCCAATTTTCTTGCCGAGCAGCCCTTCTCCCATGGGAGAACTGACGGATAGCTTTTTGGCTTTAAGGTCAGCCACTGATTCAGAGACCAGTTGGTAAGTCATTTTTTTGTTGGTGGCCTTGTTCTTGATTGTAACTCTGGTGAGTACGGTTACCTTTGAGGTGTCTACTTTGGTTTCATCCAGGACGCGGGCCATGGCCATTTTTTTCTCCAATTCGTTGATACGTAATTCCAGTAATCCCTGGGCTTCCTTTGCTGCGTCGTATTCGGCATTTTCCGATAGATCTCCTTTTTCACGGGCTTCGGCGATAGCCTCAGCAGCTTTTTTACGGCCCTTGGTCTTCAGTTCTTCTAGTTCGGCCATCAGGCGATCGTAATCGGCCTGCACCATATAATCATATCCAGACATAGTAGTTGGTTTTAAAAAAAGTAAGAACGCTTTCACCAGCTGCGTGAAACCGTTCTCGATGTTTTCCTGCTGTGTTGTTTTAAATGGAGAGGTGAGCCCCTTTTTCGTTGAGACTCACCTCCCCAAAAAGACTACATTTAAAAAATCTGCCGGCATTTCCTTCTGGCAGGTCATGCAAAGATACGGGTTTTTAGTGGTATGATGCAAGGCATAGGGGGTATTTAGAGGAACTTCAAAACTAGGTTTTGGTTCGATCTCAATTCTTCTCTTGTACGTAAGCCTCGATGGTATGCTTCTTTCGTAGCTCCTGCACCAGGGCGTCAGCGGAAGCATAGGAGTCAAAGCGGTCTACCACCACTACGGCATAGGTCCCCTTGTCGAAGAGCTCCAGTTCGGCATTGGAGTAGCCTTTGGAGCGAAGGCGGCTGACCTGGGATTCCGCTCCGGAGCGTATGCGGAAGGTCCCTGCGAGGACCAGGTAATCCCCGCCGCGGGAACCTCTGGGTTCGGTGTAATCGGGCCGGGTCGGACTTGCGGGAGAGTCTTCTTCATAATTATCCGCTGGGAGTTCCGAATCATCCGGATCATAATCGTCGTAGAAGTCATCGTAACCGCTGGTATCGGGATCATAGGGGGGATAGGGGTCATCGTATTCCGAATCTACCACCGGGTCCTCCGAAGAGGGAGGAACCTGATTTTTGGGTAGATAAACCGACCACAGGTAGATCAGGTAGATCAGGGCCAGCAAACCAGCAACAAATATGCCTATGGTCAAATAATCTCTTCTGGTCATGGTGCTTTTGAGTTTATCATCTTTCAAATTAAACGATTCCTTGGGATTTTTTGTGGTATGGATCGGGATTATTTGTGATTAAAAGGCGATTGGCTTTCGATTATTTCCCTTAGCCCTACCCAAAGCATAAAGTTAGTTGCCCTATCCTCACAACCAACACACCAGGCCATCATAGGCTAACCCTACATTTTCGGGTAAAGTAGGGGCAATATCCACATAACGCCCCATGCGGTGGCTGATGTGGGTGAGGTAGGCCCGTTGGGGGCTGATTCTTTCGATCAGGGCAAGGGCCTGTTCCAGGTTTTGGTGAGAATAATGAGGTTGATGGTGGAGGGCACTGATGGTAATGACCTCAATGCCATCCAGCTTGTGGAATTGGTCCTCTGGTAGGATTTTTAGGTCGGTGAGGTAGGCGTAAGAGCCAATGCGAAACCCCAGCACCGGTAGCGAACCATGTTCGATACGGATGGGGGTGATTTCGAGGCCCTTGATCGAGAAAGGCGCTTCCGGATCAATGTTTTCCAGGTGCACCATGGGGGAACCCAGGTAGCGATCCTGGGTGGCAAAAATATAGGCAAAGCGTTTTCGCAATTCCTCTTGAACCCGATCTTCGGCATATACCGGCATATCCGCCCGTTGCATGAAGTTGAAGGGCCGAACGTCATCCAGACCAATGATGTGATCATTGTGCTCGTGCGTGATCAAAATGGCATCCAACTTCTTTACGGTTGTTCGTAACATTTGTTGACGGAAATCTGGGCCAGTGTCAATGACCAGGTTGACCTGCTCCGTTTCAATGAGCAGGGAAGTGCGCAAGCGTTTATCCCGTGGATCATTGGAACGACAGACGTCGCAGGTACAGCCAATGACCGGTACGCCCTGGCTGGTACCGGTGCCGAGGTGGGTGATCTTTAAACGTTCGATGGGGTTTCAGTTGCTTTGGAAGGGGTGTTGAAAAGCTGTTTTTGAAGCTCCGAATAGAATTTCCGGGTCTTTTCTTCCATTATATCCGGATCGACTTCTAGACCTTGCAGAATCTCCAAAAGCACATTGATCCGGGCCTCCGTGTCAAAAAATTTATTGATGACGGCTATTTTTCGGTTTTCGACCACACAGTATCCACTTTGAAACGTTCCTTTTTCGTAGCGGATAACATATTCCAGTTCTTCGAACAGGCTTTCTATCTTTTTTAAGAAATGCTTGGTAAATTTCAAACTTTATCTGTTTTGATCTGCATTAAATCCAAAGATAATGAAACACTTCCTTTTGTGCTTACTCCTGCTTACTACTCATTTATCTCTTTGTGCGCAAAATGGGACCTTTGAGGCTACTTTGCTGGCTGGAGTGAACCTTTCCCAAATTGACGGCGACCGGCTTGCGGGCTTTAATCAACCCGGTCTTAATGCGGGGATGCGGGTGAATGCCCTTTTAAGCGATCGTTGGGAAGCAGGTATTGAACTCAATTACAGCCAGCAGGGCAGTAATTACTCCAACAACGACGATCCCTCTGCGGTAATTGAAAATTTACGGCTTAACTTTATAGAAGCTCCGGTCCTGCTGTATTTCAACGAATGGAAATTTAAAGTACATGCGGGCCTGATCTATAGCCGCCTGATCAATTATAAGGCTGAGGATATCGTCGGCAATGACATTACGGATAACTACGATTTCAACAATAATGTTTTATCAGTTGGGCTTGGGGCTGCTTATCAGTTTGATGAGATATGGGGCCTAGAGGCGCGATGGTCGAAGTTTTTGACGAACCTGCAGGCCGATAGTGGAGCCGGGACTTTCCTTGGTCGAAGCCTGACCTTTCGAATGACCTATAGATTATAAATATATGACCATACTCAATGGAGCACCCGTAGCTATTATTGATCTGGGGACGAATACTTTTCATCTGCTCATTGCCAAGGTGCTGCCCGATGGGTCTTTCGAAGAATTATACCGGGAACGACGCTTCGTTAAACTGGCATCTGAAGGCATTCAACAAATTGGGCCACAGCCTTTAAAACGGGCTATGGAAGCTATGTCTGCTTACAAAGAAAAGATAGAGGACTACAAGGTAGGTCGGATAAGGGCCTTAGGCACTGCGGCCCTTCGTATGGCCGAGAATAGTCCCGCTTTTGTACGGGAGGTAAAGGAAAAGTTGGGGATGGAAATCGAGGTTATCGATGGGATGGAAGAGGCTCGTCTTATTGCTCAGGGAGTGACTATGGCGATCCCTGATGAATCAGTTCCATTGTTGATCATGGACATTGGAGGGGGGAGTGTGGAGTTTATTCTGGTCGAGCATAAGAAGGTGTTGTGGAAAAGAAGCTTTCCTCTGGGAGTGGCCATCCTTTACCGGGAGTTTCATAAAGAGGAACCCCTATCAGAAAAATCGAAAACCCGGCTCCTTTCTTATTTAAAACAAGTCTTAGTTCCTTTACAGGAGCAACTTTCGCAAATCCCGGTCAAGACTCTGGTTGGGGCTTCCGGTACTTTTGACGTGTTGGAGGCAATGACCCCGGGGGAAATGGACAGCCCTCATTCCAAGCGCATTAACCGCTCTACGATCGAACCAATCCGCAACCAGATAATAAGCCTAGATTTGGACGCCCGCCGGAAACTACCGGAGATGCCGGTGGAACGAGCTGAGATGATCGTCGTTGCCTTTTTGCTGGTTGATTATGTTCTCGAACTTAGTCGTGCAGAATCGGTATTGATCTCCCGCTTTGCTATGAAGGAGGGAGCCCTGGCCGAATTAATGTAATGGATTGCAAATTCAGGGGTTCATTTGATTACAGGGTCAAGGTTGACTGGTAAGCCTATAACCAAACGTATAACCCTAAGTGCCACTACACTTCCTTTATCTGATCATTTTCGAGGCGGTCGAATAGTTTATTCAATCGATACATCTCATCCAGGGTGTCGTCCAGGAAAAAGTCAATATCCGGAATACGACGAATGTGGTTCTTCACCCGATTTGCCAGTGATTGGCGCAGGCGGTTTTTTTGCTCGTCCATCTCCATAAGGACCTCCTGCTTGTTTTCGGTATTGAACACACTGAGGTAGATTTTGGCCAGGCTAAAATCAGGAGTTACCTTGACGTTGGTGACCGTAACAAGGGGTTTTGCTCCGAAAATATAGGTGCCTTCCTGTTGTAGCACCATGCTGAAATGACGCTTTATCTGTTCGGCTACTTGCTTCTGTCGCTTCGATTCCATTTCTGCTTCGGTTTAATCGTGAATGTTGTAGGCGTGGTGATTGAACCTACGTACAATGTACAAGATTAAGTAGGAAGAGGTTCCGTTTTAAGGATAGTTTTATGCCAGAAATTTATTTTTCCAACAAATTGTGTAATTTTAGGGGCTAAGTTGCTATTATGGCTGAATTCCTGAAAAGTCCGATAGAATTTCTCAAGGGCGTTGGGCCGAAACGGGCCGAATTACTGAACAAAGAGTTGAGCATTTTTACCTTCGGGGACCTCTTGTTCCATTACCCGCACCGCTATATTGATAAGACCCAATTCCACCGTATTGGGGATCTTACCCCTGAAAGTAAGGAAGTACAAATAAAAGGCATTTTGCGGCGTCTGGATTTTGCCGGAGAGGGTCGAAAAAGGCGTTTGGTGGGAACTTTCCGGGATTCAAGCGGAGTGATACAATTGGTTTGGTTCAGTGCCCTGCATTGGTTAGAGCGCCAACTCGTCGTGGGACAGGAGTATGTGGTTTTTGGGCGGGTAAATGCATTTAAGCAACAACTGAGCATTCCTCATCCGGAAATGGAAGCGGTCGGTAATCAGAACGTACAGGAAGCAGCTACCTTTGCACCGGTATATCCCAGCACCGAAAAGCTGAATACCAAAGGGTTGGATGCCAAGGCTCGGCGACGTATAAGTCGAACACTGCTGGAGCAATTGCCGGTGGAGGCAGTGCCCGAAAACCTTCCGGATTATATTCGGGAAAAACTGGGCTCCCCTACCCGGTACGAAGCCATTCAGGCCATTCACTTTCCCCGCAATTCAGCCGAGCTGGAAGCTGCCAGCAATCGACTGAAATTCGAGGAATTATTCTTCCTGCAGCTTCGACTACTTCAAATTCGGAACGGACGTAGTAATAAGTTCAAAGGGCAGGTTTTCGATCAGGTCGGGGCCTATTTCAATCAGTTTTACAAGGATGTTCTGCCTTTCGAATTAACCAATGCCCAAAAGAGGGTAATAAAAGAAATTCGGCAAGATCTCCGGGGTGGTATCCAAATGAACCGATTGCTACAGGGAGACGTGGGAAGCGGCAAAACAGTTGTGGGATTAATGTGTATGCTCATTGCCCTGGATAATGGTTTTCAGGCCTGTATGATGGCCCCCACAGAGATCTTAGCTCAGCAGCACTACGTTTCTATTGCTGCATACCTTCGGGATATGGATATCGAAGTGGGTTTCTTAAGTGGTAGTGTAAAAGGCAAGGCCCGCCGGGAAGTATTGGAAGGGCTGGAAACGGGGCGGGTACAGATCATCATCGGTACTCACGCCCTATTGGAGGATCCGGTTCTGTTCAACAATCTCGGATTGGCGATTACCGATGAACAGCACCGTTTCGGAGTGGCTCAACGGGCAAAGCTTTGGAAAAAAGGGAGAGGCTTGCCCCCTCACATTTTGGTCATGACCGCAACCCCTATCCCCAGAACCCTCGCCATGACACTCTACGGGGATCTTGACCTGTCGGTAATCGATGAGTTGCCCCCCGGCCGAAAGGAGATCAAGACCCTGCACCGCACCGAGAACCATCGCATGCGGGTGATCGGCTTTATGCGGGAACAAATCGCTTTAGGCCGCCAGGTCTATGTGGTCTTTCCATTGATCGAAGAATCAGAAAAACTGGACCTCCAAAACCTGGAAGAAGGTTACGAGGCCATGAAACGGGAGTTCCATGAACCGGAGTACCAGATCAGTATTGTGCACGGTCGAATGAAAGCTGCAGATAAAGATTACGAAATGCAGCGGTTCGTCAATGGTCAAAGCCACATCATGGTGGCAACAACGGTGATCGAAGTGGGTGTTAATGTACCCAATGCTTCGGTTATGGTGATCGAGAATACAGAGCGATTTGGGCTATCGCAGTTGCATCAGTTGCGAGGCAGGGTTGGACGAGGAGCAGAGCAATCTTATTGCATCCTTATGTCCAGCTTTAAACTAAGCCGGGAAAGCCGGGAGCGTATTCAAACCATGGTACGTACCAATAACGGCTTCGAGATCGCTGAAGCAGACCTCAAGCTGCGCGGTCCGGGCAATATGGAGGGCACTCAGCAAAGCGGAATATTGAACTTTCGCCTTGCTGACCTAGCCAGGGACGGGCATATCCTTCGGACGGCAAGGGAAATCGCCGCACGAATGCTTGATAATGACCCCGGGCTGGACAAACCTATTCACCTGCCTGTCCGGCACTATTTACGAGAGTATAAAAAGGCCATTAAAGCCTGGAGTAGGATCAGCTAACCCTCAAGCGTGAACTGATGGGCCAGTGCACTATAGGGCAGTTGTCCCAAAAAAAAGTTGAAAGTTTTCAAACCCTTAGTATCCAGGCTTTATAGGATCACAGATTTCCTAACTAAAGGGCGTTAAGCTGATCTCGACAATAACACCCTTCACTTATGTTTCCGGTTACATAGATTGGATATTTCCACTGCCAGCGATACTGGTAGAAATGGAGGGCTTCCCTCTATAGTAAACATTTCCGGAGCCCGCAATGGATACATTCAGTGAACTATTGGCCTCCAGGTGGGCATCACCGCTACCGGCGATATTGACCTTTGCTTCATCTACCTTCAAATCTCGGACATCCACATTACCGGAACCTGCAATACTGATCTTAAGGTAGTCCGAGGAACCGGCCATGCTGAGATCCAGGCGATCCAGATCGTTAAAGGCGTCTTGAACTTCTATGTCGCCCGAACCAGCTATAGCTAATGCTTTCAGGTCGGAAGACCGTAATGTACACTGTCACCTTTTGGTAGTTCTTGGCATCTCGGTAGGTATCAATGCTCCATTCACCACCATCTACTTCAAGATCCAGGTCGTCGATGATGTTTTGCTGAGCTTCGATCTCCACTTTTTGCTGATCCCCTTTTGTAACGAAAACTTTACCAGAAAGCGCTAAGCCGATGGCATTGATCTCCTCTAATTGTAATTCTTGTTTGACAAGAGGGCCCTCCCCATAGATTTTACCCCCTTTTTGGGCGTTAAGGCAAGCTGTACAGGTAAATAAAAGAACGATTGGTAAACTGGCATTGATCCATTTCATGTTTTAAGTATTTTTTGGTAAAGACGATTTTTTAATTTAGGGGTTGCATGTAGCCTTTAGGGAGGTGCGATGTCTTTCACCTATCCCCCCCTAGGCTTTAATACTCCTCATTCTAAAGGTTAGATGCGGTTTTAGGGGCGCAACCCCTAGTGAATGTTAACAAATCGTGTATGAAACAGCGCTTGCGTTCTCTCGATGTTTTCCGAGGAATAACCATCGCCGGTATGATCCTGGTAAATAACCCGGGCTCCTGGTCACATATTTATCCGCCTCTTCAGCATGCAACGTGGA
Source organism: uncultured Saprospiraceae bacterium (assembly GCA_964479625.1). GTDB lineage: Bacteria > Bacteroidota > Bacteroidia > Chitinophagales > Saprospiraceae > CAYZMS01. The sequence goes on from CAYZMS010000003.1 coordinate 81,821, forward strand.
ATGGTGTCACTCCCACAGACTGGATCTTTCCTTTCTTTTTATTTATTGTTGGAGTGGCCATCGCACTTGCACTAGGCAAGCGAAAAGAAGAGGGGGTGTCTTTTACTGTATTATATCAAAAGATCGCTTATCGGTCAGTAGTAATTTTTGTGTTTGGGTTTTTGCTTGGTCTTTTTCCCGATTTTAATTTTGAAGGACCCCAATGGTTAGCCTTTATTCATTATCTGCTGCTTGGTGTGACCCTTCTAGCAATGTTTTTTCGAGAGACCGTAGAGCCCGAAAATCAATGGTACCGGACATTAAGTTGGGTAGCACTGGTATGCGGTCTGGGGCTGGTGGTTATTGGCATTACCGGACACTATAATCTTTCCCATAAACGTATTCCAGGGGTGTTGCAGCGTATTGCACTGGTATATGCCCTTTGCTCCATCCTGTTCCTTCATTTTTCCATTCGAACACAGGTGTGGATAGGAGTGGGTATTCTATTTGCATATTGGGGGGTACAAACCTTGCTACCCGTCCCCGGAGGAAGCGTATCGGTCCTCGAACCCGGCCTTGATTTTGGTTCCTGGCTCGATCGCCTGGTATTTACAGAAAACCATATGTGGCGACAAAGCAAAACCTGGGATCCCGAAGGTCTGTTCAGTACCCTACCGGCTGTGGTGACAGGCCTCTCTGGAGTAGTCTGTGGACATTGGTTGCGGCAGCAGCGAAGTGAGCAGGAAAAATTGAACGGGATATTTGCAGTAGGGGTGTTGTTATTGGGGCTGGGCTTGATCTGGGCGGTTTATTTTCCCCTCAATAAATCCTTGTGGTCCAGTTCTTATGTGTTGTATACCAGTGGGGTCGCCCTGCTGTTTTTTGGGTTGGTGTTCTGGTTGGTCGATCTAAAGGGTTCGACCTGGTGGATCAAGCCTTTTGAGGTTTATGGGGCTAACGCCCTGTTCGCCTACCTGCTCTCTGGTATGATCACCTTGTTCAACTACAAAATCCATTGGACCACGGCCTCCGGGGAAACCATGAGCCTGCATACCTGGATATACCAGACTTTTTTTACCTTCTGGTTAGGCGATAAAAATGCCTCTTTAGGCTTTGCCGTATGGAATGTCCTGGTAGTGTTGGGTTTTTGCTGGGTGTTATATCGAAAAAAGATCCTTATAAAGGTTTAAACCGCAAAGATCTGATCAAAATTTCGAAAGGCTTTAAACTCCAAAGCATTCCCACTGGGGTCTTTAAAGAACATGGTGGCCTGCTCGCTGACCTCTCCTTTAAAGCGCAGGTAGGGTTCGATAATGAATTCCATGCCGTGTTGGTGAAGTTTGGCCGCGAGTTCTTCCCATGCTTCCATTTCAAGTATGGCACCGAAATGTTTAACGGGTACACTTTTTCCGTCAACCGCATTGGCGGGAGCTTCCTCCTGATGGTTGTCAACCAGATGAGCAGTGATCTGGTTACCCCAGAAATTAAAATCGATCCAGCGATCGGAAGTGCGACCTACGCTGCAGCCCAGCAGCTCCTCATAAAATTTACGTGTTTCTAGCAGGTCACGAACGGGAAAGGCCAGGTGGAATGGAGACATATTAGCAAATTTTTTATGATCAATTTCAAGGCGTTCACCATTAAAAACCCCAATTATTCAAAACTCAATCTATTACCAGCCCACGTATTTTGGTGGATCCACACCTTCCAGGCGCAAGTAAATAATCGCTTGCGCCCGATGATGGGTAATGTGGTCAGTCATGAGAAAAAGAACTCTGCGGCGAGTCATGGGACCTGCAAAAAACTCGACTTCCTCATTAAGGGTTTCCGGCTGTAATTGCTCCAGGGCGGCTCGGGCATTGCCAAAAACAACTTTTAAAATATCCAGTACCTCTGTCTTGGTATAGATGTCGACTATTTCTCCGCGCAAATCCTGTTCGGGACGTTCAGCACCAAGATAGGTACTGGAAAGCCAGGCTATGTTATTCGAAAGATGGACAAGTTGGCGGCGAAAGGTCATTTGATCTTCTGTTGGTTTAAAATCATAACTGCTTTCGGGCATTAATTCAGCTACCTGGAGAGTATATGCTTCTGCGTTCTCCCATTTTTTCATATAGTCGGAAAGAAAGTCGGGCGTTTCCTGGCCAGAGGACCAAAGGGCACAACAACAGAAAAAAAGTATGGACAGGGAGTACCTCATGATTATGGAAGTTTGACTAAAGGTACGCAGAAGGAAAGAAATGGACTTCATTGAAATTAAACACCGACGATAATATTAGACCCATACTCACCCAGGTTTAAACCTTCTCCAAAGCCAAGTTGAACCTTGGTTTTGGCAAAGGCCCTGAGCAGTTCCTGATGTACTTTATAATGAGTGGTCCAATAATCTTCCGTCCTGGTATAAGGGTGTACGATCAGAATGACATTATGGCTGTCAAACGATTTTATGCCAATTTCGGGCTCGGGCTTATCCAGGACTTCCGGGAGCTCTAGAAGGGTAGACCGAATGATGGCGGCAACCCGGTCAAAGCTTTCCGAATAAAAGATGGGAATTTCCAATTCCAGTCGCAGGTAGCTCCGTTGGGAAAAGTTGGTGATCTTATTTGCCATAGAAGCGGCATTGGGAATAATGACCGTTTCATTATTCAGCGTGCATAAAATGGTGTTGAAAATTTGGATTTCAACTACATACCCGCGCACGCCATCCAATTGTACCAGGTCGCCGATCTTATAAGGGCGGAACATCAATAGCATAACACCGGCCGCAAAATTACTCAGGCTACCTTGTAAGGCCATACCCACTGCAAACCCGGCTGCAGCTAAAACAGCCACAAAAGAAGTAGTTTCAATGCCTACGATGCCTGCAACACTAAAAATCAGCAAAATGCGAAGAGCAGTCCCCGCAACGGAAGCCAGGAACGGCCGGATCTCATCATTCATTCCCCCCCGTTTCATAGCTGCTTCTAACAACTCGGCAAGACGGTGAATGATCCGGAGGCCCACTACTAAGACAAGGGCAGAAAGTAGTAATTTGGGAGCAAAAGCAGTGACCATATCGAGCAACTGCTCGGCATAGCTATTGATTTGCTGCATCTGAGATTGAATTTCCATATTCGAATGTAGTTAGCCAGTTAATGCGAGGGGCCCGTTTGTGAGATTAGCAGAAGTACTTAATCTCGGCTTTCTAAAGTTATTGACCCGTTTTTTTAGCGAGTTTGGAAGCCTGGAATTTGCATAAAAATACCTTAAGTTAATGGAATTCAATCTTGCGAAGCAATATTTTCATCAGTCGTTTCTACTTCTAGAACCCCTGCACGAAGGGGGAAATGGATGAATGTCCTGATCTGCGTCTTTGGGAAAACCTGTTGAAGCCCTTGTTTGACCATCCAGCACCAGCTTCCCAGTTCCCGGGCTTTCGCTTTAGTGTTGGAGCCACCATAGCCCGATTGCTGGATGATGATGAGCCGGTCTTCACTTTTTAAGACCAGGTCAAGCATAGTGGAAAACCGTCGTTGATCCCGTTCAAAAAATAGAGGGTATTTTCGCATTTCCTGAAAGCCGCTGAAATGAGAGGATTGCCATTGTCCCCATTGCTCCAGTCGATCCAGGATGACGGTTGGGTTGAGTACTCCCTCCAGTTCGAATTTCTTTAAGGCATTTTCGACAATTTTACCCTTAACCGGTGCGGGATAATCTGCTTGCAAAGCAGTAATCATTGCTTTTAGGGCTTTTCCCAGGATGTACTCTTCCGCCTGGAGGAGCTCTATCGGGAGTGGACCGGCGTAGGTCTCTTCCGGGCCCACTTGGCAGGAAAAGGAATCTGACCAGTCTTCTTTTCGCAGGTCTATATAATGGTTAGGATGATCCTCGCTGCCGGAACGAGGCAGCAAAAACTCTATTTTTCCGGCTTGTGGGGTGCGTTCGGGAATATCAGTTGAGTAAGTAAACAACTTACTTTGTACGGGGGGCCAGTATCCTTTCCATTCGAAGGGGCTTTCCGGGGTATTAACATCAAGGGTAGGAGTATCTTCCTCACCCTGGTGCCAGGCTCGGTTCAACCAGCGGGTTGGTTCAGCCGCAGCCGGAAGAATCAAATAATCCCTGGCCCGGGTAATGCCCACGTACAAAAGGCGATTTTCTTCTTCCAGGGCCTTTTTCTGGTGCTTTCCATTTATGGGATCCTCCCGCAGCCGCCGTTCGATAGGAGTGTTTTTCTCCTGTTTGTAGTAGGGGTTGACCCAGTAGCGCAGTAATCGGTTCCCCAGGACATCATTGAGGTCCACTTTTTCCGATTTGGAAACGATATCCGTTCCCCAAAGGTTGACCCGGAGTTTGGTTTCGAGTTTATGGCAAATGACCACAGGCCATTCCAGCCCTTTGCTTTTGTGATAGGTGAGAACATTTACCGCATCTGGTGAAATGCCGGCGGATTGCGGGTCCCCTTCAGTCCTGGCTTTTGTATCCAGCCACAAAAGAAAGCCGCCAAGAGAGGCTGCAGAATACATACGGTTACAGGCTTCTTCGTACTGGGTGGCCATTAAGCGCAATTGATCAACATTACCCAGACGTATGTCGGGGTTTCCAAAGCTGGCAATGATGCGTCTAAGGTCAAGTTCGTCCAGGATCAGATCGAGTATCTCTGCACCGGAGAGCTCTGCCGTTTGCGGGCGTAGGTCATCCAATTTAGAGGACAAGGAAAATTGAGGACCCCAGACTTTCCAAAGTTGTTCTTCGTGTAATTGTAGAAATAGCAGGCGGTCTTCTAAAATTTCAGCCAGGGGCATACCCTGTCCCAGCAGTAAGAGTTCGGCCACGGCTAAGGAATCCTCATTGGTAAGTAAATACCGCAAAGCCGCTAGGATCAGACGGGCTTCTGGGCTTTGCAAAAGGCCATTCCGGGCGATGGCAGCTTTCAACCCTGCCCGGTGGAGGGCTTCGGCCATATCCTGGCAATTCTTATTCGAACGACAAAGGATCGCTATATCTCCGGGCTGCGCAGGGCGCCAATCTTTTTCATCTTTAGGGTTTATAAAGGGAGGGTTTTCTAACCAATCGGCCAGGCTGTCAGCGAGGCATTGTTCAAACCACGGTTTTGCTGGTTGTCGTTTGCGTTGGCCATCATCCGGCTGGTACTCGAATTGCCAAAAAAATAGAGGGTCCTCGGCCTCAATGGGCTCTGGGAGCTTATTGCTACTTTCTGGCCCTACCTCCTTCCTTCGCTTTGGCAGTAGTGCTATTTGTTCTTCGGGTAATTGGTCGAAAGCCTTGGAGAAAAGCGCATTGGAAATATAAACCAGGTCTTCGCGTGATCGCCAGGAATGACGCTGGATATTCTCCGGTTGAATACCTCCGGTTTCCTGAATGATTGCCTGCATCAATTCCGGAGCTGCGCCACGGAATCCATAAATGGATTGCTTGGGGTCCCCTACCCATACGGAATGGCTTGCAAGTCGGGATAATTTCAAGAATAATTGGAGCTGAATGGGACTGGTATCCTGGAATTCATCTACCATGAGCAGGTCCAATTCATCTTCCAGAACGGCCTTTACCTGGGGGTGATCCAGCAGGCGGTTTACCTGAACCTCCATATCGGTGTAATCAATTAAGCCCCGTTGCTTTTTATATTCCTGGAATTCTCCCATAGCAAGGGCAGCCAGGTCAAAAATCTTTTCCATAAATCCCTTGATATCATCGTGGAAATCAGGGTGCTCGTCATGACGATTGGCGAAGGCTTGCAAGTCTTCAATGAGATCGCGACTTTTAGCTCCGATCGGCAGTTTACCGATCCTGGCCCAGTCTGCCCAGATCAACTTACCTTTTTGTTGAAGCTTTTGGAGTTGCTCTTTCAAGTTGCGGAGAGCCTCTTTTGTGGCTTTTGTGCTATCCGCTTCATTTTGTTCTATTGCATGGATCGCTTCCTGTAAAGCATTTCCGAGCTGCTGATTGTACCATGAAGGAGGGTGATCTCCTCGCTTTGCCAGAAATGGAGCAAAAGATTGAAAGGAATAAGCTTTGCTTTCCTCCAGTACTTTTCGATCAAAAGCATTGGCACGCGCGATCTCCGTGATCTTTCGAACCTCCGAGCGCCAATCGAAATAATCATCTTTATCCAGGCTAAGACGGGCACAAAGTTCATCCATTTGCTTCACCCGTTCCTCCGTGAGGATGGTCGAAAGGGATTGATTAAATAAAATTTGTTGGTCTTCCTCCGCAATAATGGATACCTCAGGAGAGACACCGGCTTCATAGGAAAACCGCTGAAGGAGTTTTACACCAAGGCTGTGAACGGTGCCAATGAGCGCATTGGAGAGCGCTTCCGCCTGCTCCCTTAGCCCATCCTTCAATAAACGGCCGCGAACCCGTTCCTGTAATTCTGCGGCAGCCCGCTGTGTAAAGGTAGTGGCGATAATTCCCTCGGGGCGTACTCCCTCCTTAAGGAGTCGAACCATCTCGCTGGTGAGGCGATAGGTTTTTCCACTACCTGCTCCTGCTGAAATGATCTGTAAGTTCATAGTGCACTGGTCTGGAGTTTTTGCGCTTTATGTCGTAGCAATTTAAGCAACATGATGTTGTACTGTAACTTTTGAGAAGCGCTTTCGATCTTTTTTATTAGGTTTTCCATTTTTAATTGGAACCCAGCCCTGTCTAAGGCTGCGAATCTTATCTGAACCAGCTCTCGAAAAAGGCGAACAGTGGGTAAGTAATCAGGGGTGGGGGGCTTTTTATACCGGATCTTTTGTAGAATATTGGTCAATTCCCGTTCGCAAAGTTCCAGATCCTCCCATTGGTAATATATAAAGGCATAGATGATCCGACCGTAAAACTGTTCGGATAGGCCTCGTTGCTGGAGGTCTTGCGGCAGTAGGTTATGGGCGGCATCAGTGTTTTGCAAAAACAAATGAGCCAGGGCCGTGTTGAACCAAAAGACGAATTCCACGACCGGGCTTTGCAGTATTTCTTTTTCATATCGCTCGAAGAGTTTGACCATCCTTTTGAATTGATCCAGTGCCAGCAGATTGGAGGAAATATTAAAAAGGACATCCATTTGCAGCAGCTCCCTTTTTCGTTCCATTTGCAAGAGCACTTCTCCGTAATATTGGTCAGCTTCAGGAAATCGTCGAAGTAAAAAATACTCCAGGCCGATCATTGCATGTAGTCTTAGAAAGAGGCGGCTTTCTTCATCGGGGTGACGAATACAATTGGGATGCAGGGAGATCAAGGTTTGCAGGGTGGCGATCTTCTCTTCTCCAGACTGATAATATGACTGATGCAATAGCTCGAGGTAGCGCAGATGTGGAGGTAGAGGTGTTGGAGGAGCTATCTGCTCCGGGGCTTTTATTTCCTCCAGGTATTGGGCCTTTTTTTCCGGAAAGGCCCTCATCAATACCCAGTTGGTGAACCACAATTCTCTGGTAAATTGATAACGGCGTTCTCGTTCTGCAAACTGATGTTGCTGGAATGCCTCTGCCAATAGGTCTCTTATTGGTAGAAATTCTTTGGGTTTTACTTCCTGATGCGCTCGGCGGAATTCTACATACAAGAGAATCAGATCTGCGATATGCTGGTGTTGTTGTTGATTTTTTGCCGTTCGAAGGTATTGTTTCAAGGTTTTTTCAAAAAGCTCAAAGGCATGTCTAACTAATAAGGATCGCAAAACCGCCATTTGAAAATGGTGGTCTTCCTTCTGCAAGAGAGCGTCCGTTTGGGTCTTAGCGAGCTGGTGTTCCAGGTATTTGCTCAAACCGCTGACCTTATTTCGGATCAAGTAATCTTCCTTTTTGCTGTAGGGGCGTTTGTGCAAGCTTTCGAAAAGTTGCTTTTTATCGGGCGTTTCTTCTTTTTTTAATTGATCCAGCAAAAAAAGGTAATCCTCTTTTTGATCCTGTCGGAGTGCAAATTGGATTTCTTCAATTTCTTCAGCACTGAAGGAATTTATTAAGTGTTTGATTTTCAAAGCTATAGAAGAGTTAAGGTTTTTCAGTTGGCTAAAAACCTGTCGTGCAAGCTCAAAAAGTCAATTTTCAACTGCTTATGAGACCGGGTAATTTAGTGATCAGAAATTAACAACAAAAAATACAAAACCCATGGATTTGAAAAAGTTCCTTTCTGCGACATTGGCTTTTAGTTTTATTTCCATCTGCTCTTTTGGGCAATTAAGTGACGTTGATCTTCTTGTTTATCACCATCCTTCTGGGGTAGCATCTCCGGCTAAGCAAGCAGAACCGTTGACCTATCAGGCCCCAGCAGCCTATGCATTCGGAGAAGCAGCAATGCTGGCGGCTTTAAAAGAGAAGCTGGAATACCCCGCTCTTGCAATAGAGAACGGTCGGGAGGGAATGGTTGTACTAAAGGCCGTTATTGACCGAAGCGGTCAACTGGCAGAAGTTGCCGTTTTAAAAGGTCTCGGTCTTGGCTGTGATGAAGCCGCTATTCATGCCGTTAACCAATTGAAAAACTGGACACCAGCCATACAGGGTACAAATGCTGTACCCGGTGCTCTGATAATTCCGGTTAAATTTAGATTACGTTAGTTTGAAGTAATTCTGCAGCGTTCCTGAGGAACGCTGCTCTTCATTTTTTTCGGTAAGTCCTATCAAAAATGACTTTCCAGGAATCTCCTTCAGTTGAAGACTGGCGCCAGACCTGCCGAACGGACCCATCATCCTGGTTTGGCGTATAAGTCAGGTCGAAAAGTATTTCCTGCCCATTCTTTCCTACTGTTGTTCCCTTTAAGACCATTGCGTGGTTCTGGATTTTCCCTTTGAAATGATAAGTAGCTCCGCTCTGATCCACCCAAATCTGATTCCAGGAAGAATCAACAGGATTATAAGTATTAAAGCTTTTACCTGCAAATCCGCCGGCCCCTTTCCAGTGTTCTTCTATCACACAGCCTTTCATGGAGCGGGTAATCATATTGTACCCCACAATGGGATCTACCTGGATATCATATACATTCCAGTCTCCCAGCCAGAAATCAAATTCAGCATGTTTTTGGGTTGCACAAGGGGATTGTGCGAAAATACCAAAGGGTAACAGGAACAAACTTAAGGTGAATAGGAGTTGTATAGTGACCTTATTTTAGTATCTTTTAATCCAGTTCATATACTTTCAATTTATGGCAGTTTTTAAATTGGTACGAATTAACAATACATAGTTATGGCAAGACAGCTTACTATTTTGGTGTTAATGATCCTTTTTTCCCTTGCTTGGGCATGCAGTAAAAAAACCAGCATGGGGAATATGTCGGATTGTATTAACAAGGCCCAGATCAACCCCGATGCGGTGTGTACCATGGAGTACAAGCCCGTTTGTGGCTGCAATGAGAAGACCTATTCCAATTCCTGTATGGCTTTCAATGCCGGAGTAATGGAATGGAAAGAGGGGGCCTGTCCGGAATAATACTTTCGGAACGCTTAAACCTCGCTTAAATACTCGTGTACCAGTTTAATGGACATGGCACCTTCGCCCACAGCGGAGGCAACTCTATTCATTGCTCCTGCCCGAACATCGCCTGCGGCAAATACCCCTGGAATACTGGTTTCCAAAAGGTAAGGCTCCCTGTCGAGTTTCCAATGCTTAGGGAAATCCGCGTTGAGCATTAAATCCCGACCGGTTTCAATAAACCCACGTTGATTCCGGATGACCTTATCCCTTAACCAATCGGTATATGGCCTTGCTCCAATAAATATGAAAAGGGCATCGGCAGGTACTGCTTCCTTTATCCCCGTATCGAGGTTCTCGATTACAATTTCCTCCAAATGCCCGTTCCCCCGGGCTTCTACTACTTGTTGTCGCCCGGCCACCTCAATATTTTCAATTTGATTGATTTGGTCAATCAGGTAAGCAGACATAGAGCTGCTAAGGTCTGTTTTACGAATAAGGATGGTAACCTTTTCGGCGAAATTGGATAAATAAACTGCTCCCTGACCGGCAGAATTACCTCCCCCTACAATAAAGACTTGCTTGTTGATACAACTATTTGCCTCGGTAGTAGCAGCACCATAATAGACTCCGGCACCTGAAAAATCATCTGCACCCTTGGCCGGTAGGCGCCGGTAATCTACGCCAGTGGTAATTACTACAGCTTTCGTGTTGATACTATTGCCGTCTTTTAAATGGAGGGTTTTATAGTTACCCTTTAGTTCAATATCACATACCTCCAGAGGGGATAAGAATTCAATACCAAATCGGGTAGCCTGAGTAATCGCCCTACGGCTTAGGTCGGCACCACTTAAGCCAGAAGGAAAACCTAGGTAATTTTCAATTCTGGAACTTGTTCCGGCTTGCCCTCCGGGTGCCCTTCGTTCTATCAAAAGGGTTTTGAGGCCTTCAGAACCGCCATAAACCCCGGCAGCTAAACCAGCAGGGCCAGCTCCGATAATGGTAACATCATACAGCTCATTTTTAACAGTGGGGTTTAACCCCACTCGTTCCGCCAGATCTTTAAGGGTCGGCTGGCTCAAAAAACTGCCGTCTTCGAATATTACAAGAGGAAGGTTTACAGCTTGTAAATCAAATGACTTTAAAAGATGGGCGCCCTCTGGGTTTGACTCAAAGTCGACCCATTGGTAAGGCCTTAGGTTACCGGCCAAAAAATCTTTAATCTCATGGGATTGTGGTGCATATTGGTATCCTATCACCCGAATGCCCCGGAAAGTAGGCCGATAGGATCCCTTCCACTCTTCCAGGAAATCAGTTACCACCGGAAAAAGCTTCTCCTTTGGTGGGTCCCAGGGCTTGTTGAGATAGTAATCCAACTCTACCTCATTTATAGCCTTTATAGCTGCATCAATGTCTGAATAGGCTGTCAAAAGAATTCGTTTGGCTTCCGGGTAAATTTTCCGGGCCTGAACAAGAAAATCAACACCCAGCATTTCAGGCATGCGCTGGTCAGATAGAAATAGTGCTACCTCTTCCCCTTTCTGTTTTAGGGCTTTTAGCGTTTCCAAGGCTTCACTGGCAGATTCGGTACTAATGATGCGATATTCCGACTTGTATTCCGAACGAAGGTCGGAACGGATGGATCGCAGCACCTGGCGATCATCGTCTATGGAAAAGATAATTGGTTTTTTTTCGTCTGACATGGGTAAGCTATATGAAAGTTGGTTAAAGGGTACCTGGAAACTGTATGGTAAAAGTCGTGGCACCCGGTTTAGACTTGACCTTGATATCGGCTTTGTGCCGGTCAACTATGCGTTTGGAGATCTCCAGGCCTATCCCGGTTCCTTCTCCCATGGGCTTTATGGTGAAAAAGGGTTCGAAAATTCGGCTAAGGTGCTCCTCTGGAATACCTACACCGTTATCGGTAATGGTAACCACCACAAAATCCCTGTCTTTAAAAGCTTTTACCTCCAGGCGCCCATTTTGTTCCATGGCGTCAATGGCATTAACGATAAGATTGGTCCACAATTGATTGAGCTCGGCCGGAAAGGCTTGAATGGAAGGCAGATCCTCTTGGTAATCTCGCTCGACCTGGATATTTTTTTTCTTCAATTTGAATTTCAACAGGGTCAGGGTAGAGTCCAGTCCAGTTAGGAGGTCAATGGATTCCATACTAGCCCCTCTGTCCATATAGGAATAGGCTTTAATGGACTGGACAAGTTTTGCGATCCGATCCGCTGATTCGCGCAACTCCTGTACTAATAACTCAAGGCTGAGGGTGCTTTCGATCCACCAGAGGATGGCAGAAAGGCTTCGCTCATCGATGATCTCATAAATATGGTCCAACTCTTGGGGCGTCAGGTTAAATTCAACGAAGGTCTCCGCCATGTCATCTTCTTCTATGCCATGGTCTTCTAGCCAATCGATCAGTTCATCGAAGGCGTCCTCGCGTTCCATTAAAGGCCGGTTTTGCTGCCGGCCCTGATCGATCTTTTTAAATAAGATGTCATTGACCTGATCCGTCTTTTCAGGGGTAATGGGCATAGTGATCACCGCCTTGAATTTTTCGGGGCTCATGTGGATCTTATTGTAAAGTGCTTCAGCGGAACGCACCATAGCTGAAGCAGGATTGTTAAGCTCATGAGCAAGCCCAGCTGACATTTTCCCCAGAGACATCAATTTTTCCGTTTGGTACTTCAATTGGGAAAACTCCCGGATCCGATTAGACATCAAGCCCACCAGGTTTTGGACTAAAGCATAGGATACTTCTACCATTTCAGGAAAATAGGACCGGTGTAGTTCGAGGATATAACAATCTTCGCTGATTACTCCATAAGTCCCTGTTTTTTCCATTCTCGAGAAAGGGAGTACTCCGGTCACATACCCGGCTTCATAAAAATTTAATTCACGGGTCTCGCCACCTCTAATTACCCGTATAGCAAACTTACCCTGGAGAATGATTTGCATGTGATCGATGGGATCTCCTGGCTGGAAGAGGTATTCATCACTGGGGTACCGGGTATATTGCGATTTTTCGATCAACCAGTTTAAGGCTGAGTCGTCTATGTCGGAAAAGGCTGTAAACGACTTAAGCCGAGGGAGTAGATCAGGTGTTTTTTCGAGAATTTCCATAGCGAGAACATGGGTTGAAGAAGGTAGGTGGTTACGATCGTCTTTTTCGGTATACCCCTACCATGCACTTACTTTTATCCAACTATAATAGAATGCCGGGCAGGGCTCCTTAGTTCAATTCTTAAAACCTCCCGAGCTGCCTTCCAAAATCGGCAAAGGTGTAAAAGGAGAGAGCCCCGCTAACAAATCACGGGACTCTCGATGCTAAACCCCAGTATTCTCAAAACCTAATTTGTGATCTTAGCAGAAATTAGGTTTTGTCAGGCTGCCCGCTGATCCTTTGGCTTTCCGTCAATGAAAGTGAATTCATTGATCAGGATGCTCGTATTGGAGCGCGTTTTACCTTGATCATCTTTATATTTTCGATAGGTCACTTTACCCATGATCGCCAGTTGATTACCCTTGACAAGGTATTGGCTGAGCGTTTCTGCTTTTTTCCCGAAGGCAATACAGTTGTGCCATTCAGTGTTTTCGATCCGCTCACCGCGGTCGTTTACATAATACTCACTGGTTGCCAAGCGGATTTTAGTCATGTTTTTTCCATCCTTGGTCTCAATTACTTCAGGATCCATGCCCAGGCGTCCAATTAGGTTGATACGATTTCTCATTGTGATTCAGTTTTAAATACGTTTGTTAATAGGTTAAAAATCACAGCGCTGCATAAACAAAAGATCGGCAATCGATCTGCAACAAAGATGAGGGCAGGAGGGCGGAATAGTCGTAGATTATACGTGTACTTGCGTTTATAAACGTTTAATTTTTTTGAAACGATTATAGCCCAAATGACAAAGGGTTGTACAGCTATTGCCGTACAACCCTTTACAGACTTGAAGTACTTAATTTAGATGATCATCCCTGCCGCTACTGTTTCATTTGTGGCTTCATCCACCAGAATTACACTTCCTGTGATCCTGTTTTTTCGATAGGGATCAAAGAAAAGTGGTTTGGTAGTGCGGATGACGATGCGTGCAATATCGTTCATTCGAATAGTTTTATCCTCCTGGTCCCGATGCAGGGTGTTGATATCCAGTTTGTACCGGATCTCTTTGATGATACATCGGGCCTCCTGGGTGGTCTGGAAGATATTGTACTTTCCCCGAAGTTGTAAGGGTTTCTCGTTGAACCAGCAAACCATTAATTCGATATCCTGACCGACCTCGGGCTGGTTATTTTCCCGAACGATCATGTCACCGCGACTAAGGTCATATTCATCTTCGAGCAGCACAGTGACGGACATGGGGGGATAGGCTTCGTTCAATTCCCCGTCATAGCTATCGATCTTGGCGATCTTAGTAGTGAAGCCAGAAGGTAACAACATTACGTGGTCTCCTTTTCGCATAACACCTCCAGCAACTCTGCCGGCATAGCCCCTGTAATCGTGGAACTCATCATTGTAAGGGCGTATGACATACTGGACCGGGAAGCGGGTATCGATAAAGTTTTGGTCGCTACCGATATGTACATTTTCGAGATAGTAGAGTAGTGTTCCTCCATCGTACCAGGGGGTTTTGTCTGAACGATCCACCACATTATCTCCCTTCAAAGCAGAAATCGGGATAAAGTGAACGTCATTTACATCCAGCTTGTAGGAGAATTTTTCGAATTCCTCTTTGATGTTCTCGTACACCTCCTTACTATAGTCCACCAGGTCCATTTTATTGATACATACAACAAGGTGAGGAATCTGGAGGAGAGAGGCTATAAAGGAGTGTCGCCGGGTTTGCTCCAATACTCCTTTTCGGGCATCGATAAGGATCAAGGCCACATTCGCCGTGGAAGCACCGGTGACCATATTCCTGGTATATTGAATATGACCGGGCGTATCTGCAATGATGAATTTACGTTTGGGGGTAGAGAAGTACCGGTAGGCTACATCAATAGTAATTCCCTGTTCTCGTTCAGATTTGAGACCATCAGTCAAGAGGGCAAGGTTGACGTACTCCTCCCCCCGACGTTTACTGGTCTCCTCTATCAACTCCATTTGATCTTCGAAAATAGATTTACTGTCATATAATAAGCGGCCGATCAAGGTACTTTTGCCATCATCTACACTTCCGGCGGTGGTAAACCGAAGGAGCTCGCTATGTTTGAAATCTTCTTTTTTCATATTGGATGCAGGTTACAAGGCCGGTTGAACACCGGTAAGGTTTTCAGATGCGGATCACAGGTTGAGCCACATTTGAAAGGTAATTTTCAAAAGGATTAAAAATAGCCATGGCGCTTGCGGTCTTCCATGGCGGTTTCTGAGCGCTTGTCATCGGCTCGGGCACCTCGTTCAGTTACCCGGGTGGCAGCGACTTCCTCAATGATCTTGTCAAGATCATCCGCTTCAGAGAGCACAGCACCTGTACAGGTCATGTCACCTATGGTTCTAAAACGAACCTTCATAGTTTTCACCTCTTCTGTTTCTCTCCGTTGAATGACGTCTGTAGCGGCAAGAATAACTCCATCGCGCTCGAATACTTCCCGCTCGTGGGCGAAATAGAGGGAGGGTAATTCTACCTCTTCCAGGGCCAGGTATTGCCAAACGTCTAGCTCGGTCCAGTTGCTAATTGGAAAAACCCGGAAATGCTCACCGATCTGCTTTTTTCCGTTAAAAAGGTTCCACAATTCTGGGCGCTGGTTTTTGGGGTCCCATTGCCCAAATTCATCTCGGTGGGAGAAAAAGCGTTCCTTAGCCCGGGCCTTTTCCTCATCCCGACGGGCACCTCCGAGGGCGGCGTCGAACTTTCCCTTTTCCAGTTCTTCGAGTAGCACCGGCGTTTGCAGGGAGTTTCGGCTGGCATTATAGCCTTTTTCTTCTACAACCAAACCCCGTTCTATTGCTTCATCCACGGAACCTACGATCAGCGTAACACCCAATTTTTCCATGAGCTGGTCCCGGAAGGAGATCGTCTCGGGAAAATTATGGCCCGTATCCACATGCAGTAGCGGGAAGGGGATTCTGGCGGGATAAAAGGCTTTTACGGCCAGATAGGTCATCAGAATAGAGTCCTTTCCTCCAGAGAACATCAGCACTGGTCGTTCAAACTGGGCTGCTACCTCCCGGATCACAAAAATGGATTCGGCTTCCAGCTCCTTGAGGTGGTTGAGATTATAGTTGAAATTTTCCATGGGTAGTTCCTTTATTTATATTGAATCAGAGGCAATAGATAATCCAGGATAGCCTGTACGGATTGATCTACGCTCAATTGGCCGGTTTTGATTTCGATTGCGGGCATTTTTGGGGCTTCGTAAGGGGCATCGATCCCAGTAAACCCTTTAATCTCCCCTTTTCTGGCTTTTTGATATAGGCCTTTTACGTCTCGTTCTTCACAAATTTCCAGGGGGGCATTCACATAAGTCTCCACAAAATCCCCCGGGCCGATAATTTCACGGGCCATTTCCCGCATGGCACGGGTAGGAGAAATGAAACTGTTGATGCAGATGATGCCGGAATGCAGGTATAAACGGGATACTTCAGCGATACGCCGTATGTTTTCCAGCCGGTCTTCCGGGCCAAAGGAAAGGTTTTTACAAATACCAGTTCGAATATTATCTCCATCCAGCACTTGTGGTAAGAACCCTTCTTCAAATAATCTTCGTTCGAGCTGCTTTGCGATGGTACTTTTACCCGAGCCAGATAAGCCTGTCAGCCAAAGCACTTTGCTTCGCTGTTGGAGTCGTTGTTCACGCTCTTCCCGCTGAAGCAGTTGATCGAAAATGGGATGTATATTGTCTGCCAAAGGTATAAATTTTGATGGGCCGGCCACAAAGGGTTAAGAACCCGGTTCGAAACACATATTCCGGCGCAAATATAGAAACTCTATTTAGAAAAATGCAGGCAGGACAACAGATGAAGGAAGGTAGGAATATTCATATCTTCTACCAGGGTAAAAGAAAAAGATCCGCACTGGGTGCAGATCTTTTCTACTACTGACATCCCATATCTTGTCGGGATTGGGAGTCATTGTTTGGAAAACAGTTACCGCTCAGCGTCTGCTCCGGAACATAGCGCAGGAGATCCGGATCGCGCAGACCAGTTTCAAGAAATTGTACCAGATCCCGAATCTCGCCCTCATTGAGGTCTAGGGGCTGTAGGTGAGGGGCGATCTGCCCAGGGGGTACATTGGGGTTTTCAGGTAAGCCTTCGTTAAAGTATTCCACCACTGAACGCAAACTGTAGTGGCTGCTGCCGTGAAAATAGAATCGGGAATCTCCCATATTGTAAATACCAGGCACCTTAAATTCAAACATATCCTCCTCTCTTCCTGTGAAGCCTCCGCGGCCCAGGTTGCGGATATCATCCGGTCCGGTATTGAAATTTCCGTAGGATTGATAAAGGTCCTTTACACCAAGTGCATAAAACTCGTTGGCATTTAATGCCGGACCTATGTGGCAGCGGTAGCAACCGGCTTTACCGTAGAATAGAATAGCTCCGCTTTTTTCTACCTCCGTCATCGCATTGTAATCTCCTTTCATCCATTTTTGAAAGGGAGCCTCGGTCGTAAGCAGGGTTCTTAGGTAAGCCGAAACGGCAAAACTAAGGCCAAGATCACCATAGCGTTCTTCCTCCTCCATTTCCGGGAATGCGGCGTCAAAATATTTGCGGTAGCCCAGGGTATCCAAAATATATTCATCCAAGCTCATTCGGTGAAGCTTGAACCCCTCGAGGTTTTGTGTCTCTAATCCCTTAAGTCCCAGATGATTGATTTCCGTCATTGGATCGGTTACTCCAAAGATCGCTTCAAATTCAGCATTATTTCCCCTGGAACCAAATTTACCGGACCAGGTGGTATTTTCGACAAAGGCGACATTGAGGAGGCTTAGGGCACGGGCGCCCTGAACATCCATTTCTGTTTCATCATAAACGTTTACCTTGGTTCGGGATTCTCCGTTGAAACCAAAACCAATACCGCCGTCGGCTATACCTTGAGAGCGCCCGGGCATAAAGCCCGCTTCCGGAATATGACAAGTAGAGCAAGAGTAAGTACCTACCCCTGCAGCCTTTGCAGCATCCCGTGCCAGGGCCGTTTCATAGAACAACATCCTCCCCAGAAATACTTTATCAGCGGTAAGTGGGTTCGCCGGGTCTTGTGGGATAGCTGTATAATCATCAGCCTGAGGTAGAATAAAATGGTCTACAGTGCCAGTTGGAGACAAGCGCTCCAATGTCCGAACTAACTCCCCATCCAATGGATTTATTGTTTCATCCACGGTACAGGCGCTTAGCAAAAAGGCAATTGCAATCAGGGTAGTTCCTATCCTTTTCATACTTACTTGAAGCTTGATGTTGAATTAATTATTTCATTCCGGAACGGGCTTTAACTGCCCTGACCGGTAAATCGGGGTGAATTTTATCCTTTGTTTTGGGAATTTTGTGGGAGAATAAGGCTACATGGACCGGCCCATATCTTGGGCCCCATGATCTTATAGTACAATTCTAAAATAGAAAAAGGAAAATGGTAAGTAGATAAACTCCTTGGTAAGCTCTTTTGATAGGTTAGTGCAAAAATAAGCTTTTTCGCAAAAGCGCGAAAGGTTATTCCTAAGCATCTCCTTTAATATTCAGAAAAATATTTCTGAAATCATACTCTTTGGTCTTTTTTTTTCGAAAAGGTCCTCTTTCCGAATACGTGAAAAGCCGTTAATCAGGAAATGACAATTCCCCTACGTAAAATCTATTCTTCCTTTCCGGCTGTTCTTTACTTTTACGGACTAAATAAGGGATTACAAATTTTCAACCTTCCGTACATGAAGCAAGATATTCGGACTTTATTGGAAGAACGCATCCTTGTGATCGACGGTGCTATGGGGACCATGATCCAGGAATATCAACTGGAAGAAAAGGATTACCGCGCCGCGCGTTTCGAAAAACACCCTAAAGATGTAAAGGGAAATAACGACCTATTATCTATTACCCGGCCGGAGATCATTAAGGCGATTCACCGCGCCTACCTGGATGCCGGAGCGGATATTATTGAAACGAATACCTTCTCAGGGACCAGGATCGCCCAGGCTGACTATGGTATGGAGGAGCTGGCCTATGAGATCAATTTTGAGTCGGCTAAAATTGCAAAGGAAACGGTGAAAGCATTCATGGAAGACCATCCCGGCGAGGTGCGTTTTGTAGCTGGAGCCATGGGGCCAACGAATCGAACTGCCTCCATCTCTCCCGACGTAAATAATCCTGGGTACCGCGCAGTCACCTTTGACGAATTGAGGTTGGCCTATAAAGAGCAAGCCCAGGGATTACTGGAGGGAGGAGCCGATATTTTACTGATCGAAACGGTTTTCGATACCCTAAATTGCAAAGCTGCTCTGTTTGCGATAGACGAACTGTTTGAGGAAACCGGACGCCAGTTGCCCATCATGGTTTCTGGTACCATTACAGATGCCAGTGGCCGTACCTTGTCAGGGCAA
The DNA here is from genome assembly GCA_964479625.1 of uncultured Saprospiraceae bacterium. Lineage (GTDB taxonomy): Bacteria > Bacteroidota > Bacteroidia > Chitinophagales > Saprospiraceae > CAYZMS01. The sequence continues at coordinate 100,715 of CAYZMS010000003.1, forward strand.
ACAGCGGAGGCTTTCTGGATATCTGTTAGCCATATGCCTTTGCTATCTGTTGGCCTTAACTGCGCCCTTGGGGCGGAAGAAATGCGCCCCCACCTGGAGGCACTTTCGAAGGTGGCCAATTGCTTTACCTCCGCTTACCCGAATGCAGGCTTACCTAACGAGTTTGGGGAATACGATCAGGGACCGGAGAAAATGCAGCAGTACATCCGGGATTTCGCAGCCAGTGGTTTCGTGAATATGATCGGGGGCTGCTGTGGAACTACACCAGATCATATTCGCCTGATGGCGCAGGCGGTAAAGAACCTGCCTCCCCGGCAGATTCCTCAGACACCTAAATTCACCATGCTTAGCGGTTTGGAACCCTTGATCATTCGGCCAGAGACCAACTTTGTCAATGTGGGCGAACGCACTAATGTGACCGGTTCCCGGAAGTTTGCCCGGCTGATCAAAAATAACGATTACCAGGAAGCGCTCTCGGTAGCTCAGCATCAGGTAGAAGGCGGAGCCCAGATCATTGACATCAATATGGACGAGGGGCTGCTGGATTCCGAGGAGGCCATGGAAACCTTCTTGCATCTGGTCATGTCGGAGCCGGAGGTCGCTAAACTGCCCATTATGATCGATTCCTCTAAATTCAGTGTGATCGAAGCGGGCCTGAAATGTGTTCAGGGGAAATGCGTAGTCAATTCCATCTCTCTGAAAGAAGGCGAAGAGGAGTTTATTCGTCAGGCTAAATTGGTGCGCCGTTATGGTGCCGCCGTAATTGTTATGGCTTTCGATGAGGAAGGGCAAGCGGATACTACCGAGCGAAAGGTGGCCATCTGCGAGCGAGCCTATAAAATCCTTGTAGAGCAGATCGGCTTCCCGCCGGAAGACATCATTTTCGATCCCAACATCTTTGCGGTCGCAACCGGGATCGAAGAGCATAATGAATATGCACTCTATTTTATTGAAGCCACCCGACAGATCAAACAGCGCTGCCCCGGGGCCAAAGTCAGCGGTGGGGTGAGTAATATTTCGTTTTCTTTTCGGGGTAATAACGTGGTCCGGGAAGCGATGCATGCTGCTTTCCTGTTTCACGCTATTCAGGCCGGAATGGACATGGGGATCGTCAATGCGGGTATGATCGAAGTTTATGAAGATATACCAAAGGATCTGCTCGAACGGGTGGAGGACGTGTTGTTTAACCGAAGGGAGGATGCTACCGAAAGATTAACCGAGTTTGCAGAAAGTGTGAAAGGAGAAGGGGGGCGTAGCATTCAAAAGGATCTTAGCTGGCGCGAAGCCCCGGTCAACAAGCGCCTGGAATATGCCCTGGTAAAAGGCATTACCGAATACATCGAGGAAGATACCGAAGAGGCCCGGCAGCAATTCGACCGGCCATTGGAAGTTATCGAAGGCCCGTTAATGGATGGGATGAACATAGTAGGAGACCTGTTCGGAGCCGGGAAGATGTTTTTGCCGCAGGTCGTTAAAAGTGCGAGGGTAATGAAAAAGGCTGTTGCTTTTCTCACCCCGTTTATCGAAGAAGAAAAGGCCCAGGGAGGGGGAAAAGCCAAGGGGGTTATCCTGTTGGCTACTGTGAAGGGCGACGTACATGATATCGGAAAGAATATTGTTGGGGTGGTGCTCGGTTGCAACAATTATGAGATCATTGATCTTGGTGTAATGGTTCCCGCCAATAAGATCCTGGATGCCGCTACGGAGGTCGGGGCGGATATTATTGGGCTGAGCGGTTTAATCACTCCATCCCTGGATGAGATGGTCACCGTAGCTAGGGAAATGGAGCGTCGGGGCATGCAAACGCCCTTGCTGATCGGTGGGGCTACCACTTCTAAGACACACACGGCCATTAAGATCGCCCCGCAATACGGAGCTCCCGTGGTATACGTACTGGATGCGAGCAGGGCCGTAGGGGTTGCCAGTAATTTGCTGAGTGAGGATGAAAACCTTCGTTCGAATTTTATACTTGACCTTCGGGCCGAATACGAAAGGGTAAGGGAGCATCGCGGCAACCGTCAATCAAACAAAAAATACCTTACCATTGAACAAGCCAGAGAAAATGCCTTCAAGCTGGATTTCGAAAAATATCCCCCTCTAGCGCCAAAAAGCCCGGGCATTCACTGTTTCGATGATTATCCCATTGAAGAATTGACAGAATTTATCGACTGGACGCCTTTTTTCACTAGCTGGCAAATGTCGGGTAAGTTCCCCAATATACTGCAGGACCCGGTGGTAGGAGAGGAAGCTCAAAAGTTATACAATGACGCCCGCTCCATGTTAAGGCAGATCATTGACGAAGGGTGGTTAAAAGCCAAGGCCGTAATCGGAATCTTTCCGGCAAATAGTAAAGGGGATCAGGTGGAGTTGTATACGGATGAGCGTCGTACCCAGGTTGCTTTTGAGCTAAATCACCTACGCCAGCAACGTAAAAAAGCACCCGGGCAACCCAATTACGCACTTTCCGATTTTCTGGCGCCTGCCGGGATACCGGACTGGATCGGCGCTTTTGCTGTTACCGCAGGAATTGGTATAGAAGAGCATGTACGGCGATTCGAAGCAGAACAGGACGATTATGCTGCCATCCTTTTGAAAGCACTGGCTGATCGACTGGCTGAGGCCCTGGCAGAACGGATGCACCAACGGATTCGACAGGAATTCTGGGCTTATGCTTCGGAGGAAAAGCTGAGTAATGACGCCCTGATCGCCGAAAAATACCAGGGTATACGTCCCGCACCGGGGTATCCTGCTTGTCCGGAACATACCGAAAAGGGAACGCTTTGGAAGTTGTTGGAAGTGGAAAAGCGGACGGGTATGCAACTGACGGAAAGTTATGCCATGTATCCCGCTGCCTCCGTTTCGGGCTGGTATTTGGCACACCCCCAAGCTAAGTATTTTGGATTGGGGCAGATCGCTAAAGATCAGGTTCAGGATTATGCTCACAGAAAAGGTTGGGATCTGGAAACTGCCGAAAAATGGTTGGCTCCTGTACTCAGTTACAATCCCTAGATATGCAGGATCCACGGCAGATCAATATCGAAGATTATAATTATGAGCTGCCCGACCACCGGGTTGCCCGCTTTCCATTGGAACAACGCGATCAAAGTAAATTGCTGGTTTTTAAACAGCAGGCCATCAGGCATACTATTTTTCGGGACCTCCCCGGGCAATTACCAGAAAACAGCTTATTGGTTTTCAATAAGACAAGGGTGATCCATGCCCGTTTATACTTTTCCCTGCCGAATGACAGCAGACTGGAAATCCTTTGCCTGGACCCGGTCCAGCCCGCCGATTACCAGCAAAATTTTTCGAGTACTGCTAAGGTACGCTGGCATTGTCTTGTAGGTGGAAATCGGAAATGGAAGACCGGAAATGTCGTCCGAACTTTTATTATAGATGAAGAGCTGGTTAGGCTTAAAGCAGAGCGCATCAACAGAATGGAGGAAGCTTTCGAAATTGAGTTTAGCTGGGACAAGCCAAGCCTGTGCTTCGGAGAAATACTGGCTGGGGCGGGTATTATTCCCCTTCCTCCCTATCTTAATCGGGAAAATGTACCTGAAGACGAAGACCGCTACCAGACCGTCTATGCACGGGAGGAAGGGAGCGTAGCTGCTCCTACGGCCGGTCTGCATTTCACTCCCGAGGTGCTGAACGATTTAACACAAGCCGGACATGGCCAGGCCTTTGTCACCTTGCATGTTGGGGCGGGAACTTTCCGGCCCGTAAAATCAGCCACCATCGGGGAGCACCACATGCACCGGGAAAGCCTGTTTGTGGAAAAAATGGTAGTTACCCGTTTATTGCTGGCAATCAGCAAAGGACAGCCGCTGATCAGTGTAGGTACCACCAGCACCCGGCTGTTAGAGAGTTTATACTGGTTCGGTCGGCAATTGGTAAATGGTGAACAGCCAGATTTTTGGCAAGTCAGCCAATGGGAGCCATATTCCAATGCCCCTTACCCCAAGTCTACGGAAGCCTTGGAAGCGGTACTGGCCTTCATGCATTCCCATGAATTGGATCAATTGGAAGGGAATACGCAACTTATCATCGCACCTGGATACCAATTTAGGATAATTGATGGGCTGATCACAAATTTTCACCAACCTCGGAGCACGCTGCTATTATTGATCGCTGCCTTGACTGGAGAAGACTGGAGGCGCATTTATGATTATGCTTTAGCAAATGAATTTCGTTTTTTAAGCTATGGAGATAGCAGTTTGCTTCTGCCAGCTTGACAATAACAAGGTGTTTGCTTAACTTTGTACTTCCATTCATTTTCAATCCCTATTGAATTTTTTTTATCAGAACAAGGTAGTTGCCTGCCAAGCTTCTGGCTTTGGTGTCCTGTAACCGTTTTTCCATCCGGATACTGACCGGCTTCCGGCTATTAAAAAAGCCTCTTTAATTGGAGAAGGAGCTTTGAGGCGGCTTTGTCTAAACTCAGTTATGTTATGCAATTAAATGTACAGCTCTTATGGAGCTTTTTATTCGTATGCGCATTTTTGCCATTAGAGGGGCAGAGAATTGCCATTTGGAGTTTTGAAAATATCAGTGGGGTGCCCACCTTACCCATTCCGGCCCGTTTCGAAGACCGGGATTTGGTAGTTTCTACTAGTTCTGCTCTGGAAGGCGGGAATAATATCGGGAGCCCGGATGTTTGTTCGGCCAGTGAAACCTGGGCTACCAATTTTTGGCCGATCGAAAGCTCCCGGCAAAGTAGCCACTATATGGAATTTAGTGTCAAGACGCGGGGAGGCCGGGGGCGAGAGATCCATTTTTCCCAACTTTCCCTGATCATGAGTGCCAGCTCGAATGATTCGGCTTCTGATTTTGACGTTTACTACAGTGCGGGCGGCAGCTTCCAATATCTGGGGACCGGAAGTACAGAAACTAGTTGTAGGTCCTACTTTTTCCCTTTTGAAGAAGTGACGGTCTCCTCTACCACCCTGCGCTTTCGGATTTACCCTTACGGCCAGAACCCCGCTGCCCGGGCAGCGACCCTTCGTATTGATAATGTAGCAGTCTGGGCAGAAGCCATCTTACCTATTGAGCTGGCCGAATTCACCGGACGCCAAGATGGATTGAGTATTCTACTAAACTGGACCACAGCCACTGAACGCCAAAATGATTATATAGAGATCGAACGCAGCCTGGATGGGGAGCGCTTTGAGGTGGTTGGACGGGTAGAAGGCTATGGAGATAGCCAAACACCCCGTCATTATGAATGGCGCGACCTGAATCCGGTAACCGGCTACAATTACTATCGACTTATACAGGTGGATCTCGACGGCAGCCGGAATATTCATCCGGTGATCGCCATAACCTTTGTGGCAGAGGTTTTGCCCAAGCCGATACTGTTCCCTACTTTGGTAAGGGATTATCTCGAACTTCGGCGACCGGTTTATACAGCTGCTATCCCTGCGGAGGTATCCGTTCTGGATAGCCGGGGCCATCGGCACCGGGTAGAGAGGGTCTCAGCAGCGGGTTCCATCCAGTTGGATGGTTTATCGAATTTACCGCCCGGGCCCTATTTCGTGAGTTGGAAAGATGAGCGGGGAAGTTGGATATTAAGGTTTTTCAAGTTGTAGCGTCAAAAAAGTCAGAAGATAAATACCGGTCTCCCCGGTCGCAAATGATGCAGACGATGGTCCCTGTTTTAATAGTTTCCGCAAGTTTGACGGCGGCGGTGATCGCACCGCCGCTGCTCATACCCGCGAAAATAGCCTCTTCCCTTGCGAGACGTCGCATCATATGAGTGGCTTCATCCTGGGAAACGTCAATAATCTGGTCGACTCGTTCTGCTTCAAAGATCTTGGGCAGAAATTCAGGAGACCAGCGGCGGATACCTGGAATAGTGGAGCCGTCGGAGGGTTGAACACCGACAATTTTAACCTCCTTGTTTTGGGATTTAAGAAAACGGGAAACTCCCATGATGGTACCGGTGGTGCCCATGGAGGAAACGAAGTGGGAGATCTGGCCTTTGGTATCCCGCCATATCTCGGGACCGGTGGTTTCGAAATGGCCGCGCCAGTTGTCAGGGTTGGCAAATTGGTTGAGCATTAAATAATTGTCTTCCTGGGCAAGCTCTTCAGCATATTCCCGGGAGTATTCTATGGTCTTCTTTGCCGGTGTAAGAATAACCTCAGCCCCATAGGCACGCATGGTCTTTACCCTTTCCACGGTGGAATTGTCAGGCATAATAAGGGTAATCCCCACGCCAAACAGTCGTGCGATCATAGCAAGAGCAATGCCCGTATTGCCACTTGTTGCTTCTACCAGCTTCATACCAGTCTTCAGATCGCCTCGTTCACGAGCGCGCCTGATCATGCTATAGGCGGCGCGGTCTTTAACGCTTCCACCTGGGTTTTGGCCCTCCAGCTTGCCGTAAATAGTGATACCTGGTTTCTGGTAAATCCGGGTTATTTCAACTAACGGAGTGTTGCCGATCAGGCCCTCCACACTTTTCCAGGCATTGGGCTGGAGTGCTTGACTCATAGGTTTGTTTGCTTTTTTAGATCTCGCGCATTTCCTGGGTTTCTTCCTTGCCATCTTTGTGTCGCTGGCGAAGGTAGCCGGTATAGTAAATTCGACAATGAGCGGGTACGCTCTTGGTGATCCATACATTACCGCCGATGATGGCGTCGTGACCGATAGTGGTTCCTCCGCCCAGAATAGTTGCACCGGCATAGATCACCACTCGATCCTCGATCGTAGGGTGGCGTTTGGTATTGGCCATCTCTTTTTTGACACTAAGTGCCCCCAGGGTAACCCCCTGGTAGATCTTCACGTCGCTCCCAATATCGCAGCTTCCACCGATGACTACCCCCGTGCCGTGGTCAATACAAAAGCGGCTTCCTATCCGGGCGGCAGGGTGGATATCAATCCCTGTTTTTGAATGGGCATACTCGGTTAATATGCGTGGAATGAGTGGAACATCCAATTCGAAAAAAGTATGTGCCAGGCGGTAGACTGCGATGGCGTAGAAACCAGGGTAAGTACGAATGACTTCAGTGAGGTCCACGGCTGCCGGATCACCCTGGCAAATAGCCTGGGCATCCATGAGCAGGGTTTCCCGGATTTCTGGAATTTGCTCCATGAAGGCCTGTTCCATTACGTCGGCCTTAATGAGCATAGAGGCATCCAGCGTTTTCAAAATACGATTGAGTTCCAGGCACAACTCTTGGTAATACTGGGCAAACTCCCGTTGGGACTTAAACCGGTGGTCTGAGAACTCCGGGAATAGTATTCCCAGTAAACCATTCAGCCATCCGCAAACGCGGGAAGGTTCGGGTAGGCGAAGCGCTTTCTGATGTTCCTGGTACAAGTGTTTGAGAAAGGCGTTTTCCATTTTTGTATAAGGACTGATGGGGCTGTAAAGTTGTTTGGAGGATATTTATATTTGACGGAGTTTATCAGGAAACGCCCAGAATGTATATGGTTCCGCCTACTTCATAAATGCTTTCTCCTTTGGGAATAGTCTCCTCCCCATTGGTTAAGGGGCGGATCAAGCGATACACACCACGCAGGACCTGACCATTCACTTCTAATACCCCTTGCTGGCCACCGATCGAATCATTCAGGCTGAAGATCAACAAATAGCCGACTTTACCGTAAAGGGGGCGTTCCAGGAAGGCACCTGCCTGCATGGCCCTACGCATCCCTAAGGGGCGGATGGGGTCGGTGAATGGGTTGGGGGCAGAAGCCGTCCCGGTGCCTGAACCGGCCGCAGCACGGGTGATGTTGGCCCGGACAGGTGTGTCCTTTCCATCAAAGGTGCCGTCGGTGGCTATGATCGTTAAAGGCTTATCTGCCTTAGGCGTAAATTGGGCCCGAGCTTCCAGGGGGAGCAGAAACAAGAATAAAGCCGGAACAGCCAAACGAAAGAAGCATTTCATGATTCGTAGCATTTGTTTTTAAACGCCCTTTTCAGGGCAAATACAGCCTTTCGGTAATTCTTTTGTAATCTACCGCTTTCTTGGCAAGAACGAAAATTGTGGAAAAGGATTGTAAAGATTTAAGTACAAATTGTTTGATCACCTCCGGCCATACAAATTATCCAACTTTTAAATTCAACTAAAAACAAGGATGTTCCCTGACTTATCATCTATTTGGCAATCCACGGTCATAAAGTTTACTCCAGAGCAAGATAGAATAGATCAATACTGGACGGAAATCGAAGAAGCCTACTGCTCGAAAGGACGGTATTACCATACCCTGCAACATCTCCGTGAAATGTTCCAATTGTTGACCCAATATCAAAAGGAGTTGGTGGATCCAGATGCCCTTAACTTTGCTATTTTTTACCACGATATCATTTATAATCCCACCAGAAAAAATAACGAAGAGCGTAGTGCCAAGCTAGCCTCCGATCGCCTCCGGTCATTGGGTTTGTCAGAAGATCGAATCAGGCACGTTCATTCGATGATCGAAGCGACAAAAGGCCATAGTAAAAGTAGCAACCGAAATACGAATTTTCTTTTGGATTTCGACCTGGTCATTTTGGGTGGTTCCCTGAAAGCTTTTGAAGAATACACTCGGCAAATTCGAAAAGAATACGCCATTTTCCCCGATCTTTTATACCAACCAGGTCGGAGAAAAGTACTGAAGGCCCTATTGCAGCAGGAGCATATTTACAAAATACCTGCCATCAGAGCTTATTACGAGAAGCAAGCCCGCGAAAATATTCAATGAGAACTCCGTAAGCTTTAAACCGCTAAACGTGCATTAACTCCTAAATCGGCGAATCTCCGTTTCTATTTTCTCATAATCCATGCGCTCCAGAATTTGTTTCATCATGGAATTGTATTTGTTCTCATTGGTGGTATCGCCAAGCTCCTTGTATACCTTAGACAAACCTTGCATGGAAGGTATATGCGTAAAGCTAAGGTTAATGCATTTTTTATATTCCTCAACAGCTTCTTTGAAAAACCCGTCTTTATGGAGTTGTTGGGCCGTTTTATAATGCGATTCAATATCTTGTAGTTTTGACTCCAGCTCCAATATGATTACATCCTCTTCCTTAAGTGTTATAAAGGAGCTTGGTATTTCCCGAATCACCTTTTGGGTTACACTTCCAATTAATATTTTATTAATACCCGATTTTCCTGTTGTTCCCATTATCAATAGGTCGGTCTCGTATTCTTTAATGGCTTTAAGGATTTCTGAAGCCGGCTCCCCCTGTCTGATCTCTTTGGTAAGTTTTAAACCACCAAATGTAGAACCCTTCAAGAATGCTTCCAGGTCACTTTCATGGTTTTTACGCAAATATTCTAGGTGCTCATCCATTTTGAGTTGATTCCTTATAGGGAACAGATCAGATAATCCATAGACAGAAATAATGATTAGTTCTGCTTCAAATCTGTGAGCGAGCGTGATGGCATTTTTCAAGGCCCGCTTTGATTGATTAGAGAAGTCAACAGGACATAATATTTTTTTGATACTTAGGGACGTCTCATTTTTTATAATGAAAACTGGTTTGTTGCTTTTTTTGATAATCTTTTCTGCGTTGGAACCCAGTAGGATAGCCTCTTTTTTAGATTTTTCTCCAGCACCAGCAAAAATGATATTGGCGTTTATTTTTTCGGAAGCTTCGATAATCTTTTCCGAAAAGTCACCTTGCTCCAGAATAGGGTCCATGGCAGCAACCCCTTGGGTCTTAATTTTTTCAGTTAAGGCGTTCAACTGTTTTGCAGCGAACTCATGTAATAACTCACTTGCCTTTTTGCTGCCCATGGCTGCAGGAAGCACATAGATCAGGGCTACTTCTGATTCAAACACCTTTGCCATATCTATGGCATTCTCAAGAACATTTTCAGACGATTCGCTAAGATCAGTGGCTACCAAAATTCTTTTTAGTAATTCCATTAGATTTCTTTTTGAGTTTGATTCGCGAGCTAAACAAAAGTATTTAGCACAAAAATGGGCCTATTCGAATATAAAAAAATTGTGGGGTGAAACAAATATGTTAGGGCTCTGCTTAAGGAATATTTTAATAAATTTTTAGTTCTCGGGAAACATTGTTGAAAGGTTATTTCCCCAGGTATCGGGAGCTCCACTATTGGTGGAACCAATTTTAAGGCCGTAGCAGGTAAAAGGATCCTATATTTTGAAATGGAACAGGGCGATCATCAGCGCCCTTATCTCCTTTAGAGGCTCAGTAGCTCGTTTCATCCAACTGGACTTTGCCCCGGAAAGTGTAGAATACGAAAGCCGTGTATGCCAGTACCAGAGGTGCGCCAATGCAAGCCATGAGAAGCATTATACCCAGAGATTTGGTGGAGGATGCAGCGTTTTGGACGGTAAGGCTGTAAGCCTCCTCTACGGTAGAAAGAATGATGACGGGATATAATTCAATGGCGACAAGGGCCAAAAGCAGGGCCATTGTCAGGGAAGAAAATACAAAAGCTAATCGAAACTTTTTTTTAGATACCAGGCGGGGAACATTGGCAATGCTTAAAAAGGCCAATATCGGAACGATGAAAAGCTCCGGGCTTTCCTGGAAGTCGTCGGAAAGATGTGGTATGTAGATCAGGGTATATAAGGTAATGACTGCAAAAGTAAGCACGAAGAAAATAATGGCCCGCCACAACAGTCGGTTGACATGCTCGAAAAGATGTCCTTCGGTTTTCATAGTCAGGTAAATAGCACCGTGCATCATGAAAATAGCCAGGGTGGTAAAACCAACCATGATCGAATAGGGATTCAGAAATTCCGGCCAATTTCCGGTGAATTCAAAATCCGGGCCCAGAGCGATACCCTGTAGTACATTACCCAGCACTACCCCCAGCAAAATAGCCATTAGTGCACTGGATAGGCTATAGGCAACATCCCACATGTTGCGCCACCATTGCATGGGCTCTTTTGATCGAAATTCAATTGCGACTGCCCTGAAAATAAGGGCCGTCAGAAATAGCATGAAGGGAATGTACATAGCCGAGAAAAGCGTGGCGTACACTTCCGGAAAACCGGCAAATAATGCGCCGCCTCCAATAACCAACCAAACCTCATTGCCATCCCAGACCGGACCGATCGCATTCAGGGCTACCCGTCGATGCTGCTCGTTGCGAAAAAACAAATGCAAGGCGCCAGCCCCCATGTCAAAGCCATCGAGAATAGCATAACCACTAAACAGGCCGCCGACCACTAAAAACCACCAGGTGGAATATTCGATTCCTAGAAACATAGTTTTGAAGCTTATGGGTTATGGTTTTTTTCTTCCGTCTCCAGGATGTGTGACATTCCCTCGTGCCTGGGACTGTGTTGAATATGTCCTTTTGCATAGGGTCCTGCCTGGATCTTTTTATTGAGCAGATAAATAAAAAGTATAAACAGCAGGGCATAGATGGCAGTAAACAAGATCAGGGAGAATAACACCTGATTAGCTGTCACTACTTTCGAAAGGGCGTCGGAGGTGCGCAGCAATCCATAGACCACCCAGGGCTGACGGCCCATTTCCGCAGAATACCAACCAAATTGGTTGGCAATTTGGGGCAACAAAACGGATGGTACAAATATCCAGAGCAGCCATCGTTGTTTAAATAACCGGCCCGCTCGCAACTGCCAAAGACCAAACCAGGACAAAGCGATCAAGAAAAGACCAATGGCTACCATGATATGGTAAAATTGAAATATGGCATTTAGTGCGGTCGGGCGTTCCTCCTCGGGAAAAGCATTTAACCCGCTAATTGGTTCATCCCAATTCCAGTGGACTAGAAAACTGAGGCCGTTGGGTATGGCGAGCCCCTCGACAGTTTGGTCTTTTTTATTTACCCACCCCAGCAAATAAAGGTCGGCAGGGGCGAGCGTATCGAAATGACCTTCGAGTGCTGCAAGCTTGGCAGGCTGGTTTTGGGCTACCCCATCTGCAGATCGATGGCCGGCCCATAGCTGAGCAAGGCTGGCCAGGGCGGCTACCCAAAGCGCGATGCGAAATGCCTTTTTCGAAATTTCGACATGGCGGTTCTTTAGTAGGTACCAGGCATGGACACTTAACACCAGAAACGCTCCGGCTAGAAAGGCACCCAGCCAAACATGCAGCAGGCGGTCGACACTGGATGGGTTGAACACCATGGCCCAGAAATCGGTGATCTCTGCTCTTGCATTCATACCTTCTCCCACAACATGATAACCAGCAGGCGTTTGTTGCCAGGAATTGGCCACTACGATCCAAACGGCAGAGAACATGGACCCCAGCCAAACGCCCAGGGTAGCTATGAAATGAACCCTTGGAGAAACACGATTCCACCCAAACAGCAGGAGGCCGAGGAAACCACTTTCCAGCGCAAAGGCAAAAATCCCTTCCGCAGCAAGGGCACTTCCAAAAATGTCCCCTACATATCGACTGTAGGTGGCCCAGTTGGTGCCGAATTCGAATTCCATAACAATACCGGTAGCAACTCCCAGCCCGAAGGTCAGGGCAAAGATCTTTGTCCAAAACCGGGCAAGGTCTTCGTATTCCTTTATGCCGGTTCGCAGGAACTGCCCTTCCATGATCACCATGATCAAACCAAGACCAATACTTAGGGGCGGGTAGATATAGTGAAATGCGACGGTAAAGGCAAACTGAATCCGGGACAGAATTTCTACGTCCATAAAAAGCACTGCTTTATTGATTACTCCGTTCTTCGAACACTCCACGAGAGGGAAAAGGAGGTTCAAAAACAGCTACAAGGTGTTCAGAATGCTTGGTAAAAACACGTGCAAAAAGCAAAATAGGATGGTACTTTCTATTTATTCCGAAAGCTTTTGCTCCGTCTTTCGACTTTGCAACTCTGAACGGATCAACTCCCCCATCATGTCGCTGTGGCCGGTTCCAGGGAAAAGATACCGGATCAACAGAAGCCCTGCGGCAAAAAGAAAAAGATTAAAGGGAAAAAGAGCAAGAGCGACGGTAGCTAGGGTAGGAAGGTCGATCAAATAGCAGGCTAACCACATTAATAACCAGGTTGGCGAGAAAGCGGCAACCCGGATCAATAACTTTTGAATTTTGTGGAACAGCTGATTCCTGCTTTCCCATTGGCCCTTAAGGCGAATAAGTTGGGGCGTGGAAAAAAAAGCAGGCCCCGTCTCCGAAAGATAGGTAAGCTCGTCATCTACGCTCTCCTCGATTTCGCGCAACAGTTGATTTAAATTTCGATTAGGCATTTTAGGATAAGCTTTTGCTATTCACCCATCAGGCTTTTCAAATATACTGATAATCCGGTTAATATGCAGCTTAGTGTTTGGGAGACAACTTACTTTTTTGGGCATCATACCATTGTAGTGCTTCTTCTACATCTGTGAACAGGTGTTTTACATGAAAACGTTTCTTTTGCTGGAAGCGTTCCAGGATATCCCTTTGAGGCCCAAGGACGCGGGCAAGGACGAATGTGATATCCCGTTGCGCCAGTTCTGCACTCAGTTTATTCAACATTTCCACGGAGCTACTATCCATTCCATTAATACATTCTGCATCCAGGACGAATAGCTTCAAAGCATTAGGACCCTTCTCTTCGACCAGTTCCAGAATCTGTTTTCGAAAAAAATCCAGATTGGCAAAATAAAGCCGGGCATCGAAACGAACAACGAGGGTATCTCCCCGTGTTTGAGCGCTGTCGTGCCTTTTGATATCCCGATAGAAGGAATATCCTGGCACCTTGCCCAGAACAACAATATTAGGGCGGGTAGACCGGTACACTATAACCAGCATGGATAAAACCACCCCGATAAGGATCCCTTCCTGTATCCCAATAAAAAGAGTCCCTAAAAAGGTGGCGATCAGCATCCAGAAATCAGAGCGGTACGTTTGCCACAAATAAAGCGCTGCATTGAAGTCGAACATGCTCAGCACGCCCAAAATAATAAGGGAAGCTAATATTGCTTCTGGCATATAATAAAAAAGAGGAGTAAGGAATAGAAGGGTTAGTATAATGATCAAACCTGTAAAAACAATGGACAGGTTAGTACGCCCCCCAGCGGAACCCTTAATGGCAGAAAGGGAAAAGGAACCTACCGCAGGAAAAGATTGGAAGAAGGCGCCACCAACATTAGAAAGCCCCATTGCAATCAATTCCTGATTGGGTATCACTTCATGGTTCTTTAACCGCTCCTGCAGGGCCTGTGCTACAGCAATGGATTGAATAAATCCGATAAAAGCAATGGCTATGGCATTGTAAACCAGATCTCCGGCCATGTTCAGGTCCAGGAAGTTGACGGCGAAGTGAGGAAAACCTTTGGTAATATCACCGATGATGGCAATTCCATATTGTTGTAAATCCAAAAAGTAGGAAAGGCCTACTCCCAGTATTAAAACCAACATGGGGCCTGGTATTCGAATAAAGCGTTTAAATCGCCTGGATAGGAGCAAAACAAGGATCGTACAAACACTAAGCAGGAAAGTGGGCCAGTTGATCTCACTAATATGCTGGATGAGGTGCTGAACTGTAATGTGTGCATAACTCGAGCGAGGGAGTTCAATACCAAATAAGTGTTTCAGCTGCGAGGCTCCAATGGTGATCGCCAGAGCCGAGGAAAATCCACTGGTAACTGGGTTGGACATAAAATTGACCAGAAAGCCCATTCGAAAAAGGCCCATCAGTAACTTGACCAAACCCACCATTAGGGCCAGTAAAGCCGCAGCCTGCAGGTATTGCCCTGTCCCAGGTTCTGCAACGGTACTTACCGCTGTTCCCGTCATTATGGCGATGACTGCAGCCGGCCCCATAACCAGATAGGGAGAAGTGCCAAAAAAAAGATATAACAAAGCCGGGATAAGCGCCGTGTAAAGGCCGACATTCGGTGGAAGACCTGCCAGCAGGGCATAGGCCATCGCCTGAGGGATGACAACCATCCCGACGGTCAGCCCGGCAGGAAGATCTCCCTTCAGATCCTCAAGAGAATAGGTCGGAAACCAATCAAAAAAGGGGGCAACTTGCTTTAGCACGGATGAAGACTATTGAATGAGTTCAATTTTATTACGGCCCAGCTTAACCATTCCATCGCGCTCTAATTGTTTCAATAGGCGGGATACCGCTTCCCGGGATGCACTCAGGTCGTAAGCAATTTCCTGATGGGTGGATTGGATAATAGTATTACCTGTTGCCTGCGCTTTTTTTTGCAGGTAACTCAACAGGCGTTCATCCATTTTTCGAAAAGCAATTTCATCCAGCGTGCGCACCAGTTCAAGCATTCTATAATCATATGAGCGCATGATGAAGTTTTTCCAGCTTTGGTAGCGCGACATCCAGTCATCAATGTATTTAATGGGAATGCCGATAATGGTCGTATTTTCTTCGGCGGTCGTCCGGATCTCGCTTTTCTTGTTCATCATACAACAAGTAAAAGACATCGAGCAGGTTTCACCGGCTTGAAGGTAGTACAAAAACAGTTCGTTCCCCTCTTCATCTTCTCTGGATACCTTTATAGCCCCTTCGATGACCAGCGGAACGATCTTAACATAGGCCCCTATTTCCATGATCACTTCACCTGCAGAGAAGTGTAACAAACGGCCCACCTGAGCAATCTCCTCCTGTAGCTGCTTTTCAGCTATATGAGAGTAATTTTTCCGGATAAGGTCCAGGATTTGCGGATTAGTATCAACCATTACTTACACAGTTTATTCGAACCCAACACGGGCTATTTTATTAGTAGGAACTTTGGAATAGGAGGCCTAATTGGTCGCTTTAGGATCGTACTTCACATTTAATCCCAACCAGATCGACCGGGCTAAGCGAAAGGTATAAACAAAGAAAAAGGCGCAAACGGCTATGAGGGCAGCAAAAGAGGTCTCCAGGTCCCAGCCGATCAGCCAATGTACGAGGGCAACAAATCCCAGGCAAAAAAAGCCGGTAAAAATATAGGAAATGAACATGGCACCGTAGTAGAAGCCAGGCTCCGGTTCGAAATCCTGACCACAAACCGAACAACGGTCGTACATATCAAATGACTTTCGAAAAGAAAAGGCACCGGTCTCATATTGCCGGCCCTCATGGCAGCGTGGACACTTGAAATTAAAAATAGGGTAGAAGGGGGAGCTTTTTTTGAATAATCTCATGGCTCTTATTTTAAGTAGCAGAACTGCGGGCCGGCTGAATCACTTGACGTCGCCGGCTGGTCTTGACCTTTGTCAGGGGCAAAAGTACCCCTACTGTTTCACTTACACATGAAAAACTGTTCATATTTTCATGATAATACAAAACAAAGCCTGGGTTGGTTTACTAAGCGGAAAACCTGAAAGGATAGGCCGTATTCAGACAAGTCTTAAAAAAGGTCTGGGGACCCGTTTCAAATTTGTTCATTCAAAACAACATAGGCGATCAACTCAAATCGATAAAGAAGCGTTGCGTCGACCTTTACATATTGCACTGGCAGTTTTCCAGGCACTCGATAATGAGGGAGACGTCCCGCTCTTTCAGGAAGTACATCATTTTTCGACCATCGCGTCTAACTCCGAGTATTCCCTTGAGGCGCATATCTTTTAGATGGTGAGAGGTAAGGGATTGTTCGCTGCCCATGGTCTCACAGATCTCGGTAACCGACAGTCTGGGGTACTGTTCCAGCAGGTGGACAATCCCCAGGCGAAGCGGGTGAGCTACGGTCTTCAGAATAGAAGCAATACGTTCCAGCTTCTCCGCCTGGTCCTCGTTGATAATGCCGTTTTTCGGTTCCATATGTGTAATCGTAAGTAATTCTTGGGAATGCTCCCTGGTCTGGTACCATGTACTAAAAGTAGGTCCCTTCAGTGAAATGGCACAAATTATTCCAAATAAAAAAAAATTCGGAAAGGAAATTGGAAATGTTCAGACTTATTTAACGATACTTCCGGCTTAATTACAAAAGAAAGAGGGGGAAAGTTGAAAGTGGAAGAGTAAAAAAGTAAAAAGAATGGTGCCCAGAACAGGAATCGAACCTGCACGCTCTAAACGAGCACAAGGCCCTCAACCTTGCGTGTCTACCAATTCCACCACCTGGGCTTGGGAAAACACTTATTGATAAGCATTTTCAAAAGTTATGCAAAAATAAGGGCTTTCCCGACGCTGCGCAAGAAATCCCTGGCAATTATTTTTCAGCTTTTTCTAAAGCCGCTTGTCGAAGCCGTTGGAGAAAGGGAGAAGCAAAAATGAACTCCTGTAGGTATTCGTTATCACTACTCATTACTTCCTTATGGTTCCCGCGCCAGGCCACATGCCCTTTATGCAGGAGGGTGATATTCTCCCCGATCTCCATGACGGAGTTCATGTCATGGGTATTTATGATAGTAGTGATGTTATTATCTTGTGTAATACCCTGGATCAATTCATCCACAACTATGGAAGTCTTGGGGTCCAGGCCGGAGTTGGGCTCGTCGCAAAAAAGGTATTTCGGGTTAAGGACAATAGCCCGTGCAATACCCACTCGTTTTTGCATACCTCCACTGATCTCGGAGGGGTAGCGGTCATTTACGCCTTGCAGGTTCACTCTTTCGAGGCAATAATTGACCTGATCGAGTTTTTCCTTTCTGGTTTTATTGGTGAACATATCCAGGGGGAAGCGGACGTTCTCCTCCACGCTGATTGAGTCGAAAAGGGCAGAAGCTTGAAAGAGCATACCGATCTCCATTCGAAGTGTTCGAACCTGCTTTTTGGAGAGTTTACAAAAGTCGACCTTATCGTAAAAAATAGAGCCGCTGGTAGGGCTCAGGAGCCCAACCAGGAGTTTCAGCAAAACCGTTTTACCGGCCCCGCTTCGCCCGATGATGAGGTTAGTTTTACCCTGGTAAAACTCGGTGGTGATCCCCTTGAGAACCTCCGTATCACCGAAAGACTTATAAAGGTTATCCGTTCGAATCATAGACAGCAAAATCAGGTCAATAGGACCGCGATCAAATAATCGGCCAGCAAAATCAATATATCACTAAACACTACTGCATTCGTGCTGGCTTTCCCAAGTTGAATGCTACCCCCTTGCACAAAGTAGCCCTGATAGGCTGAGACGGTAGTCAACAGAAAAGCGAACACCACTGCTTTTATAAACATCATGACAACGTTGAAAGGTACAAAAAAGGATCGAAGCCCTTGTTCGTATTCTTCCCCTGTCATTAAGCCAGTCGGTACCGACGAGAGGTACCCGCCCATGATACTCACAAAAGCAGCAATGGCCACCAGCATTGGGATCACAAGAAGAGCCGCTATAACCTTAGGCATGATCAGATAGGCTGCAGTATTGACTCCCATGATCTCCATGGCATCAATATGTTCCTTTTGCCGCATTCCTCCAATCTCTGAAGCAATGTTCGAACCAACTTTTCCCGCCAAAACAAGGCAGGTAATGGTAGGCGCCAACTCAATTATGGTACTATCCCTTACGATATAGCCAATATAGTAAATAGGCACCAGCGTCCCGTCCAATTGGTAAGCAAATTGTACCGCAGTTACTGCCCCGATAAACAAGGCGATCAAAACGACGATCACCACCGACCCCACTCCGATATCGTTCATCTGGCGCATGGTCTCCTTGTAGTACATGGAAACCTTCTCCGGGCGGGCTATAGCAGTGCCCATCATAATGAGGTAACGGCCGAAGTGGTATAAGATGTTGAGATTCATAAAGTTCAGCAACTGAAGCCGGCTTCAAAAAAGACAAAGCCAAGAATAGTGTTTAGAAGTAGACAAAAATAGACTACTTTTAGGCAGTTTGAGTTTAAGATTTACAACCGGCCCTGCAAAGGTAGTAAATCGACTGAATTCATAGAACAGCCATTTATAAGGAATGGTTGCCTCAATTGCTTTTAGATCATCTGTTGAAATCACCAAGACCACTAATTGAATGAGTTCTGCCCTGATCACAGGCGCCACCAAAGGAATTGGCCTTGCTTTAAGTCGAACCTTTACCCCCTATCTTGATCAGTTGATGATAACTGGTAGAAATGCGGATCAGTTGCAGGAATTAGCGGGGCATTTAAAAAGGCTAGCTCCCAGGCTCGATGTCCTTCCTTTTCCAACCGACCAAGCCCAAGCAGCGGAACGCGATCAACTAGCTTCGAGGGCTATACACTTTTTAGGAGCCCCTGATATTCTCATCAATAATGCAGGCCTTTTCGAACAGGGGTCCTTGCTGGATTCCGATGCAGCCACCCTGGGGCCTATGCTCCAGGTAAACCTGATCGCCCCGGTGGAACTAACCAGGGCCCTTCTTCCGAGAATGGTGGAAAAAGGCAGCGGGCATATTTTTCAAATGTGCTCCGTAGCCAGCCTGGAGGCTTTTGCCAACTGCCACTATTATACTATTTCAAAGTATGGGCTGTTGGGCCATACCAACGCTCTTCGGGAAGAAGTTCGGCGCTTTGGTATTCGGGTGACGGCCGTATTGCCTGGCGCTACCTGGAGTAATTCCTGGAAAGGGGTAGACCTTCCCAAAGACCGCCTGATGCCTCCGGATGCTGTGGCAAAAGCTATACTCGAAGCCTGGAAATTACCCCCTGAGGCCATGGTGGAAGAGCTTCGAATTCGGCCTCAGCTCGGGGATCTGTAAAACAAAAAAGGTGTCCTAAAGGAAGTAGTCAGTGGATGGTTTCCCCCGACTTTAATAAAAAAACTAAATGCTTACTTTTGCGCTTTTATACCTGCAAGCTATGATACTGACCGACGCAAAAATATTGGAATCCATTGCAAAAGGAGAGATCGTGATCGAACCTTTTCGAAGGGAATGCCTGGGTACGAACTCCTATGATGTACACCTCGGGAAATACCTCGCTATTTACAAAGATCATATTCTCGATGCCCGCCGCCATAATGAGATCGAACACCTGGAGATCCCGGAAGCTGGCTTCGTACTGCACCCCAACACACTTTATCTGGGTGTTACGGAGGAGTACACCGAAACGCATAATACCGTGCCATTTCTGGAGGGGAAGTCCAGCGTGGGGCGTTTGGGGATCGACATACACGCTACGGCCGGAAAGGGCGATGTCGGTTTTTGTAATACCTGGACCCTGGAAATTTCCTGTACCCATCCCGTGCGTGTTTACGCCGGAATGCCTATCGGACAACTGATCTATTTTCGGGTGGAAGGGGACATCAACCGCTACTACAACAAAAAGTCGGATGCCAAGTACACCGTTCGTACCGAGCGTCCTGTGGAGAGCATGATGTGGAAGAATAAGTTTTAAAAGAGGTTCGACTAGGCTTGGGTGGCCTATTCCTCTACCGACCAAATAATGATGCTGCGGTCGTCCCCTGCTGAGATCAATTCATTTTGATATGGAGACCAGAACAGGGTATTCACAGAGTTGATATGCCCTTTGTCACGTACGGTTTCCAGGACCTTCACCAATTCGAAAGTCCCGGCATCCCAGATCTTTATGGTCTTATCGCGGCTGGCGGTGGCAATCCATTGGCCGTTGGGTGAAAAAACCAGCTCATTAATAGTGAACCAATGGGCAGGCTGATCATAAACACAGGGAAAGCTGCCATCCAATTCCCAGGCTTTTAGGTGAGCATCTCTGGCCCCACTCAGTAAAAGGGGTTTCTTAGGGTGGTATCGAATGCTGAATACCGAATTTTCGTGGGCGTTAAATAATTTTCGTTTGATCTGCAGGCTTTCCTCATCCAGAAGGTAGATGCAGTTATCGCTGGAACCGATGGCTAATTCCCCACGTTGTGCTGAATAATCGAGGCTCCTCAGGCTTTGATTGGTCAATTGAATACTTTCAAGGCTACGGGCGCTATCCACATCCCAGCGGGTAAGCACTCCCTGACCGCCTATGGTATAAACCCGTTGACCGATCAGCCGGACTTCAAAAACCCCTTTCTGATGGTGGGCGATATTTTTGGTTTTTTCAGGCTCTTTCAGGTCTACCCAATGTACTCCTCCATTCATGTTGCCAACTACCACTACCTGGCGATCGGTCAACATAGTCATAGAAAACACCTGGGTTTCCACCTGTGCGATCAACTTTCCGGTCTCGGGATCGTCCAAATTCCAGCGAACGAGCCAGCCATCTCCAGCCCCCGAAAGAAAAAAACCTTGAGGTTGATCGGGCGCCAGGGTGAAAATAGAGGCTTTATGCCCGGTGAGTTGTACTTTTTTTCGAATTTCGAGGGGCATACTTTTTCGATTATTTTTGTTTTGGACGGGTAAAAAATTAGGCCGACGACCAGTTGGATAAGTTAAACCCAGTTCTTTGTCTTCAGCGGAATAGTTGCAACGATAACCTAAAAATAACTCATTGCCAAATGCCTATTGCATTGCACCGTAATTTAAAACCGGATACCCAACTCGGCATTTGGGAAATTACTGAATCTGAAGACTGGTTTCTTGATCAGCTGGATCTACAAGCCGCTGAGCTTTCCCAGTTAAATTCCATTCGGGGACACCGCCGGCTCGAATGGTTATCTGTTCGGCAGCTAATCCACCATATGTCAGGGCGAAAGGATCGGGCTGCCTTAACTAAAGATGCCTTCGGCAAGCCTTTTTTGGAAAACTCCGACTTTTTTATCTCGGTAAGCCACTCCCGGGATGCCGCTGCAGCCATTGCTGCTTCAGGCTTGGTGGGTATAGATATCCAACAGATCGTTTCGAAAATTGATCGCCTGGCCCCCAAGTTTATGCGGCCGGAAGAGTTGGCTTCCTTGCGTCCCGATACCCGGATCGAACACCTGCATGTTTATTGGTGTGCAAAAGAGGCGCTTTATAAAGCCTATGGCAGGCGCCAACTTGACTTTTGTACGCACCTTTTTGTAGAGCCTTTCGAATTTGAAACCCAGGCTACTTTTCGCGGGCATGTTCGAAAGAATGATGTAGATATCACTTTTAGTATGCAATTCGAATGGTGGAGAGACTATGTGTTGGTCTATGGAGTAGAGGACCGGATCGAGCCGATGGGTAAGCAATCTTGAATTTTTATTTACCCAGTTTCCGTTAAAAGGAAATTTTCAAAGGCAGCAGGCATCGACAATGGAGCAGGCAAAATTTCAGATCACCTCTAGGCGTTACCTTGTCGTAACATTTTAAACACCTCATCTTGTCCACAAAACATGGCCCAGCCTTCCGGTGTAGAATCATAGCGGCCATCGCGGATGTCGCGTCTTGCGCCATGTTGCAGTAAAAAGGAAACCATCCGGATGCGGTTCCCCTGTTCGCTGGCCAGGTGCAGTGGAGTGGCCAGATGCTGAAAAAATGGAATTCGAGTATTGATATCTGCTCCCTGAGCCAGGAGAAATTCCGCTACATCGATCCGGCCGTATTTGGCAGCGAAGAGAAGGGCCTGGTTGAGGTAGGTCTGATCCGGCAGCATGGGTGATCGATTCGGGTCAAAAAAGGCTTGCAGTTCACGGATGCGGCCCATAGCAGCGGCGAATGGTATCTTTAACCTTGCTCCAAAATCCAGCAATAAGTCCGGGGCGTTTCGCCGAAAACGAGGCAGGCGGGGATCAAGTCCATAGAAAAGCGCATAACCCAGAGCAGTATCGATCCGATTGTGGTATCTGCCCATTTTTTCCGGTTCTGCTCCGGCTTTTAATAATACGCTGGCCACCTCCACATTATTGACGCTCACAGCATGGTGGAGCGGGGTTTCTCCACCCTCCAGGCGCTCACCGGCATTGACCTCTGCACCAAACTCGATAAGTAAGGTGGCAATTTCGGCTGCTTGTTCGGTCCAGCTTACCTCCCCCATGCCTGTTACTTCATGCAGGAGGGTGTTTTGCATTCCGGCCCCGTCGGGATGGTCCCTCCAGTTAGCCAGTCGAGGATCCTCTTCCAATAAGGCCCTTAGACCTTCCAGGTCGCCGGCTCGTATGAAGCGACAGGCGTTTTGGTAAGCATCGTTTAATTTACGGATCTCCCTGGCTTTCATAGGAAGGATGTTAAACTGAATTGGAAGATGCAGTGGCCGGTCGCCTGTGGATATCGGTTAATTCGAATAGGATTATGGTGGCTAAGACAGCTGCGAAAAACGGCCCGGCCACTGTTCCAATGACGGGAATTAGGAACAGGAGTTGCATGATAAACCCAACCGCCAGAGATACCCCGGCAAAACGGGTGTTGTAGCCTGCACTGGTTCGAATGTCCATTCCAAATTGTTCGTAGTAGTTGTCCATCACGGTAAAGCCCATGAAGTAGCATTGGACGAAAAAGTTCAGCGGATTCTTAAAGAAATCCGGAAGATTTGCAATCGAAAGCACCACATCAAAAGCAACAGAGAGCAGCAGTCCCATCACATAAGCATAAATAGCGACCTTGATCATCCGTATCTGGGCTACAGTGAAGGCATTTAGGGTGGCGTCAGAATCACTTCCTGTCAAGACTGCTACGGTAGTGCGGGTAACGTGAAAAATGACGATCTCCAGCAGGATGAGTATGAGGTATTTAACTCCGCCCAGATAGAAAAACTGGTATTCCTCCAAAAGGACATTTTCGTAAAACCCGTTAAGGGTGTTCATTATGGCTTCCGGGCTATCGGCTTGCACCTGAGAAAAAAAACTGTACATCAGGCTTATAAATTTCAAGCCGGCGATCAAGGCTACCACTACCAAAAGGCGAGCCACCCATCCGTAGCGCCAGAACCCCTCCCATATCCGATGCTTCCGAATAAAGGGCCACACTTCCGGTATGGTATGGAAGGTGTACAATAGCTGGCCGTAAAACTCCTTTGGACTTGGTAATTGTACATTTTTCATAGGAGTAAAAATAAGGGAATACCTACTTACTCGCCTCAAACTTGGATGATCAAAGGCTATTCATGGACGAAGGAAATTTCTAATTGGATATAGCAGAGGGGAAAGGCTGGTTCCTACTTTCGATGGAAAACCTCTACTATGTTTGAAACTACCCTTACTTTTATCTTTCTTGTTCTGTTGACCTTCTTCCTGGAAGATGGTCGTTGGTGAACCCTGCTATGTAAACCACTTTCGAAATGGCCATGCAAAACCATATGGCCTTTGGTAAAGTCAGCGTTTACCGTAAATACGGTAGTGCTGCATTTAAAGAACCGGTCAAAATACAAAGTACTATGACCTGGGCTGCATTGGTCGTACTGGGAGTTATAATTGGTGCTATCATTCTGTTTGCTACAGAGGCCTTGGCTGTAGACCTGGTTGCTTTGTTGATCATTGGCACCCTTGTTCTCAGTGGGGTGTTGAGCCCGCAGGAGGGCGTTTCCGGATTTAGCAATCCCGCTACTCTGACCGTTGCTTTCATGTTCGCCCTGGGGCCTGCCCTTTTAAAAACCGGGGCTTTCCAATACCTTACGCCACGGCTGATGCGCATCTTTAAGTGGAATTTTTTGGCGGGGATCTCCTTTATGATGTTGCTGGTGGCCTTTATTTCTGCTTTCATCAACAATACACCAGTCGTAGCGGTATTGATCCCTGTGGTGATCCAATTGGGCCATAGAATAGACGTTCCTCCTTCAAAACTACTCATCCCTCTTTCTTTCGCTTCCATTTTCGGGGGTACCTGCTCCCTGATCGGGACCTCTACTAACATTTTGGTTAGTGGTATAGCCACCGATAATGGTTTGCCTCCGATCAGTATGTTCTTCACCAGCCCGATGGGCTTGACTTTCACCCTGGTCGGTACGGTCTATATGGTTTTGATCGGAATACGCCTTTTGCCGAGCCGCAAGAGCGGGGCAGATTGGCGTAGCAAATTCGGTATGCGGGATTACCTGACCGAAATTGAATTACTGCCGGGCGCGAATTCTGTGGATCGTAAGATCATGGATTCTCCCCTGGTGGAGGAATTAGAAATGGATATTATTGAGATCCGCCGCAATGGGAGCCGGTTTACACTACCTCCGGGTGATATGGTTCTTAAAGCACACGACACCTTAAAGGTACGTTGTAATGTGGATAAAATGGCCCGGCTAAAAGAACGTATCCAGGTCCAGATGAATGAGACCCTGCGGATCGGAGATGATAACCTGCGCGGGAAGAATTCGACCATAATCGAAATGGTGATCACTGCCAATTCCGATTTCGAGGGAAAAACACTGCGGGCTTTAGATTTTCGTCGGCAGTACCGGGCTGTTCCCCTTGCCATCGTACATCGTGAAGAGGTATTACACGACGACCTGCACGATGTGCCCCTGAAGGCAGGTGACCTCATCCTGGCAGAGGTGAAAACCCACTTCCTGGACGAGCTTAAGCGCCGGGAGGTAGAACGGGAAAGCCCTTTCATTATCCTTTCTGAGTCCGGAATTATTGATTTCAATCAGCGAAAATTTTTACTGGTCCTGGCTATTATTGCAGGAGTAGTACTTACCGCTGCCTTACAAGTGGTACCTATAATGATCGGAGCGATCAGCGGGGTAGCTCTACTGATCCTAACGCGTTGTATGAGCATGTCTGAGCTTTATGAGTCCATCAACTGGAAGGTAGTTTTTTTGTTAGCCGGAGCCCTTAGTCTCGGGGTGGCCATGCAAAAAAGCGGCCTGGCCGATCAGATCGCGACCGGTTTGGTGGAGGGGCTTGGTCCAATGGGGCCGAGAGCCATTCTTGCAGGGATCGGGTTGACGACTATTTTACTGACAGAGACCATGTCGAATAATGCAACGGCAGCCCTGATGGCTCCTATTGCCATTGCTACGGCGAATACCTTGGGAGTAAACCATGAGCCTTTACTTATGGCGGTTGTTTTTGGTGCCAGTACCAGTTTTCTGACACCGGTTGGGTATCAAACCAATACTATGATCTACACTGCAGGGGAGTATCGCTTCCTGGACTTCATGAGAGTAGGGTTCTGGTTGGACCTTCTTTTTTGGTTGCTGGTGGTTTGGCTGGTGCCTGTTTTTTATCCCTTTTAAAGGCTGTACTTTCTCCTTTGGTCAAGGGTTACTTTCAATAATTCTTATAGGACTTTATTCGCTGAGGGTAAATGATCAGTTGGATGAAATTAAATTCCAGTTGCTGAAGACTCAATGATTCTCCCCTGTGCTCCAGTTTCAGAAAGGGGGACCACCGCAAATTAGTACGAAGTAACCAGGGATCTGCCTGGGAGCGGGAACGAATATCCCAACCAAAGGTAAGAATAGGGGAGAATTGCTGTTCTCGGATATCAGTGATCTCTATTCCTTCGTCCTTTTCCTGCATTCGGAGATGTTCCCAGCTGACCCCTGCTCCCAGGAAGGGTACAAAGCCGTTATAGTCAAAAAGCTCTTTGACTGCTTCAAGGCTAAGTGCATTTCGGCGAACCCTTTGCTCGAAATCAAATGCTTCCCGCTTTTGGGTTATAGGCCGAAAAGCCAGGTTGATCAGCCAATTGGAATGAGTGAAATGGTACCCTCCTGAAATGTCTGGGAATAACAGGGGCATGGCCCGCTGATCTAAAAATGGATAATACACCTCCAGGTAGGAGGAGTTTTTAGTGGGAAAAGCGGAAGAAGGACCAATGCCAAAATACCAGCCTTTTTCATTCACCTTGTCAAATCGCTCTCCGAAATACAGGCTGGATGGGCTATCGCTACCTTCAGTTGCATCAAAAGAATAATTGATGCCGATATTGAAAAATCCTTTTGGTAAGGAAGAAGGAAAAATGGTTTCCCGGTCGAGCGGAATGCTGGTGTTGGTATTGGGAAGCCAGTTATAAGCCAGATAGGTATACCATTTAGCACTTCTGTACCCTATACCTAAATCCAAAATAGACCTAACCTGGGTAGTGACCGCTTTTTCCCCTTCCAGATTTTCCTGCCGGTAGCGAATGGGAGAGAACTTGTACCCTGCATAAGGTCGGATACTGTTGCGTTGGAGTCTCCATGGGTAAAGTCGAAAGCCAGTAAAAACCCCATAATCCACTTCTGTGCCAACCGCTTGGTCCCCTAAGTTTCGGGCCTGGGTGGTAATGGAAATATAGATATCGGCAAAACCCCAGAAATGCAGGCCCCCGAAATTTATAGCAGGAGTAAGAAAAGCGGATCTATTAAAGGGTTCCTGCCCACCTTCCTCGTTAAGGAAAATGCCGTCCTGGTATGCTGGTGCCGTAAGTAGATCTATTCCAAAATAGGTTTGAGCAAATTCATATTGTTCTCCAATAGTTTGTGCTTGCAGGGACAAGGAAAAAAAGGCAATAAATAAAAAAGGAGTTAGGATGGGTTTCATAGTCAAGAGCTTGAAGGTGAGTGGCTTATAGGGTGTTACCTTTTTTAGGTATTACAATTTTGGGGTTTATTTGTTCTTTGGTTCTTACCAAATTTCTAGAACCCAGATCGCCTTCCTTTCGTTATACTGTAACTTGGATACCAACCCATTATATTTATGAGGCTATTACTACTCACCTTTGGTCTATTCTTTTTGAGCAATCCCTTAGTCTTTGCCCAATCTCACCTGGAAATTGATCCTAATGATCTGGTGCCTGGTGGAGGTACGGTAAGCCTGGGAAATAATGGATTCCGATTAACCAACGCGACTACCTGGCAAGGGGGCACCGTCTGGTACCGAAAACCGGTAAACCTTCGGGAGCCCTTCGAAATGCATATGCAACTGTTCTTCGGTTGTAAGGATGAAGGAGGGGCCGACGGAATGGTGTTTGTTTGGCACCCGGAACGAGTAGATCGAGGCTATCGGGGAGAGGGGATGGCGTTCGGTGGGCTCCGGCCTGCCCTGGGGGTAGAGATCGATACTTACCAGAACATTCACCTCAATGATCCCCGGGAAGACCATGTGGCTTTACTGGTCGATGGAAATATGCAGCACTTTGGAGCTACTCCTGATCCCCGCCCTGTTGGGAATGTGGAAAATTGTGAAGTGCACCAGACGGCCATTACCTGGGAACCGGCAAAACAACTGGTTCAGATCGAACTGGATGGGCAAATTGTCCTGGCTGAGCAATTAGATGTGATCAAAGGGGTTTTCAATGGGCGAGATCAGGTTTATTGGGGAGTATCGGCTGCAACAGGGAAAAAATATAACCGACAGGAGATCATATTTGACAACCTGATCTTTAATCAACCGGAACTAGGCTATTCGTACAAACGGGACCTGTTGCTGGGCGAACTGGTAGACCTGGAAGATATTCAATTTGAAAATAACAGTGCACGCCTTTCCAAAGGCTCTATCCAAACCCTTGATAAAATCTGGCGCTTCTTTGAAAAGCACCCTGATCAGCACCTGGAAATATTTAGCCATGTAAGTAGTATGGGATCAGCTTCCCAGAACGACTTACTTTCGAAAAGAAGGGCAGAAGCCATTCGCGATTACCTCATTTCAAAGGGGATAGACAAACAGCGGCTTATGATCAATGCTTTAGGGGGTAAATTCCCAGAGCCCGGAAAACCTGGATCCAGAACAGCGATCCGCTTCTTTAAACCTATACCTTAAATTTAAGACGTAACTTCACCAACCCTAAATAGCTCCTTATGAAAATAAATTTACCAGAATTAGGTAAAGAACGCGTAGTGATTATCGGTGCTGGCTTTGGAGGCCTGAATCTGGCCAAACGACTGGTCAAACAAGACTATCAGGTCGTGTTGATCGATAAGTATAATTTTCACCAATTTCAACCCTTATTCTACCAGGTTGCCATGGCGGGCCTGGAGCCCAGTTCGATCGTATTTCCCGTACGGAAGTATTTCCAAAAGAAAAAGAACTTTTTCTTCCGGGTGACCGAAGTACAAAAAATAGATACGGAAAAACAGCAATTACAAACCACCTTTGGCCCTGTTAATTACGATCACCTGGTACTGGCAACCGGAGCGGATACCAATTTTTTCGGCAATGAGAAAATTGCCAATATGGCTTTGCCTATGAAATCCGTTTCTGAAGCACTACACATGAGGAACCGTATCCTTGGTGATTTCGAACGTGCCCTTACGGAAACCGATATCGATCAGCGACAAGAGTTTCTTGATATTGTAGTAGTAGGGGGTGGACCTACAGGAGTTGAGGTGGCCGGCTCTTTGGCCGAAATGAAAAAGTATATTTTGCCAAAGGATTACCCGGAGCTGAATTATGAGGAAGTAGACATCTATTTGGTGGAGGGTAACAAGAAACTGCTGAAGGCAATGAGTGAAAAAGCCTCGGAAAAGTCCCTGCAGTTTCTGGAAGAATTGGGCGTCAAAGTGATCCTCGGGACGATCGTAAAGGATTTCGATGGACAAACTGTATATCTCTCGGATGACCGGACCATACCCTGCCGAAAACTGATCTGGGCTGCAGGTATTAAAGGGAACGTTATCGAAGGCCTGGATCATGACCTAATCGTTCGGGGAAACCGCATCAAGGTAGACGGGCAATGCAAGGTTCCAGGCTTCGATAATATTTATGCCATCGGCGATATTGCCTATATGGAAACGGAAGATTACCCATATGGGCATGCCCAGGTGGCGCAAACGGCCATTCAACAGGCAAAATACCTGGCTAAATATTTCAAAAATCGCCAAAAGGGGAAATCCAGCGAACCATTTGAATATAAAGATCTTGGTTCCATGGCCACCGTTGGTCGAAATCGTGCGGTGGTGGATCTGCCAAAGGGCAGTTTCTCCGGTTTTTTTGCCTGGTTCACCTGGCTGGCAGTACACCTCTTCCAATTGCTGGGGGTACGAAATAAAGTGCTGGTTTTTTTGAATTGGATCTGGAGTTACCTGACCTATGACCAGTCCCTTCGCTTGATCATTCGACCCTACCATCGGACGGAAATGCAAACTAATTCCAGTAAAATCGAACCCGTGGAAAAATGACGCATTCCTTTTATTCTGAAATGTTTAACTATCAATATCTGGCCAACCAGCGCTATATTGAACGCCTATCGGACTGTAGCCCCCTTCCTACGCGTCCGCTTAGGTTATTAAGCCATATTCTCAACGCCCAATTGATCTGGTTGGCCCGAATTCAGGGCAGTAAGGTAATGCCAGGGGCGTGGGACGAGTACCCCCTGGAGCATCTGGCTGAGTTGAATGACCTTGCCCATCAAAAAGGGCAGGAACTGTTAAAGGAGATCGATCTTTCCCAGCTCATTAACTATACGAACAGTAAAGGGCAGGTCTTCGAAAACTCCATTGCAGATATCCTGTACCACATAGTCAATCACGGGACCTATCACCGTGGGCAGATGGCCTATCTGCTCCGGGATTGGGGAGAGGCTGTGCCGCCTACTGATTTTGTCGTTTTCAAAAGAGGAGAGTAGAGTCATATTTGGACGGCTCAAAGCTTAGTAGAAGCTTTGAGCCGTCCATTGCCTCTTACCCTTTCCAGGTATACAATTGCTTGTAATACTCCTCCAGCATCCGTTTTACGGCAAATTGATCTTTGGTGCTTAGGATACTGGCCTGCATCATATCCACCCATTTTTCCGGTTGCTCGTAGTAGGTGGGGAGCACCTGCTGTAGGAGAACGTCGTAAAGAGCCTTCAAATCGTGAAGGTCCTGTTCTTCTATATCTTCACTTTCGAAGCCATCCCCAAATTGCCAGCCGTTCACACCGTGGTCGCAAGCCTCCGGCCACCAGCCATCGAGAATGGAGCAATTGAGGACACCGTTCATGGCTGCTTTCATTCCGGAGGTTCCGGAAGCCTCCTTTGGGCGGCGCGGGTTGTTGAGCCATACGTCGGACCCCCGGGTTAGTGCGCGGCCGATCGAGATGTCGTAATTGGGCAGGAAAACTACAGATTTAGGGTACTTTCGGGCCATGGCCACGATTTCGGCAACCAGCCCTTTGCCAGTGTCATCCAGTGGATGGGATTTACCGGAGAAAACGATTTGGATCCGGCCGTCTTCCAGATAGGGGGCGATTACCTTAGGGTCGCGAAATAGCAGATTGGCCCGCTTGTAAGGTGCAGCTCTTCGGGAAAAGCCGATCAATAATTTATCGATATCCAGGCGTACCCCTACACGCGCCTGTATAAAGTCGATAAGGCTTTGTTTATTATTGCGATGAGCCGATCGGATCCCCTCCCGGTCGCCTTCTTCAGCGGCATGTACCACTGCTCGGTCTACCCAGGTAGGCAGGTGAATGGCATTGGTGATCCCGACGATCTCGGAGCGATCGTCTACATCCGCCCACATTTTCTGAGCAGTTTCTGCATGCAATTGGGCGACCGCGTTGGAACGTTTGGATAAGCGTAAAGCACCAACGGTCATGTTGAAAGGGGTACCCCCCAGTTTTTTCAGTTGAGCTCGGTTGAAGGGGTTGTTGGCCCCCATATACATGATGCGATCAATGGGATGGGATTCATTGCCCTGGATTACTGGAGTATGTGTGGTGAAAACAATTTCCCGTTTACTTTTTTCAACAGCTTCCTCCAGGTCCAACCCTTTTTCGGTCTTTTCCCGTACCAATTCGAAGCCTGCAAAAAGGGCGTGCCCTTCGTTGAAATGATAAACGTCTACCTCGATGCCTAATGCCCGCAACGCTCTAACCCCACCTATCCCCAGAACCATCTCCTGGGCGATGCGCTCTTCACCAAACCAACCGTACAACTGACCGGTGATCCATCGGTCTTCATTGCCATCTACATCGGTATCGAGAAGGTAGAGGGGAATAGTCCCGAATTTTTCCGTTTTCCAGACCTTGCAGAGCACCTCTCGTTTTCGAATGGTTACCGGTACGGTGACGCCGGTATCTTCCAGGAAGTCGTATTGGAAATTGTGGTAACAATCATAAGCTTGACCATATTCATCGATCCGTTGTTCGGTATAACCTTGTTTCCAGGCGATCCCAAGCGCAACCATTGGGAAGTTGTGATCTTTGGCTCCCTTAACATAGTCTCCGGCAAGTATACCCAATCCTCCGGCATAGGTTTTCAAAGCGTCGTCCAGGCCATACTCCATGCAAAAGTAGGCCACTTTGGATAGATGTTTTTGGCTCATCGGGTGTTATTTTTTATCTGGTGGCGAAAGTACGGAAGTATTTACATTCTTTGATTACCCGGTCAAACATTTCCGTGTCAGCGTAATTGGTTCGAAGGATCTCCAGGAACTGGTTGGTTCGGGGCTGATTTTGCCAGTAATTGTTGTTGCGCTCACATTTTGCGGCCATGTATGCTGCTGCTGCCCCGAGTTCGGGGTTGGTCGTTACCTGCATGGCACTTTCGAAATAGATCTGAGCGGTGGTGCAATCAAAATGCTCCGGATTGCCATTGGGAAAACCGGGAGCCGGCACAATATTGGAAGGTTCGTTTAATCGACGGACACGGGTCAGACTGGCCCCTGACCTGAAGTGGTCCATCGCATTCCAGGCATAGCCGAAATAGGACATGTTATAGTAGGCCAGGCCGAGTTGATACAGGTGTTGGTCGGCTTCATCGGGAAAGGCCCGCGCTTTCACCTCTAGCTCCAACAAACGTTCTATAATGGCGCCTCGGCTGTAATAGGTCAAAGAATCTCCGGGTAGACAATGCACACAATCAGATGTATTTTGGATGAAAGGGTTAAAAACGCCAAAGTCATCCCATATAGCCCGGTCCATTTGCTTGAATACCTGTAGGGCAGGGGCGATCCGTCCTTCCCGCATCAGGTTGGTACCTTTCAGGTCCAGCAAAGCTTCCCGGAGAGACTCTCCGGTGGATACTCGCAGGATGTTGCGCTCCATTCGATTACCTGGCCTGGCCTGGGTGATATTGATGAGGTCCTGTACTAAGGCATCTTCGGGGGATTTACGAAGGGTTTCCAGGTCGTATTGCAACATGAACGCCAATCCAGGGTGCTCATCTTCATCGTAGAGGGTGCTAAGCTTATCGTTGAAAAAGTCCTGGAAATAAGGATACTCATTGAAGGTGGCATTATCATAGCGAATGGCGGCCAGTTGTTCGGCCGTTTGGTTGTCAATACTCTGAATGGAGGCGATATCCAACACGAGTTGCCAGGCCTTTAACTGTTCTTTTAATGGTTTGGACTGAGCTGATTCCAGAGCTGCATCCAAGGCTCTTTGGGCGTAGTAATAATCTCCTGCAAGCAGGGCCAGGTAGCCTTCAGCTGCCACCCAAAGGCCTGGGTATTGAGCAGTGCCTGCCAGGTTGATCCGGCGTACGAGATCCCAGAGATCAATCAGGTATTCGCTGGCCTCGTCTCTTGGAATATCGAAATACCGTTCGTTCTGCCGGGCATGGTCATTAAAGCCCAACCCAAGAAAATCCTTTTCCAGTTTTTTTATTTCCTGGATCAGCAGAACGGGCAGCCAGGAGCTTTTGGGGTCGATGTCAAAAATGACTGCCATTTCTTCAGCGGCACGGCTTTCTTCGTGATGGGCTCTCAGGGCGTATAAAGCGGCCCGTTCCTGATCATCCCGGCACTTTTTCAGGACGGCATCCCATTCTTCATCAGATTGGATTTGAAAACTCCGATAAGCGGATTCCTGCTTGCTTGGGCAATTAGAGAAGATCAGGGAATAGAGGTAAGCGGCCTCTGTTCTCTGGCCCAGGGCCAGTAAAGCACCTGCCCGGTGGCCCATTATCCAGTATTCGATAATACTGGGGTCATTATCCAGTTTTGGAACGAGAA
Source organism: uncultured Saprospiraceae bacterium (assembly GCA_964479625.1). Taxonomy (GTDB): domain Bacteria; phylum Bacteroidota; class Bacteroidia; order Chitinophagales; family Saprospiraceae; genus CAYZMS01. The sequence continues at coordinate 134,097 of CAYZMS010000003.1, forward strand.
AATCATGCAGTTCGAGCGTCCGTTGGTAATCCTTTGCATAATGAGACAGGCGAATGACCTGATAGGCATATCGAAGTTTAAAATAATGAGACTCCGCCAGGTCAAAATACTGCAAGCCGAGACGGATCAACTCCCGCATTTGGTATTTATCCCGCTGATTGTCCTGCCAGGGATCCAGAGGGCGGGTGACGTAGGGCTCACAGCGCTTGGCAAACAATAGGTAATCAATCGCTTCGCGGCAATCGTTTCGTTTTAGGTGGCGAACAAAAGAATTGTTGGACCAGCGCCTGGGTATGCCCACCGAAGGGCTGAGAATTATGGTGCGCAGGTATTGAAGTTCTCTGAGGTTGGTGGCGTAGATAATTTCAGCAATATCCTTTTCCCGCGGGATCTCGCAGAAGCGCTCATGCCATTCCCCTATATTATCCCGGGGCTGTATCCGGTCTTGTATGCCAAATTGTTGATAGATTGTCTCGAAATCCGGAAAATAGGGGGCACCGGGCTGAAGGGGGTTGAGCAGGTCCGGCCGGGTGAAGCTGTATCCTTCAAACTGTAACGCCCCATAGGGCCCGCAATAGGGCTCCAGTTTGAAAGGAAAGAACAGTAAAATACCTAAACTAAAAAGCTTCCATTGCCTTTTCCAGATCTTCATATTGAAGGTGTTTGAGTTGTTCGGCATCTAAATGATACCAACTTAGGGTAAAGTCCCCATCTACAAAATAGCCGGAAAGGGTTTTAGCTGCCGAAATAACTTGTGAGGCTTCCGCCCGCTCCAGACGGATCTTATCCCCCTTGTATAAGTAATACCCCTGAAGGTACGTACTTTTCAATACCTCATATCGGCCGGAATCGGTTTTTCGAAAACGGCTATTGTCCACCAGTTGACTACTATCCAGATTGTTTATAATTCGAAAAAGGTCATTGTCTCGAAAAACAACACCCCATCCGAACACGGGAAGGGCAATGTCCAAAGGCAAAGGATAATTTTTCAGCCCCTGCAGGTAAGGAGCTGCCAGGGCTGTATCCAGAATGGAGTTGGAGCTTTCCCATTGATCTACCTCACCCATATTGTAGTACATTAACATGCCCCTGGCTACGGGAGGGAGCCCGGTGGTCTTGGGATGCCGTACCTGATGCAAGCGAATGGTGGCGCTGAGCCTGGTTTCCTTCGGGAGTTCTGACCTCAGGTGCTTTAGCAGTTGAAAATATTTTTCTTTGGTAGACCCGCTCCAGTCGCAATCCATTTGTACAAATTCGGGCGGCCCAGACCGAACGGAGGCGTGCAACCGTTCGATCCGTTGACGGATTCTGCTGGCAAGCTGAGGCAAACTATCTGCAGGTAATTGCTGTAAACACCTGTTGGTAATAAAGACGGCAGGGGTGATCTGCAAATTCGGGGGAGGTGGCTCGCTCCATTCGACCGTTGCTAAAGGGGCGGGCATGCCTAAGCCGGGATCCCAGTCTATATCGAAATACTTGACGTATAGTTGCCGGATCTCCAGCCGCCCCAACCATTCCCGTTCAATGGAATCCAATTCGAATTCGGTTTGCCAATGATAAAAAGCCAGGTCTACCTGCCTGTGGCGATCGGCCTGGCAAGCCAGCAGGAATAATCCTACTGTCCACAGTAGGAAGCCTTGTAGGGACGGTCGGAGCGGGAATATGACCAATGGTAACCCCATCATCAAATCAGGCCTTCCTTCAGTAGGTCATGTAAATGGACCATTCCGAGGTAATGGTTGTCGGAATCCGTTACGATCAGTTGGGTAATGCTGTTGCGGCGCATAATTTCGAGGGCTTTCACTGCCAGGTCATCCCGGTGGACGGTCCTGGGCCCGGCCGTCATAATATCATTGGCTGTTGCGGTTTCCAGATCGGTTCCCTTTTCCAGCATCCGTCGAAGGTCTCCATCGGTAATAATCCCAAGGATCCGGTCGTCTTCATCAATGACAACGGCTGCCCCCAAACGCTTGGAGGTGATTTCAATTATGATCCGGCGAAGGGAATCGGTGGGTTGTACGCAGGGTTTTTCGTGTTGAGGGTAAAGGTCATGGATGCGCAGGTATAGCTGCTTGCCCAAAGTTCCACCGGGATGGAAAAGGGCAAAATCCTCCCTGGAAAACCCCCGCAAGGCTAGCAGGGCAGTTGCCAGGGCATCACCCATAGCAGCTTGGGCGGTAGTGCTGGCCGTTGGCGCGAGGTTATTGGGATCTGCTTCCTGATCGACCGGAGTGTGGAGTACATATCCCGCCTGCCGGCTAAGATAGGAAGTCCGGTTACTGGTCATACCGATGAGTAAGTTGCCAAGTTGCTTCAGCAATGGCGCCAGCACGCGTATTTCCGGGCTTTCTCCGCTTTTAGAGAGTGCAATTACGATATCTTCCTCCCGGATCATCCCCAGATCCCCGTGGATGGCATCGGCAGCATGCATAAAGATGGCAGGGGTGCCCGTTGAATTCAGGGTAGCCACCACCTTCTGGGCGATCAGCGCACTTTTACCTACACCGGTTACGATCACCCGGCCCTTAGTGTGAAAAATGGCTTCTACCGCCGCTACGAAATCTTCATCCAGTGCATCGACCAGCCCGAGCAGGGTTTGGGCTTCGATCTCCAGCGTGCGCCTGGCGGTTTTAACAATCAGAGCTTCAGTTTCATTCACAAATTTGTTATTTTTGACGGCCTTTTCGAAAAAAAGGAACTAATCTGCCTTAAAGGCTTGAAAAAAAGGCCTTTCAATTGGTTGAAACGGTCAAATTTGAGTAAATTTAAAGGAATTGGAATAGCTACTTGCGAGCAACCCAATTACCAATGAAAACAGTATCGCTGACATCTGGTTGGGAGCACTGATTCCACCAGATGCGCCAAACGGCCTTGAAAGTGGGCGAAATTACAGAACCTACCCCACTCTTTCAACATTTTCACTTATCCGGGAGCGCCCGGGTTGGTGCCGGCCAATGAAAAAGCAATTGCAACTATGACTGTTACGCAAGATTCCCTTAATGAAGCACTTCAAACCTATTTCGGTTTCGATAATTTCAAGGGGAACCAGGAAGCCATCATTCGATCCGTCCTTGAGGGCCATGATACTTTTGTAATCATGCCTACCGGGGGTGGAAAATCCCTCTGCTACCAATTGCCCGCCCTGATGATGGAAGGCACTGCACTGGTCGTCTCTCCCCTTATTGCCCTGATGAAAAATCAGGTCGACTCTGTTCGGGGATATAGCCAGAATAATGAAGTGGCCCACTTCCTCAATTCCTCCCTGACCAAGGCACAAATGAAGCAGGTTCGGGAAGATATCACCAATCGAAAGACCAAACTGCTTTTTATCGCGCCGGAAACCCTTACCAAGGAGGAAAACATCCTTTTCTTCAAACAGGTGGATATTTCTTTTGTCGCCGTAGATGAAGCCCATTGTATTTCCGAATGGGGGCATGACTTCCGCCCCGAATACCGCCGCATACGGTCCATGTTACGCGAAATCGACCGGAATGCACCAATTATTGCCCTTACCGCCACCGCTACCCCCAAGGTCCAGACGGATATCGTTAAGAACCTGAATATGGAGGCCCCCAATACGTTTGTTTCTTCCTTCAACCGCGAAAACCTATATTACGAAGTTCGACCTAAAGGAAAACCAGACCAGACGATCAAAAGTATCATCCAGGGCATTAAAAATATGGCTGGTAAATCGGGCATTATTTACGTTCAAAGCCGAAAATCAGCGGAGGAAATTGCCAAGGCCCTGGTAGTTAATGACATCAAGGCTGCTCCCTATCATGCCGGCCTGGACGCCAAAACCCGAAGTAAAACCCAGGATAACTTCCTGATGGAGGAGGTGGATGTAATTGTAGCCACTATTGCCTTTGGAATGGGGATCGATAAGCCGGACGTCCGCTTTGTGATCCACTACGATATCCCCAAAAGTATTGAGAATTACTACCAGGAAACAGGCCGTGCCGGACGCGACGGACTGGAAGGAAAATGTATTGCCTTTTACTCTTACCGGGATATATTAAAGCTCGAAAAATTCCTTCGGGACAAACCGGTAGCCGAGCGGGAAATGGGCGCTCAGCTAATGCAGGAAGTTATGGCCTACGCCGAAACCTCGGCCTGTAGAAGGAAGTTCCTCTTACATTACTTTGGAGAGCAATTTGATGATTCGAATTGCTCCAATATGTGTGATAACTGCAAGTATCCCAAGGAAAAACTTGTAGCTACCGAAGAAATGAAAACCGCCCTGGAAGCCATCCTGATACTGGATGAGAACTATGGCCTTAAGCTGCTGATCAACTTCCTGAGAGGAAGTAATAATCAGGAAATGCAGGATTTTCGCTTCCACGAACGGCGACTCTTTGGTGCCGGTAAAGACAAGGACACTACCTTTTGGAGCTCTGTTTACCGGCATGCCCTGCTCAATAACCTGATCTATAAGGATGTAGAAACCTATGGGTTAATCAAAATGACCGAAAAGGGCAGAGCCTTTATCGAAAACCCCTTTGAGGTGCACATTCCGATCAATCACGACTTCGAACGGGAAGTGGTAGAGGAATACAGTAGCAATGGGCACACCGCCGTTTTGGATGATACTCTGATGAAGCTCCTAAAGGACCTGCGAAGGCAGGAGGCCAAACGAAAAGGGGTACCCCCTTTCGTTATCTTCCAGGATCCTTCCCTTGAAGATATGGCCACCCATTACCCGGTAAATATGGAGGATATGGCAACTATCAGCGGGGTAAGCGCAGGAAAAGCTGCCCGCTACGGTAAGCCTTTCCTTCAATTGATCAAAGAGTATGTAGAGGCCAATGAAATAGAACGCCCAACGGATTTTGTGATCAAACAGGTTGCCAATAAATCCAAGATCAAGGTTAGCATTATCCAGGGGATCGATCGCAAGATCCCACTGGAAGATATTGCCGATTCTGCCGGCCTTAGCATGGAGGAACTGATGGAAGAAATGTACGCCATCGTCAATTCCGGAACCAAGGTAAATATTGATTATTACCTGGAAGATAACCTGGATGAATACGCCCGGGAAGAGATTCACGACTACCTGATGGAGGCCGACGTGGATGCCCTGGATCAGGCTTATCAGGAGTTGAAAGAGGAAGATATTACTATGGAGGAGATCCAACTATACCGAATCAAGTTCATTTCAGAACTAGCAAACTAAACGGCGTTTTGAAGATTCTCATCATTAACGGCCCCAATCTCAACTTGTTGGGGCAGCGGGAACCGGAGGTCTATGGTAAACGTACCTTTGAGGACTTTTTGCAGGAGTTGCGCGCCGGATATCCCGAGCATGAACTGGACTATTTTCAATCCAACCACGAAGGGGCGATCATTGATACCCTGCATGAACAAGGGTTTTCTGTGGATGGAATAATTTTGAATGGAGGGGCCTTCACCCATACTTCCATTGCCCTTGCGGATGCGGTTGCCGCTATTACCAGTCCCGTCCTGGAGGTACATATTTCCAACATTCACGCCCGTGAACCCTATCGTGCCCACTCTTACACGGCAGCTCACACTCTTGGGGTGATTACAGGGCTGGGGCTCCAGGGTTATGAATTGGCCGTTTCCTATTTTTTAGCCAATCATTAGAGAGAAGCCGTTTAGGCATTAATTGGGGCCAAGCGGGTCAAGGTCCAACAGGCGCAGACGGTATTTCTTCCCGTTTTTGATGGTCTTCTTCGAAAAGAGCGTAGCCACCAAAAAGCCGCTGGCGAGGGCTGTACCGGAGATCAATGCGTCGGTACCATTGTAATTGGTATCCGGGTCACCATCGGTGGATTTGCCAATGAGTGCAAAGCCAGACCAGGCGAGGCCGAAAGTTCCCAATTGTATGCCCACAATCTTTGGCCAACGGCGCTCAAATTGCAACGCTTCAATGCTGTTTACATTGATCAGGCGATCATCGAATACGATGACATCCTCGGGTACCATATAGCCCTCGATCACTCCTTCATACCAAATTTCATCCTCCAGTAATTGATAGCGCAATTCTGTGCCGGCAGGGATTTTTTGCCGTTTTGCCGAACCGATCTTTTCAACTTGAAGTACTTGTTGGCTTAAAAGCCCGTGGCCGACAAACAAAAGAAAAAGGCAACCTAAATAACGCATGAGGTGTTCGTATTTGATGAGATAAAACAAAGGGCCTGCAACGGGTCATTGAACCCCCTTTAAAGACGCCAGCAGGCACCCATTCGTTCAATCAACAGTATCCCACATAATTTTACCTCAATAATACTGCTATTTTTGGGTTCTGAAATCAGTTCGTTATTAAACCGGATCGATGAGTAGTTTTTGGCGCGTACTTACCTATCTAAAAAACTATAAGGCTTACACGGCCCTCGCTATATTTAGCAACCTGCTGACTGCAGTTTTTACGGTAGTTGGGATCCCCCTGTTGATCCCCTTTCTAAATATTCTTTTCGACCGGGTCGAAAAGCCCATCGATACCGCCGAACTAAATTGGACGGATCTGGATTCGATCAGTGCTAATTTGCAACTGTACTTCTGGGAATTAATGGAACAGGTAGGGCGGGAGCAGGCCTTGGTCTATGTATGTATAGCGATATTGATCTCCTTTTTCCTGAAAAACCTGTTTCGGTACCTCGCCCTTTTTTTCTTTGCTCCTGTTCGAAACGGGGTTACTGCTGATATTCGCCAGGAGTTATTTGGGAAAATGTTGGCCTTGCCCCTTTCCTTTTTTTCGGAGGAGCGCAAAGGGGACCTTATGTCGCGTATGACCTCAGATGTCATCGAGGTGGAGCAGAGCATCCTCAATATGCTGGTAGCTGTATTCCGGGAACCCCTCATCATTATCGGAGCATTGGCCTTAATGGTTTCCTTTAGTCCTTCCCTTACCGTTTTTGTGTTTGCCCTGCTGCTCTTTACTGGCTTGGTTATCGGGTATATAGGAAAATCGCTAAGGCGCCCCTCTTCGGAAGTACAACGAAGGCTTGGTGCTTTGATCTCGAAGATAGAAGAGGCCCTGAGCGGCTTGCGGATCATTAAAGGCTTTAATGCGGAGCCTTATCAGGAGGAAAAATTTTCAGAGGAAAATCAAGGTTATAGCTGGACCCTGACCCACCTGCTCTGGCGCAAAGATTTGGCTTCCCCCTTGTCGGAGTTTTTGGGGATAGGCGTGGTAGCCGTACTGTTGTGGTTTGGTTCCAGACAGGTTTTTTCCGGTGCTTTGGAGGCCAGTACCTTTTTGTCCTTCATTTTTGCCTTTTACAATGTGATCGAACCGGCGAAGTCGTTTTCGAAAGCCTTTTACAATATTCAAAAGGGTTCTGCGGCTATGGACAGGATCGAAACCATACTCGATGCGCCCAACCCCATCGCACAAAATACGGGCCAGCGACCATTGCCGGGTTTTCAGCATGCCATAGAATACAGGGATGTCAGCTTCAGGTATCGGCCCCAGGACCATCTGGTATTGGAGCATATCCAGTTGAAGGTCCCCAAGGGAAAGGTAGTAGCGCTGGTAGGGGCTTCCGGGGCAGGGAAATCTACCCTGGTAGACCTGTTGCCCCGTTTTTACGATGTAACGGCGGGAGGGATCTTTATAGACGGGGTCGACATCCGGGAGTTTCGATTGAAGGATCTGCGGCAGTTGATGGGGATCGTTTCTCAGGAGGCTATTTTGTTCAATGATACCATCTATAATAATATTGTATTTGGGATGGAGGGCGTAAGCGAGGAACAGGTGCAAAATGCCGCCCGGATCGCCAATGCCCATGATTTTATCATGGCTACAGAAAAGGGGTATCAAACTAATATTGGGGATCGGGGCAATAACCTTAGCGGGGGACAACGTCAGCGTTTGACCATTGCACGAGCCATTCTGAAAAACCCGCCCATTTTAATTCTGGATGAAGCGACCTCTGCCCTGGACTCCGAATCGGAGCAGCTGGTTCAGGCTGCCCTGCTTGAATTAATGAAAGAGCGGACGTCTATCGTGATCGCCCATCGTTTGTCTACCATTCAGCATGCCGATGAGATCGTGGTCATGGGTAAGGGAAAGATCATAGAAAGGGGGACTCACGATCGCCTGCTTCGGAAAGATGGGGAGTACCACAAGTTGGTCGAATTACAAACCTTCTGAAACAGGTTCACTATTTTTGTAAAAAAGTAGGACCCGTATGTCGCAGTATTCTATTTCCTTTTGGGGTTGTTGGAAGTTCATTATAGCACTACTGCTTAGTGGTCTTTTTCATTTTTCTGTTGCTGCACAACCGGTTTACTCTATTGAACAACTTCCCGGTTTGGGAGACACCCTGACCATCGGCCGGGATCGCCTGCCCGAAAGGATAGACCTGGGGGCGGCGGGTTCGCAGGAGCGTTTTGACTTTTCCAGCCTGAATGCGCCCTTTGCACAACGTTCGGTCTGGGAAACGGCTAGGGGAGACCATCCTTTTTTCACCGCTGATCTCAAGATACAGGTAGCTCCCGGCCTATGGAGGTATTACCGAAAAGACCGGGATCGGATCTACTGGATGGGAGTAGAGGGCCAAGACCCCCTGGGGTTGGGGATAAAAGGTAGTTTTGCCCTCACCCAACCTCTGGAAGAATGGCGGGCTCCCCTTCGGTATGGAGAGGATTTTCTTCAGCAAAGCGGCTGGAATTGGACCTTTAGTTATCAGCAAGCCCCTCCCGGCCTGAAGAAACAATTGCCTTACCGGCCGGATTCGATCCGGATCCGAATAGATCTGGAGCGGTTGGATGTAGTAGATGGCTGGGGGCGTTTATTCATGCCCGGGGGCATTTTTGAGGTGCTTCGGGAAAAACGATACGAGACACGGCTGGTAGAAGTGGATACGAAGGTGGGGAATCGATCCTGGCAAACCACTACGAACCTGCTTCCCAATCTGGAATGGGCTGGCCGGAAGGAGCTGGAATACCACTACTACTGGGCGGAAGGCCAGTCTCATCCCGTTGTGGTCAGTATTTCCGACGGAGCGACCGGCACCGTAGAGGAAGTCAGGTTTTTGGGTTTATCTCCCGACCTTTCGATTCGAGCTGCCAAATCCCTACAGGCAGGAGTTTTTGCTTCTCCCAACCCCGCCATTACCTATACCCGTTTTGAGTTTTCCGGCCTGGAACCGGGGCATTATACCCTAAGTATTCTTAACATCATCGGGCGGGAGATCTGGGCCAGGGAATACCAGGTAGCCGGCGATTTTATCGACAAGGTCGAATTGGCGGGCTTTAATAAAGGCGCCTACCTCTACAGCTTACGGGATGCCTCCGGCAATACGTTGATCACCCGCCGATTGAATATTATTCGGCCTTAAAAGAGGTAATAATCGAACTTTTGAACAGTTCGCTTTGAATAATAGAATTTCCATTGGCTATTTTAGCATTTACAGATGATGTTTTCGTCATAACGGTTGATGAAGGCCAGCCGGTTGCTGCTGCTCAAATGGGTCTTGGTGCAAATACCTTAATGTCGGGTTTAGTTTAAGAAGTGTAGTCGGTCTGCTTAAAGATAAAGCAAGCAGCAATGTCATGCCTTAAACGAACTTCCGGCTGTGACAAGCCCGCAGCTCGCCTTTTCGTAAGTATTATTCGTAAATAGTAAGCTCAATAAAAGTAAAAGGATGTCGACCATCAAATTTGAATCCAAGGTAATCGCCACAGTCGATTTGAAGCCCTTTTTTAAAGATACCGGTCTGGAGTTCACTGAAGAGCACTTCACCGAACCTCACCGGGGTGGAGTGGAATCCATTCTCCATTTCGTGACCGAGAACCTGGAGGTAATCAAGTTTTTCGTGAGTATTTTTGGTGCATTCCATTGGTGGATAGAATACCAGAAAATGCAATTGGAAAAAAAGAAAGACGCCCGTGAGGCCGATAAGCACGAGCTTGAAATGGAGTTGCAGCGTTTAGAATTATTAGAAAGAAAAGCTACCCTTCGCGTAACGCTTAAAAACGAGAACGTGCTTATCCTTGCTAAGGGTACCGAAGAGGAGATCGCTCAACAAATACAGCAGGATGTACCCCATTTGAACGCCAATGAAATCAGAAGGGTGGAACTAAAATAACAAGCTAAACACCTAATCCTTGACATGGAAAAGGTTTAAATCTTTAGATTTATGGGAACCCCATCTCGTGTTTTTCAATTTATCGCTCCCCACTTTGTAAAAGGTAATGATGTTCAGGCTGGGAAGGAATTTGAGGCCATACAAAAGTACATCTATCCACCAGATATCCTTTACCGGTATGAACAAGTAGCCTACTCCGACCTTTGGACTAAGACTACCCACCAAAGGCCACATTTGCTGCACATTGTGGCCCACGGAAATGATGGACAGCTACTGGCTGCTGATGCCTATCTACAACATTTAGAGGTGGATGCCCACTTTTTGGCAGCCGAAGTAAAGGCGCATTTTGGCAGCCATCTACAATATGTATATCTGGGAGTGTGCGACTCGGTAGGGTTGGCCCGAAGTATTGCTGCGCAGGGCTATACGGTACTTTGCTTTGAAGGAAAGGTGGAACCCGAGAAAGGCGTGTTCTTTGCCGAAACTTTCTACAAGTTCTTCCTCCAAGAAAAAAAAGATTTTTATACCGCCTTTACTGCCGCTAAAAACTCCTGGAAAGCCAATGGGTACCATGACAATGGCGTAGTGCCTCGTTTCTACTGTGCTGAATCTACACCCCCTTTGCAGTTTATATGGAATAAAGACCAGTACAAGGCTTTATTGGAGAAAGTTCGCTCAGCTAGAAAGCCTCGCTTGTTAGAAGAATTGTTTGATGAACTTCGGCTTGATGCAAGCAGGTTGGAGCCATTTAACCTGCATGAAGTGTACCAATATCTGAAAGGATCGAATGCACTCTTTCCCCTTAGAGATAGAGCAGAAACCTACTTTTTACATCACAAACATTTATATACAGAAGCCTTCATGGATATAGAGGAAGGCTTGCTTAAGCCTTATCTGGAGTTACCTTCACCTGCTGAGATCCAAAAGCAATCCGCCATTGCTGCCACAAGTTTAGATTATAAAAGACCTTTAGGGTGGGTGGTAGGTAAAAAAAGGCTGACCTCCGAGGGGCTGGAGTTATTAGCTAAAGAATTGGTGCTACCCCTGGGGCTAGATTTTAATCGAGTCAAAGCACATTTATTAGGCGAGTCTCTTAGTTTGAAAGTGTGCATATTGCCCGACGGCAAGGAAGGGGCTCCTATGAATACCAAGCAGTTTCTGCCATGGCTGATCGGACAAAAAAGCCGGTTCTTTGTACTTAGGGGAGCTGCTGGCTCTGGAAAAACAACCTTTCTTGTCGACACAGTGAAGCAGCACTTCCAGCGCGAGACCCCCCAAAAGATATTCATTGCCCGATTCAGTGATGTTGAAAAACTAAAAGTGCAATTGGGAAAGTGGGAAAAGGATGCGATCGGGAACATCCTGATCTTGGATGCCCTGGATGAACTGTACGATGGCAGCCAGACCATCTTCGACCTGCTTACACAAAAAGACCACCCTGTGCGAGCGTTTTCTAAGGTGGTATTAGGCTTTCGGGATACCTTCTTAACAGCCAACGAAAACCTGGAAGAAGCGATTGAAAGAGAAGACTGGGTGCTGTTGCACATGGCGCCCCTCCAATTTCTTGATGTAGAACGCTACCTGCGGGAGTCCTTCCCTGTCAATAAGATGCAAAAAGAATACGGTGACGCTCGCCGCTTCATTATGGACGGTGATAGTTTACCGCCTAAGCTCCGCGATGGAGTAACGCCATTTGTGCTTTACCACATCCAATTTCTTCTTGAAGCACCGCCACAGGATGGTCCGCTAACTTACTGGGATGTAATGAACCGCTTGGTAGAAAAGATATTAGATAAAGGTAGCCCCCAGGATAGGCGTAACTCCCAGGTTTATAAGCAAAAAATGCTGGAAGTATTTAAAGCTAAAGTATTACAGGCCTACCAACAAGGTGAAAAAGATGGCCCACTTATGTTTACGCAACAAGACTTGGAAAACCTGTCAATTGATGAAAGGCTATTGCGTAACTTCTCCTTTCTTTCGATAGTAGAAGGTAATCCCAAAGGGGATTACACCTTCAGTCACAGCAACTTCATCGACTACTTCCTAGCTTTATTGCTCTTCGAAGGGCACATAAGGGAATTGGACTTTGACAAATCCCGCTACCCCGATGCTTACCGTCTATACCAGATCTCTTGCTGGAAAAGGATAGCACCCAAAGGGGTCTACCAATATGATTGGGACCCATTGGTGGCTTCTACCCTGCCTTGTTTTGCCTTTCAGGTAATGGTCCGCAAACAGGGCGGGCAACTGCCGCTTCGACACCCGTCGATCAGCAAGTACTTCCGCAATGTGTTTAAAGATTGGAACCCAGTGACCTGGAACAAAGCCAAAAAACTGGCCGCCCAAAATTCGGAAGGAGCCGACATTAGTGGGGGTATAAAAGCCTTTAAACAGCGCAGCCGCTGGGGGGGCGATTCCGAAGAATTAGCACAGCTAATCGATTTCAAACACAACAACTTCCGCCATCCGCTCTACCGTGATGTATTTGCCTTCCTTTACTATCAGGAACAAGGGCGAAATCCTGCGCTGGACTTTTTGGACAAAAGCCCTTTTGGCTGGCTTTTCCGCTATGAGCAAAACTGGCTGGAATATGGAGAGCAGGCAGCAGCGTATTCTCTGGTCTATCCCGTTAAAGAAAATGCTCAGGCCTATAACCTGCTACAAAGGGCCATCGGTGTGGATACATTTACGGCATTCGATCAGGAAGTATATGCTGCTTTGCAAACTCCGGCCATACTGGAACAATACTACGAGCATGCCAAACACCTGCATATTCAAGTACATCCCGATAACCTGCCCGCCCGATTACTGGAGCGCATTCCATTTCCTGAGCAGTTTGAAGAACTGAGTATAGGTGGCAATACTGCTTTAGTGGGAGATTGGGACCTAAGAGCCTTTGAAAATCTGGAAATGCTGGACCTGTCTGGTGTGGATATCAAGCGCCTTCGTATTACCGGCTGCCCCCCTTTACTAAATGTTATTATGCACCCAGCAGCTGATCAATTACAAATTAATGGGGGCGATAAGGTGGGGCTCGAGCTCCTCAAGGACTATCTTAAACACCACTGGACACAAGAGGTGCCGGATACTCCAATTCCTCCTGACTTAGTGGAAGTAGAAGGCGGGGCCTTTGAAATGGGCAAAGGCTGGTTTGAAGCCTTCAATGCTTTCCTGAAAGACGAACGTGGTCAAGAATTACCTGATGAGTATCAGGTTCAATATCCTTCTTATCAGGCGCAGGTGGATACCTTTTACATGGCCAGGTACCCTGTGACAGTGGGTGAGTTTGCTCGCTTTGTGAGGGCTACAGGCTATCGCACACGGGCAGAGCGGTTTGGCTTTGCCTTTGCAACCCATATTTACACCGAATGGCGAGAAAGTAAAAGTATTAACATGTATACAGATTATCTGCTGCCAGGTCTGCATTGGCGACATTCAGTGTGGGGGAATGTACTGCTTCAGGAGGAATCTGCCGATCTGCCGGTAGTGTATATTAGTTTTGAAGATGCAATTGCCTATGCACAATGGCTTACGGATACTATTGGAAACGGGGGAAGATACCGTTTACCTACCGAAGCGGAGTGGGAATATGCCGCCAGGGGCGGCAGACAGTCCGAAGGCTACTTATATGCTGGTAGTGACACTATCGATGAGGTAGCCCAGTACCTTGAGAAAGCCCCTAAAGGATTACGACGGGTGGGAGGGGCACACCTGGCCGACATGGATAAACCCAACGAATTGGGCTTATACGATATGAGCGGCAACGTATATGAATGGTGCCTGGATTGGTTTGGGATGGATTATTTCGCACATTGCAAATCGGAAGAGCCTGTGTTGAATCCTACCGGACCGGAGAAGGGTACGCACCGGGTGATCCGCGGTGGTTCATGGATCCACTTTGCGGTGCACTGCCGAACGGCGGACCGCTACGGGTACCTTCCCGACCGCCGTGACTCCTTTATTGGCTTCCGCCTGGTTTTCGTCCCGTAGTCAGTTTGCAGTGTAGTCCGGCTTTACTCATGAGTTAAAGCGAGTTGACAAAAAAAGGAGAGGAAGGGTGAGGGACGAACCCTCCGCGCCTTTTTTTCGTCAACGAGCTAGAATAAACCTGGGCCATATGGCCAAATTCCGTAAAATGTAATACCATGCAAATTAAACTTTTTACCATTCCGGTGGGCGATGGTGGTGCTGTTGTACAGGAGATGAACACCTTTCTACGGGGCAATAAAATCCTCGAGGTAGAGAATCAGCTTATAAGTAATGATAAGGGGGCATATTGGTGCTTTTGTGTTCGTTATATTGAACGAGTATACCCGGAAGCAAGTAGAAAAAGGAGTAGCAAAGTAGACTACCGCAAGGTGTTGGATGAAACCTCCTTCCAAAAGTTCTCTAAATTACGAGAGATAAGGAAAAAGGCGGCCGCTGAGGAAGGGATATCCACTTTCATCATCTTCACGGATGAGGAACTGGCTGAACTGGCAAAATTGGATGAAATCTCCGAGAAGACTATGCTGGGGATTAAAGGCATAGGCGAAAAAAAAGTAGCACGATTCGCCAAATATTTCATTATCAAACCGGAAAGCGATGAAACGGAAGGGGTACCTCATTGAACCAATCGCGGAAATGGAGAACCTGGAACTCGCCTATTATAAGGCCCGAAAGGGTAAGGTGGAGAAACAGAGCGTTTATGGCTATGGAAAGAACCTACAGGAAAACCTGCGTGTACTGCAATGCCAAATACTGTCGGGAGAGATAGAGGTGGGCGGCTATCACTATTTTACTGTTTATGACCCAAAGAAAAGGCAGATTTGCGCCCCACCCTTTGCACAGCGCGTATTGCATCATGCCCTAATGAATGTGTGCCACCCCTTTTTTGAAAAAGTGCAAACTGCAGATAGTTACGCTAGTCGAGTAGGAAAGGGTACTTATGCAGCACTTGATCAGGCAAAGGAGTATAACCGCTGCTATGCTTGGTTTCTCAAATTGGATGCGCGCAAGTACTTTGACAGCATTCATCACAGCGTTTTGCGCAGGCAGCTTCACCGTATGTTCAAAGATGCACAATTATTAGGGATTTTTGAGCAGATCCTGGGCAGTTACTGCGCCGGCTCTTGCCGAGGCCTACCCATCGGGAACTTGACGAGCCAATATTTTGCGAACCATTACCTATCTGCCGCTGACCACTTCGCTAAGGAAGCCCTCTGCCTTCCAGCATATATTCGTTACATGGACGACATGGTATTATGGCATAACGAAAAGGAAGTATTACTTCAAGCGGGCCGTCGTTTTAAGGACTTTGTTGAGAACCAACTGAAACTGGAGCTAAAGCCCTTCTGCCTTAATAAAAGCTCAGCAGGGCTACCGTTTTTAGGCTACCTGTTGTATCCCAATTACACCCGTCTTGCCCAAAGAAGCCGCAAACGGTTTATCCAGAAAACCAGGGAATACACCCGGTTCTTACAGGAGGGTAAATGGTCTCAGAAAGAGTATCAGCGTCATATGGAGCCGCTTATTGCATGCACACTCCATGCAGATACGGAGGCGTTTCGGCGAAAGGAGCTTCTTCGAACAAAAGACCTAACATAAAGCAAAAGGGCATCCATCGAGGGTACGCACCGGGTGATCCGCGGTGGTTCATGGAACAACAATGCGGTGCACTGCCGAACGGCGAACCGCAACAGGAACCATCCCGACAACCGTAACTCCAATATTGGCTTCCGCCTGGTTTTCGTCCCGTAGCTCATGAGTAAAGCCGGATGGCTGCTACTGAACAGGTGGGTGTCCCTGCTCCCGATCATAGGGACAAATATTTTTATAAATGTACGGTGCTGGTAGGGGCAAATGGATGTTTGTCATCGAACGCTCCGTGCATTATTTGGATTCGGTGAAAAAGTATTTGACAAATGGGACGATCAAGGGGTTGATGAGAAGCATTTTCTTAAACCTTCTTCCGTTTCGATAGGGGCAAGCCTTTTCAAACTGCATCTTGGTAGAAAAAGCAAACGTATGCGACTCCAAATTGTATTTACATTAGCAATGGCATGCCTGGGTAGCATAGCCGTTGTTGGCCAGGAGGAAACTCTTTTCGGAAACGCTGATCTGGAGATCACCGGGGCCTGGTTTAGCAGTACCCACAATTTTTCTTTTTATTCGCAGGAGGTGGAATACCTTTCCGGGGGGAATATCGGCCTGGAATTTGGTCGCTCATTTATCCTGGGTTGGGCCTGGCAGCGGGTTCGGGACGAGGCCTCCTTCCTGGATAATGACCAGGATTACGAGCTCAACCACCATGGTCTGCTTCTTGCCTATGTGCCCCACTCGTATCGGGCTTTCCATCCCTATTTTTCCGCTTATGCCGGAGGTGGGCGGGTTAAACAAAAAGGGGGTGACTCTGACCGGATTTTCGGCATCACTCCGGCAGTAGGCGTTGAAGCCAATTTGACGGATTGGCTGCGGCTGGGGGCCGAGGGCGGCTATCGCTTTATCATGGATGTAGACCTTCCGGAACTGGAAAGCCCGGATGTATCTGCGCCTTTTATCCAGTTGCAACTACGCCTGGGCTATTCCTGGGGATTTTGGTAGAAGGCAATGGGAATGCCCTGGACTTAAAACGAGCTGTTAAAAAACAATTTCTTTGGAATACGCATCCCTAAGTCCGGGTTTTCCGTTAAATTTCTATCATTTAACTGGATTTACCATGTTTCCACCTTTCCCCCGTGTGACGCTCTTCGCTTTTTTGCTTTTATCGGTCTCTGCCTACGCCCAAAAAGGGTTTGTGCTAACGGCCGGTGTCGACCCTGATGAAGATCGATGGGTAGATTCTGTTTATCAATCCTTTACAGAAGAAGAACGCCTTGGGCAACTATTTATGATCCGGGCCCATTCGGACCTTGGGGGTGACCACGTCCGGCAGGTGGAGCGATTGATCGAAAAATACAAACCTGGTGGCCTGTGCTTTTTTCAGGGGACCCCGGAAAAGCAGGTGGAACTGATCAATCGATACCAGCAATTGGCGGCGCCGCTGCCCCTTTTTATCGCCGTAGATGCGGAATGGGGACTGGGCATGCGGATGAAGGAATCCGCCATATCCTTTCCCCGCCAATTGACCCTTGGGGCTATTCAGGATAATAACCTGCTGTATCAAATGGGTAGAGAGATCGCCCGTCAATTAAAAGCGACCGGGGTGCATATCAACTTTGCCCCCGTTGCGGATATTAACAACAATCCGGCCAACCCCGTCATACACACCCGGTCCTTTGGGGAAGATCGCTACAATGTCACGGTAAAATCCTATATGTACATGAAGGGATTACAGGATGCTGGGGTCATGGCTTGCGCCAAGCACTTCCCGGGCCATGGGGATACGGATGTGGACTCCCATTATGACCTGCCCGTGATCCGGCATTCAAGGGCGCGCCTCGACAGCCTCGAGCTTTACCCCTTCCAGGCGCTCTCCCGCTATGGGGTGGGGAGTATGATGGTGGCGCATTTACAGGTTCCAGCCCTGGATGACCGCCCGAACCGGCCAACCACTCTGTCCCGGAAAACCGTCAACGAGCTATTAAGAAAGGAAATGGAATTCGAAGGGCTGATCTTTACCGATGCCCTGGAAATGAAAGGGGTAACCAAGCATCATGCCTCTGGCATCGTAGAAGCGGAGGCCCTGCTGGCAGGGAACGATGTTTTGGTATTACCGGAAGATATGTCAGCCGCGGTGCGTGCGATACGGGCGTACCGGGAGGAAGGGAAAATTTCTGAAACCGCCCTACGGGCTTCCGTTTATCGGGTGCTGCGGGCAAAATACCGACTCGGACTTAAGCAAAAACCCGACTTAAAGGCGGAAGGAGTAGCTGGATCCATCAATTCCGACTCGGCCCAAATACTTCGCAGAACCCTTATTCGAAAGGCCCTGACGATGGTTCGAAACAGGGAAAACCTCATTCCCTTTCAAAAACTGGATACCACGACTTTGGCCAGTTTAAGCTTTGGTAATAGTTCGAAAACCGCCTTTCAGGACCGCCTGGGGAGTTACGCCAGAATGGTCCATGCCCAATCCGGTTTTGATATTTCTTCTGAAAGGGCAGCTTCTTTACTGAGTTTATTGAGTGAAAAGGATGCTGTCCTTGTAGGGCTCCATAACCTTAGTGGTAAGTTGGAGGATAATTTTGGTATTAGCGGGAGTGCATTGGATTTTCTTCGAAGCTTGAATGAACGAACCAATGTCGTCATTGTCAACTTTGGCACCCCGTACGCCCTACGGTACTTTGATGCTTTCGAATGGGTGGTCCAGGCCTATGAAAATGACCCTTTGACCCAGGATCTGACGGCGCAGTCGATTTTTGGTGTATTTGGTATGGAAGGCCGACTTCCGGTCACCGCTTCTGGGCGCTCCCATTACAATGCCGGTGTGAATACCAGTAGGCTGTATCGAATGGGCTATGGCCTGCCGGCAGAAGTTGGCCTCTGGGCAGATACGCTCGGCATGATCCCCCAACTGATGAAAGAAGCCACGAGCGAAAAAGCCACTCCCGGAGGAGTCGTACTGGCGGCCAAAAATGGAACAATAATCTTTCAAAAAGCTTTTGGATACCACACTTATGATCGAAAACGACCGGTACAACTGACAGATGTCTACGACCTCGCTTCCATAACCAAGGTCGCTGCCACTACGCTTGCGCTCATGCGATTGTATGAGCAGGGGAAGGTGGACATAGACCAAGCTCTTAGTATCTATCTGCACGAATTAAAAAACACGGATAAATCTGCCATTCTCATCCGGGATATCATGGCCCATCACGCCGGGCTCCGGGATTGGATCCCTTTTTTTGAGCAAACGGTAGACAACAAACGGCCTCTTTCCAGGTACTATAGCCCCAGGGTGGTGGAGGGCTTTGAGGTCCCGGTTGCTGAAAACCTCTTCCTGCGTACGGATTTTGTGGATAGTATCTGGTTCCAGATCCAGACTTCCGAATTGAGGGGTCGAACCGATTACCGATACAGCGACCTGGGGTTTTACTGGTTGGGAGAGTTGGTGAAGCGGGTAAGCGGCAGGCCGCTGGATCAATACGTCGATGAAGAGTTTTATCGTCCGCTGGGCTTGCAATCCATGCGTTTCAACCCCTGGGGTAGCCTGCCTCGCGAAATGATCGTCCCCACAGAAGAGGACCGGTATTTCCGGCGTAGTCGCCTTCAGGGCTATGTGCATGACATGGGAGCCGCAATGCTGGGCGGGGTCAGTGGCCATGCCGGCCTGTTTAGCGATATGAATGACCTGGCCATTTTGATGCAGATGTTAATGCAGGAAGGGTACTATGGCGGCCAACGCTATTTTCAACCGGAGACCGTTCGCCTATTTACCCAACGACATGAGCGCAGCAGCAGGAGAGGGCTGGGGTTTGATCTGCTGGAGCTGAACGAGCAGCGCTCCATAAACTTGTCTACCCGAGCTTCCGTGCGTACCTTTGGGCATCTTGGGTTTACGGGAACGTGCACCTGGGCGGATCCGGAAACCGGCATTCTTTATGTTTTTTTGTCGAACCGGACCTTTCCCAGTATGCATAATTATAAATTGGTAGAACTGGATACCCGACCCCGCATCCAGGATCTGATCTACAGATCACAAATTGAAGAACAAAAGGGTTCGGCCCCGTCGAATATAATAAATACCGGTCGATGAATTTACCCCTGCGCATTGCCAGGCGCTATTTATTCGCCAAGAAATCTACCAATGCAATTAACATGATCACCGGCATTGCGGTCCTGGGACTGGCCCTGGGGGCTGCCGCCCTGATCCTTGTTCTGTCTGCTTTTAACGGCCTCGAGGAATTGCTATTCGAAAGTTATGGAGCTTATAACCCTGACGTTCTGGTCAGCCCGGAAAAGGGTAAGTCCTTTCCAGTGGATTCGGCTACTTTAACGGAACTCAGAGCCCTGGAGGGGATTGCGGCCGTTTCGGAAACACTGGAGGAAGTGGCCTTTTTCGAACACAAGGACAAACAGGATTTCGGTATCATAAAAGGGGTGGATGAATATTTCAAAAGGGTTACCGGTATCGATTCTGCTTTGCGGGAAGGGCGCTACGACCTGTTTGTTAATGACCGGCCTGCCGCCATCATGGGGGTTGGGATGCGCAGCAAACTGGCGGTTAGTGTTGCCGACCCCTTTGCCAGCCTAACGGTGTACATGGCCAAAGATCACCCGACCGGCCCCTTCGAAAAACCATTTCGTGAACGTCGGATCCAACCAGTAGGTACGCTGGTCCTGGAATTGGATTTCAACAATGAATACGTCCTGGCTCCCCTGTCCTTTACCCGTGAATTGCTGGCTCGCCAGAATGAGGTGACGGCCCTGGAGATCGATCTGGAAAAAGGGGTGGAATTGCGAAATGTAAAAAAAGAAATACTGGAGATCATGGGGCCCGGTTTTCGCTTACAGGATCGTTACGAACAGGAGGAATCTTTTATCTGGCTGGTGAAGATCGAACGCTTTCTGGCCTACCTCATCGCCTGCCTGATGGTAGTGCTGATCGCCTTTAACCTGATCGGCGCCCTATGGATGGTGGTCCTGGAAAAAAAGCAGGACATTGCGATCTTAAGGTCCATGGGGTGTTCAGAGCAAAACGTTCGAAATATTTTTTTGTACGAAGGCGGCTTGCTTTCTCTAGGAGGAATATTGCTGGGTTTTTCCCTCGCTCTGATCCTGGTATTTTTGCAAAAGCAGTTTGATTTGATCACTATGCCGGGCAGCTACCTGGTAGAAGCCTATCCGGTCAGCCTGCAGTGGCAGGATTTCATCCTGGTTGCCCTGACCGTTCTGTTCATCGGCTTGCTGGCCTCTCTTCCACCGGCGATCCGGGCTCAACGCATCGGCGCAAATATTCGGGAGGAATAAACTATGGATATGCTCAAATTGGCTAAACAGGCATTTGTCGATAATCTGCAATTGCTACAATCGTTTATCGAAAAGGACGATCATTTTGAAGAATTAATGCGCATCAGTGACCGGCTTAGTGATCTTTTTCGAAACGGCAATAAGGTGCTCATCTGTGGAAACGGGGGAAGCGCCTGCGACGCCATGCACTTTGCCGAGGAGTTTACCGGTCAATTTCGAAAGGCGCGAAAAGCCCTGCCCGTTATTCCTCTTTTGGAGGCTTCCCACCTTACTTGTGTAGGTAACGATTATGGATTTGAATACGTTTTTGCCCGGGGAGTAGAAGCTTACGGCAAACAAGGAGATCTGTTGATCGCCATTTCCACCAGCGGAAACTCTCCGAATATTATTAAAGCCGTTGAACAGGCAAAAACACAGAACCTTGCGGTTTTTTGCCTGCTTGGAAAGTCGGGTGGTGCCCTAAAAGACAAGGGCGATTACGAACTGATCGTTCCGGGGACGACTTCCGATCGCATACAGGAGATCCACATGATCATTTTGCATACGATTATTGAAATGACGGAAAGAGCGCTATTTCCGGAAAATTATGAGTAAGGATTTGAATTTCGAAGTATCTGAAGCCAGGTACCTCTCTGGAGTGCTGAAAAAATACGAATAGTGGAACAGTGGGAATTAGATTTTAAATGGTTGCGGGTCCGGCATTTGATCAAGGACTTGTTCAAACGGGAGCAATTACCGGATCTGAATGCTATTTTATTGCTCATTGGGGTGCAGGAACTGGGGCGATGGAAAAAGAATTTCAGCAAGGAAGAAAAGCAGGATCTGATGCATATTGCCGTTTGCCGGTTGCTGGAATCTGAAGGAGTGTTCAAATTTGCAGGGCGGGATGCCGACGGATGGCCCCATTGGAAGCAAGTGCAGGCCTTTCACCTGGATGGCGTAAAGCAACAGGAGTGGCTATTAAAAGAAAAGGTGATCGATTATTTCGAAGGCCTGGAATTAGAGCATGGTGGGCTGGAAACAAAAAATTAACTTTGCAACATGAAGACTCAAATATCCATCTACCTTTGCATTTTGTTGGCAGCGGTAACCTTTACCTGCGACAGAACGCAGTATGCTACCATCGGAACGGAGTACGGCGATTTTAAAATAATGCTGTATGACAGCACCCCGGAGCATCGGGACAACTTCGTAAAGCTGGCCAAGGAAGGTTTTTATGACGGTACGCTCTTTCACCGGATAGTGCCGGGCTTTGTCGTCCAGGGAGGGGATCCGGATTCCAAAACGGCCACTGCGGGCCAGGCTTTGGGAGCCGGCGGGCCAGGGTATACCCTGCCACCCGAGATCGGGGCACCACATATTTTCGGGGCCGTAGCTGCTGCAAGGAGGAATACTCCGGATAAGCGATCTAATGGTTCCCAGTTCTATATCGTTACGGGCCGGCCGGTGGATGATGCCCTGCTCGACGCCATAGAACAACAAAAAAAGATCAGCTATAACGAAGCTCAGCGTCAATTATATAAAGAACTGGGTGGTACCCCCAGTCTTGATCAGGAATATACCGTTTTTGGGGAAGTGATCGAGGGTATGGAAGTGGTAGAACGGATCGTTGCCCTGGAACGGGACCAATTTAACCGCCCCCTTACAGACGTTCCCATGACCGTTAAAATGAACTAACCAAAATGTTGAAGATTTTTCGAATTTCTTTTTTCCTTTCCGGCTTGTTGATATGGAGTTGTGCCCGTCCGGTTGCACGGTTTTCCTACAGTGGTGAAGAAAAAGCCCCCGCAGACATTCAGTTCGAGAACGAATCGGAAAAGGCAGAATCCTTTTTCTGGGATTTCGGAGATGGATCCACCTCCGAAGGGACTACCCCTTCCCATCGCTATCGCTCTTCCGGGACCTATGTAGTAGAACTGACGGCTACCAAAGGAAATGCAAGTCGAACTGCCACCAGAACCATTCAGGTCAAAGCACCTGATAAATGCCTGGTCGAGATCGAAACACCTTATGGTACCATGCTGGTCGAATTATCCGATAAAACGCCCTTGCACCGGGATAATTTTTTGAAACTTGCAGCAGAAGGTTTTTACGATAGTTTACTGTTCCATCGGGTGATCAATGGGTTCATGATACAGGGGGGCGATCCGGATTCAAAAGGAGCAAAAGAAGGGCAGGCTCTTGGTATGGGAGGACCTGCCTATACCCTAGAGGCAGAAATTCAAGAGGAATTGATCCATACCAGGGGGGCGCTGGCCGCAGCCAGAAAAGGCGATCAGGTAAATCCCGAAAAGCGGTCCTCTGGTTCCCAGTTTTACATTGTTCACGGTCGGGAAGTGGATGAGCAAGCCCTTGATCAGGTGGAAGCCCGGTCGGGAAAACGCTATGGAACACCGCAACGGCAAGCTTACCTGGAGTCGGGAGGTACCCCATTTCTAGACCACGAATATACCGTCTTCGGGCAGGTGATAGAGGGCTTAGCCGTCATTGATTCCATCGCCGCGGTGACTACCGACCCCCGCAATCGTCCCAAGGAAGACATTCCGATGAAGGTAAAGGTTATCAATTAGTCTCCGGGTACGAGCCTGGAGCCGAGCCGGAAATGTTAAGCTTGAAATCTTGTTAACACAGGCCAACATGAGTTTAAAATACATATTAGGAGTGGATGTGGGTGGTTCAGGGATCAAAGGTGCGATCGTGAATGTACAATCCGGGACACTACTCAGCGAGCGCCTGCGACTGGAAACTCCTCAACCTGCCACACCGGAAGCCGTTTCGAATACTTTCGCCTCCCTGGTGCAGCAGTTGAAATGGAACGGACCCGTAGGGGTGGGCTTTCCGGCTATTGTGAAACAGGGTGTGGCTTATTCTGCCGCCAATATTGACAAAGAGTGGATTGGAACCAATGTTGCCCAGCAATTCTCGGAAGCTTCTGGTTGTGAGGTGTTCGTGTTGAACGATGCCGATGCTGCGGGTTTAGCGGAAATTCAGTTTGGCTGGGGAAGGGAACGCAGTGGATTGATCATCATGATAACCATAGGTACAGGACTGGGGTCTGCCGTATTCGTGAATGGACAATTGGTTCCCAATACGGAGTTTGGGCACGTTTACCTGCCCGGCCACAAAGAGGATGCGGAAACCTATACCAGCAATGCAGCCCGGAAACGGGGAGGCCTGAGTTGGGCGGAATGGGGAAGCCGGTTCAATGAATACCTGCAGTACCTGCAAGATCTGTTTTCCCCGGATTGTTTTATTCTGGGAGGAGGCGCTAGCAAGAAATTCGGCGAATATTCCGATCAATTGGACCTTGGGGGCCCGGTACTTCCAGCCAAGTTATTGAACAATGCAGGATTAATTGGAGGGGCGGGATATGCTGCTGAGCATGTCCGGAAATTAGAGCAGGCTAAGTAGTAAGGAAAGCGCAATTCGAGGAGAAAGCACCCGCTTTTTCTTTTGTATGGTGCCCTGAAGGATAGACGCGAATAGCAGCTCTAAAGACAGAATCTAATTTTTAGTAATCTTCTTACAGGAAGGATGATCAATCCGCCATGGTAGCGATCAGGGCATTCACATCTCCATCCATTTGTAAGGCGGGAACCAATTCGAATAGGAGGGGATATTTTTCGTAATCTTCCAAGAGGGCCTGGCTCAGACATAACAAGGCGTCCTGGCGATGTCCCAGGGCAAATAAGCAGGCCGATCTGCAAAAAGCCAACTCTCCATCCGGATTGTAGTCGGAAGCCTCATCCAAAACTTCCAGCGCTTGTGCCAATTCATTCTCTTCCATCAGGAAGGAGGCAAATTGGATCCAGAACGCCGTCTCGTCAGGGTTGATTTCTACGGCTTTTCGAAAGCAACGGTTCGCTTCTTCCGCAGCGCCGGTGTGGTAGTAAGCTTCCCCTAATGCAGCAAAATACTCCTCCCGCTCGCCTTCAATATCAATGGCTTTTTCATAATAGCGGCAAGCTTGTAGCCAGAGTTCTTCCATGGCATAGGTTTCCCCGAGATAAAACAGGGCCTCATCGTCCGAAGGGTTGAAATGAAGCGACCGCCGAAAATAAAAACGAGCCTTGCCAAAATTGGTTAAATGTAAATGACAGAGCCCTATTCGAAAAAGTGCATCCCCATCTTCATTGAAAGATTGAATGATGTTGTTGAGCTTTTCAAGGGCTTCGGCATAATTGCCGAGATCGAATAATAACCCTGCCAATTCCTGATGCGCGGGCTCGAAAGATTCATCGACGGCTATGGCGAGCTCGAAGGCTTCGGTAGCATCCTCATACCTGCCCATCCAGGAATAGGACTGCCCGAGGAAGAACCAGGCTAAAGGATTATAGGCTTCCTTGCAAAGGATGGCATTGAGTAATGCTGCACTTTGCCCAAACCATTTATGGCGCTCGGTAAAGGATCCCAGTTTCTCCAGGGTTTCCGGATGATCGGGTTGAAGATGTAACGCTTCGCTGAGAGTCAGGAAAACCTGTTCATAAGATCTTTGCCGGTCGAGCAATTCTGACAAGCCCAAAAGACAACGTAGGCGCTCCTCCGGTTTCAAGGGGTGATTGTCCAACACCTCCTCCAGCAAATGGATGGCTTCTTCATACCGGCTTAGCCTGGCTAACACTGCAGCTTCCAACACAAACAAATGGACCGAGTTAGAAGCCAGGGAGGCTGCCCGCTTTAAGCTCGCCTGAGCTTGAGCATATCGACCCAATTGTAGCTTAACTTCCGCTTGATAAAGTAAGAAATCGGGTTGGAATTGAAATTGAGCGATAGCAAAATCCAGTACCTGCAAGGCTTGCTCCAGTTGCTCAGATGAGCGAAAATATTCGAAAATGAGCTCGTACTCTTCTTCAGAAAGGAATGGTCGATCTCCTTGCTCTACCGTTTGCAGATAGGCATTTACCACTTTTTCCCGACTTGAACTTTGACCCCTGGATGGCATAAAAACAAAGGCTAAAACTCTGACAAAAGGACTTTTCAACACATAATTAGCGAATAATCCAAACAATTGCAGTGGTTTGAGGGTCCATTAATGGAACGGTAGCCTAAGGCAAGAAAATGGCGTTTGGTATGAGAATTATTTAATTTCGATTACTAAAAGCTAGTATTTATTGTTAAAAGAATCAATATTTGGAAATCTTATACGAAGGTTTGCGGGCATACTCACCAGGTAAACGCCAAGGAAAATGAAAAAGCCCGCAAGGATCTTTACCGGGTTGAGTTGATCTATGCCCAATAACAATGCAAGACTGGTGGCCACAAAAGGCTGCAGGTAAATATAAATACTCACCACTGAAGCCTGTACCCTGGAAAGCGCGTAGGCATTTAGCAGGTAGGCACCAAAGGTCGTCCCTAGAATTACGTAAGCAACTCCGGCCCAAACCGCAGGTGTAAATACCTGCCAGTTGGTGTTCATGACATCGTTGAAGCCGAATGGCCAGACCATGGGGAGGCCCATCAAAAAGGTCCATTTCACGACCGTGATGGGGTGGTATCGCCTCATTAGAGGTTTGGAAACCACCAGGTACATTCCAAAGGAGGAGGCATTCACCAGAACGAGCAGATCGCCCAGCGGGTTAGCTGCGTCCAGTTGCAGTTGCTTCCCGTTAGTGATGAGGATGATAGCCCCTAAGGCTCCAAACACCAAACCGGCAAGCTTCCTCGACGTGATACGCTCTGCCAGGAGGATAGCGGAAGCAAACAGTACCAGGATGGGTGTTGAAGTCATTAAAAGGGAGGCGTTGATGGGAGAGGTAAGTTGCAGGCCTTTAAAGAAAAAAAGCTGGTTGACAGCCACTCCCAATAATCCGCACAGGGCAAAACGGGGAAGATCCCTGCGGGCTATTCGCTCCCGAATGAAAAGTTGATGAAAAAGGCTGAACAGGATGGTCGCCCCGCTTACCCGAAGGGCAATAAAACCAAATGGCTGCAGAAAGCCCCCCTGCATAACCTCTTTGGCAATAACATAATTGCCACCATACAACAAGGCTACTCCAAACAAGGCCAGGTGCGCCCGGAGGGTAGAGGGCGCCGGCCCTTTAATTGTTGGATCGTCGGCGGAAGCCTTCGCGTCGTTGTTGTAATTCACTTAATCTTCGAACGAGTTCTTTATTAAATGCCACCTCGGCCTGTTTGAGCAGGGCAATTTTACGAATTGAAAGGATATCCTTAAAGTGTTCGAAGTATTCTCTTTTTAATTCGAGTAAACGTTCTTCCCGTTCGAAGGTTCTGAGGATGGCCTGTTCGAGTTCCTCATCTGAGAGGGCATCCAGCTTTCCATTCAATTCCGTTTCCTTGCGAATGGCTTCCTGCTTATCCTCATATTCGTTATAAACGGGCCAGAAGGCTTGAGATTCTTCCGTAGTCAAATCGAGTTTACTGGTGATATAGGCTACCTTCAGGGATTTGATCCGGTCTCCGATCGGACCATCACCATTTTCCAGTTGAGCATGGCTGATCGCGGATACCCCCAGTAAAAAAATTGTAAGCACTATTGGTTTCATACTTCACGAATTACATAAATTCTTCCAAATCTAATCCTTCTTCTAATAGGTTTTCCAGGTACATTTCCAATTCTTCTTCCGGAATAAACCCTGGGTCGAAGGTGTTGAGGTCTAAGTACTCGCCGGAGGCGCTGATGATGAGATCGGTATTAAAATCTTCAATATTATTGAGGACATAGTTTTGCAACTCCTCTTCGGAAAGCTCTGCGAAAAGCGGTTGTTCTGCCTTGGTCGAATGGTGCGGTTGCCACCAAATGAACCAGGCTGCTGCCAGGAGTAGGGTCAAGGTGGCAAAGACCGGTGCCAACCGGAACAAAGGCCAGCCATTCAAGCGCCAATTATTACTGGAAGCACCCGCACTTCTTGCTGCCTGGGCTGTTTCCTGATCCAGGCTTACCTGTTCGAGCAATTGCTCCTGGAGGTTTGAAAAGTAATGATCAGGAGTGGTAAAACCATCCCCTTTCCCCTGCATTTTGGCAAGCCGGGGAGCGAGCTGCTCCAGTTCTTTTCGAATATTTGATCGTTCGTTTTGCATATTTTCCTTGTGTTGGGGTTTAAGAGGCTTGGGTTAAATAACTTTCGATCTTTTTTACCGCATGATGGTAAGAAGCCTTCAGGCCTCCGACCGAGGTGTCCAGCACCTGGGCTATTTCCTTATAGGGCATTTCCTCGAAATAGCGCAGGTTAAATACCAGGCGTTGTTTGTCGGGTAAGGTTAGCAGGGCATGTTGCAATTGTCGCTGTGCCTCATCTCCATCAAACCAGCTATCCGCCTCTAATTGCCGGGCTGCAGCACTTTCTTCCTCATCAATAGAATGGACGGCTCTGCGTTTTTGTTGATT
The DNA here is from genome assembly GCA_964479625.1 of uncultured Saprospiraceae bacterium. Taxonomy (GTDB): domain Bacteria; phylum Bacteroidota; class Bacteroidia; order Chitinophagales; family Saprospiraceae; genus CAYZMS01. Next base: position 162,387 of record CAYZMS010000003.1, read on the forward strand.
AAGGTAAGTAATTGCTTCGTTGGTTGCAATGCGATACAACCAGGTGTACAGCCGGGCATTACCCTTAAACTGGTGGATACTCCGAAATACCTTAATCAAAGAATTCTGCACCACATCATTGGCATCCTCATGGTTGATCACCATTCTTCGAATGTGCCAATAAAGACGCTCCTGATACTTTTCAAGCAGCAGGCGGTAACCGCGCTCCCGGGTTAGTCCCTGTGCGATCAGTTTCAGGATTTGGGCGTCAGAGGTGTCCACCGGATTACTTGGCAAAGTTGCAGCTTGTTTGGTAATTTTTGTTTTACTCAAAGTTAATGCATTGGTCATTGGCTCCTGGCTTTTTTGCGGAGCTGTTGTTGGCCTCCGCTGCAAATTCGAAGGTTAGACTATCCACCGAGGTAAAGGTTTAACCGGGCTTTTCCTTTTGGGAGCTATTTCGAAAAAACAGTAGTAAACCGCATAGAATGGCCACGGCAGCACTTACCCCCATTTGCATCCAAGCATGCTGTCGTTTCCGGATACTACTTTCCACATAATAGGGGTTAGCGGCATTTGGGCTGCCAAAACCGCTCAAAACCCGCCAGTTGTCGGCTTGGGCGTTGTCCAGCCAGGGAAGCAGTAAACCAAGGGTAAAGGCGCTGTCCGTAGGAGGAAGCTGAAACCCCATGCTATCGATACCGGCACCGTCCGCAGAAAATAATTCGAGTTGTTCACTTACCTTATTGATGCCGAAGGGCAGGCCACCGATTATATTATAAGCCAGGGGAAAGGCTTTGCGAAAAGCTGTAGAATCTTCACATACCACCAAATAGTCATGTGGGGCAATAGGAGCATTCGGAAAACGGAAGGTATTTCGATTTTTGTCCTTTAGTAACCAATCCTGCAGGTAAACCCGTTCATCGGAATGGTTATAGAGTTCTATCCAGTCCTTGGTTTTTTTGTTGGTGGGACAGACTTCATTGATCATGATCTTTCCTGCCAGGGGATGGGTGTACCGTTCGAATACGGCCCGAAGCCGGATTCCTTCGCCGGGATCCAGGTGCAATTCCCGCAGGCTGTTATTCGGCCCGATGCCTTCCCAATGACTAAACCGGTACCCGTGCAGGGGGATGGCGGTGAGGCTAATGGGGACCCCTTCGAAATAAGTGCCCTGGAAAACAGTATCGGTGATCTCCAGATTATTATTGATGATCACAGAGCCACCTCCTTTAGCCGCAATGTACACTGGTCGCCGGGGCCCGGCCTGGAAATAAGTCTGTAGTTGATCCCACATGACCGCTGGGCGTTCCCGGGCAAAGGTTCGCAAGACCTCTACTTCCCGCTCCCACCTTGCAGCGGGTAATTTCCAGCGGTCCAGATGCCTGGGCATTTCAGGTTCCATTTGGCGATAAAAACGGGCTATCTCTTCAAGTATAGCTTCACTTTTCAGGTTTGTATTCAGGCGGTCGGCAAAGCGGTTCAGGAAATCCTGTTGAAAACGCTTATTTTCCATCAGCTTGCGCAGAATGAATGTGCTCCAGGGAGGATTGGGCCAGGAGGGGCCGTGGGCTTCTGTATGGAATGCCAGACTGTTGTTTTGCCAGGCATCGTGATCGTACAAACCCATACCCCAGTCGGTATCGTAAAGGATCCAGCGCCAGCGTCCGTGCGGGTTTTGAGGGCGCCAGAACCGGATATTGCCACCGGCATCCCTATTATCGAAATAGATCTGTGCGATCTGGTGGTCCATATAATTATCGACCTCCATTTGTGACCAGATGTAGGCATAATTTGCCGGGTCGGCCAGGGAGTGCGTTTTCAGGTAGTCGAGCATACGTAGGTAGTGTCGGCGGCTGCCCCTTTTACGGGTCATTTGGTGTTCAAGTATGTCGAGACTGTCCTTGTCAATATCGTGATGATCATTAATGAAGTAGCGATTGATTTTTTCCCGGATATGATATACGCCCCAGTATTTCCCATTGATATAGACCAGCGCCGTTCGGTGGGCCTGTACGTCCAGGTTCCAGTTTTTGGTGACCGAGGTAATAAGGGCGTCCCGGAAATGCGCATGGTGGTAGTCGCTACCCCCGTTTCGAAGGATAAAGAACTTAACCTTATCGGGTCCCCCTTCTCCAAAAAGAGGATGGTCGAAACGCGATGGACCAAATTGCTTCCGGGCGACCAGGGCTATGGATTTTTGAGGGAATAACCGGCTCATACCGCCGAATAGCCGGAAACCACTTCGATTATTGTAAACACAACGGCCGTCGGATTCATAGATCTCCACGCTGGCGCTGACCTCGCGCCTGGTCCAGAAGTTCGCACCGGGCTTGGATTCTTTTTCGTGATCTGCTTTGCTACCCAGCATGAACATCCCGTGTTCCCGATCGAAAAGTAACCAGGGGGAAATACCAATACTGACGACCGGTAATTGGGTAGTTGGTTCATACAAAAAATAAGTCTGGGACAAAATGGGGCCGTGTTCCTTATCCCGGTAAGCCACTGCTCGGACGATGGTCGTTTCGCTTATTGGGATCGGTTGGTCGTATCGTCTGGATTTGCGGGAAGGGTGGTTCCCATTGAGGGTGTAAAAGATCTCTGCGCCGGGAGCACTGAGTTCAATTTCCAATGGTTGGTTAAAAAAACCGCCTTCCAGGCTAAAGTATAGCTCAATAGGGGGCAGACTGTCCTTTGCTTGAAGGCTGTAAAAGCTTAGCAAAAGGAGAAAGAATGGTATTTTAGGGCCGGGAAGAATGCCTTCCATGGGTTTCAGTATCAGTAATTGCAGTAAGATAAGGGAAATTACCCTTTTAAAAAATAAGCCTTAACCTATGAAAAAAAATGCTGCCTGGTTGTTGTACGATCTGTGGGGATGGAAAGTCGAAGGTAAGTTCCCGACAACAGAACCAAAATACCTGGTGGTGGTGGCTCCACATACCTCCAATTGGGATTTTCCGGTCGGACTGCTGGTGCGCAAGGTGCAGGATGCCAAAATCTACTATATTGCCAAATCTTCTCTCTTTCGCTGGCCATTCGGAGCGATCTTTCGTGCCCTTGGAGGATACCCGGTAAACCGGAAGAAAAGCCATAATTTTGTGGAGGCGGTAGTCGAGCTGTTCAACTCCAAGGAGGAATTCGCCATAAGCATTACCCCGGAGGGTACCCGAAAGCGGGTAGACCGTTTTCGAACGGGCTTTTATTACATCGCCAAAGGCGCTAATATTCCTCTGGTCCTAACCCGCTTCGACTGGCCAAAGAAAACCCTAACCATTAGTGATCCCTATTGGATCGGCGGAGATATCGAAAAGGATATGGAAGAGATACTGGCCTTCTTTCGAAAGGGAGTAGGAAAGAACCCGGAGTATGGGATCTTTTTTTAAAACTATTCTACTGCTTCCAGAAACTGCATTTCATACAACTGGCGATAGTGGCCTTCTTCTTCCTTTAGTAGCTCTTCATGAGAACCGAACTCCTGGATTTCTCCTTTGCTCAGGACCATAATATTATCCGCATTTCGGATAGTAGATAAGCGGTGGGCGATCACAATGGAAGTGCGTTTTTTGATCAGGGTTTCGATGGCAAACTGGATGACCGATTCCGTTTCCGGATCTACAGAGGAAGTGGCCTCATCCAGGATGAGTATATCGGGATTAAATACCAAAGCCCGGACAAAAGAGATCAACTGCCGCTGCCCCATGGAAAGGGTAGCACCCCGCTCCATTACCTGGTAGTCATAGCCGCCGGGTAATTTTTCGATAAACTCGTGCGCGCCGATCATTTTGCTGGCTTCGATCACCTGTTCCCGGGTAAAGGTGTCATCTCGAAGGGTAATATTCTCCAGTACACTTCCGGAAAACAGAAACACGTCTTGCAGCACAGTAGCGATTCGACGACGCAAAGCATGCAATTCAAAATCACGAATGTCAGTACCGTCTATTTTAATTGCCCCTTTTTGGATTTCATAAAACCGGCAAAGAATATTGATGATGGTTGTTTTTCCGGAGCCTGTACTTCCCACAATAGCAAGGGTCTCGCCAGGTTTTATTTTAAAAGTCAGATCCTTTAGTACCCAATCCCGTCCGGTATAGGCAAACCAGACGCGTTCGAAAGCTACTTCCCCTTCGAAAGAAGAGGGTTCTATCTGCCCGGTATTTGTAATGAATTCATCCCTATCCAGCAAGGCAAAAACGCGATCAGCAGCTACCAATCCCATTTGCAGGGTATTGAATTTATCGGCCAGCATCCGCATGGGGTTAAACAGCATATTCAGGTAAATAGGAAAAGCGACCAAAGCACCCAAGGTAACATCCCCAGCTATCACACCCCTTGCACCCCACCAGACCATCAAGCCCAGCGAGGCAGCGGCGATAATATCCACTACTGGAAAAAAAATAGCGTAATACAGGACGGAATCCAGGTTGGCCTGGGTATAGGATCGGTTAATGCTTCGGAAATTTTCGGCCTCTTCCTGCTCTGCGTTAAAGGTCTGCAGGATGCGCATTCCGGTAATCCTTTCTTGCAGGAAGGCGTTCATACGGCTGATCTGGGATCGCACTTTTTGATAGGCTACCTTCACTTTTTCCTTAAAAATATAAGTAGCTACCAGCAAAAACGGCATGGTGACCAGGCAGATCAGGGTGAGCTTCCAACTGGTGTAGAACATGATGGCTAAAACAGCGAATAAGGTCAGAAAGTCGGCAACAATGGTGATCACCCCCTGTGAAAAAACCGTATTGATGGTTTCGATATCGTTGATCGTTCGGGTAGTAGAAGTTCCAATGGCCGTTTTATCGAAATAATTTAGCCGCAGACGGTTAATATGCCTGAAGACCTGCACCCGAAAATCCCTGATAACGGACTGACCAAGCCAGTTGGTAGAATAAATGAAAAAATATTGGACGACTGCATGCACCAGCAAGGCCGAAATGAAAAGTATTGCCATTTGGGTGAGCCCTTTAATATCATATTGAAAGATATGATCGTCAACCATACGCTGAACCAGGTAGGGGCGAAGAATAGCCAGAGGCGCCAATGCGATAGCCAGAATAGCACACAACCAGAAAATACCGCGGTAAGGGCGGGCCAAACCAAGTACCCTGCCCAGTAGTTGATAATCAAAACGGTTTGTTGTACTCACAAGTCGTGTTTTTCGGTTTATTCCGGTGTAAAAAGGGAAGGGAGATGGCTTCCCTGATGGCCATGTCAGATCCTTATAACTTTTGAAAACATCCAGACGTAAAGATAGTTGAAGATTTCCGCATTAAGACATCATTCCCTCGTCGGCCAGGCTGCAATAGGCATGATCAGTAATGATGAGGTGATCCAGAACTGCTATGTCTAAGGTCGAACCTGCCTTCAGTAGTTTATGGGTTAAATTAATATCGGCCTTGCTGGGCATGAGGTTTCCGGAGGGGTGGTTGTGGGCCAGGATGATCGCACAGGCAGAATTTTCCAGTGCTTTTCGAAAAACGATCTTGGCATCCACCACTGTACCGGCTACGCCGCCGGAACTGATCCGCTCTCTTCCGATCGCCCGGTTGGCACGATTGAGCATTAAAATCCAAAACTCTTCATGCTGCAGGTCCATCAGGGGCGGAGCGATCAACTGGTGGGCTTCCTTGCTGGACCGCACCTGAGGCTTGTGCCGGATCTGTGTGATCTGCCGCCGCCGCCCCAATTCCAAAGCAGCTGCGATTCGAATGGCTTTTGCTTCTCCTACTCCCTTGAAATAGGTAAGCTCCTGAATACTGCATTTGCCAAGGGCATGTAAATCGTGTTCAATGGCCTGTAAAATACGTTGAGAAAGACTTACTGCCGTCTCTCCCTGGGATCCACAGCCCAATAGAATTGCCAGTAATTCTGCATCCGTAAGGGCTTTTTTCCCTCTTGCCAGTAATTTTTCACGGGGGCGATCCTCCACAGCCCATAAATTTATGGATAGTTTATTTTTTGAATATTGCATTAAACCAGGGTTGAAATCATTAATAATCCTTGCCTTATCAGACAGATCCAAACAAGAGCAATAGCCTGCCTGGATGGACAGATCTGATCAGGAAAGGGAAAAACGATGCTGGTTTGGAAAAAAGATGGGAGGCCAAATAAATGGCAGTGCTTTGATAAAAACAAAAATAGGTGCATTTTAGCACTTTTGCAAGAGGTAGATAAAGAGATAGTTAAAACTGATTCCCCTTCGTTGCAACTGAAGGATGGAAAAAATCAAAGGTTAATGAAAATTGCAAATTACCTTGTCTGAGTTTTCTTGTACCTTGGGGTGTAAACCTTGATTTCACAAAAACAGAGAAGATGGGCTGGGGGCAACTGGCTTTTCACCATGCCAAAAGCGAACCACCTCCGTTGCTTAAGAGGATCGAAGGCAGTAATGAAGAAGGTTTATTGTTCCATCTCGGAAAGCTTACTGATTAAAGCGATTAGTGGCTGTTTACCTAACTTGGCAACGGCAGTTCTGGCGTATGAAAGGGGAAGATCAATTCAAAAAAGAAGAGCGGTTAAAGAGTAAAAAGGTCATAGATAGCCTTTTTAAAACGGGTCGGTCATTTGGTGTTTACCCTTTGCGACTGGTGTGGAACTCCCTGGACGAGGGGCCAGCAGCCTTTCCCGTGCAAGTCAGTATTTCTGTACCAAAGCGTAAATTCCCCAAGGCAGTGGATCGCAACCGCATCCGCCGGCAAGTTCGGGAAGCATGGCGATTGAATAAGAGCCGCTTGTACGATCAGCTCCCTGCACAACAGACCCCTTTTGCTTTCATGATCATTTACACGGGCAGGGAGGCGCTACCGTATTCCGATATAGAAAAGGCGACCCGAAAAATGATCAAGTGGTTTTTGTCTTCTCTTTAGGCTTTGAAGGGAAATTAATCCTCTTTTTCTATAGGGTCTTCCATGATCGGATGTTGAGCTAAAAAGCCGGTATGGAAGTTACCGGCCCTGAATTCCACATTCCGCATAAGGCGTTGATGAAAAGGTACGGTTGTCTTCACCCCTTCAATAATGAACTCATCCAGTGCCCGTTCCATCTTGGTAATACATTCCTCCCGTGTAGGCGCCCGGCAGATGAGTTTGGCGATCATAGAGTCGTAATTGGAAGGGATCTGGTATCCGGCATAGACATGGGTGTCGACCCTGACGCCATGCCCTTTGGAGCTATGAAAAGAATTGATGATTCCGGGGCTGGGACGAAAGTCTTTAAAGGGATCTTCGGCATTGATCCGGCATTCAATAGCGTGCACTACCGGGTGGAAATCTTCCCTTAGAATGGGTTCTCCTGCAGCGATCCGTATCTGTTCCTTGATCAGGTCGTGGTCGAAGACCTCTTCTGTTACGGGGTGTTCTACCTGGATGCGCGTATTCATTTCCATAAAGTAGAAGTTCCGGTACTTATCGACCAGGAACTCCACAGTGCCCACTCCCTCGTAATTGATCGCTTTACCAGCTTTAATAGCTGCTTCACCCATTTTTTCCCTCAGCTCCGGGGTCATAAAGGGAGAGGGACATTCTTCGACCAGTTTTTGGTGACGGCGTTGGATAGAGCAGTCCCTTTCAGCCATATGGACTACTTTTCCGTGTTGGTCGCCAGCGATCTGGAATTCGATATGTCTGGGTTCTTCGATAAACTTTTCGATGTAGATGCCATCGTTCCCAAAAGCGGCCCGGGCTTCATTTCTGGCCATATTCCAGGCATCCTCGAAGTCTTCCTCTTTCCATACTATCCGCATGCCTTTTCCGCCGCCGCCTGCGGTGGCTTTCAGGATGATCGGATAGCCTATGTCTTTTGCCAGTTTAAGCCCTGTTTTAAGGTCCTTGAGCAATCCTTCTGAGCCTGGAATAACCGGGACCTCTGCCTTGGTCATGGTTTCCTTTGCGGTGATCTTGTCCCCCATTCTTCGGATCTGATCCGGAGTGGGGCCAATAAACTTAATGCCATATTCGGTACAAACCTCTGCGAAGTCGGCGTTTTCCGCTAAAAACCCATAGCCTGGATGGACGGCATCTGCATTGGTGATCTCCACTGCAGCCATTATGCGGGGGATGCTCAGGTAGGAGTCGCTGGAAGGAGGGGCTCCGATACAAACCGCTTCATCGGCAAAGCGGACGTGCAGGCTTTCGCGATCGGCAGTAGAGTAAACAGCAACTGTTTTGATCCCCATTTCGCGACAGGTACGGATAATGCGCAGGGCGATCTCTCCCCGGTTGGCGATTAATATTTTTTCGAACATAATTGATCAGGCTTGGGAAACAATCAAAAAGCTGAACAGCCATCCGGGTCTATTACTCTTTAGGGTCAACCAGGAAAAGGGGTTGTTCATATTCAACAGGGGAGGCATCCTCTACGAGCACTTTAACCACCTTTCCGGATACCTCCGATTCTATTTCATTAAACAGTTTCATAGCCTCTACAATACAAACCACATCCCCTTTGGCAATGGTGTCCCCTACCTTTACATAGGCGGGCTTCTCCGGGGAAGGAGACCTGTAGAATGTACCGACGATGGGCGAGGTTACCTTAAGGTAGCGGCTGTCATCATCCCCCCCATTGGCTTCTCCTCCTGCATTTTCGGAAGGTGACAGTTGCTGTGGTGTTGGGGCTCCAGCTTTAGCGGGCGTACCGGAGGCTGGTGCAGGAGCAGCGGGCACAGCAGGAGGGATGACTGCAGGTGCAGGGGAGAGCGTTTGAATGGTCTGGGTACGATTCTTTTCATAATGTTTAGTACGCACCTGTAATTCAAAATCCGCTTCCCGCAATTTGAATTCGGATAATTCCAGCTTGGTAATGAGCTTGAGTAGGTCTTGGATTTCTTTTATGGTCATGATCTCAGGTTAATTCTGGTAAGGGTTGAAGGTGACTTCCTAAGTGGGGTTAATCCTTCACGCGTTCCATATAACTGCCGCTGGCCGTGTCGATCTTGATCCGGTCTCCCTGGTTTACGAACAAGGGCACCCGCACTTCTGCCCCTGTTTCTATGGTGGCCGGCTTGAGGGTATTGGTAGCAGTATCGCCTTTTACCCCGGGTTCGGTGTAAGTAATTTCCATAGTAACGTATTGCGGCATCTCCAAGGTAAGGGGGCTGTCATCAGAGGTATTGAACAGGATGTCCACCTGTTCGCCCTCTTTTAAAAAGCCGGGATTATCCACCATAGCTTCAGCTATCCGTACTTGATCATAGGTCTCATTATCCATAAAGTGGAAACCCATTTCATCGGAGTAGAGGTATTGGAATTTACGCCGCTCGATGCGTACCTCGTCAATTTTATGCCCGGCCGGGAAAGTATGGTCTAACACCCTTCCGGTAGTCATACTTTTGAGTTTGGTTCGAACAAAGGCGGCTCCTTTCCCTGGTTTTACGTGTTGAAACTCCACCACCTGGAAAATGTCGTGGTTATGGTTGATGCACAATCCGTTTCGAATATCAGAAGTAGAAGCCATTGGAATCGGTTATTTCCTTAAGAAGTTGTGAGAATTTGATGAATCAATGGACCAGGACCGGGGTAACCGGAACCCTGAAAATTCGCGAATTACGATTTCAGGAATAGGCCAAAGATAGGAAAAAAAGATGCTCTGGCAATCCCTAGGCATTTTCTCCATTCAGCGCCCAACGAACATAAATAGCCCCCCAGGTAAAGCCTCCTCCGAATGCTGTTAAAATGAGGTTGTCTCCTTTTTTTAGCTGGTTTTCCCATTCCCAAAGGCAAAGGGGGATGGTAGCTGCAGTTGTATTGCCATATTTATGAATATTGACCATGATGCGATCCATGGGGAAATCCGCCATTTTTGCCACGGTTTCAATAATGCGTTTATTAGCCTGGTGTGGAACCAGCCAGTTTACATCATCTGTGCTCAGGTCATTGCGTTCCATAACCTTTAATACGACATCCGACATACCGGAAACGGCGGCTTTAAACACGGGCCGCCCATTCTGTTTGATGAAGTGCTCCTTGGCGATCAACGTTTCGATCGAGGCCGGATGCCGGGAGCCACCGGCTTTTTGGTAGAGGTATTGGGCACCGCTCCCATCTGATTTGAGGACCTGGTCAATAATGCCATTGGGCCCCTCAGTGGGTTCAAGAAGGATCGCTCCGGCTCCGTCTCCAAAGAGGACACAGGTGGTGCGATCGGTATAATCGACAATGGATGACATCTTATCTGCTCCTACAACGATCACCTTTTTATGAGCTCCGGATTCGATAAAGCGTGCTCCGGTGGTCAGGGCAAACAAAAAGCCGGAACAGGCAGCGCTGAGATCGAAAGAAAAGGCATTGGTCATACCGGTTGCATGGGCAATCAAGGTGGCGGTATCCGGAAAAAGCATATCTGGGGTAACGGTGGCACAAATGACCAACTCCACCTCTTTTGGGTTCGTATCGGTCTTTTCCAGTAAGCCCTTTACGGCTTCAATACCAAGGTGAGAAGCGCCCTTTCCTTCTCCCTTTAAAAGGTGCCTTTCCTGGATACCGGTACGGCTGGTGATCCACTCATCATTGGTATCTACCATCGTTTCCAGTTCCTTGTTGGTGAGTACATAATCCGGTACCCACCCTTGTATGCCGGTAATGGCTGCACGCGTTGTAGACATAATTTCGAAAGCGAATTTTGTTCAAGCTATTCGCGAACGATAAGCCAGCAGGCGATCGTTCGAAGAAAGGCTTCGTTTTTGAGGCCTCGGATACACAAGGTATTAAAATTTACCATTCCTGAATTATTCCTCTACTTCATATTCTCTGTAGGAAATGGCAAGCAAACCAATGAAGGTCAATAACCCATTGAGGGCTATGATCATAAATCCAAATTGAAAGCCATACAGGAATTCCTCAGAATATTTGTTGATGAAAAAGGATAGCACCGGCGAGGCCAGGCATACGATCAAAACATAGCGATCCCTGATCCTTAACCTGGTAAATAAGCCAAAGGCAAATAGCCCAAGCAGCGGCCCGTAGGTATAACCCGCCCAAATAAATAATTCCTGGATGACGGCCTGGTCATTGATCTTTCGAAACAACATGATCACAAAAAATAACAGAATGGAGAACCCCACATGCACCCAAAATCGCAAGCGGCGCTCTTCCTCAGCTGGACGATCCTTACTTTCGAATTCCAAAAAATCTACACAGAAGGACGTGGTCAGAGCTGTCAGGGCAGAGTCAGCACTGGAGTAGGCGGCAGCGATCAACCCTAAAATGAAGATAATCCCCACAAAGGCAGGTAAGTGCTGCAAGGCTACCATGGGGAACAGAAGATCCGTTTGATCGGGAACTGCAAGGCCAATTTGTGCGGCATATATATAAAGTAAAGCACCAAGAGAAAGGAAAAGTAAATTGGCGAATACCAGGATGATGCTGAAGGTGAACATGTTCTTTTGGGCATCCCGTAATGACCTGCAACTGAGATTCTTTTGCATCATGTCTTGATCCAGTCCGGTCATGGTAATGGTGATGAGGGCACCACTGAGGAATTGTTTGAAAAAATTGTTTGGATCACTCCATCCTCCTTCAAAATAAAAGACCTTGCTATAGGGCGAAATCCGAATGGCCTCTACAATCCCACCCGGCTTGAGATCCAATGCCTGGCCGATGGCGATGATGGTCAGGACAACAGAAAGTAACATGAAAAAAGTTTGGAGTATATCCGTCCAGATAATGGTATTTAAGCCGCCGCGAAAGGTATACAGCCAGATAAGTGCAATGGTGGTGATGACCGTCGCCCAAAAGGGAAACCCGAAGGGCCCCAGAACAAACTCATACAAAACAATAGCTACTAAAAAAAGCCGAAAGGCGGCTCCAATGGTTCTGGAGAGTAGGAAATAACCAGCTCCAATCTTATAAGAGAAAAAACCGAAGCGCTCCCTCAGGTAGCCGTAGATGGAGGTTAGGTTCATTCGATAGTACAGGGGTAAAAGGATCGTTGCGATGAACAAATACCCCAGTAGATAGCCAAAAACTAATTGCAAATAGGAAAAGGCCGTATTGGCGCCGTCCGCTCCCACTGTACCCGGCACAGAAATAAAGGTAACCCCGCTCAGCGTGGCTCCGATCATACCAAATGCTACTACCAGCCAGGGAGATTGTCTGCCTGCAAGGAAAAAACGGAGGTTGCCGGACTTCTTACCCGTGAAATAAGAAATGAGAATTAAGGCAATAAAATAAAGGGCTATCGCGCCCAAAATGACCCCAGGTGTCAATGTATTATTCATAAGTTTTCCCGCTCTCTGGTGGGCAAAGATAGTATCTTTGCTTGCATGGAAAAATGGATTCTTTTTTCAATACTTTTTTTTGCCTTATCCTGCAGTCCCTCGCCATCGGAGCAGGATGCGGAGATGGAAAACGAACTGCCGACCCCGCCAGTTGATGAGGACGCCCTTACCCTACGGATGATTCAGTACCTGATCACCAGTCCTAAAACGGAGGCCGAGCGTCAGCAAAACCAGATCGTTAATTATGCACTGGACCAGTTGTGGGACCTAAAATTGACCCCTTCGGGTTTGTTTTATCAAATTTTGGAAGAAGGGGAGGGGGCGGCCTTGCAATGGGGAGACCGTGTAAAGGTAGACTATGAAGGGCGCTTTTTGAATGGAGATATTTTCGATTCCTCCTATCAGCGTGGCCAACCCATCACCTTTTATATCGGAAACATGGTCCATGGTTGGAACGAAGGCCTGCAATTGTTAAAACCCGGGGCAAAAGCCCGGCTGGTATTGCCTGCTAAACTCGGCTATGGGGATAAGGGGTTGAAGAATGCAAAGGGAAAATACCTCGTGCCGCCCGAGCAGGTGTTGATCTTTGAACTAGAAGTGCTTGAACAATTGTAATAAGCCTGCCTCAAAGCGCCGGAATCGCCTTGAGAAGCCTTTTCGAACTCCCTTCCGTATCGATTACTTTTTTTTCGGATTTCGAAACAATAGGGGAAGCAGCATAAATAAGCCAGCCATGATCGACATGTCAGCCACATTGAAAATCCCTGTCCGAAGACTGCCCATCCCTACATTCAAAAAATCCACTACGTAGCCATCCATAATCCGGTCGAAAACATTGGAGGCCCCACCTGCAAAGATCAGGCTGAAGGCAATGACCTGCCAGGTGTCCATATCTTTGCTGAATAGCACCAGATAAAGAACATAAAGTAAGACCAATACAGGCAAGACGGAGAGCAGGATAAAACGCAATTCGTCATTTAATCCGGAACCAAGGCTGAGAAAGGCACCATCGTTTTGGGCAAAGGTAATGCGCAGCATATCATTAAGATAAGACTGCCTGCCCTGGCCCTGCAGATTATTGACGGCCCAGATCTTAGTCCACCGGTCCATGCCTATGGAAATGCCTAATGTGAGGAGAACGATTAATATTCGATTCATTTGCGATTTTGATTCGTTTGGCGGCAAAGCTATAAAATTGCTGGAAAATCATACTTTTGATAAAATGCCTTAATGCTTATGCAGCCCTATTTCACCAATGATGCCGTTGTACTCGGCCTTTTGCTGATCGTACTGGCGCTTGTTTTCAGGACAGCCAGCCTGGACCGTCCTTTCTGGAAACGCTTTTATACCTATGTTCCTGCCTTATTACTTTGTTATTTTTTGCCGGCTTTGCTGAACTGGCCTCTGGGACTGATCGCTCCTGCCTGGTATGAAACAGGACTTATCGATTTTCTCCAGCAGGAATATGGGCTCAACTTAAATCCCAGTGCATCCTTGGCGGAAGTGGAAAACTTTTTAAACGAGCATGGGGTGGCTTTAAGCGAAGTGGCTTCTTTCAAACAAGAGTCCAGCTTATATTTTGTGGCTTCCCGTTACCTGCTGCCGGCCTCTTTGGTGTTGTTGTGTTTGAGCATTGACCTGAAGGGCGTGATCAATCTTGGGCCCAAAGCTATCATTATGTTCCTGGCGGGTACCCTGGGTATCATTTTGGGCGGCCCGGTGGCTGTGATAGTTGTGGCCTACCTGGCTCCCGGCCTTATCCCGGTGACCCCGGATGAACTTTGGCGGGGCCTTTCTACCATAGCTGGAAGCTGGATCGGCGGGGGAGCCAACCAAACCGCGATGAAGGAAATTTTTAATGTAGATGATAACCTGTTTGCCACCATGATCATTGTTGATATTGTGGTGGCGAATATATGGCTGGGCTTTCTACTCTACGGAGCCAATATTTCAGAACGCATCGACAAACGCTTACGTGCGGATAATAGTGCCATTACAGATCTGAAAAAGAAAGTCGAAAATTTTCAGGCAACTGTGGCCAGGATTCCTACCACCACGGATGTTTTTATGTTGTTGGCTATTGCTTTTGGGGCAACTGCATTGGCCCATTGGGGAGCCATCAATATACAGGATTGGTTGGGTCCCTATGCCGATCGACTGGAAGCAATGCGATTAAACTCTCTTTTATCGGGCTTTTTCTGGTTGATCGTCATTGTGACCACCCTTGGTTTGATCTTTTCCTTCGTTCCCTGGCTAAAGCGCGTGGAGGGAGTAGGAGCTTCCCGCTGGGGTACGGTTTTTATTTATGTATTGGTCGCTACTATTGGTATGAAAATGAATCTGGGGGAAGTTTTTCAGAACCTTGGTCTTTTCGCAGTGGGGATCATTTGGATGATCGTACATGTCATTATATTGCTGACTACAGCCGCTTTGATCAGGGCGCCCTTCTTCTTTGTGGCGGTGGGTAGCCAGGCGAATGTTGGTGGTGCGGCCTCTGCTCCGGTGGTCGCTTCTGCCTTCAGTCCTGCTTTGGCACCGGTAGGGGTTTTGATGGCGGTTATGGGGTATGCGCTGGGTACCTACGGTGCTATTCTTTGTGCATTGCTCATGCAGGCGTCTGCGGGTGGTTAATGGTGCATTTAGTCGGTTGGTTGATTAAACCATTTTTTCAAGACTTCTTCCGCCATTTTTCCCTGCGGCGTGTAATCATTGGCACGGGATCTGCCGCGTCGGCTTTCGTAGGGATACCATTTCCAGGCAAAACCTCCTGCCCAGTAAGGTTTGCGGGAAAAAACCTGAAAAAGTGCCTCATAGCAATTGGCCTGCGCCTGCTCGTTATTCGTTAACTCATTGCGCTTTTTTTCCAGTACCCAGGTTTGGTAAGCCGCCTTGTTCACACTGAGGTAGCCGTATTCAGTGAAAATAACCGGCTTTCGATAGGTTTCCACAGTTTCTTCAATAACCGCAATATGGGGTTCCCAGGCTGCTTTAAGGCGTTCGACAGTTGGGGTTTCATCTTCACAGAGAGGAAAATAGGCATCAATCCCGATATAATCCAGATCATCCCAAAAAGGGACCAGTGGGAATTCGTCCCAATTTGCTGCGTACACCAGTTTTCCGGAGTATTTTTTTCGAATATCCCGTATCAACGCCCGCCAGAAGGATTCCCTTGGTTGAACGCTTTTTTTAAATTCTGTTCCTACGCAAAAAAGTGGAACCTCCATCTGCTCGGCTAATTCGACATAGGGCATCAGGTATTCCCGGTAGGTTCGCTCCCAGTTTTCCCAGTCTTCTTCTTTTTCGAAGTATAGATCACCTGGCCATGAATCGGGAAACCAGACTTGTGGTTTTAGCATGACCTGAATACCTGATGCATTCGCCAATTCAATCGTACGCTTTGCTCCTTCCTGGCCTTCACCCCACCAATAGTTTTGGCTATAATGGACAACGGTCTCCCCCGGCCGGGAAAATGCATAGGGAATGACGGCGATCCAGTCTGTTCCAAGAGCGGCAAGTTCCATCATGGGGTTATCAGTGAAAGGACGTGGGGGAGCCACGAAGGAAAGTCCGTCCATTCGGGGAGAACCAGGAGCAGTGGATAAGGCTGCTGCGGTTTGCTTGCAGGCAGGCGGTAAAGCAATGACCAGCGTGGCCAGGGAGATCAATAAGAACTTCACGAATCTGTTGATCTTAAAGGAATGATCAGGCTTAGGGGATTTGGACAATTATTCGAAAAATACGCCTTTTCCGATACCCGGGCAACTCCTGGGTAGTCGCCCTGCTTTCCCTCCATATCCAGAATAATTTGAAAATGCAGGTGTGGGACCCAGCCCCCATTCTCGTGTGGAGCACCCAGGTGGCAAAGCAGGGCGCCGGTTGGCACCCGGTCTCCGGGCTTCCAAATTTGAAGGTCTTTTTGCTGAATATGCCCGTAAAGGGTAAAGAATGTTTTTTGTTCAAAGTGATGTTCAACAATTAAAGTCGCTCCATAATCCAACGGGTTGTCGTTGTATTGCAAACTGTGAACAATGCCTTTGAAGGGAGCATAAACCGGGCAGCCTGCTTCCTGCCAGAGGTCAATACCCAGATGTATGTCACGGCTTTCAGTCTGGGCTCCGAAATGCGCGCTTTGCCGGTATAACTGCCGTCTTTCCAAATAGCCACCCCAGAGGACCTTTGCACTGGTCTCCTGTGTCCGTCGTTTGACAAAGGCCTCCAAGCCCTTAAAGGATTGGAGGCCTTCCGGCTGCATATTGGTGTGCTTTACCGACAGGTCAATGGGGGCAAAGGCCTCCCTAGGAAAAGCACTGCCCATCAAGGGGGCCAAAAGCTTGGCGGCAGGTGGCTTCCAGTGGATGTTTTTTGTTCGCATTTACAGAGTAGTAAGAGTTTAAATGATAGTCTATTTAATCAACGAATTCCGGCTGGCCTTTATAGATAGCAAGAGTTTGTACGGTGAAATAAAAAAGCATTGTGAATATCTCAAAATCAGACTTGTAAATCCGGGATATTTAATGAACTGATAATTAAAAGTTATTATTTTGCAATATTTTAAAAAATAAATAAAAATCTATTCTGAATTTGAAATTTTGATTGGGTTTTATTTAAATTTGTCACAGACAAGGGCGGAAATGATTAAATATTTTTAAAGAATTGTGTCTTTGTTGAAAACTTGTGAGGTGGTGAAACAGGCAGCCACGCCCTCTGGTCTCGGGGGTGGGGAGTTTGGGAATCCCTTTCGGGAGGAACCACCCCATGAAGGTTCGAGTCCTTCCCTCACAGCAAATAGCAAATATTATGGTTTGAAAGCGAAGGTTCAAAAGGCAAGTTTGTCATTTTTTACCTTTTAAAAAAGGGTGCAAGTAAAGTCTGGGTTGCACCCTTTTTCTTTTACTACAAAATCACTTTTCTTGACTTTCGGATCTGTGCAAAATATGTTTGGTTTTTAGCACGCCTTGTGAAATAAACAGCTAAGTTGCTAATTTTTGAAAAAATCACGAAGTGGTTGCAAATTATTAAATACTTATATAAATTTGTTAAGCATGTTTATGGTTAGAACGCTGTAGAAAGCGCTGGGGGGGTCAGATTCTTTTCACCGGGCGAAAAAAACTGACTCCTCTCTGCTTTTTAAGTAACAAGAAAAGGGCTATTGCGATTCGCAATAGCCCTTTTCTTGTTTAAAAAAGAAGCTGCCCTTGCCTATTTGTTTCTAGTGAGTGTAAAGTTTACGCCTGGCAAGGGCAGCCTAAGAAATGTTACCAGATATCATCAAACTCACCCTTAATACGAACGGAATGAACAATACGCTGCCTACTAAAAAGCTTATTTTTTAAAAAGGAGCGTTGAATGAGGGAGATGTTGCTTTTAGTTGCAGCAAATGGCGGGCTTTTCTTTCCCTTCTGCGCTTGATATTGCTAGGGGTAAAATAGTGATGGCGCTCGAGGAAACGGATCTGGATCTGATTCCAGGAGGCGCCGGTAGGCAGTTGCCGGGTCGCAATTAACTCCTTGTAAAGTAATTTCGCACGGTAATGAAAATCCGGCCGACCCAGGTAATCCAGGTCTGCATCACAAAGGATGGCCTCCAGTTTATTGTTCGGGCATTGGGGTACCCGGGTTGCCATGATAAGCTTTGCGATAGTCTCAATGTCTTTCGGTAAATAATCGTACCGGGGAAGCACCTTGCGCACCAATCGGGCACTAATGGATTCATGCAACTCAGGAGTCCGGGTATTTAAAAAACCACTGTCGTGGTAAAGAGCAGCCGTTTTGACCAATAAAGTATCATGAGGAGAGATATGTTCCAAACGGCATAGCTCTTCACTGACCCAGAGAACATCGCGTGTATGTTCCAGGGAATGGTAAGTCAAATAAGCAGGTAGTTCTCTTTCAAGCCTATTTAAAATATAGGCTTTGGCAGCGTGGTAATTCATCCACCTTTCTTTTCTGTTTTTCTTGTATTAATCCAAGGCTCCTCGATTTGCCTTATTTTTCGTCCAGCAAGTACACTCCCGAGGCCAGGAAACTCCATTTCTCTTCTGGTTCAGTGATCGCTTCGATCTCCTCTTTGGACTTTCCGGCATCCTCTGCATAATGGCGAAGGTCATCTACGGAGACAGTTTCACGGAACACATATCCATGGGCAATCACCTGGCGGTCGGCGATATCCTTTGGCATAAAGAAGCCATAATCTTTGAAGCGAACCATCATGGATTCGGCCGTATCTTTCCCTTGAATGTTCATCCAGCAGCCTTTCATCTGGCAAACTTCTGTGACAGAAGCCTGTACCGTTACCACCAGGGAATCCTGCCCTTGTGCTTTTTCCAGCATAGATTCAAAAGCCACTGCATTTTCCGTTACAAAAGGTTCGCCAAAAAACGCTCCCTGAGCGGTCAGTGAGAAAGTAGCTCCCAACAAAAAGCAAGATAGTACTGTGGTCAAGAAAGTTTTTTTGTTTGTCATCAGGACTACAATTTTTAGGATTGATATAAAGATTTAAATATTTAACAGCAGTGAGGCTAAAATTACCGCTTTACCTTCAGATTTTCTCCTTCTTTTAACGGTTTATATGGTTCTTAACGTATAATAAAACATTTAAACCGTTCTGCTAACATTAGTAGCCGTATCCTTAATGTGGTGAATCGAAGCAATAAAAATTCAATTCACTTGTTGATATTGTAATTGGAATTATATGAGCGATTCGGAATGCCAATCGCTGAAAAGCCACTAAAAAAGAAGCACTATATAGAAACATTACCCTTTTCAATGTTCAGCATATCCTGTTTGTTTCCGGTCAAGATCATTGTTGGAACAATGGATATACATGCTGCTGTAAAGCGTTGCCGCCTTTCCGACTTTCTAGGCAAGGTAGGTAATTCATGACACCGGAACCAGTATAAGTTCTTAAACAGAAACATTGGGTATGACAAGGGTACTGTTAATTGTGCTATTCGGCATAGTGGAAGTTTATGGTCTACAGGGGCAATTCACCTGTGTTAAGGGAAATTGTTATGACGGCCATGGGCAGGCGCTTTTCCCTTCTGGTGACCAGTATGAAGGAAGCTTTGAGGGAGGGAAGATTAATGGACTGGGCGTGATCTTTTTTTCGAATGGAGATCGCTACAGCGGTAACTGGAAAGATAATTTTCGACAAGGAGGAGGACGGTTCACTTTCCAGGATGGTAGTGAATATTTTGGGGATTTTGTCCGAAATGCAATGGAAGGCCGTGGGTCAATGAAGTATGCCAACGGCGTCTTCTACGAAGGAGATTGGGTGCAAAACTATCCCCACGGCTTCGGCAACATGACCTTTGCCAGCGGAAATCGCTACGAAGGTAATTTTGTGAAGGGAAGAATAGAAGGGAAGGGCATCATGTATTATGCTGACAGTCGAATGTATGAAGGTAGTTGGTTCGATAATAAATACCACGGAGAAGGAGTACTGACCCTGGCTGATGGAAGCCGTAGGGAAGGTATCTGGGAGAGTGGAGAATGGGTACAATCGATCCAGCATGATCTTGGCAGTAAGCCTATTGCCGTTCGCCCTTGGGATACCGTTTCTTTACGTAACTGTAACCTGGAATATTGCGAAGCCGGCCTGGGCTCTTTCCTATATCCTAATGGTGCACATTACACGGGCATGTTCTCAAAAGGTCGGCCCCAGGGGGAAGGCCGAATCGTTTATCCAGAAGGTGATGAATACGAAGGGGGCTGGAAGGGCGATCAACCCGAAGGCCGTGGAACCATGTACTATCGCAGTGGCCGTATCCTGAAAGCGGTATGGCGGGCCGGCCAGCCCAATGAAGTGATCATGGAGCGAGGCCCAGTTAGCGTAGTAGACCTGGAAGAGGTAGAAGACAATATCACCCGTGGGGTTAAAGTTTGGGCAGTGATCGTCGGGGCAGCCCAGTACCGGCATTTGCCGGCTCTGCGTTATACTGACGACGATGCTTACCAGATTTATGCCTTCTTGAGATCGCCTCAGGGCGGTGCCCTTCCAGATGACCAGATCCGCCTGCTGGTTGATGAAGATGCCACGCGGGGGGCTGTGCTGGGAGCCATGCACCAACTTTTTGACCAGGCCGATGCCAACGATGCCATCTTGTTCTATTTTTCGGGACATGGGGTCGAAGGCGCATTTTTGCCGATCGATTTTGACGGGTTCAACAATCGCCTGATGCATGAAGAGCTACGGGCTATTATTGACCAAAGTCCGGCAAAGCACAAACTCGTACTGGCCGACGCCTGTCATTCGGGCAGTTATTTTCGGGCAAGGTCCTCGGTACAATCGATCCTGGATCAGTATTATACGGCCTTTGCCCAGTCAACAGGTGGCCTGGCACTTCTGCTATCCTCTAAAGGGGAGGAGTATTCTTTGGAGGATGGCGGCTTGCGTTCCGGCGTGTTTAGCCACTTCCTGATCAAAGGGCTGAAAGGGCCTGCCGATCGCAACCTGGACAAAGTGGTTACCGTAGAAGAGTTGCACCGTTATATTCAAAGTAATGTAGCCACCTACACGGGCAATGTGCAGAACCCGGTTTTAATGGGAGCCTTTGATCCTGAAATGCCCATAGGGGTGATTCGAAGATAATTTTCATTTTTTCCCAAACCGACCATTTGGTCGACTGATATGAACCGATTATTTCTACTCCTTCTACTGGGGACAACCGGAGTGTTGCCCCTTTCCGCTCAGCAATGTCTTTCCGGGAATTGCCATAATGGCAATGGTGTCTACCTTTACAAAAGTGGTGCCCGGTATATCGGGGGCTTCAACCGAAGTCAGCGAGATGGTTTCGGTACCTGCTTTTATACCAATGGCGATAAATATACCGGCTATTGGAATAAAGATCTCCAACATGGAGAAGGCATACGCTACTCTCCCAAGGGCAGGGAAATGCGCGGTGTCTGGAGGCAGGGAAAACTCGTACGGGAAGAGCTCAACCTCGTTCTGGATCCATACGGTGCCGCGCGAAATGTACAAACAGGTTGTATATCGGGAGATTGTAAAGCCGGGACTGGTATCTATATCTATCCAGATGGGACCATATACAGCGGGGAGTTCTGGCACGGTCGGCGAAACGGCACCGGCATCTGTTATTATGCCGACAACAGTCGCTACCAGGGAAGTTGGGAAAATGATCTTCCCAACGGGAATGGCACCATGACCTATGTAGGGGGCAATAAAACTACCGGTTACTGGAGCCAGGGCCGTTTGAGCCGGGTGGCTCAGGCCAGGTCAGCTCCGGCAGCTAAAAAGAAGGGTTGTATAGAAGGGGATTGTACCAATGGGTTCGGGACTTTTCAATACGAGGATGGCAGTAAATACACCGGCGCCTTTAGGGCAGGTTACCCCAATGGGCATGGAGCCATTTTCTATCCGGGTGGAGAGCGCTTTGTCGGGATGATGCAGGACGGAAAACTCCACGGCAAGGGAACGCTTTACTATGCCGATGGCCGTACCATTGCTGGCTACTGGGAAAACGGGAAATACGTTCAAAGCGGAAATATGGAGGCCCCTAAGCCATTTGCTGATCCTCAACCAGAGCAGGAGCCCGAACGGAAGGTCAAGATCTGGGCTGTGATCATAGGTGTTTCTACTTATGAGCACATGAAAGTGTTGCGCTATACCGATGACGATGCCTATCGCTTTTTCGCCTTTTTGAAAAGTCCGCAAGGCGGGGCAGTAGCCGACGAACAGATCAAGATAC
Organism: uncultured Saprospiraceae bacterium; assembly: GCA_964479625.1. Lineage (GTDB taxonomy): Bacteria > Bacteroidota > Bacteroidia > Chitinophagales > Saprospiraceae > CAYZMS01. The sequence continues at coordinate 184,277 of CAYZMS010000003.1, forward strand.
TCATTGATGAGGATGCCACGCACAGAAAGATCCTTCAAAACATGCGGCAGGTTTTCGGACGAGCCGGGGAGAATGATCTGGTGGTCCTTTACTTCTCTGGTCATGGGCTGCCTGGTGCCTTCCTGCCGATTGACTTCGACGGGTACAACAACAAGCTTTTTCATCAGGAAATCAACCAGATCATGACGCAGAGCCGTGCGCGTTATAAGTTATGTATAGCCGACGCTTGTCATTCGGGCAGTATGCTAGCTTCCCGTTCTGGTGATATAGACGAATATTTGGTCGACAATTACTACCGCACCCTGGCCCAGGCACAGCCCGGTACCGCACTCATAATGTCCTCCAAATCAGAGGAAACCTCTCTGGAGGCCAGTGGCCTCAGGCAAGGCGTTTTCTCCCATTACCTCATCCGAGGTCTGAAGGGCGATGCAGACATCAACAAGGATAGGGATGTGACTATCCAGGAACTATTCAATTTCGTCTATCATCAGGTGCGCCACTATACTGGGAATCTGCAATCACCCATTATTCGAGGGGATTATGATCGGGAGATGGTCATCTCAAAATATTAGAAAGTAGAGGCTACCCCTCAGCGTATTCGGTGAATTTATCCGCTTACCGTTAAGGTCGGGACTGCGCCTTTCGATTTAATGTGGAGACGCTTAGCCTACACAGCTCAATTAAGCGAACGATCTCCATTGGATGGCCCGCATTCGAAAAGGTAGTCGGCTTTACATTTCCCCCCACCTAACGAGAAAGTTAGTTCCTTCCTCTTTCCCCTATGGAACGGTAAAAGCCTTTTATTTTTTAATCAATGCAACTTAGTTGCATTAAGTATTGTAATGATTATATTTACTCTCTGAAATAAGTTTAAGCCGGCTCAATAGTTAGAAAGATTTATTAAATGGCAAGTAAACTCCCTGTCACTCTCATAACCGGTTTTTTAGGATCCGGGAAGACGACTGTTCTCAATCACTTTATTCGCGAGCAGGCGGATGAACGTGTATTGGTGATCGAAAATGAAGTGGGGCAGACCAATGTGGACGGTGCCCTGCTGGAGAAGGGGGTAGACGAGGTGGTTGAGCTTACTGCGGGCTGCCTTTGTTGCTCCTTGTCTGACGGTTTGCTGGATGCCTTGGAAGTGATCAGCACAAAACAAAACGAGCTTGATCGGTTGGTGATAGAAACTACCGGGGTAGCAGATCCAAGTTCCATCGTCCAGGTGTTTTTGGCAGATGCTAACGTGGGGCGTTTTTTCGAACTGGAGCAGGTGATCTGCGTAGCAGATGCCGGTCTGATAGAAGATTGGCTGGAAGAAACGGAAGAAGCCTTGCGCCAGCTTGTTATGGCAGATATTATTTTGCTGAACAAAGCCGATACGGTCAGCCCGCATTATTTACAGAAAATGACCCGGCACTTGCAGACGATCAATCCGCACGCACTCGTGCTGCAAGGGGAAAACGGCCGTTTTCCCATCGCTCAAATGCTTCAAACGAAAACCAGCGATGCGCAGTCTTTTGAAAAAAGACTAGCGTGTATCGATAGTCAAGGGGAGCTAGGGGGCAAAGAAACGCTAGGTGTTGAAGGCAACCGCCATAAGGTCAATACCTTTACCTTGGTTTTCGACCAGCCTTTTGTCCTTAATGATCATTTTTCCCTGCAATTATTTCGCCTGGTGAACCTGTACAGGGGCCAGGTTTACCGCATTAAGGGGATTCTCCACGTCCATAATTACCCTAGGCGGGTGATTTTACAATCGGTAAGGACCAATTGTGTGCTTACCGATGGTTCTTCCTGGCAAGAAGGGGAGACTAGGGTAAGCAAATTGGTTTTTATCGGCCGGGGATTGAAAAAGGAGGCTTTTGCCAGGATGTTCAATCGTTTCACCGAAAAAAAAGAGCATGGATCAAGCGCTTGAGTTATCCTTTGGTAAGTGGTTTGTGAAGGTAGGTTCCATCGTCCTGGTAATCGGTCATCTCAAAAATTATCGCCATTGTCGGCAGGATAAGGGACAGCTAAGGGGCTTAAGAGGAAAGCCAGGGGTATTTGTTGATGAAGGCGGCATAGCAATAAATCTATTCTTTAAAATACCAAATAAGCAATGATAGAGACAAGACCTTTATATACTTATAAAAATGCAGCCATTGGGCCAAATAAAGGGATATTACGGGATATTCATTTGCCCTCTAAAAATATTGCGATCTATAAGCGCAATATCGACTCCCTAAAAACAGAGCTTTTTGAAATTGCCGCCAAAACGATTGAATTTCGGGCAAAGGGCAAGATGGAAGAAATCCGAAAGCTGTTGGAAGAATATCTTTGTAGCCATCAACCTGGGTTTCCTGCTCTATTTAGAGATGCTTTTGCCTTACTGGAATTATTCGAAGAAATCACTCAAGCATCTTCTTTCGGTCTGTTATTGACTACAGTGAACACAGATATGTGTCGCCGCTTCCACACAGATATTAATGATTTACGACTACTTTGTACCTATGTTGGGCCAGGCACCCTTTGGGTGCCGGATGAGGTAGTCGATTTCGAGTCTTTTTCATCAAAGAGGGATGATCCGGAAAAATATTTAGACCCTCAGCAAATACAGCGAGTCCAAACAGGAGATGTAGCCATTTTGAAGGGCGCCCTTTATCCAGAGGCTGAACCCATTCTTCATCGTAGTCCTGCTATTGAGGAGCAGGAGGAAAAGCGGCTCCTGTTGAGGATCGATACCGGTGCTGCTCATTTCATTTTTTAAAGTAGCATACGCAAGGTCTACATGAAAATATCTTAAAAAAAAATCACTATGCCACAAACAAGTAAACTCCCCGTAACCGTACTGAGCGGTTTTTTAGGAGCTGGAAAAACGACTCTCCTGAATCACATTCTACATAATAAGGAAGGCCTGAAGGTTGCCGTGATCGTTAACGATATGAGCGAAGTGAATGTGGATGCCGCCCTAGTGAAGAATGAAAATACCCTATCCCGCACCGAGGAAAAATTAGTGGAAATGAGCAATGGCTGTATCTGTTGCACTTTGCGCGAAGATCTGATGATAGAGGTGGAGCGGCTGGCCAAAGAAGATCGCTTTGATTATTTATTGATCGAAAGTACAGGAATCAGTGAACCTGTTCCTGTAGCGCAGACCTTTTCCTTTGTAGATGAGCAAAGTGGTATAGACCTTTCTCGCTTCAGCTATATTGACACCATGGTTACGGTGGTTGACGCCTTCAACTTTTTCAAGGATTTTGGCAGCCCGGAAACCCTGATGGATAGAAATCTCACGGATATGGAAGGAGATTATCGGACCATCGTAAACCTGTTGACCGACCAAATTGAATTTGCCAACGTCATCATCCTAAACAAGACAGATCTAGTATCTCCAGAGCATTTGGGGGTTCTAAAAGCTGCTATTCATAAATTGAATCCAGGTGCAAAAATTATGGAATCTAGCTTCAGCAAAGTGGATCCTAAAGAAATTTTGCATACTGGCTTATTCAACTTTGAAGAGGCTGAACAAAGCGCAGGCTGGATAGAAGAACTAAACAAGGGGGAACATACGCCGGAAACGGAAGAATACGGCATTGGCTCTTTTACGTTTCGCTCGAAAAGACCTTTTGATCCCGAATGCTTCTGGAATTATATACAATATCACTTCCCAAGGACCATTATAAGAAGTAAGGGCTTGTTCTGGTTGGCTTCCCGTCCAGGGCAGGCCCTGATCTGGAACCAGGCAGGAGGCTCCCTGAGGGCAGAAAGTGCTGGTATTTGGTGGAGCAGTATGCCTTACCAAAAACGCATTCAATATATGGCCTTTGTAGAAAATAAGGAGATGATCGAAGCGGACTGGGATGAAACTTTTGAGGACAGAAAGAATGAAATAGTCTTTATCGGTCAGGATATGGAGGAAGAAAAAATTAGAAAAGAATTGGAATCCTGCCAATTAACCGATGAAGAGTTGGCTCAGCAAAAATGGAAAAAGGGCTATGAAGATGACTGGCCCGTACCCAGAGCTTATTCCCTGGACTAGGGGAAAGGATGAAATTTTTTACATCCTGATTAAAGAGTTGAATAAATGCTGAAAAGCTCCCTGCTGCCTGCCACCCCGTTTTGGTGGTCTTTAGGGTACTATCCTTTGCTGTGGTCACTATAAATTTGCCCTTCTATCCTAAAAAAGTGTATATTGTAGGACGTGTTAGAAAAAACCGACAAAGAGCTAAGGCCTTTTGATTCCCGTACGCTTCGACCGGCGGGAACTGTTTTTGGCTTTGTGTAAGAGCAGGCAGGAAAAATGGGGTTGCCCCCAAAGAGACCTTTTTCCTGCCGTTCCTACGCCCCTGTTTCCTTCCTTATTTCGAACACATGTACAGCAAGCAGGATTACTTTCTGACCTTCTCCTTCCCCCTGGCTGATCTTCGCCCTCTGATAGCCGGGGAGACTTTCGAAATACCTACCCTGACTAATGGAAAACTGCTGACTGAGCGCCTGGTAAATGAAGCAGCTCCACAGCCCTTCATGAAGTTTTTTGGAAAACTGCGGGCGCGTACGGAAGCTTTTGAAGACGCACAATTCGGGAGCGAGAATTTTTTCTTCGAAGCCGACCGGGCTTTTCTGTTCCCACCCCTACAGCATGTATACGACGCTACCGGGAATTTTTGCACCCTTAATCTCAATTGTTTGCGCCGTTTGTACGCCACTGGGTGGATGGTCAATAGGCTGGAGGTTAATTTTCTGTTTGATATCGGCATAGCCCAATCCATGGCCGAGGAGGTCGAATACGATCTGGAACGCAGTGATTACCTAGGAAGCATCGTAGAAAACCTGAGCCGACTGCCCATCCGAATTCCCCGGACGGATCTGGACCCCGAATTGCAACCCCTGGTCAAGATCGCGCCGGGAATGGCACGACGATACCTGGAAGGGACAACCTACTCTGCTCAACGAGAGCAAGTCCGTTCTTTTTGGGTGCAAGGGGGGCGGCCACTTGCCTTTCTGTCGTTCAAGGGAGAGGCCTCTGAATTGCGATTCCTGAATGGCGATGCCCACTATGTGGATACCTTTGCCGATAAGGGTATACATCTCTTTCAGGGAGTCCTGGAAACTTATCGCCAGGAGGTGAAGGTCTGGCTCGCACAACTGGACGAGGAGTATGATAAGGAGGCCCTTCGGCGTATTCGGGTCACGCTCATTCGAATGCATGCTAATCGGGAGGCAGTCAGATTAGCCCTGGAGGCCACTTACCGGCAACAAACACCCTTGCTGCCAGATACCGCTTCCAGCAAGCACCTCGAGTGTTTATTGGAAAAATCACTGACCTATTTAATGCCCGAGGCGGAGGAGCAAAGTGTTTACCGGAAAAATCTTTTCCCGGCCTTGTTCGAGCTGGAACAGGAATTGGAACCCCAAGCAATAACCCATTTATTCGAACAGATCCAACACTTTCCCCGGGAGGTGCGCAAGCGGTTGGAGCGGTATTTCGAACAATTGCGCCAGCAAGGTCACCTGTGGTCAAAAGAAGAAGAGGAGGCCCGAAACGAAACCCTACGCCATTGCCGGGAATTGATGCGTAAAGGAGCGTTTGAAGGGGTAATTAATTTGTTGTACTTTTTTAACGGACTCCAAGAAACCGAAGGCACCCTTCTTGTATTGAACAATCGTTTGCAACGCTTGCGCAAGGACCGTCGCCAGAACCACATCACCCGGGAAGCCTTCGATACGGAACTTTCCCGTTTCGAAACCGAGCTTTTTCAGTTTATCAGCAGCTTTACTCCCAACCGGCCATTCACCTTTATCGCTGCCTGGATCAATCGGCAAGCAGGGACTCCACCACCAGAACCGGAGCATTGGCAGCAGCCCTGTGAATGACCCCTTTAATGCGAAGTCCAGATCAGTTCCAATAATTCTTCCTGCGAAAGTTGTATAGGGTAATTATTTCTTGCTGTGTTCAGATCGTATAAACCCCAGCCGATCCCCGCTATGATTATGGCTAGAATGATCTTTTTTTTCTTTTGAAGTGTTCTGTTCGAATTATGGAGGCAGGATCTCCAGCGATAATTTAAGAAATGTGCTCCTGCGATAAATAAACCGCCTAATAAAAGATGCAAGGGATTTTCGCCCAGGTGTTGTTTACTCAACCAAATCAGTCCAAAACCAGCAGTTGCAAGCAACAGGGGGGCCAGGCGACCATGGCCTCTTAGGTATCCACTGCTCAGGGCAGTAATCGCAATGCCGGCGCTGATGGCAATAAAACCCAGTTCCAGCAGTCCCCCATTGACCCAATAAGTACTGCCAGCGAGTAAAGAAGTCAACAAAATTGGCCATAGCATACAATGCAGGCCGCAGGCAAAAGCAGCCACCATACCCACAAAGTCTAAATACTTATAAGACATAAAGTCCATTTTCTATATCAAGTGCAACAATGTTGCAATATTATAATCTTTAATTTACCTTTGCAAATGCGTCTTCTTAGCTTTCAAAAAAACTACATGAATCCGTTATTCTTATTCCTTTTTCTTTTTGTTTTTGGGTGGGGGGTATCTTTGAATGCTCAAGTGCCGATAGATTGGAACATTCTGGCTGATGCGGAATGGAAGGAACAGTGGGATGAAGAAATCCAGGCTTACTGGCTGGTACCTGAATTCGGTGATCGACTGCGCACCTATGAGGGGAAAGAGATCGAGATACGTGGTTATTTCATGCCAATTAATGAAGAGGAAGGCTTTTTTGTGTTATCGAAAAACCCCTGGGCTTCCTGTTTCTTTTGCGGCATGGCCGGCCCAGAGACCATTATCGAACTGCAAATGGAGGATCCCAGAGAACACCGGTTCAAAATGGACCAACGGCTGGTCTTCCGGGGGATTTTGCAGTTAAACAATACGGATTTCATGCACTGTAATTACATCCTTACCGAAGCTACTCCGGTACTTTCGAAATAAACTATCCATTTTATGCACCATTACTGGAAATTATTGCTTTTTGTCTTCTTCTTGGCTTCATGCGCTGACAAACCAACTAAAGAGGATCAGTTACTGGAAGAAGCCTTTACTATCCACAAAGAGGCGGTAACCATCGAAAGTGCCGTCCGGGAGCAAATGAAAAACGGATCTATCCTAGATTCTAGTCTTGCAAGTATTAAAAGCCGGCTTGATCAGTGGAGTTCCAACTTGATCGAAGTCCCTGGTTACGAACACGACCATGATCACGACCATGAGGGCCACGACCATCACCATCATGATCATAGTGCCCCTGTTGATGTTACGGCTGAGCATATGGTGGGGATTCAACAGGAATTCCTGGACACCATTCAGGCCATAAAAAGGGATCTGGAGGCTTATTTGGGAAAATTTAATTAGGACCTCATCAACCAGTTAGGGCAAACGCATCAAAATAAAAAAAGCGAACTTTCGGTCAAAAAGTTGACCG